>CAMYJU010000042.1 GCA_947258795.1 uncultured Gammaproteobacteria bacterium | reverse complement strand
GGCATGTGTAATTCGAAAGCCATAACCCGGTATCCCCCGATTTGAATATAAGTAAATTCTAATATATATACTATGCGCTACGTTGATCCAGATCAAACACTACCATTTCACTGACAACGATATAAGCTAGCATCAATATGCAACGCACAACTGTCCATATCACACTCCTGGCCATCATGTTGGTGGCCTTCCCGGCTCGGCAACCACTCGCTGACCCTGATCGTCATATTGTCGAAAATTCAAACCTGAAAATGGTGGTGATCCCGCGAAGTGCTGAACAAATGGCAGCGTTTTATGAAGGCCGGGAATTTCCAGCCAGGGCGATTGAAGCCACTCGCAATGCATGCTTTTTCACTATAAGCATCCGTAACAAAAGTCCAGATATCCTCTGGCACGATACTGCGAAGTGGACCCTGACCAGCCAGGATAGCCAGGTTAAGCGAATCACCCGGGCACAATGGAGACAAAGCTGGCGGCAACTGGATGTCGCGCAGCGCTTCCAGTCTACATTCCGCTGGACCCTGCTGCCCGATACTCTCGACTTTCAACCCGGAGAACGAGAAGGTGGCAACCTGACCATTTCACGTATTCCACACAACTTCACGCTGACCGCACGCTTTGCAACGGGTGAAAATCAACAGGGCCAGCCGGTTAGCGTCAAGTTCAGCAATTTACAATGCCGCGAGGACCCTGCGACATGAAGCATCTACTATTCGTAGCAATGATTATGTTTGCCTGCTCGCTACGGGCAGACGTATCACCACCCAAAGGCATTATCAGCGTCCCACCTCGACTGGCCCCTGCTTTATCACTCGAGAACATGGACGGCAAACGTGTAACTATGTCAGCTGTGCCCGGGCGTTGGTCCTTTGTCCACTTCTGGGCCAGCTGGTGTGGACCCTGTCGCCGCGAGATGCCGGCAATCCAGGTACTCACCCATAAACTTGCCCAGAGCGAGTGGGATTTTTATATTGTTAATACAGCTGAATCAGAGGACATCATTTTCAGTTTTCTTGGCAGTGTGGCTCCCGAAATCGATACCCTGCTCGATACGGACGGGCTCGTCACGGAGCGATGGCAACCGCGAGGTTTGCCGTCAACCTACCTGGTTGATCCAGCCGGAAACATCCGTTATGTCGTAATCGGAGGCCAGGACTGGTCGCAACGCGAATATCAGGCATTTCTCCTGTATTTAAGTAAGCGGGACAGGGTAAATACATTAAATAAGGCAGGCAGTCATTGAAACATGATAATCTACTCATATGCAGGGTACTGGCCATGCAGTCAGGTCGGTAGAGGGTAATACCAATGGAATCAAGAAACTGGCAGCGACGCCCGATTAATTTTGATGTAGAGGTACGCCTGTGGCAAAAGACCGGTGAACAGGTTATTAACTGTAAAACACGGGATCTCAGTATGGGTGGTGCCTTCCTGATCACTGAGGAACTAGGCTTCCCCAGGCACCGATTGCTGGAAATACGTTTTCATGCCCTGCAACGTCTGCAGTTAAAACAACCGCAGATCATTGCCCGTGCCGTGCGCCGTGAAGGTAATGGACTGGCTGTCCGTTTTACGAAGGCCGATCGTGAAACTATCAAGGCCATGCACAAGATGTTGCAATGGCGAAGTTATTATCCGACCAAAGTCAGTAAGAAACCTCGCCGCTATCTTAGCCCCGTGTTACCTGATGATGCTGATAACAAGGATGATTCCTAAGGCTGTGATTTTTTAAGCACTTTCTCGATAACACGCGCTGCAGCAATAAAACCAAATGAAGCCGTCACCATCGTCGAGGATCCATAGGCCAGGTTACAGTCCATCGAAACACCATGCACACCGGGCTTCTCAAACCCCACTGTTCCTCCAGCTTTCGGGTAGCGTGGTTGTTCAGTTGAATACACACACTCAATGCCGAAGTAACGTTTCGGGTTACGCGTATATCCGTAGTGGGCACGTAGATAGGAGCGCACTTTTGCCGCAAGTGGATCATTATGCGTCTTGTTGAGATCACAGATCCCGATCTGGGTCGGGTCAAGCAGGCCACCTGCTCCACCAGTCGTAATCACCGGGATTTTATTGCGCTTACAGTAGTAT
>CAMYJU010000041.1 GCA_947258795.1 uncultured Gammaproteobacteria bacterium | reverse complement strand
ACTGTATCCTGCACGAGGGCTCAAGTAACCCCTGTATGATTAATGGCGAGGATTATGGTGATACGCTCTACGTTATGGCTGTGTCTGGCTGGTATTTTCTTGCCACTGTCCCGCTTGGCCTGGCGGCGCTGGTACTTTATCCCTTTATATTAAAGCTTTACCGATGGTTAATTTACCGGTCTGCCAGCTAAGTGGGTACGTTTTGTTCTGAAAGGTAATGACAAGGTACAGGACTATGCCTGTATAATTAACTGATAGATGAAGTTATGAAACAGGTGATATTGCTTGAAGCACTTCTCTATAATAGAGTTAAATTTAGAGTGAAATTTTTCCACGTTATGGAGTTTCTATGAACTGGCTCGACAGGTTGCCCTGGATAATGATTGTCGTGTTCGTGCTTACCATAGGTCTTGCCCCGTTTCTGCCCGAACCTCATGTCTGGGAGAAGCTCAAGATGCTATCAGCGGGCGAACTGTCAAGACCGATCGACATCGGTGATCTGATCATGCATGGGGCACCGTGGCTGTTATTAATCCTTAAGGCCATGCGTCAACTGAAAGGCACAGCAGGTGCCTAGTCAAGCCAGCCAACTGTGATGAGATCATTTGTTTCCATTGTGATCTGTAGCATGATGTCCCTGTCCGCAGTGGCCGGGACAGATCCCATTCACTATGTAACGCAGCGTCTGCAATTACCCGGGGGAAGTGTAGAAGTCACCCTGCCTGCCGGTATGCAGCTTGAGTTGCTGACCGATGACATGGACAGTCCGAGGTTACTGACATTCCATGATAATGGTGATTTGTTTGCCGGTTCCCGTTCCGGTCATGTTTACCGTGTCAGCAGTCCTTATCAGCGCCCGGATGTACTGCTCAGCCTGAGTGGTTACCCGCATAACGTCGCTTTTCGCAAGGGTGAAATTTTTATCGCTGAAACTGGGGGCTTATACCGTGCAGACTATAAACCGGGCCAGCGGGAGATCGATGAAGACTCACTACAGCGTATCGCACGAATACCTGGCGGCGGTGGACATAACAGCAGAACGGTACGGGTTGGTCCGGATCAGCGTGTTTACCTGAGCCTGGGGATTCGTGGCAATTGCAGTAATGAATACCTCGATGACAGTTATGCTTTCAAGGTCCGCCGTGGCGGGGTGATGGTTCTTGATGAATCGGCCAGCCAACCACGCTGGCGCAGCTACGCTTCCGGACTGCGTAACCCGGTTGGCTTCGACTGGCACCCGCAGACAAAGATCATGTATGCCAGCAATAATGGCCCGGATCATCTCGGTTATGATCAGCCCCCCGAGTATTTTTCACGGCTCGAACAGAATACCTTCATGGGCATGCCCTGGTTTCAGTTTGATGGCGAGACACTAAAGCGTGATCGCTGTATTAGCAGTTCGCCACCCCGGCCTGCGGACGAGGTGAGCCTGCCGGTGGCCACCTTCCCGGCACGTAATGCTCCCATGGGAGTGCGTTTTGTGCCTGCACATGGTTTCGATGGGCGCTTTACTGGCGATGCGATTGTCGCGATGAAGGGTTCCTGGGGAACCCGACCGGATGGCGAATTTTTTGGTGACCCGGCAAGCCGGCGCGTTCCGAAACTCGTTATTGTCCGTTTTCAGGATGGCAAAGCACAGCGTGTTGATGACCTGCTGACAGGCTTTCAGCTGGCGAATGGCGAGCGTTGGGCACGTCCGGTAGGGGTCGCGTTCGGCCCCGAAGGGGCACTGTATTTCACCAGTGACAGCGGCGTTAATGGTTTGTTTCGATTGAGAAAAAAAGAAAATTGAGCCTGTTACCAGTGATTTGCATCAATGCTGAATCGGGTTGTGGTAATCTAGGCGCCCAGAATAAGGCATGTATACCGAAAATATTGACAGTTTCCCGGAGATTGATGTGGGCGATACAGCAGTTGGTTTGACCAGCAGGAATTCATTTAGCAAGGAAGACATACTTGAGTGCGGACATGGCCGGTTATTTGGTGAAGGCAATGCACAGTTGCCGTTGCCACCCATGCTCATGTTCGATCGGATCATCCATATCAGTGACGAAGGTGGCGAATATGGTAAAGGCGAAATCATCGCCGAGCTGGATATTAACCCGGAGCTGTGGTTTTTTGGTTGCCACTTTGAGGGTGATCCTGTCATGCCAGGTTGCCTGGGCCTCGATTCAATGTGGCAATTGATAGGTTTTTTCCTTGGCTGGAAAGGTGGTCCTGGCCGGGGTCGAGCGCTGGGCGCAGGTGAGGTTAAATTTACTGGCCAGGTGACACCCAACAATAAAAAGATAACCTACTATATCGATCTGAAACGCGTCATTATGCGAAAATTAATTATGGGTATAGCCGATGCCAGAATGGAAGTGGATGGCAGGGAAGTATACACAGCGAAGGAGCTGCGCGTAGGTTTGTTTACTTCGACCGAAAGTTTCTAAGAGAGATTTACATGAGACGTGT
>CAMYJU010000040.1 GCA_947258795.1 uncultured Gammaproteobacteria bacterium | reverse complement strand
GCCCTCCTGGTATCCTGAGCATCGGCATTGGTGGTACTGCAGAAAAGGCCATGCTACTGGCCAAGCAAGCGATGATGGAGCCTATCAATATACAAGCACTCATCAAAAAAGGCCCCGGCAATACCCTGGAAGCCTTACGCCTGGAACTTTACGAAAAGGTCAATGCGCTTGGCATAGGCGCCCAGGGTCTCGGTGGACTGGTCACCGTTCTCGATGTAAAAATACTCGACTACCCAACCCATGCTGCATCTAAGCCTGTTGCGCTGATACCTAACTGTGCTGCGACACGCCATGCCCACTTTTCTCTCGATGGCAGCGGCCCGGCTAAACTGGACACGCCTGACCTGGATAGCTGGCCGAACATTGCCTGGGATCCCAGTCAATCCCGCAAAATTAATCTTGATAACTTGTCTGCGGCAGATGTACTGGATTGGAAGCCGGGTGAGACGCTTTTGCTGAGTGGTCATTTGCTCACCGGTCGTGATGCAGCACACAAAGAAATCACTCGTCTCATCGAAGCAGGAGAACCCTTACCAAACGGTCTCGATTTTCATAATCGCTTTATCTATTACGTTGGCCCTGTCGACCCGGTCGGCGATGAAGTGGTCGGACCGGCTGGCCCGACAACAGCAACACGGATGGATAAATTCACAGACACCATGCTGTCTAAAACCGGCCTCCTCGGCATGATAGGAAAAGCTGAAAGAGGCCCCGAAGCCATTAAATCAATCAAGCAACATCAATCTGTTTATTTAATTGCCACCGGAGGCGCTGCCTACCTGGTCTCGCGAGCCATTCGCTCATCTAAAATCGTTGCGTTTCCCGAGCTAGGGATGGAAGCGGTATATGAATTTGAAGTTAAAGATATGCCGGTCACTGTCGCTGTTGATAGTAACGGGACTTCCGTTCATGAAACAGCACCACGAGAATGGCAGCAGCGTATTGCACAAATAGAAGTCGGGCTACCGAGAAAAAAGTGAACACATGACAAGCCCCAACTTCTGGAAACAAAAAAAATTAAATGAACTCAGTAACCAGGAGTGGGAAGCACTGTGTGATGGATGCGGACGCTGCTGCCTACATAAACTTGAAGATATAGATACGGGACAACTACATTACACACGCCTGGCCTGCAAACTATTGGACATCAATACCTGCCGTTGCGCCCAGTATGATGACCGCTTTAGTCATGTACCCGACTGCGTTTCGCTAAAACAGGACCTGTATCAAAATCTGCAATGGCTGCCTTCATCTTGCGCCTATCGACTACTGGCCGAAGGAAAGGACTTACCCGATTGGCACTACCTGGTCAGCGGCAGTCGTCAATCGATAGAAGTAGCCGGCATTTCCGTGAAGCATTTTGCCGTTAATGAAGATAAGCATGAAGACAAACACAAGGATGCACAGCAGTTTATTATTGATGATCTTTAGTCTGCTTATCCTCAGCGTCAGTGAGTTGACAACTCGTACCATCCTCAGCGGACATTCTTATCTTGATGAAGCGATCCAGACCCGCCAGTGATAAACGTCTTGCCAAGGCTTTACTGCAATTGAGCACCTCAATACTGGAATGCTGTTCTTTTTGGTAATAAAGTAGTAACAAAGTTGCAAAAATGGCCGCATCAATACGTGTCACCTCAGCCAGATCCATAACAATCAGCTCGATAGATTGAGGCAAAGTATCGACAATATCCTGTACTTGCAAAGAGCGATTAATGTCAAAAACACCCTTTAAATGAAATTTAATAAAACTACCATCCTCTGATATCGTAGTTTCTATCGACATACATTTCCTTCCAGTTTTAATCTATACACATAGACAAGACTGACCAGTCTATCAGTGATAAACACCTGGCTTGGTACTTTGTCCTGGGTATATGTATAAAAAAGGGCCTCAAAGAGACCCTTTATTGTTATTATATTTTTTGTAGGTGCTTACTTTGCCAAATAGGCTTTGTCAGATGCTTCAACAGAACCAATACTCCATGAGCCTCGCGTCTTCGCATGGCCAACAGCAGCAGTTAAGACGGCAATCAATCCAAACGACTCGGCCGCGGCAGGCGTGCAGCAAACCGACCTGAAGATCGGTGGCAAAGCATGGGGCGCCTGCGCCAGTCGTCTGAAGAAAGCCCTGAACCGCGTGCCGGGCATAGACCAGGCCACCGTCAACTTCGCCACCGAGCGCGCCGACGTCGCGTTTGATCCCGCGCAGGTCGATGTCGGCGGCGTCGCGGCTTCGGTGCGCAATGCGGGCTTTAACGTCGAGACAGATACCGTGTCTTTTCCGGTGGACGGCATGACCTGCAGCACCTGCGCTGGCCGCGTCGAGAATGCACTGAAGAAAGTGCCCGGCGTGATCGAGGCGAACGTAAACCTCGCGCTCGAGCGCGCGGACGTCACTGTGGCGGCGGGTACGGTCAACGTTGAGTTGCTTGCCGGCGCCGTCGAGACAGCCGGCTACCAGACACACGTGACGTCCTCGACCGAGGAACAGGCTCGTGCCGGCGAGCAACACCGCGAGCGCGAGCAGTCACGCCTGAAACGCGAGAGCCGGATATTGTGGGTGTCGATCGCGCTGACCACACCGCTGGTCGGACAGATGTTCGCAAAGTTCCTGGGTTTCGACTTTCATCTGATGCCTGTCGTCGAGGTCATGCTCGCAACGCCGGTGCAGTTCGTGATCGGCTGGCGCTTCTACAAGGCCGCATACAATGCGCTTCGCGCCGGTGCAGGCAACATGGACGTGCTGGTGGTGATGGGCACCACTGCGGCATATTCGTACAGCTGGTATTTGCTGGCGACACT
>CAMYJU010000039.1:6063-7406 GCA_947258795.1 uncultured Gammaproteobacteria bacterium | reverse complement strand
AAAATAATGTTGGTCTCGCAACACCATTCGATCTCACGGCTGGAGGTGATGCCTTTGGAATAGGCAAACAGGATGATCTTTAACAGAATGGCCGGGTCATAGGCCGGTCGACCGCCAGCATCATTTTGATAGCGTGGATGAAAGATGGATAAGTCCAACTTGTGATCGATGATGTGGTTGATGGCAAATTCAAAGGTGCCGGCTTGTAACTGGTCGGAGTAGTTAATCACCACCATTTTGCTTTGGTTGGGATCATAAGGTATAAATTTTGGCATGAAGTCGACTCCCTGTGACGATGAGCCATTTTAGCAAAGTTTTAGGCTGTTTTTTAGGTTTTTCTACAGCCTCAACGTTTGAATTAAACGGCGCCGCGCTTTTTGCGGCGTCCGAGCAGGGCGGCTTTTTGCCCTGCGTTTTTGAATGACTTGTTATATGGCATTATTTTCAATGATTTCTTCCTTGTCTTTTTCTGGAATATTGTTCCATGTGGCTTTACTGCTTAAGATAAGCTCTACGCCAAGACCAGATTTAACTATACCGATTATATGAGAAAACCATTTTGAACAAGACCATTCCTTTAACTCGGTTGATTTAAACCCATGAAGGGTTTCGTCCCAATACACACCTGCGGCTTCCCTATAAATATATTGATACATCGGCTTTCCATTACCTTCCAGGCCCAGTAACAATTCACCAGAATCCATTAACTCGATTTTATTTATTGTCTCGCTTTCCATGCCTTATGCCATATAACATTGAGTAGGAGGAAAAAGTACATGTTATAACATGAACTTTTTCCATATATTTCTCATTATCGCTGCCACTTTTTTGATGATAATTATAATCTTAGCACATAAGATTTGTAATTATGTGGAAAATTTATTATCTTTGATAACGTTAAGTTATTAAAGAAGGTTCGCAAGGAAACATTTTTTGCCAGGGAGGCAAATATGAGCAAATCACCTTTTCTGGATATGGTCAGTAAAGCCATACGTGTTCGACATTACAGTATACGGACTGAAAGATCATATCTTTACTGGATCAAGTACTTTATAAACTTCAATAGTAAGAAGCACCCGAAAGATATGGGCGGTGAGGAGGTGGCTGCATTTCTTTCATTTCTTGCTAGTGAAAAAAATGTTGCGGCAGCAACGCAAAATCAGGCATTAAATGCACTGGTTTTTATGTATACACATGTGCTTGATCAGCCAATAGGGGAGATGAAGGGAGTTGTCCGTGCTAAAAAGCCGAAACGGCTTCCTGTTGTTTTATCCATTTCAGAAGTCAAGTCGTTGCTTGAAAAAATAGATGGTGGAGCCACACGGATGTAGTAAAAGAACTTG
>CAMYJU010000039.1:0-6040 GCA_947258795.1 uncultured Gammaproteobacteria bacterium | reverse complement strand
GGCTTATTATATGGCTCAGGATTGCGTTTAATGGAATGCTTGAGGTTGCGTGTAAAAGATATTGATCTTGGAAAACGTATGATCACCGTGCGCTCAGGCAAAGGGAATAAGGATAGGGTCACAATATTGCCGGATAATCTGGTCAGTTACCTGGATGCGCATCTGAAGAAAGTTAAAAGTTTGCATATTCGGGATCTTGGAGAGGGTTGCGGTTTGGTGCATTTGCCTTTTGCCCTGGAAAGAAAATATCCCAATGCTAGTCAAGAGTGGGGTTGGCAATACGTTTTTCCTGCTGCAAAAAGATCGAAAGATCCGAGAAGTAGTAGAATACAGAGGCATCATTTTTTTCCGTCAACATTACAAAAGACGATAAAAAATGCTGTTAGAAAAGCAAATATAGACAAACCGGCCAGTTGTCATACATTAAGGCATTCTTTTGCAACGCATTTACTGGAAAAAGGTTATGATATAAGAACTGTGCAAGAATTGCTTGGACATAATGATGTTCGTACCACGCAAATTTACACACACGTCCTAAATAAGGGTGGTATGAGTGTTGTCAGCCCATTGGATCAGATTTAGCAATTCAGGGCCATGACCTGATAAAATGGCCAGATGGATGTAACAGCAATACTCGACCCGCTGAATGACGCCCAGCGCGACGCGGTGACCGTGCCGGCTGCGCCGTGCCTGGTGCTGGCCGGGGCCGGCAGTGGCAAGACGCGCGTGCTGGTGCACCGTATCTCCTGGCTGCTGTCGGTCGAGGGGGTGACACCGTACGGGGTACTGGCGGTGACCTTTACCAACAAGGCCGCGCACGAGATGCGCAGCCGTATCGAGCAGATGCTGGAGCGGCCACTCGGTGGCATGTGGGTCGGTACCTTTCACGGATTGGCGCACCGCCTGTTGCGCGCCCACTGGCAGGAGGCCGGTCTGCCGCAGACCTTCCAGATCCTCGACGCCGACGACCAGTTCCGTTTTATCAAGCGCCTGATGCGAGGCATGGAAATCGACGAGGCGCGTTGGCCACCACGGCAGGTGCAGTGGTTTATCAATCATTACAAGGACGAGGGGGTGCGTTCTGCACATCTGGAGCGCACCGGCGACCATTATCAGGACCGCATGATCGATATCTATGAGGCTTACGAACAGGCCTGCAACCGCGCCGGGCTGGTAGATTTTGCCGAATTGCTGTTACGCGCGCTGGAGCTGGTGCGTGATAACGAGTCCGTGCAGCAACATTATCACCAGCGCTTCAGTCATGTGTTGGTTGACGAGTTTCAGGATACCAATGCGATTCAGTATGCATGGATACGCCTGCTCGCCGGTGAGTCCGGCAATGTGTTCGTGGTTGGCGATGACGACCAGTCGATCTATGGCTGGCGTGGTGCGCGTATCGAGAATATCCAGCGTTTCAGTAAGGATTACAGCGCCGCACGCACGATCCGGCTGGAGCAGAATTACCGTTCAACCGGCACCATCCTGACCGCGGCGAATGCGCTAATCGCGCACAATACCGGTCGTCTTGGCAAGGACCTGTGGACTGCCGGCGACGAGGGCGAACTGATCCGGATGTATGCGGCCTATAACGAACAGGACGAGGCCAGCTTTGTATTGGAGCGTATCCGCGAATGGGTCGAGCAGGGCAATTTACGCGCCGAGACAGCGATCCTGTATCGATCCAACGCACAGTCACGCGTATTTGAAGAAAAGCTGATGGGCATGGGTATGCCGTATCGTGTCTACGGTGGTCTGCGCTTTTTCGAACGCGCCGAGATCAAGGATGCGCTGGCCTATCTGCGCCTGATTCAAAATCACCAGGACGATGCTGCGTTTGAACGCATTGTGAATGTACCGGCGCGTGGCATCGGCGATCGCAGCCTGACCGTGATTCGTTCACTCGCGCGTGAGCGCTCCTTGTCGATGTGGGATGCCTGCCTGGTCGCGCTGGACGAAAAACCCCTTGCAGCACGGGCGCTGAATGCACTGTCTGCGTTCCAGTCACTGATCCGTTCGATCGCCCAGCAGATCGAGGGCCTGCCGTTGTACGAACAGGTCGAACATATGCTCGACGGAAGCGGGCTGCTGGAACTACATCGGCGTGACAAGAGTGAAAAGGCCGAGTCGCGGCTGGAAAACCTGCAGGAATTGATCAGTGCCGCGCGTGCCTACGAGCCCGGCGAGGACGAGGTTGAGATGAGTCCGCTGGATGCGTTTCTCGCCCATGCGGCGCTCGAGGCCGGAGAGAACCAGGCCGATGAATGGGAAGACTGCGTGCAACTGATGACCATGCACTCGGCCAAGGGCCTGGAGTTTCCGCTGGTGTTCATGTGCGGCCTGGAGGAGGGCCTGTTCCCACATCAGCGTTCGATCGAGGACCAGGACCGGCTGGAGGAGGAGCGCCGCCTTTGTTATGTCGGCATGACGCGTGCGATGCAGCAGTTGTATATGACCTACGCTGAGAGCCGCCGTCTGCATGGGACCGAGAAGCTGTCGTTTGCGTCGCGTTTTATCAAGGAACTGCCGCTCGAGCAGATCGACGAGGTCCGTCCGGTCGGGCTGACGCAACGCAATGCGTCGTTGTCGTCACCGGCCTGGCAGGATGATGAGCCGGCCGGTTTCAGTCTCGGCGACCGGGTCATGCATGGCAAATTCGGCGAAGGCGTCGTGATGAATTACGAAGGCCAGGGCAGTCACGCGCGGGTGCAGGTGCACTTTGAGTATGAAGGCAGCAAGTGGCTGGTGCTGGCCTATGCGAACCTGGAGCGCCTGTAGTATTCAGTTTGTCGTCATTCCCGCGGGAATGACAGTAACCTGGATCAGGCGCTGCTGTCCTGCTGTTTGTCTGTTGTAGGCGGTATCTCGGTGGCGCGAATCAGATGCGTTAACGGCTTGCCGATGTAATGGCCCTGGGCCTGGTCTATACCGATCTCCTCGACAAGTTTCAGCGTGGCTGCATCCTCGACAAATTTCGCTACCGTGGTCAGTTTCAGTTCATGGGCAATGTTGTTGATCGAGTTGACCATGGCCAGGTCGACATTGTTGCTGGTTATGCTGCGGATCAGGTCGCCGTCGATCTTGACGCTGTCGATTTGCAAGGCCTTGATGGTGTGGAAGGTCTGCATGCCCGAACCGAAGTTGTCCAGCGCGAAGTGGCAACCGAGTTGGTTCAGCTCCTGGATCATGCGCTGGTTGTCGGACAGTTTCGAGATCACGCGGGCCTCGTTGATTTCAAAGGTCAGCCATTCAGGCGGCACATTACTCTCAGACAGGCGCTTGTAGATAAAGTCGATCAGCCGTTTGTCGTCATAGGCACGCGACGACAGGTTGATCGCAAAATGGCAGGACTGGCCGGCCTGCTTCAGGCGCGCGAGTCGCGCGATTGCGTTTTCGATTACCCAGTTGTCCAGGTTGTGCATCAGGCCAAAGCGTTCGGCGGCCGGGATAAAGCCGCCTGGGCTGATCGCCTCACCGTCTTCGCTGGGCATACGGATCAGCACTTCGTACTGGGTGATGTTGTGGTTGCTGACATCGATGATCGGTTGATAGGTCAGGATCAGGCGATTGTTTTCGATCATGTCGGTGACGCGATTGGCCCAGCCGGTGTCCTCTGCAACCTTGGATGCTTCTGTCTCCGATGACGGGTCATGTAATACTACCTGATTACGGCCACAGGCCTTGGCTACGTTACAGGCGTGGTCGGCCTGGGTCAGCACTTCGTTCGCAGAACGGGTTTGGGGCGTGATCAGTGCCGCACCGATACTGCAATGTACATTGAACGACTGGCCGCTGTCGACAAAGCGGTATTTTTCAAACAACATGCGGAAGTTTTCCGCCGCGGTAATCACGGTTTTCTGGTTAACGTTGTACAGCAGCATGGTGAACTCATCACCACCGTAACGCGACAACAATTCACCCTGACGACTGTTGTTGGTCAGCATATTGCTGACCTCGATCAGCAGGCGGTCACCGGCGTCGTGACCGAGGGTGTCGTTAATCGGCTTGAACTGGTCCAGGTCAATATACAGTATCGCGCAGTTCGGGTTCTGGCGTGGCAGCAATGCGATCGCTCGTTCCAGTTCGTGCTGGAAGTAACGACGGTTATACAGCCCGGTTAACGCATCGTGTTCTGCCTGGTAGGTCAGTTGTCGTTCATATATCTTCTGTTCGGTAATATCGCGGGCGGTACCGCGAATACGTGTTACCTTGCCATTCGAAATCAGCGCGGTCGCATTAAAGCTGAGCTGGTGCGGGATACCATTGCGGTCGAGATGGACTGTTTCATACTGGACCAGTTCCCTGTTGTTAAACATGTTTTCGAGTGCTTCCCGATCACGATCGCGATATTCCGGGCTTGAGAAATCGGTCAGGTGTCTGTGCAACATTTCTTCCGGACGGTAACCATAGATATTAAGGCTGGCCTGGTTGACGTAGATCCAGTGACCCGTGGAATCGATACTCCAGACCAGGTCATGTGCTGTCTCGACAAGATCGCGGTAGCGTGACTCTGCATCGCGGAGTTTATGTTCCGCCTGTTTGCGTTCGGAGATATCGGCCACCAGGCAGGTGAACATCTGCATGTTGGACTGCTGCATTTCGCTGACGCGCAATTCAATCGGCAAACTGGTGTTATCCGGGCGGGTGATCACGAGTTCTACATCGGCGTGTCCGGAATGCGCCAGTTCGGCAAGATCTATACCCTGGCAGAGGCGGGAAAAGTGCTGACCAATAACTTCGACTGCGCGTCTTTCAAACAGTTCTTCGGCTGTCGGGTTAAATGAAATAATCAGTCCCTGCTGGTTGGTAACAATAATGCCTTCAGACGCGGTCTCGAAGATGGCACGCATGTGCGATCGCTGATCACCAAGATACTGGAACAGGTTCGACAGTGTCTGGGTCAGGCAACCAATCTCGTCGGTAGACTGCGGACGTAACCGGGCCAGCTCGTTCTGGCTGTTACCAGTATGGCCATACAGGACATTGAGTACCGGCGTCAGTGCACTTGAGGTGCTGACAATACTGAGCATGGTAATCGCGATACTGACCAGCGCCAGCGAAGCGAAAATCGGCAGAAAGTTTATATCGATCTGGCCATAACGATTCCAGAAATACAGGATCAGCACGAGGTTAGTTAACAGCGGCATAATCCGGCCGACGAGGATAAGCTTGGTGCTGATGCGAAACAGCGGCACACTGATCCCGACATGACGGACGAGCTTGCCAAGCGTGATCATGGCCAGCATATATACAGGCATTCCGACGAGCACGGCAACGACGAGCTGCAACATGATGAGCTTGCTGAACAGACTGAAGTCGAGGGCCGAGTTCGTGACCGAGGTCCAGTAATATATCTGCGGGGCGATCAGCACATAACATAGATAAAAGCCCCAGAAATCACTACTGAAACGATGTAGTCGTTTGTGTATGTCTTCCGGCGCATATTGCAGGTTGGGGTTATCGTGTACCCAGTCCTGTACCGGGGTGAGCAGGCGCCAGGCGTAGGTTGTACTCCACAGGAACATGAACAGCACATAAATCGGCAGGTAGGGCTGCGCTATCGCATTCGCCAGGTTATTCCAGCTGACCATACCGAAAGTCACCGCCGCGGCATGATCGATCAGGGGTAGGAGGATGAAGCTGCTGCCGACAATTGCAGCAAAGCGAAAGCGGATAGACTGTATTAATTCGTACGTTTTCTGCAAGGCTATCAGCCTGGTTACATATATAAAGTATATATGGACCCACATTCTAACAGGTTACAGAGGTTAATTCATACAGTTGTTTACTATCTATTGAATCATCGGCTAGACTGCCGTTTGCTGATCATGACCCATGTTTACTGGAGAAATTGAGATGAAAAGGCGTGATTTTATCAGGAAGCTTGGTGGCGGTAGCCTGCTGGCCGGGACAACACTGACCGCACCGGGATTGGTGCAGGCCAAAAGCAAGCCAGAATACAAATGGAAAATGGTCACGACCTGGCCGAAAAATTTCCCAGGCCTTGGAACGGGTGCAAATTATCTCGCGAAACTCATCAACG
>CAMYJU010000038.1 GCA_947258795.1 uncultured Gammaproteobacteria bacterium | reverse complement strand
GTTGCACCTATGGCTGCATCAGCTGCTAAAGTAACTGTATATGGTCACGCACAGGTTGAAATTTCATCAACTGATGTTAATTGGGCTGGCTCCACCATTTTTGATACTGACGAAATTGAACTGCAAGACAACGCTCGCGGTCGTCTGGGTGTGAAGGCTTCTGAAAAACTGGGCAATGGCATGACTGCTATCGCCAAGTTTGAATGGAAAATCGATACCACTGAAGGTGGTCGTGATAGCGGTGACCGTGAATCTTTCGTTGGTTTGAAAGGCAATTTCGGTACCGTACAGCTCGGTAACCTGAAATCTGCATACAAATACACCGGTGGTGTTAAGTATGACGCATTCGTAGCGACTGCACTCGAAGCACGTAACCGTGGTGGTATGTCTAGTGTTCCACATGCTGGCAACCGAGCTTCAGGTGCCGCTCCCTCTTATCTGGGTCACTCAGCCTATGGCCACAGCAGCTTCCTCGAAAATTCTATCGGTTATATCACTCCAAAGGTCAACGGCCTGCAGGGCTGGATCACCTATAGCCCGGACGAAACCGGCGAAAACAGGGGTGACGACGGTGACATTAGTGCATCTGTGAAGTACAACAATGGTCCGATGGAATTGGGTGTTGCATACATCAACAATGACGACAATTCAGGCTCTATCCCGGGTAACGGCGGCAACGGCTTTAAACTGCTGGGTTCATACAAGTTCGGTAACCACAAGGTTATGGGTCAGTATGAAATACTGGATTCAGATGCTGCTGGTGACGTAGATGTTTACTTCCTGGCTTATCACCTGAAGTCTGGTAACAACACCTTTATCGGTCAGTATGGCAACACGAGCTTTGAAGATTTTTCAGTTGCTGACGAGGTTAATGTCTGGACAATTGGTATGCTCCACAACCTGTCTAATAAGACGCGCCTGCACGTTGGTTACAGCAACTCAGAATGGGACGACCTTGTTGAAGAAGAAGTATTCTCTGTTGGCATGCGCATGATCTTCTAATAATCATAAATGCATGTAGTATGATTGAACGGGGCCTTCGGGCCCCGTTTTTTATTGCCCTGACCTATCGTAAATAGGCAGGGTACCTATAATTGCCCAGACCCACCGTAGGTGAGTGGGGTATCCAAAATGAAGCCCGAAGGGATTCTATGGTGTAACCCTGCAAGGGTTCTATGGGGCTAAGCGCGTAGCGTTTCAGCATGCGCCCTACTTCACTCTACCTGCCATGCCAGTGAGTCAGGACTTGCCCTCAAGTATACGTTTTACCTAATAGACTAAGTTGCCTATTAAGAGGTATATTCCTGGCATGAAACACATTTTGTCGATTTTATCTGTCCTGCTCCTGTCTGCCTGCGCGAACATGGTGCCCTCACAGTCGCCTGAGTGGCGTCAGGACGGTGCTCATGACTTCGGCGCAACGCGGCTGGCATTTTCGTCTGACATGCGGGTGCTGGCCAGTGGTGGTTTTCAGGGTGAGGTAAGCTTGTGGGCCTTACCTGACGGTAGGGCGATTACGCGATACCGTGCACATACCGGTACGGTAAGAGGTCTGTTCTTTGATGGGCCTGACAGGTTAATCAGTGCCGGTGAGGATGGCCGCCTGATGTTATGGCGGACACGTGACTGGCAAGCGCTGGTTGAAAGAACAGTGCCTGTAGTCAGCAGTCTGGCTGGTGAACAGGGCTCGGCAATGATCATTACCGGTCATGAAGACGGTACGGTGCGTTTGTGGTCTCGTGACGGACTGAGGCCTGTTACACAACGCAAGCTGGACAGTCCGGTGTTATCGGTTGCGTTGGACAGGTCCTTGAAAGGGTCTGCGCAACGCTATGCGGTTTCGACTGAAAAAGGGGTTGTATTGGTGCTGGATAATCAGTTGCAAACCATCAAACAGCTTGATGCCGGTGGCCGAAATGCCTTGTCACTGCGTTTCTCGCCGGATGGTCGTACACTCGCAGCAGGTACCTGGTTCAAACTGGTTGAATGGGATCTGGGCAGTGCACAAAGGAAGATTATCGATACCGAACATCATGGCGCGATTATCGCAATCGACTACAGTCCGGATGGTCAGCGCCTGATTAGTCTGGGTCGGCATACCGATGCCAACCTGCGTCTGGTTAATAGCAACAGTGGTCAGGTTCAGCGACGTTTGGCAGCGCATGGCCTGTGTGGCTGGTATGTGCGTTACAGCCCGGATGGCCGTTATATCGCATCAGCGTCGGAAGACGAGAGCATACGCCTGTATGATGTGAGCAAGCCTTACCGTCCGCAGTGGCAGCAGGAGTGACGGCTAACAAATTTTATGTAGTTATTTTCGGGACTCCCTCTCCCACAGGGAGAGGTGGGGGCTTTGTACAGGAAGTACTTATTTTGCGGAGCACAGGGATGTGCGAGGCATGAGGGGGTAAGAATAGTAATCTACTTTCATATTTATTCCCTCATCCTGTCCTTCTCCCTGAGGGAGAAGGGATTACTCCGTTTGTACGCTTTCGCAATCTTTATGACCTTCCTGAGCGCCTGCACAACCCAACCCTACTACCAGGCCAATGCCATTTATCAGGATGTACACGATGGTGGCAGTATCGTCGAGTTCAGTCCGGATGAACAAGTATTGGTATCCGGCGGCTGGGAAGGGCGCGTCAGCCTGTGGTCATTACCTGATGGCAAACCTCTACGCGACTGGCAGGCGCATTCCGATACAGTAAATGGCCTTGTTTTTACATCCGGCAATCAGCTGATCAGCGCAGGATATGATGCGCACCTGATACGCTGGAGTTTGACGGGTGAAAAGTTGCAGGACAAACGTCTGCCATCAGCCGTGATGCATATGATCTTTGCACCAGATCGTGGCTGGTTGGTTACCGGGCATGTCGATGGCCGGGTCATGATCTGGTCCGAAGCGAATTTCGATTTATTGGACCAGCAGCGTCACCATAGCGATACCGTAGCCGCGCTGGCCTATGATCCTGTCAACGGGATGGTTGCCTCAAGTAGTGTTGATAGACAGGTGCTACTATGGCGCGTCGGTCATGCAGGGCGCAGCATGCAATCTCCAGGCAGTTATGCGCGTACGCTGGTTTTTTCTGCCGATGGCAAATACCTGTATGGCGGCGGCTGGTTTGATCTGTTGCGCTGGGATACCCGTACAGGCAGTTTAACGGCCAGCTCAACAGGGCATAACGGGATTATCAAATCACTGGATCGGACTCCGGGTGGTGATCTGGCCAGCATCAGTCGTCAGACCGACAGTTCAGTGTATCTACTTGATGCCGAAACCGGTATGGTCAGACAGCGCTACCAGCCACATGAGCTCTGTGGTGGTTATATCCGTGTTTCACCGAGTGGCCGCTACTGGGCGACCACCGGCGACGATGCCAGTGTGCGTTACTGGGATCAACAACGACTGCGGCTGGTCGACTAAGGCTGACTATGCCTGAAACGGATATAACCCTCTGGGGTCTGTTCCTGAGCGCATTTGTATCCTCAACCCTGTTTCCGGGTGGCTCCGAATGGATGCTGGCCTGGCTCACGGCACAGCAGCAGTATAACCCGGTGTTGTTACTGGGTCTGGCGACGCTGGGTAATACACTCGGGGGGATGAGTTCCTGGCTGATTGGTTGGCTGATCGCGTTGCGTTATCCGGCACGCCGGCTGGACAAGGATCGCCACCAGCAGGCGCTGGCGCGTATTGAGGCACATGGCGCGCCGGTATTGCTGCTGTCGTGGTTGCCGGTAGTAGGTGATCCGCTGTGTCTGGCGGCGGGTTGGCTGCGTATCCACTGGCTGGCGGCGCTGGTCTATATTGCACTGGGCAAGGCACTTCGTTATGCGGTCGTGATGTTCATGCTGGGCTAGAGAAAGTTCCTTCTCCTTGAGGGAGAAGGCCAGGATGAGGGAATATAAAACAATTTGGTAATAATATCTTATCCCCTCACCCTCTCCCTGGGGGAGAGGGAATAAAAAGAATTGCTCTCTTTCCCACGCTCAGCATGGGATTCTGAAACATGGCGCTTCGATAATAAACAGAGCAGTATGATAAACTACGTTAATTCAACCTGGCCAAATCCGTTATGCCCGCAACCAGAATTCGTGAAATCCCGTATAACTACACCTCATTCTCCGACCGTGAGATTGTGCTGCGTTATCTTGGCCGTGAAGTCTGGGAAATTATCAATAAATTGCGCCTGACCCGGCGTACCGGCATCTCGGCACGTATGCTGCTGGAGGTGCTGGGTGATATCTGGGTGGTAAACCGCAACCCGTATATTCAGGATGATCTGCTGGACAACCCCAAGCGCCTGACCTCACTGATCCATGCAATGCATCACCGCCTGGACCAGATTATTGCGCGTGCCGAGGGTAATGAAAAGGCATTGCAGCTGGAGGCCGCGGCACGCAAGGCGGTGCAGCAGTTCGAGCATTGGTTCCCGGAGCAGCTCAAGCTACGCGACAAGGTGCGCAAGGCTCTGCAACCACTGACCCGGGCCGATAATATCGATTTTAGTGGTCTGGCGCGGGTCAGTCATGCAACCGATGCTTCAGACTGGCGTGTGGTCTACCCGCTGGTGGTGGTGTGTCCTGACACAGAAGCGGAGATGGCATCCATCGTGGCAACCTGCATCAGCCTGGGGCTGACCATCATTCCGCGTGGTGGCGGTACCGGTTATACCGGTGGTGCCGTACCTTTGCATGAAGACACCGTGGTGATCAATACGGAAAAGCTTGAGCAGTTGGGCCCGGTAGAGCAGCGTCAGCTGCCTGGTCTGGACGTACAGGTGGCGACCATCCGTGCCGCTGCCGGGGTGGTGACACGGCGTGTTTCGGAAGCTGCTGAAGCAAGTGGCTATGTGTTTGCGGTAGATCCGACCTCTCAGGACGCGTCTACGATCGGTGGCAATATCTCGATGAACGCCGGTGGCAAGAAAGCGGTGATCTGGGGCACCACACTGGATAACCTGGTGTCCTGGCGTATGGTTACACCGGATGCCGAGTGGCTGGAAGTGACACGTGTTAACCACAACCTTGGCAAGATTCATGAACAGCAGACTGTGCATTTCCGTATCGCAAGGTATCAGGCCGATGGGGTTACCCAAATAGGCGAAGAACAGGATTTGTTTCTGCCAGGCGAATCGCTGCGCAAGCGCGGACTGGGCAAGGATGTCACAGACAAATTCCTCGGTGGTCTGCCCGGTATCCAGAAAGAAGGATGTGACGGCCTGATTACATCGGGTGTTTTTATATTGCATCGCATGCCTGCGCATATGCGTACCGTGTGCCTGGAATTTTTCGGCAACGACCTGCGCCGGGCGGTACCGGCCATCGTCGAGACCAAGGACTACCTGGATCATAACAGCGAGGTGGCCCTTACGGGTCTGGAGCACCTCGATGAGCGTTATATTCATGCGGTCAATTACAGCACCAAGGCGGCGCGGCGTGATACACCGAAGATGGTCTTGCTGATCGATGTCGCAGGTGATGATGCCGACCAGGTGGCCGCGGCCGCATCGGAAGTCGTGCGCCTGGCCAATGCGCGTGATGCAGAAGGTTTTATCGCGGTCAGTGCCGAGGCGCGCAAGCGTTTCTGGCTGGATCGTTCGCGTACCGCTGCGATTGCTGCACATACCAACGCGTTCAAGATCAATGAAGACGTGGTTATACCGCTGGATAAACTGGCGGATTATTCCGCTGGTATCGAGCGCATTAATATCGAGCATTCCATTTCCAATAAGCTGTCCATGGTCGAGGCGGTGATGACCTATCTGGCAGGGGATATGCCGGAACTGACCACCAGTGAAATTTATTCTGACGATAGTGAAACCCGGGAATATTTTGCGGCCAAATGCCAGGCGGCCAGGGGTATTCTGGAGGCGGTTCGGGTCAAGTGGCAAAGTGTGCTGGATAACCTAGATACGCCCATATCGGACTGTGTGGACCTGCTGGAAGAGCATGCATCTGCACAGGATGCGAACGAACCACTGGTCAACCTGTGCCTGCGTCGTGAACTACGTATTTCCTATCGCAAGGAAGTGGTTCAGCCATTACGGGAGATATTCAATGGTGGTGAGCTGGAAGGGGTGCGTCAGCGTTTCGATGCTTTGCATGAGCAATTGCGCAGTAGCCGTCTGTTCGTTGCTACCCATATGCATGCCGGAGACGGCAATGTGCACACCAACATCCCGGTCAACTCCAACGATTATACGATGTTGCATGAGGCAGAACGCATAGTCGATCGGGTAATGGAACTGGCCAGGTCGCTAGGCGGGGTCATTTCCGGTGAGCATGGTATCGGTTTGACCAAGATGCAGTATCTCGACCAGAAAAATGTGGATGCATTCAGGGATTACAAGCAACGAGTCGATCCAGGAGCGGTTTTTAATCGTAGCAAGCTTCTGGCCGAGTCTGGTCTTGAAGACGCTTACACGCCTTCTCTGCGCCTGGTGCAGCAGGAAGCAATCATACTTGAAGAGAGTGAGCTGGGTGAGCTGAATAATGATATACGCCATTGTCTGCGTTGTGGTAAGTGCAAACCGGTTTGCAATACCCATATACCCAGGGCCAATCTGCTGTATTCGCCACGTAACAAGATACTGGCGACCGGTCTGATTATCGAGGCCTTCCTGTATGAAGAGCAGACCCGGCGTGGGGTGTCGTTAAGACATTTCGACGAGATGAATGATGTCGGTGATCATTGTACTGTCTGCCACAAATGCCTGAGTCCTTGCCCGGTGGATATTGATTTCGGTGACGTCTCGGTACGCATGCGCAATATCCTGAAGCGCAGTGGTCACAAGCACGCCAACCTGGCCACAAAACTGTCGCTGGCATTTCTGAATATGACCGACGCCGGGCGTATCGGGCTGACACGCTCAGTGCTGATTCGTGGTGGCTACGCCGGGCAGAGACTGGGTCACAAGCTGCTTAAGTGGACAGGTGTCCTCAGAAACGGCAGGCCACCCGCCGCAACCAGGGGTGCGCCCGCTGTCCAGCAACGCGTTGTCGAGCTGGTCAGAAAACCGTTGCCGGTTGGTATGCCGGCACAGCCAATGCGCAGCTTGCTGGGTATTGATGATCCGCGCTCGATCCCTATCTTGCGTAATGCCGACAAGGTCAATGAAAACAGCGATGCGGTGTTCTATTTTCCGGGCTGTGGTTCAGAACGACTGTTCAGCCAGATCGGACTGGCAACCCTGGCCATGTTGTACGATGCCGGGGCGCAGACGGTATTGCCTCCCGGCTATTTATGTTGTGGCTACCCACAGAAGTCCAGTGGTGACGAGGACAAGGGACGTCAGATCAGTACCGAGAACCGGGTGCTGTTCCATCGTGTTGCCAATACCCTGAACTATCTGGATATCCGTACGGTCATTGTTTCATGCGGTACCTGCATGGATCAGCTTATGGTGTATGAGTTTGACAAGATCTTCCCCGGCTGCCGCTTGCTCGATATTCATGAGTATCTGGCCGAGCAGGGCTACCAGATGAAGCCGGACGACAGCGTCCAGTATCTGTACCATGACCCCTGTCATACCCCAATGAAAACAAGCGAGCCAACGCGAGTCGCGTCCACACTGCTGGGGCAGGATGTAAGCTTGTCGGACCGATGTTGTGGTGAGGCAGGTACCTTTGCGGTGAGCAGGCCGGATATCGCCACCCAGGTACGTTTCCGCAAGCAGGAAGAACTCGTGAATGGTATCAGGCAGCTAACCGGGAGCGAGCAGGCACAAAACGGCAATGTGAAACTGCTGACCTCGTGCCCGGCCTGCCAGCAGGGCCTGTCGCGTTACGCCGATGAAACCGGGCTGCAAACCGATTATATCGTCGTGGAAATGGCCAGACGCCTGTGGGGCGAAGACTGGCACCA
>CAMYJU010000037.1 GCA_947258795.1 uncultured Gammaproteobacteria bacterium | reverse complement strand
GCAATGCAGTTTGCAAACGATTATCCAGACAGAAGTCAGGCATTGATACTGTTAATGGCAGTCAGCATGGCCGATCATTCGCTGGATGATCTGCCTGTTCAAGTTCGGATAATTCATCTGACCCAGAAATCTGACTATCTCTATTGGGTATTCACAAAATTCATGCCGTCTACAATGCTTGCACTAATGGGTACTACTGCCAATACATACAATAAATTTACACCTGAGCAGAAGGAGCTGGCCCAGGCGATGCTGGATGATATGCATCCCATGAGCCGAAGATATGCCGGTACATATAATGACAACGTGATGATACAGGATTTTGACCTGACTAAAATTGGAATATCAATACCGACATTAATAGTGCATTCAAAAGACGACGCATTGGTAGGCTACCACCATGCCAAGAATTCTCATCAGAACATTAGACAATCTGATCTGGTGCTATTTGAAGATGGCGGTCATGCAATGCTTTCTAAAATATACGACATGAGGAAACTTACAAGTGATTTTATATCTAGGAATACAAAATAGAAAAACTAAATTGCTTCCAAAAACTGGGTCACAAAAACTGGGTCAGAGAACAATTGTTGCTAATATTAGAGAATATTGTTCTCTGACCCGGATATTCCAGTCATTTGTTGATCGGACGCCTGGTTTCCCAACCATATTCAACATACTCCCATTCAACGTTATTTCCCTCTAGCGTGATGACATTGAAACCTTCATTGGTACCATGCCAGGGCCCGCGCCACCAACGCGCGCAAATTGCACCGCCGGTTATAAAGGTCGTATTACGCCACATTAGACGCTCCTTGGCATGCAGATGTCCCTGCAATACCAACAGCAAATTATGTTTATCAAACATCTTTAAGACATCCAGGTTATTGGTGACCACACGGTTAGGCTGTGCCGCAAAGGTCGCACCCCTGGTGGCTCCGTAAAACGCGGTAAGTAATGGTATATGCGTCACCAGAACAATAGGCATATCTGACGATGTATGGGATAGTTCCTGTCGCAACCATGCGATTTGTTGCTCAGATATATGACCATGATACTTGAATTTATCATGACTGATACGCATGGAGTCTAATATGAAAAACCTATATCCAGCCGAATCAAATGAATAATAGGTACGATCCAGCCCCATTTTTTTAAGATAAACGCTACGTGGGTCTATTGCCGGCGGTGAGCCGTCTTCTGGCATTGCAGCGACCAGATCATGGTTACCTATTGCGGGATAAAGATCACCCTTTATCGCCCGGTGCATTTTCATATAGGCATCCCATCGGGGCTCAACCGTGGCTGCAGCAGACTGAAAACCATCGGTGATCAGGTCGCCGCCTGCAATGACAAAATCGGTTTTTTGCGCATTAATGGCATCTGCGGCCCGTGCCATTGCCAGAGGCGTGTCCCATTCTGTGCGGGCATGGACATCAGTATAAAACGCAAATCGCGTTTTTTTTCTATGTGGTCTTACAGATGTGCAAGCACTTGTTAGGGTAACATTTGCAGATGCAAGTAGTATCCCCCCGGCAGTACGTAGAAAGCGCCTTCGCGAATATTGGAATGATGATGTCATGGTTTAGGTCTACTTGGAAGTCGTCGATCAATAATTAGAATAATCAACACCAGCAGCAGCGAAACCCACAAAACCTGCCTCTCACTGATACGTGTCAACAAATGCCCGCTGACTGGGCTGTCATAGCTGACATCTTGCATCGCAATACCTTGCAAAAGATTCACCGTGCTGACTGGGAGTTTTAAAGCTGATTTTGATAAGGTTTCGGTAAAATATTTTTCCAAAATCATGTTCTCATAATAGGCAATTGATATGCGTCTTCGGTACTCATCCAGATCCTTGTCCTTGAATAGCTGAGCATCCTGTAGTTGCGTATCGCGTCGGTGCAAGTGAACACGCGCTTCATGGAGAAAAGGATCGTTAAAAGGCGTATACAGGCGCAGAAACTCCTTATAGTCACTACGCTCCGAGTAAAGATTAAGAATCTTCGCAACTGTATCGGCTCTTGTTTGGTCAGACTGCTTGAGCTTGTCTGGTGCCAGACGCGATCGAAACACACCAATTTCGTTATCATTATAGCGATATCCGTATTCGACCATAATGCCTGAGTCTGAAAGAATGAAATCCAGCATCGGCAGCTTATCTACATACCAGGCGATACGTGGTGGTGTATTTAACATGCTTAACCCGAAAAGTATCACTATGACGAGTGTAATCCGGTACAGTATCTTTACCGTGGCACGCACAGGTGCGCCAGAGATTAATCTGGGATGCAGTCCTTTTGCTATAGCAAGCAGAACCAAAACTGCCGCAAATGAATTCAACCAGATATCACGAAGACCCCAGTATCGTCCCGGTGTCAGCCATTGTATCGTTTCATCCAGGATGCCAATAGCAAGGGTGCACATTATAGCAACAATATAGATACCTTGATCGGTAATTCGATGAGTTAAGGCCCTGAATATCAGGATAGCGAGAACCCCGTACTGAATAAAATGAACGGCCTCTTCTGGACTTTTCTTGCCTAAATAGATTGAGTAGCTAATGAGGATGAATGAAATGCCAGTTAGCCATACATAACTCGACACTTTCGCTGTTTGTTTTTTTAATTTGAGTCTCCTCATAGAAAAAACAAGCATTACAATGATGATGGCTATCACGCCATACGTAAATAGGTCCCGACCTAAATTATTGCTGACAAAGGCCTGGATTTTTCGTGCAAGTGGAATTGTAATGAATATCACAAACGTCCAGGAAATGACGTAAATCCAAGAACGTCGTTCGCTTTCGTTCAAACGCACATCGATCATTGTTAAAGAATTCGCCGCTATCTGATCAGGCCAGACTACCTGTTTTCATGGTTAGAATCATAAATTTTTGTAAGTGTAAGCGATTTTGATATAGTCTACACTCAGGTAGTCTAAGTGATTGATTTAATTATTTCTATCCAGCATAGTTGATGGGTAAAATAGACTGCAGAGCATTTGTTAGGGCTCGATCAATGATTTGAGGCCAACCGGCCAACGACCAATTGGGGTCAGGGCATAGTTTTCTCTAATATGAGAAGTGTGTTCTCTGACTCTTTTTTGATGAATTAGGAATAGATAATGAGCCTATTGATAATCATATTTGGTGCTTTGACTCTATTAGCTGGATTAGTAATTTTATTGAATCCGGAAATTATATTCGGATATCTGAGAAATAATTTAGATCAGCTCGTGATACATATTCTGGCGGTTGTTGTTCGACTGGTTCTTGGTGTTTTGCTGATAATACAATCCAGTGTTTCCAGGTTTCCGATTATAATTGAAGTATTAGGTTGGGTTTCTATTGTTGCTGCTATAATTCTGGCAGTAATAGGGCGTCGCTATTTTAAACGATTAATGTCGTGGGCATTGTCTCTATCAATGCCTGCTGGGCGTGTTGGCGGGATTTTTGCAGTGGTATTTGGCGCGTTTCTTATTTTTTCTTTCGTATAGCAGAATAGATCACGAGATCCTGGGTCTCGTTATCATGTGGTTAGGAATCCTGCTCTGGAACTTTCGCGACTATACTGAGCGCATGAATATCACTTTTCATCATGTCACCCAGCGCGTCATAGACCATACGATGACGCTGGATAGGGGTTTTGCCTTCAAATGCTGCTGAGTAGATGGTGACGTTGAAGTGACCACCACCGCCCTTGGCGCCTTCGTGGCCGGCGTGTTTATGACTGTCATCGACGATTTCCAGGGTGGAGGGCTGAAAGGCGTCGTTCAACAGGGCGTGCATGCGTTCGATACGCTCAGAGTTATCCATGGTGATATCCGTTTTCAGAAAACTTTTTTGTAGGGTTTGACTTCTACGCGCGCGTATACGCCGGCGGCGACATACGGGTCGGCGTCGGCCCAGGCCTGTGCTGATTCCAGTGAATCGAATTCGGCGATAATCAGGCTGCCGGTGAAGCCGGCCTCGCCCGGATCCTCGCTGTCGATCGCCGGGTTGGGTCCAGCGGTGAGCAGGCGTTGTTTGTCCTGCAGGGCCTGTAGGCGTTCAAGATGTGCCGGGCGCGCCTGTAATCTTTTTTCCAGGCTGTTTTCGCTGTCGAAGCCGATAATCGCGTAATACATCAGATTTCCTTTTCGGCCGGCTCGTTGTTCTCGTCTTCCTGCTGGATGTGCTTGGCCAGATAGATGGACTGGATGATAACGAATGCGATGGTCAGGCCGAGTAGACCATAGACCTTGAATTCAACCCAGATTGCTTCTTCGAAGTTGAACATCACGTACAGGTTTAAAAATCCCATACCAATAAAGAAAAGCCCCCATGCCGCGTTCAGTTTTACCCAGATCGCGGATTCCATGCTGATCGCATGATTCATCATGCGCTCAATCAGTGGTGTTTTGCCAATGAACTGACTGCCCAGTATCACCGCACCGAACAACCAGTTAACCACGCTGACCTTCCACTGGATGAATGCCGGGTCCTGGAAGTAGATGGTTGCGCCGCCAAGCACGGTAATCAGTGCCAGGGTAATGATGTGCATTTTTTCAAAACGCCTGTTCTTGAGCCAGAACAGGCTGATCTGTACAAACGTGGCTGCGATCGCAAATGCAGTGGCATAATAGATGTCGTACATCTTGTAGCCAATGTAGAAAACGATAATCGGGAAAAAGTCAAAAAGGAATTTCATGATAGCTGTCTGTCAGGTATTACCTGATTGTGATGTATTTTGTCTAATGTAACTGTTGTGGCTCACAGGAGCGCGTGTAGTACTGTAACATGATTTGACGTACCGGGTCAGGATAGCCGATTATGTCCATTTGCTCCATGCCCTGTTTGAAAAAGTTGCAGGCATCGTCCGGCAGCAACGTGATCAGCCGTTCAAAGGCGTCTTCCATGCGTTCGGTGTCATGCGACCGGGTCGCAATAATGCCGCGGTTCAGGTTCAATACCTGCCAGGGGTCTGATTCCATGGCGGACACCGCAGTCTGCCTGAGCGAGTCGGGTACCGCCTCGATGACATGGCCGATCTCATCCGACAGCCATCCCAGGGTTTCGGTGTCCTGTACATGATTGGCGACATAGGCCAGTGAACTGACCGCCGCGTCCAGGGCAAGGATCGCGCCGCCCTGATGCACGATCCAGAAGCAGAACGACGTGCTGTACAAATTCAGTTCATCCTTGTGGTCGCCTTGCAGGTAGTGCCTGTCCAGCGCGATGAATTCGGACAGGGTCTGATGTCCGAGTTGACCGATATGGGTCACAGCTTCGCTATCCAGCTGGCCCGGGCTGTTCAGTATCGCGCCCAGTTTTTCGGCGGCAACGCCCAGTTCATCCAGGTCCGAGTTGTTTAGTGCAGGCAGTTCGGACAGTTCATCCAGCACTTCGGTACAGATCTGGATAATCAGTTCCGAGAGTTCCGTTGCGGTGATATCCGTGATCAGGTTTGTGATACTCATGTCCGTTGCGCATGCCTTGGAGGGGATTTCTGGGTATTCTAGCAGTTTGGCGTCACGGTCGCTGATTTATTCAGGACAGTGCATGCCGGATTCGATACAATTAGCTGATGTCTTTGATCTACGATTTACATTGCCATTCTACCGAATCTGACGGCACACTGGCGCCGGCGGAGCTGGTTGCGCACGCCGCGAATCAGGGGGTGTCGGTACTGGCCTTGACCGACCATGACAGTACGGCCGGTATCGAGCAGGCCGCGCAGGCCGCAACCCGGCATGGGCTTACATTGATTCCGGGAGTGGAGATATCGGTCACCTGGGAACGTCAGACCGTGCACATAGTGGGTCTTAACTTAGATATTAAAAACAAAGCATTAAGAAAAGGTCTTAATGCTCTGCTTGAGTACCGGGACGTACGCGCCAGGCGCATAGCGCAGAAGCTGGAGAAGACCGGCCTCAAGGATGCGCTGGCTGGCGCGAGCCGGTTTGCGCAAGGGCGCCTGATCGGGCGGGTGCATTTCGCCCGTTACCTGGTCGAGCAGGGCAAGGCCGAATCGGTGCGCGATGTTTTCAAGAAATTCCTGGTGCGTAACAAGCCCGGCCATGTCGCCGGTCAGTGGGCAAGCCTGGAACAGGCGGTGGGCTGGATCGTGCAGGCCGGTGGTATGGCGGTGATCGCCCACCCGGCGCGCTACAGGATGACCGCGACCCGTCTGAACCGGCTGATCGATGAGTTCAAACAGGCCGGTGGCCTCGGTCTGGAAGTACTGTCTGGCAGTCATAGCCGCGATGAGGTCCAGCATATGACCGCTGTGGCCCTGAGGCACGGCTTACTGGCCTCGGTAGGCTCGGATTACCATGGCCCTGACAACCCGTGGATCGAGATGGGACGCCTGCCCGCTATGCCGACACAGCTGACACCGGTGTGGCAGTCGGCGCTGTGGCCACAAGTCGCCGCATAGCCATGTCTGCACGTTTGTCCAGACCGCGACCGGCGGTATTGTCATGAGCCAGTTTTTCCAGATTCATCCGGAGAACCCGCAAAAGCGCCTGATCCAGCGTGCGGTCGATATGCTGCAAGACGGTGCGGTGATCGTCTATCCAACCGATTCCAGTTATGCGCTGGGTTGCACCATGAATAACAAACAGGCGATGGAGCGTATTCTCCGCATCCGCCAGGTCGACAGCAGTCATCACCTGACCCTGGTGTGTCGTGACCTGTCCGAGATCTCGATCTATGCCCGGGTGGACAACCAGGCCTACCGGTTTCTACGTTCGCACACGCCCGGGCCTTTCACGTTTTTACTGAAGGCGACCAAGGAGGTGCCCAAGCGCACGCAGAATCCAAAGCGTAAATCGATCGGTATCCGTGTGCCGGACCACCCGATTACGCTGGAGTTGCTGGAGACCCTCGGTGAGCCGATGCTGAGTTCGACGATGATCCTGCCGGGCGAGACCATGCCGATGGTGGATGCAGAAGAGATACGCGATGTGTTGCAACAACAGGTCGACCTGGTGATCGATGGCGGCCATTGCGGTTTCGAGCCGACCACGGTAATCGATATGATTGATGGTACGCCACAGATCAAACGCCAGGGTATGGGTGAAGTCGAGCTCTAATAAATTATAAAACAGTTAGTTAATCAATATTCTTGATAAATAACATCACATGTGGGTAAACACGGAACACTGCTTTCTGGAGGCAACAGCGGATATAATGGCATCATGCTGGAACTGACCATTATTCAACGTCTGGCCATCCTGGCGTTACCGGTATTATTTGCGATTACCCTGCATGAGGTGGCGCATGGCTGGGTGGCAAGATTTCGAGGTGACAGTACGGCGTGGATGCTCGGTCGTCTGAGCCTGAACCCGTTACGCCATATTGACCCGGTCGGCACGATACTGGTACCGACACTGACCTTTGTGTTGGGTGGTATCCTGTTCGGCTGGGCGAAACCGTGCGTGCCAATCGGCAACCGCTGGATGTACCGGACAACGCCGCCATGGGACTTTATCTCCAGGCCGATAAAGCGGCAGTCGCGGGTGTTTCGCGGCTGCGCCTCCAGATCGGCTTGCGCGGCGCGGAACGCAAGGGTGCCCGCCCGACCATGAACGTCAGTGTCGTTGTCGATCTCAGCGACCCCGCATTGTCGCCTAGCCCGCAGCGTGTCCGCGCAATCGCAACGGCACTGGCTGCCGCACACCAACCCGGCGATCGCTTTTCTCTCACCGCGGCCGGCAAAGACGGGGGACTGCTGGTCGGGGCTGGCGATTTTCGTCATGGCCCGCTGCAGGTGGCGATGGCGCGAATGTTCGGTGGCGAAACGTCCGCACCCGCGCGCACCGTCAACCTTGCCGACGCCATCGCGATGGCGGCCGAAGCGGCACGCAGCGGGGACGATCCGGGCGCCGCGTTCGGTTCCAGCCTGGTGCTGCTGATCACCAGTGGCGTGACCCCGGAGCAACTGCCCAAACTGCAGAACATCGCCCACCGCAATGCGGTGGGAGGTATCGCACTGAGCGTCATCGACACCGGCAACACCGGTGTGTTGGGCGCTGGCGCGGCGCAGTTGGAACGCCTGGTCGCTGCCGGT
>CAMYJU010000036.1 GCA_947258795.1 uncultured Gammaproteobacteria bacterium | reverse complement strand
CTGTTGCATAGGGTCCGGTGATCGCGTGCATCGCATCAAAACAGATTCTGAAATGACCGCTACTGAACAAGGCCTTGATCCGATGAAAATCGAACAGGTGTTCCATGAGCTCAGCATAATCGGCTATCGGATCCACCACCTCTATTTCAAATTCACCAAAACGGGTCGTGCCACATTGTTCGAGATCGATATCGGGCAGCTCGGCTATCCTGTAACCGGTCAGCTTGCAGGAGGTTTCAAATATCTGGTCCGTTATGCTCTCTGGTGCCGGTCCACCATTACCGGTGTTGTACTTGATACCGAAGTCTTCATCGGGTCCGCCTGGATTATGACTGGCAGACAGGATAATTCCGCCCAGAGTATTGTATTTCCTGATCAGGACAGAGGTTGCCGGGGTGGACAGGAAGCCGTGCTGACCAACCAGAATGCGCCTGAAACCTGCTGCTGCCGCCATTTTAATAATGGTCTGTATCGCAGTTCGGTTGTAATAACGGCCATCACCGCCCAATACGAGTGTCTGTCCTGCTATTCCGTCAAGACATAAAAAGATCGATTGAACAAAGTTTTCAAGATAGTGATCCTGCTGAAACACGCGTACCTTTTTTCTTAACCCCGAGGTACCTGGCTTCTGATCATCAAACGGGCTGCTGTTTATTGTTTTTATCTTCATGGTCTGATTACCTTAAATGCTGGTATCTAGATTAATCTATTTAAAACAAAATGATACACTATTTGCATGGACTAAACTATAATGATTCTGGCTGAACGGCCAGTGTGAAGACCTGGATCTTTGTGACCTGTACTTTAACCTGTCCAGACCGGGTGGTCTGTGCACAAAAGCACTATGGGTCAGTATAGTGCTGAAAACGGTTCCGGATTAGGGAAAATGTCAATTGTCACCTGTCTTTAATCCGTATATGCTACGGTATTTTCTAGAGAAATTAACTTATAATCGGGAAACGCCATGAATGTTGTCATGATCGGTTCAGGCTATGTCGGCCTGGTGTCGGGCGCCTGTTTTGCTGAATTCGGGGCCAATGTTGTCTGTGTCGACAAGGATAAATCCAAAATTGACTCGTTGTTGTCAGGAGGGATACCAATTTACGAGCCGGGCCTGGACGAGCTGGTCAAGCGCAATGTCGATGCCGGTCGCCTGGGCTTTTCAACCGATCTCAAAGAGGCAGTGCATGTCGCAGACCTGATTTTCATTGCCGTGGGTACCCCGACACGCCGCGGCGACGGACATGCCGACCTGCAATATGTCTATGCAGCGGCGGAAGAGGTGGCTGGCTATCTGAATGGCTATACTGTCATTGTCGACAAATCAACCGTACCGGTCGGTACTGCCAGACAGGTTGCCAGGATAGTCAGTAAAACCAATCCGGATGCCGATTTCGATGTGGCGTCAAACCCTGAATTTCTGAGAGAGGGATCCGCAATCCCGGACTTTCTGAGGCCAGACAGGGTGGTACTGGGGGTGGAGTCGGAACGGGCCGAGGCCATGTTACGTGAACTCTATCGCCCGCTAAACCTGATCGAGGCGCCAATACATGTTACCGACCTGGAAAGCGCAGAACTGATCAAATACGCGTCCAATGCGTTTCTCGCCACCAAGATCAGCTTCATAAACGAGATATCGCAACTGTGCGAAAAAGTCGGCGCGGATGTTCATTCTGTCGCCAAGGGCATGGGGTTGGATGGCCGTATTGGCAAGAAATTCCTGCATGCCGGACCGGGTTATGGTGGTTCATGTTTCCCGAAGGATACGCTGGCGCTGATACGCATCGCACAGGAACATGGTTCGTCATGCCGTATCGTCGAATCGGTCGTCGAAGTCAACGCGGCGCAGAAGGCCCTGATGGTTTCCAAGATTCGGGATGCACTGGGTGGTTCCGAATCCGACAAGCAGATTGCCGTACTGGGGCTGACCTTCAAGCCTGAAACCGACGATATGCGTGATTCGCCTTCACTGGCCATACTGCCGGCACTGTTGGACAAGGGGGCACTGGTCAGAGCGCACGACCCGGAAGGTGTAGAAGAGGCTAGCAAATTGTTGCCTGAGGGTATTATCTATTGTGGCACAGTTTATGAGACCCTGGAAAATGCGGATGCCGTCGTCCTGATGACCGAATGGAACCAGTATCGGGGATTGGATCTGGACAGGGTCAGCAGTACCATGAAGGGCAAGGTATTTGTGGACTTGCGCAACGTATATGAAAAGGATTTGATGGAAAAACACGGTTTCGACTACTACTGCGTAGGTCGTTAGGAAATATAAAGAATGAAAATACTCGTAACGGGGGCTGCCGGCTTTATCGGTATGCATTTATCCAAAAAACTGCTGGACAGAGGTGATGAAGTAGTCGGGATTGATAACCTGAATGACTATTACGAAGTTCAGCTGAAGCATGATCGTCTGCAACAGCTTGATGGGTATGACAGGTTTACATTCATCAAGATGGATATGGCCGAACGCGATGCGATGCAGGCCCTGTTCGAAGAACACGGTTTTGACGCGGTGATGAACCTGGCAGCCCAGGCAGGTGTGCGCTATTCGCTGATCAATCCGCATGCCTATGTGGACAGTAACCTGGTTGGCTTCGTGAATATTTTGGAAGGCTGTCGTCATACCGGGGTAAAACATCTGGTCTATGCGAGTAGTTCCAGTGTCTATGGTGCCAATACCAACATGCCCTTCAGTGTGCATCATAATGTGGATCATCCAGTTAGCCTGTATGCGGCGACAAAAAAGTCAGGAGAACTGATGGCGCATACCTATAGCCATCTTTATGGTCTGCCAACCACGGGTTTGCGTTTTTTCACCGTTTATGGTCCCTGGGGCAGACCGGACATGTCGCCCTCATTGTTTGCTGGTGCCATATTGCGTGGAGAGAAAATCAATGTTTTCAATGAAGGAAAAATGCAGCGCGATTTCACCTATATCGATGACATCATCGAAGGCGTAGTACGCGTGATAGACAAGATGGCGGAGCCTGAGCCCGGCTTTGACACCGGCGCATCAGATCCGTCCTGCAGCTATGCGCCTTACCGTGTTTACAATATCGGTAACAACGAACCGGTAGAGCTGATGACGTTCATCGAAACCATAGAGAATGCCATTGGCAAGAAGGCCGAAAAGGTCATGATGGGCATGCAGGATGGTGACGTGGTTGCCACCTATGCAGATATCGAGGAGCTGTCCAATGCGGTTGGTTTCAGACCGGCAACACCGCTCAGCGAAGGTATTCCCAAATTTATCGAATGGTACCGGGAGTATCATCGCCTTTAAGCTGTATGGGTTATCGAAGCTATGAGTCTGGTTTTAAAGTATGCATTTTTTGCAGTCATAGCGACGATAATCAATATTGGCACACAGGAAATCAGTGTTCAGGCCTATACAGATATCTACAGTATCGAACTGTCGATTCTGGCGGGGACCTTTACCGGCCTGTTAAGCAAATACATTCTGGATAAGAAGTATATTTTTGCCTACGAGACCCGCAGTCTCGCGCACGATACCCAGAAGTTTATTATCTATACCAGTATGGGAATCATTACAACGATCATCTTCTGGGGTACCGAATATGGATTTCATTATCTGTTCGGCACCAAGGAGATGAGGTATGCTGGCGGTGTATTAGGTCTGGCGATCGGGTACTGGCTGAAATACAATCTGGATAAAAAATACGTTTTTATATAACAGGTTAAGCATATAATGAATATATCCGGGTGGGGTCGATACCCTGCTATTGATGCAGACTTGTATAGTTTTGAATCAGAGAAAGAGATTCTTGCTCATATGGGTGCATCGCATGAATATGCCGCGCGTGGACTGGGTCGCAGTTATGGGGACAGTTCGTTGGCCAGGCATATCCTGACCAGTTCGCGTTACCGGTCATTCCTGCACTTTGATGGGCAGGCTGGCATACTGACCTGTGAATCTGGCGCCAGTCTCGAGGAAATTATAGATTGTTTTCTGCCCAGGGGCTGGTTTCTTGCCATCACTCCTGGTACGAAATATGTCACTGTGGGCGGCGCTATTGCCTGTGATGTGCATGGCAAGAACCACCATCATGATGGCTGCTTTTCCGAATGCGTTGAGTCCATCAAAGTCATGCTGGCCAACGGCGAGATCGCATCGTGCAGCAAGGATCAAAATGAAGAGCTCTTTTATGCCACATGTGGGGGCATGGGGCTTACCGGTATTATCCTCGAGGCCAGTATCCAACTGATACCCGTGAAAAGTGCCTATATAGACCAGACCACCATCAAGGCGGAAAGCCTGGCGGAAGTATTTGATCTGTTTGAAGAGCATATTGACAGCAAATATTCTGTTGCATGGCTGGATTGTCTGGCAACAGGTGAACACCTGGGCCGCTCGCTGTTTATGAAGGGGGGGCATCGAATTGACGGGAGGCTTGAGCCGGATAAAAAGAAATACATGTCCGTGCCAGTCGATATGCCTGGCTTTACCTTGAACCAGTATTCCGTAAAACTGTTTAACCTGCTTTATTACAACAGGATAATGGGTAAAAGTAAGGAAGATGTAGTTCACTTGAACGGCTTCTTTTATCCTCTGGACAACGTTCTGCACTGGAACCGCATGTACGGAAAAAAGGGGTTTGCGCAATACCAGTGCGTTATTCCGAAGGAGGTGGGCAAGGACGGAATGACCAGGTTGCTGAAATACATCTCTGACAATAAGAGAGGGTCTTTTCTTTCAGTTCTGAAACTGCTGGGTAAGAAGAACAGAAACTGGCTTTCGTTCCCGGTCGAGGGTTATACCCTGGCGCTGGATTTTAAAATGGACGATACCTTGCTGAATTTTATGAATGAGCTTGATAGTATTGTTTCTGACTATGACGGACGGATTTATCTGGCCAAGGATTCGCGTATGTCTGCCGGATTTTTTAAACAGTCCTATCCGATGCTTGAAAAATTCAGATCATACAGAAGTGAGACGGGCGCAGCTGAAAAGTTCAATTCACTGCAATCTAGAAGACTGGGGCTATAACCATGCATGTACTTATACTAGGGGCAAATTCGGATATAGCCTATGCGGCAGCAAGGAAGTTTGCATCGACAGACAAGGCAAGCATACATCTCGCCTCAAGGGACCGGGAAAAGCTGGAAAAGAAGAAACAGGATCTTGTTACCAGGTACGAGGTTGATGCGCATGTTTATCAGTTTGATGCCGAGAATCCGGAAACGCATCAGTCCTTCTATGACGCTTTGTCAGATAAGCCCGATGTGGTGTTGATCAGTTTCGGGACGCTTGGAGATCAAAAGGAATCGGAAAAGGATTTTTCCAAGGCCCTAAAATGTATTAATAGTAACTTTACAGGTGCGGCCAGTATACTCGAGGTGATTGCAGCTGATATGGAAGCCAGGCATTCAGGTTGTATTATCGGTATCAGTTCCGTAGCGGGTGAGAGAGGCAGGCAGAGCAATTATATCTATGGTTCAGCGAAAGCGGGATTAACGGCTTATTTGAGTGGACTCAGGAACCGTCTGCACAAGTCTGGCGTACAGGTTATTACGGTGCTGCCTGGATTCGTAAAGACCAAGATGACTGAAGGGATGGATCTGCCGGACAAGTTGACCGTGCAGCCTGAAAAGGTGGCTGACGATATCCATAATGCCTACAGAAAAAGGAAACCGGTTATTTATACCCTGTGGCTGTGGCGTTATATTATGCTTATTATCAAGATGATACCGGAAAGGATTTTCGTCAAATTAAATCTTTAGTTCTTGCCATATTGACAGCACCATTAAAACAGGCGGGAAGCAGATACTGCGTTTGCGAGTGGACATGAATTCAAACAATACCATACCTCTTTTTGTTGATCTGGACGGATCGTTAATCAAGACCGATATGCTGGTAGAGTCTGTTTTCGCTCTGCTCAAGCAAAACCCGTTGGTCATATTCCATATTATCCTGTGGTTATTGAAGGGAAAGGCCTATCTAAAGAATCAGATTGCAGCGAGGGTTGAAATCAATCCTGAAATGTTGCCCTATAACGCAGCCTTTCTCGACTACCTGAGGAAAGAGGCGTCCGGGGCTCGCGAAATTATTCTGGCCACTGCAACCAATAGCAAGATCGCCCATGGTATTGCGGATCATGTTGGTGTGTTCAAGGACGTCATTGCAAGTGATGACACTACCAATTTATCAGGCAAGCGGAAACTGCAAAAAATAAACGAATATACCCATGACGATAAATTTGCGTATGCGGGAAACTCTACCAAGGACTTGCCGGTGTGGAAGCATGCAGATGAGATTATTGTCGTTAATCCGGAGTCGGGTGTAGAAAAGGCGGTCGGTAAACTGGGTGGCGCGAGCCATACCTTCAAGGAGAGTATGCCGTCATTGAAGACCTATCTGAAAGCGATCAGGGTTCATCAGTGGGTCAAGAATGCGCTGCTGTTTTTGCCACTGCTTGCAGCGCATAAGGCCAATGACACCGCCTTACTGCTGGATGCGTTTATTGCGTTTATTGCATTTGGCTTCTGTGCTTCCAGCGTGTATCTATTGAATGATATGCTGGATTTATCGGCAGACAGGCAGCACAAAACCAAGTGTAAAAGGCCGCTGGCATCCGGTTCGGTCAACCCGGTGATTGCCACTCTGCTGATCCCAGCCCTGTTATTGGGCAGCCTGGTGATATCCCTGTTCCTGCCGATCGAATTCCTGTTGGTGTTGTTCGGGTATTATATTACCACGGTCGCCTATTCGTTTTTCCTTAAAAAACAGGCGATTGTTGATGTGTTACTGCTGGCGTCGCTGTATACCCTCAGGATAATCGCTGGCGGTGCCGCCACCAGTATATTTCCTTCGTTCTGGTTGTTGGCATTTTCGATGTTTATATTTCTCAGTCTTGCGTTGGTAAAGAGAAGTGCGGAACTGGTCAATTTGCGTGACTCCGATGAACAGGACGTCAAAGGACGGGGCTATCATTCCTCCGATCTTGAATACCTGCACAGCATGGGAGCAGCCAGTGGCTATTTATCTGTTCTGGTGATTGCATTGTATATCAACTCGGAAAACGTGCTGGTATTCTACAGGCACCCTGAAATACTCTGGATGTTATGTCCGTTGTTGCTTTACTGGGTAAGCCGAATCTGGCTTAAAACAGGCAGAGGTGAGGTGCATGAGGACCCGGTACTGTTTGCCTTCAAGGACATGCAGAGCAGGGTCATAGTCCTTCTTGCTGTTGCAATTTTTGTGACCGCTAATGCGTTCTAGTTGATATGATCAGTAACAATCGTGATTTGGGGCAGACGTCTGAGGATGCAATTGACAGGAAAATCCTGCTATTGCTCGCTGGCATGGGGGCTGTACTTGTCACAGCCATTTTTTATCTCCCTCTTGAGAAAACCTTGTACTTTTTCTCAGATGATGCCTATTACTATTTCAAGGTGGCATCCAATATTGTAGCCGGTCACGGTTCAACCTTTGATAGTTATAACCTGTCAAACGGCTATCACCCCTTGTGGATGGTATTGATACTGCCGATCTACTATCTGACCGGTAATAGCGCCGAACTGTCGTTGCAACTGATTTTTACGCTGCAGGTTGTTCTCGGGGTATTCAGTTACTGGTTTTGCTGGATGTATGTATACAGGGTTATGAGCCGATACTATGCGGTATTGTCACTGTTCATACTTGCTGTTTTTGCATCCCCTATATTGATTGCATTCAACGGCCTGGAAAGTGCCTTATTGTTGTTCTGTCTATTCGGAATACTGCTTGTTGACCGGAATTACGATCTGTTTCATGAGATATCTGCAGGCAAGATCCTGCTGACAGGTGTGCTGTTCGGTTTTCTGTTCATGACCAGGCTGGATACAGCCTATATTATTATTGCGTTTGCGTTGTTGAAAGTGTTTGGTAAAGACAGGGACAGCGGTTTTATTAAGAATGCATTGGCCCTGTTTGTCCGTTATATCCCGGCGATATTCATACTGGTACTGATCTCGACTCCATATTTCTTATGGAACTATTCGACCTTTGGACATTTAACGCCGATATCCGGCCAGATCAAAAGTTCCTTTCCCTATCCGCACCTGAATTTCAATTTGCATGCAGGCGCCCTGCCGTACACATTGACCTTCATTTTTGCGAACCTGTGGATACTGGCAGAGTTCCTGCTCTTCAGGGGCAGCAATAAGACTTTTTTCAAAACCCAGTCAGCCTTTGTGAAAGTGTACTGGCTGGGTGTCCTGATTCATTACGTATGGTCTTCGTTGTTTATGCAGTGGGCGGTATTTCAGTGGCACTTTACTGCATATATCCCCTTGCTGGTTATTTTTAGTTTGCATTTAATTAAGGTTGTGAACGCCAGATTGAATACTGTGGGCTACCATACAGCGCTGGCTGCCATAGTCTGTCTGTTGTCCATTGCGTATAATTCAATTGTCTATATCGATAAAGGTGTTCATTTAAGTTACGTCTATCACAGCGCATTGTGGTTCAGGGACAATGCCGATGCCAATACATCTGTCGCCCTGGCGGACGCCGGGATTTTTGGCTATTTCAGTGGTCATCCCACGATTAACCTGGATGGTCTGATTAACGGCTACGAGTTTCAGGAAAGTATTATGGACGGCAGCCTGCCGAATTTTCTAAAAAAACAGCATGTATCCTACATAGTGCATACGGAAACCGGCTGCGAATATTCCGATAAAAAACTGGATATCAACGCCTACCAGGGCAAGCTCAAGTATTCACCCGTCGGGTTTTCGGTAATTCTTGATAGGAACGATGAGTTTTATAAGAGCCCTCCTGTCAGGTACAGACCTGTTTCGGAAAACAGTATTTCTTGTCTAGTGATCTGGAACCTGGATACAACAAAACTCAGGTCGATCGATGCCTTGTGACTTGGCCTGTTAGTGTTGTTTACAGTCGATTTTCCCAGTAGATCAGGCAATACCGGATTTAAGACTGGCCGATCAGCCAGAATCTCGCTAGAATAACAAGCTTCCTTAAGCCCTGTTTTACTGGTTTTATCCGGCTTACCGGGGTATCCGGAAAAATTCATGAGAGGTTTAATATGGCTGACGTGCGAAAAATGATCGCCGGCTGGCAGCAAATGTTCGTGCCGTTTACCGGCTGGGTCGGAGAATTGCGTCGGCCAGAAATTTTACGTGCGGATCTGATTGCAGGTATTACCGTCGCGCTGGTACTGGTGCCGCAATCCATGGCGTATGCCCAGCTGGCTGGTCTACCGGCATATATAGGCCTGTATGCCTCTTTTGTACCGGTCATGATTGCCGCGCTGATGGGCTCTTCCCGTCAGTTGGCAACCGGGCCGGTTGCGGTTGTGTCGTTGATGACGGCAGCGGCACTGGAGCCCATGGCTGGCGGAAACGTAGAGGTGTATCTCGGCCTGGCTGCCGTGCTGGCCATACTGGTTGGTGTTACCCAGGTCCTGCTGGGCATGTTACGCCTCGGTGTACTGGTGAACTTCCTGTCACACCCGGTAGTGGTCGGTTTTACCAATGGCGCAGCTATCATCATTGCGACCTCGCAGCTCAGCAAGCTATTTGGCGTCAGCGTTGAAAAGTCAGCGCATCACTATGAAACAGTCTTGCATGTGCTGGTTGAGGCCAGTCAGAATACCCACCTGTTGACACTGGCCATGGGTGTTTTTGCACTTGCCATCATGATTGTGCTGAAGAAGTTCCTGCCCAAGGTCCCGAATGTACTGACCGCAGTGGTGGTTACAACAGTGATGTCATGGTCACTGGGTTTCCAGGAAGCCGGCGGCAAGGTGGTCGGTGAGATCCCTGAAGGTCTGCCGAGTATCGCGCTACCGGACTTTGATGCGCGGTCTGTAACGGCATTGATCACTACTGCCTTCACCATCTCGTTGATCGGTTTTATGGAAGCGATCGCGATTGCAAAGGCCATGGCCGCGGAAACCCGGCAGCGACTGGATACCAACCAGGAACTGTTTGGCCAGGGTGTTTCCAATCTCACATCGGGGTTGTTTGGTGCGTATCCGGTGTCCGGGTCCTTCTCACGCTCGGCGGTCAATATCAGTGCTGGTGCCAGAACTGGTTTTTCCTCGATTGTTACTGGTGGAGTGGTCGCGATTACCTTGTTGTTCCTGACCCCGCTGCTCTATCATCTGCCGCAGGCAACCCTGGCGGCTGTGATCATTATGGCGGTGGTCAACCTGGTTAAGATAAAACCGATCAAGCAAGCAATGAAAGTGCAGGTACACGATGGTGTGGTAGCAATCATTACCTTTGCCCTGACACTGGCACTGGCGCCGCATCTTGAGAATGCGATTATCATTGGTGTAGCCCTGTCATTGGGCCTGTTCCTGTATCGCACTATGCGTCCACGTTTCTCGGAATTGTCGCTGCATTCTGATGGCACCTTTCGTGATGCGAAGTTACATGGTCTGCAGTGTAGTCCTCATCTGTCTGTGTTGCGTTTCGACGGTTCATTGTATTTTGCGAACGCCGGCTATTATGAAAGCAAGGTACTCGAGAATGTAGCCAGCAAGCCGGATATCCAGTATGTCATACTGGATCTTGAGGGTATCAACCAGATCGATGCAACCGGTGAGGAAGTGATATCCAGCCTGCATGAACATCTTGAGGCGGGTGGTGTACGCTTGTTGCTACCCAGGGCCAAGGGCCAGATCATGCGCATCTTTGAGAGGTCCGGTCTGAAGGATGAAATTGGTGAAGATCATTTCTTCCGTACGCGTACCGATGC
>CAMYJU010000035.1:11730-23402 GCA_947258795.1 uncultured Gammaproteobacteria bacterium | reverse complement strand
AAAATGGTGATTAGTGGTTACAGCGGTGCTGGCACGATATCCATGGGTGGTTATGACTATCATACCGGTGACCGTGCTGCTGGTGAGGTCCGCGACCTGCGTGCCGGACGTTGTATGGGCGCCTGTCTGGAGTATGCGGCACAAATGGGAATGCCGCTGATGATGTATGTTTGTAGTGATGGCTCGGTGGCCAGTAACGGTACATTGGATAACTCGGCTGATGGTCGTGGTAAGGGTGTCTGGACCGGCGATAACTCCTCTACCGCGGCATCCTTCTTCCTGGTCTATAACCCGACCGCACGTCCGAACCTGTTTTCCGGCGACAATATCCCGGCTGCCCAGCACCAGCAGATTGGCTACTTCCGTGCTGATGGTTCGGTGGAGACAGCCGCGACACCGGCGGCCAATAACGTCAACCTGCTGGTCGAAACCGTGATCCTGAATTACATGGCACTGCATGGCGACCAGGCCAACTTCCCGACCCTGTTCCCGACCCATGGTCTGGGGAATGCCGGTTTGATCGATAGCCTGACCGCGTTTGATCCGATCGTTAATGGTGTGATTGGCGGTTAGGAAGCATTATTAACTAGCGGGGTCTGCTCTACCAGCAGGCCCCGTTTTTTTGGCTGATTAACTAGACCAAAGCCCGGATGGCGCGCAGCAGAATCTGGAAAGACATACATCACTTGTTTTATGGATCCCCGACAAAACCATTCGGGAATGACGACAAAGCGCCTCGGAGCAACCTGCAATCCGTCTCATAGAACGCTTACAGCGTTCGTTATGAGTACCATAACTAATAACAGATACCATATCATGGTAGCCTGGGTTGCGCTTCCTCATCCAGGCTTGAGCTGAGACTATTTTGAGGCTTCCGGTTCCTGTAGTCCATCGCTGTAGAAAAACTTTCCGTGCTGGTCAATCATAATCGCATCAATTTCCGCTAGCCTGTTGGCCAGTGTAATCCCTTTCTTGATCCCCAGGATAAACAGGCTGGTCGACAATGCATCGGTGGTGATCGCGTCCGGTCCGATGATGGTGACGCTGCGCAGTTCACGGGCCGAGTCGCCGGTCTTCGGGTTGATGATGTGATGGTAACGCACCCCGTCCTCGATGAAATAGCGTTCGTAGTCGCCGGATGTAGACAGTGCGGTATCCTGTAACGGCAGTCGGGTAAACAGGGCATTACGTTGGCGCGGGTCCTTGATGCCCATCATCCACGGGCGGCCATGACGGTCACCCAACAGGCGACTGTCCCCACCGGCGCTGACCAGTGCATGTTTGAAACCAAGTCCTTGCAGGATCATGATGCCATTATCTACCGCATAACCCTTGGCGATGCCGCCCAGGTCGATAAATACACCCGGACGGGTAAAGTGGATGGTGCGTTTGGCGTCGTCCAGTACAATATTGCGGTAATCGATATTCTCCAGTTTTTGTCTGATCTGCGTTGTATCAGGGCGCTTGCGTTCACGATAGTTATACAAATGGCCGACACTGGCATAGGTGATATCGAATGCGTCATCTGTCATGCGTGAAAATTCAATCGAGCGTTCTATTAGCCGGAACAGTTCGTCGCTGATTTTGATTGACTGCTTCGAGGCCAGTTGATTGATACGGGATAGCTCGCTGTCTTTTTTATACGGGCTCATCAGTTCATCGATGCGATGTATTTCCGCCATCACTGCATCGATAGCGGCCAGTCCATCCTGCCCCGGTTCCTGCCACAGTTCCGCATGTATACGCGTGCCCATGATCGCCTCGGAGGACGATATCCATTCGCCATGGGCAGGTGTACTTGCCAGCACAAGGTTGCCGAGTAACAAAATGGTGTAAGTCAGATTTTTCATGGCTATCTGCTGTTAAAATCGGTAATTTTCAGGATGTCATCATATCGGTCTGGTCAGCCGGGCTGCGGCTCGCGGCCTGGTCCAGTGGGGCAAGGATGCCAAACCGGCCTGCGCCCTGTTTTTGCTGGGTGGTTTTTGCCGATGCCGGTTTTTCAGGACTGCCGACGCCGGGTAGTGTGAACAGGATGACAGGCCATACAGCAAGCCCAGGCATAAGGCCCGGTACCCGGATTTATATAACGCGGCTGGTGTCATATACATTAGTAAATAGGTATTGTGTAACGGGCTGCTACCGGAATATGCGGGGCAGACCCTGACTGTCATTAAACAGAGGTTTAGTACTGATGTCTACCAACCCGACCACACATCTGTCTATCTCCGGGATGAGTTGCGCCGGTTGTGTCAAGACGGTCGAGGATTTACTGAAGTCGGTCGATGGCGTTGAACAGGTCAGTGTCAACTTTGCCGAACATAGTGCTGTGGTCGAGGGTCAGACTGACACAGTGGCATTGATCAATGCGGTCAACAGCGGTGGCTATCAGGCCGCTGAACTTGGTGGCAAGGATGAACTGGCCGAACAGCAGCAGCGTGAGGCGGCCGAGTTTGCTCATTATCGAAGGCTGTTAAGACAGTCACTGGCGGCCGCGTTGCTGGGTGCGCCAATGTTTATTAGCGGCATGGCCGGCTATCTGCCGGAACCCGGCGTCGCGCAGGGCGTATGGTTCTGGCCGCTGATCAGTATCCTGACCCTGGCGGTGATGATTTATTCGGGAAGACACTTCTATACCGGTGCCTGGTCGGCGGTACAGCATCACAATGCCAACATGGATACCCTGATTGCGCTGGGTACCGGTACCGCATGGCTTTACTCGAGCATTATTGCGATCCAGCCGGAGCTGGTCCCGGTGCAGGGTCGGCATGTCTATTTTGAAGCGGCGGTCATTATACTGGCCCTGGTGACGTTGGGCTCGGCGTTGGAAATGCGTGCCCGTGGCAAGACCAGCGAAGCGATCAGGCACCTGATCGGTCTGAAACCACGTACCGCCAGGGTGGTGCGCGACGGTGTCGAACAGGATATCCCGATTGAGCAGGTCGGACTGTCGGAAACCCTGCGGGTCAGACCGGGCGAAAAGATAGCGGTAGACGGTGTGATTATCGAAGGCCAGTCGAGCGTTGACGAATCCATGTTAAGCGGTGAACCGATGCCGGTCGAGCACGGCGTGGGTGATGAGTTGATCGGTGGTACGGTCAACGGCCAGGGCAGCTTCCTGATGCAAACCCTGCGTATCGGTAACGACACCGTGCTGGCCCATATCATCGATCAGGTGCGCCAGGCCCAGGCTGCCAAACCGGCGATCGGGCGCCTGGCAGACAGCATTGCGGCGATTTTTGTGCCGGTGGTCATGATTATCGCGATAGTAACCTTCCTGGTCTGGTTTAATGCCGGTCCGGATCCGCGCGTGAGTTATGCGGTGGTGACCGCGATGACCGTGCTGGTGATTGCCTGTCCCTGTGCACTGGGTCTGGCGACACCGATTTCGATTATGGTCGGGGTAGGTAAAGCGGCAGAACACGGGATCCTGATCCGCAATGGCGATGCCCTGCAACAGGCGCGTCGCCTGGATGTGATCGTGCTGGACAAGACCGGCACGGTCACCCAGGGCAAGCCGGAACTGGTAAACGTCATTAGCGTAGCAGATATCGATCAGCAGCAGGTGCTGGCACTGGCCGCCTCGGTCGAACGCGGTTCCGAGCATCCGCTTGCGCAGGCGATAAACCGGGCTGCGGAGCAGCAGGGGCTGACGCTGCGTGAAAGCGACCAGTTCCAGGCACATACCGGTATGGGTGCTTCTGCCGAAGTAGGCGGCCAGACGGTGTTGATTGGCAATGCCGGGTTGCTGACGGACCATGGCATTGCTATGCCGGATATTCCGGATGCCGCCCGTAGCGCGCTGGAGCAGGGTCAGACCCTGGTTCATATTGCGTTACAACTGCAGCTGGTTGGCTATCTGGTGATTGCCGACCCGCTCAAGCCGGATGCAATCGAGGCGGTCAACGGTTTTCGCCGCCTGGGTCTGGATGTTGTATTACTGACCGGTGACCGCCGTGAGACGGCTGAGGCAGTGGCCAGCCAGACCGGTATCACACGCGTGCTGGCCGAAGTCCTGCCTGGAGATAAGGCTAGTTGTATCAAGGACTTGCAGGATAGAGGTGCTGTCGTGGCGATGGTCGGGGACGGTATCAACGATGCACCGGCGCTGGCGCGTGCGGATGTCGGCTTTGCGATCGGCACCGGTACCGACGTGGCCATCGAAAGCGCAGATGTCACCCTGATGCGTGGTTCGCTGATCGGGGTTGCGGACGCGATAGCGATCTCGCGGGCAACGGTACGCAACATCAAGCAGAACCTGTTTGGTGCATTTATCTATAATGTGCTCGGCATCCCGGTGGCGGCGGGCCTGTTGTATCCGTTTACCGGCTTGCTGCTCAATCCGATGTTTGCCGGTGCGGCAATGGCACTGTCCTCGATCAGTGTGGTCAGCAACGCCAATCGCCTGCGACATTTTAAAACCAGTCAGCGCTGTCAGGGGGAATAACATGGATATCGCTGTCAATCTTGCTGCTCTGATACTGATTGCGTTGACGGTCTGGTGGTTTTTTATCAAATAATTCGGCGTGACAGTATTGATTTCACATAAGGATAATTGTGAGTGGGTAAATCTCTGGTTCTATGACAGCCCAACAAGTTAATAGAAATTAAAGACATGACATGAAATATGATAAACGAAGGAATGTCTTCTCCCTCAGGGAGAAAGGCAGGATGAGGGGATAGATATATTTAGTGAGTAAGGATTTTTGATCTCTTCACCCCCAACCCTCTCCCTAAAGGGGAGGGAGTTTGTGGGTCACAACCATGATAGACTTAATCAGCGGCTCCATAAGATGATATGGTTTGATTCATAAGCATAAATCGATGGTTCAGTTAACACGCATGTATTTCGTAATAAGAAGAATTTCGACTCGATACAAGCCACCTCAAATCACAGGAGCTGGTCAATGAACTGGTGGGGGAAACTGATCGGTGGTGCGTTTGGCTTTATGCTGGGCGGACCATTGGGTGCCCTGCTGGGTGCCGCACTGGGACATAACTTCGACAAGGGCCTGACCGGCGTGATGCAGGACCCGGGTATGGGACAGGCCACGGCCGAGCGCATCCAGACCGCCTTTTTTACGGCTACCTTCTCGGTCATGGGCTATATCGCCAAGGCCGATGGCCGGGTGTCGCAGTCCGAGATCAACCTGGCGCGCGATGTCATGCGCCAGATGCAGCTTCGCGATGAACAGGTCAAGGCGGCGATGAACCTGTTTAACGAAGGTAAACAGCCGGATTTTCCGCTCGCGGATGTACTGACACAATTTCGCCGGGAATGTCATCGCCGTACCAACCTGATCCAGATGTTTCTCGAAATCCAGATCGCCACCGCGATGGCCGATGGTCGCATCGATCCGGGTGAACACCAGGTATTATACGAGATTGCCGAAGCCCTTGGGTTCCCACGCCGGGTATTCGAACAATTGCTGCAGATGGTGCAGGCGCAGCAGCACTACGCCGGTGCCGGTGCAGGGGGTGGTGCCAAACCGGCTGCCAGTATGGCCGATGCGTATGCGGTACTGGGTATCAACAAGACTGCGACCGATGCCGAGGTGAAGAAGGCCTATCGTCGGCTAATGAACCAGCATCACCCGGACAAACTGGTCGCCAAGGGCCTGCCTGAGGAAATGATCGAGATCGCCAAGACCAAGACCCAGGAAATCCGTGCGGCCTATGACCAGGTCAAGCAGTCGCGTGGAATGAAGTAGAGCTAAATACAACACCAACTGATATCTAAGGAGGAGTTATGCGGTACAGGTCCGCTTTTACTGTTTTACTGTTACTCATGTTTACATTGCGTGCTCATGCAGTCGAGGGTATTCAGGCTGCTGTGGAATACGGCTGGCATGACACCGATGCGGACAGCTACCATCTTGCCCTGGTATGGAAGCCGTATCCGTCCTGGTTTCGGCTGTTTGGCGGTCATGTCGACGGCATGATCGAGACCGGAGTTAACTACACGAAATATACCGGTGGTGGTAACGTCAAGGTTGATTCGCTGACCGGTGTGTCACTGGTCGGGCTGTTGCGCTGGCGCGCCAGGCAGCAGGACCGCTTCTTCCTGGAACTGGGCAGTGGGCCGACCAAACTGTCCGATTCCGAGTTCGGGAACCTGAATATATCGACTTCCTGGCATTTTCGTAGCGTCTTCGGATTTGGCTGGACACTCGGAGACAAGCGGCAATATGATCTGGGTTACCGTCTGATCCACATATCCAATGCAGGAACCAATGAGCCCAATCCCGGCCTGGACCTGATGGCTTTACAGCTTGGGTATAATTATTAGTCGTTATCCGGAAGTGTTGAATTATGACGTTCAGGCAAGCAGGCCATAACGGCCGGCACCGGCGATCGCGACCACGATTAGTCCGATAATCAGGTTGACCGCAATCAGTTTGCGTATCATCGCCAGTTGTTTTCCGCCCGCGTCCCAGTCCGCATGTTCGACCGCATTGCACAGGCGCCGATAGGGTGCAAAGTAGACATGCAGGTAGATCAGGATCATCACAATACCCAGTCCCTGCATAATATTCACCGATTTCGGTGCTGTTGCCAGACCATTGAATACGTCGAATACCATCCAGTAGCCGCTGGCCGGTAGCAGCACAACACTGACCCAGACCCACGGGAAAAACCGTTTGAATGTGTGTACCCACAGGGTCAGGCGTTCCGGTGCCTGCAGTATGGTGGCCGCAGCAGGGCGCAGTGCCATATAGGCGAAAAACATACCGCCTACCCAGACGACGGTCGCTAGCAGATGTAAGGCAATGGCTATCGCATTCATGATCAGATTCCGTATCCTGTATGCCAGGCGGTGAGCGCCCGGGTCGTTTATATAAAGTATAAGCCTCCGGCCCAGGATCGATCTGAGCAAAACCGGGTGTGCAAAGCGGTAATTCCCCGAGGCTGATTTATACACAATAATTCATTATAAATCATTTAATTAGACTTGTAATTACCGATATTCTCCATGGTTTTTTGGTCTAAAAGGCTGACAGGCATGGCCAGGATCAGGTAAAGTTCGCTCTTTGTGATTTTTCGGGGGCTGTCGCATCAATTGCTGACGTCCCCTTAACCGACTGGACTTTAGAGGTCTTGACCATGGCTAAAGATTATTTGATTGCGCCGTCGATTCTGTCGGCAGACTTTGCCCGCCTGGGCGAAGAAGTGGATAACGTACTCAAGAGTGGTGCGGATATCGTGCATTTTGACGTAATGGACAATCATTACGTGCCCAACCTGACCATCGGGCCGTTGGTCTGTGAAGCACTGCGTAAGCATGGTGTTACCGCCGATATCGATGTTCACCTGATGGTTAAGCCGGTCGACCGGATTATTCCTGATTTTGCCGCGGCGGGTGCCAGTTACATCACCTTCCACCCGGAGGCCTCGGAACATGTCGACCGTAGCTTGCAGTTGATCAAATCCGAAGGTTGCAAGTCCGGACTGGTGTTCAACCCGGCGACCTCGCTGGATGCACTGAAATACGTTATCGACAAGGTTGATATGGTGTTGCTGATGTCGGTCAACCCGGGTTTCGGTGGCCAGAGCTTCATCCCGGCAACGCTGGACAAGCTGCGTGAGGCGCGCAAGATCATCGACGACAGCGGTCGCGACATCCGTCTGGAGATCGACGGCGGGGTCAAGGTCGACAACATCCGTGAGATTGCCGAGGCAGGCGCCGACACCTTTGTCGCCGGTTCAGCCATCTTCGGTGCGGCCAACAGCAGCGATGCCAATGTCTACAATACGGTCGTAGGCGCGATGCGCGATGAGCTGGCCAAGGTCTGACAAGTACACGGAGTCTGAAGTTTGTTGAGTAGGCCGGACATGATCCTGATCGATGTAGACGGCACACTGGTCGACAGTGTGCCGGATCTGGCCTATTGCGTTGATGAAATGATGAAACAGCTGGGCCGACCTGTACATGGCGAAGACAAGGTGCGTGAATGGGTGGGCAATGGAGTAGAGCGCCTGGTTCGTCGTGCGCTGATTGGTCAGCTGGAGGGTGAGCCGGACGAGGCCGAGTTCGAACAGGGCTACCCGATTTTCATCGATCTCTACGCGGAAAATACCAGCAAGCGCAGCTGCCTGTATCCGGGCATCCGGACCGGTCTTGATGCATTGGTGCGAGCGGGCTATAAACTTGGCTGTGTCACCAACAAAGCGGCACAGTTCACCATTCCATTACTCAAGGACCTGGGTGTCCATGATGATTTTTCGATTGTGATCAGCGGTGATACACTCGAAAAGAAGAAGCCGGACCCGATGCCGCTGCTGCACGCCGCCGAATTTTTTAATGTCGATCCGGCCAGATCTTTAATGGTTGGCGATTCGGTCAGTGACGTGAAGGCGGCGCGATCCGCCGGCTTCCAGATTGCCTGCATGAGCTATGGCTATAACCATGGTAATGACATCCGCGACTCCAGTCCGGATGCGGTCATGGATAGCCTGGAAGAATTAATTGGATTGCTGGAAAAAGCGGCTTAAATACTATTTAATAGTCAACATTATGTTTGCTCACGGATCATACAAATGGAGTAAAGACTGGTCATGCCGATGGTGGTAAAGCCCACCATGCGTACAGCCTTTTTTTCTTGTGTGTGATTGCATCCGGAAGCAGACAACATGAACCAGCAACAACTTGAACACTACGCCGCCGAGGGCTATAACCGGGTCCCGGTTATGCGCGAAGTGCTGGCGGACCTGGATACCCCGCTTAGTGTCTATCTGAAACTGGCCGCAGGGCCATATTCCTATCTGTTTGAATCCGTACAGGGTGGCGAGAAATGGGGTCGTTACTCGATGATCGGGCTACCCTGTCGTGAACGTATCGAGGTGCGTGGCCAGCAGGTTACGCGCCTGAACGGTGATACTGTGCTGGAACAGCATGAGGTCAGTGATCCACTGGCCTGGATAGAAGAATTCCAGGCAGGTATCAGGGTACCGGAAGTGGAGGGTCTGCCGCGTTTTACCGGTGGACTGGTCGGCTATTTTGGCTACGATACCGTACGCTATATCGAGCCGCGGCTGGCCCATAATCCGAACCCCGACCCGCTGGACACCCCGGATATCCTGCTGATGGTGTCGGATGAGGTGGTGGTATTCGACAACCTGGCCGGCAAACTTTATGTGATCGTGCATATCGATCCGACTCGTGCCAACGCACTGCAAATGGCACAACAGCGCCTGAATGAACTGGTCGGGCAGTTGCGTGACACGGCACCGGCCTGCGGTGATGGTCAGTACAACGAGGTGTCCGAGGCCGATTTTGTGTCAGGCTTTACCCGCGAGGGATTTGAGCAGGCGGTAGAGCGTATTCGTGACTATATCGTCGAAGGTGATGCGATGCAGGTGGTGCTGTCGCAGCGCATGTCTATACCCTTTAATGCGGTGCCGCTGGATCTTTACCGTTCCCTGCGAAGTCTGAACCCGTCACCCTACATGTATTATCTGGATCTGGGTGATTTTCATATTGTTGGTTCCTCGCCGGAGATTCTGACCAGGCTGGAAGATGGTATGGTCACGGTCAGGCCGATAGCCGGTACCCGCCCGCGCGGCGCCACCGAGGAGGCGGACCAGGCCTGGGAACAGGAACTGCTGGCTGACCCGAAAGAACTGGCTGAGCACTTGATGCTGATCGATCTCGGGCGCAACGATGCCGGGAGAGTGTGTGAAATTGGCAGCGTCAAACTCACCGAGAAAATGCTTGTTGAACGCTACTCACATGTCATGCATATCGTTTCCAATGTGGTGGGTCATCTGAAAGCGGGCATGAGCGCGATGGATGTGTTACGCGCAACCTTCCCAGCCGGAACGGTCAGTGGGGCGCCGAAAATCCGTGCGATGGAAATTATCGATGAACTGGAACCGGTCAAACGCGGAATTTACTCCGGTGCGGTCGGTTATCTGTCCTGGTCCGGCAATATGGACACCGCGATCGCGATACGTACGGCGGTGATCAAGGACAATACTTTGTATATACAGGCGGGCGCCGGTATCGTGGCCGATTCCGTGCCGGCCTATGAATGGAAGGAAACCATGAACAAGGGGCGCGCCATATTCAGGGCTGTGGCCATGGCCGCTGCCGGCCTGGACAAGACCAGTTGAGCCGGTGTACAGGATGGCGGAATCAATATGTTATTAATGATAGACAATTACGATTCGTTCACCTACAACCTGGTGCAATACTTTGGTGAGCTGGGTGCGGATGTGCGCGTGCACCGGAATGACGAAATCTCGCTGGATGAGATAGAACAGCTTGCGCCCGAGTACCTGGTTGTTTCGCCTGGCCCGTGTACCCCTAACGAGGCGGGCATCTCGGTCGATGCGATCAGGCGGTTTGCCGGCAAGATCCCGATTCTTGGCGTCTGTCTGGGGCATCAGAGTATTGGTCAGGCCTATGGTGGCAAGATTGTACATGCACGCTCGATTATGCACGGCAAGACCTCGAACATAGTGCACAATAACAGCGGTGTGTTTACCGGACTGTCATCACCCTTGCAGGCAACGCGCTATCACTCGCTGGTGATCGATCAGGCCAGTCTGCCTGACTGCCTGGAGATTACCGCCTGGACAGAGAACGAGCAAGGTGAGATGGACGAGATTATGGGCGTACGTCACCGCGAGTTGATGGTTGAGGGGGTGCAGTTTCATCCCGAGTCCATACTGACCACTGAAGGGCATGACATGCTACGGAATTTTCTGAAGAATGCATCAGGAGAGTGATACATGAATATCCAGCAGGCGATACAGGCGGTGATAGACCGAACAGACCTGAGCGGCGATCAGATGACCGCAGTCATGCGCCAGATCATGACTGGCGAGGCCACCCCGGCACAAATCGGGGGCTTCCTGGTTGGTCTGCGTATGAAGGGTGAAAGTATCGAGGAGATTGCCGCGGCTGCCACGGTGATGCGCGAGCTGGCTACCGGTGTGCAGGTCAGTGACGAGCATCTGGTTGATATCGTCGGTACCGGTGGCGATGCCTCAAGCAGCTTCAATGTTTCCACGGCCTGTACATTTGTTGTGGCTGCCGCTGGTGGCAAGGTTGCCAAGCACGGTAATCGCTCGGTTTCGAGCAAATCCGGTAGTGCCGATTTGCTCGAGACAGCAGGTGTCAATCTGGATCTGGATCCGGAACAGGTTGCAGCCTGTATCAATGAGGTCGGGGTCGGGTTTATGTTCGCACCCAAACACCATAGTGCGATGAAACATGCAATCGGTCCGCGCAAGGAAATGGCGGTACGCACTATATTCAATGTTCTGGGGCCGTTGACCAACCCGGCCGGTGTGAGCAGGCAGTTGATGGGGGTATTCGACGACAAGCTGGTTGAACCACTGGCGCATGTACTGCAGCGCCTCGGCAGTAAGCATGTCATGGTCGTACACGGCGAGGACGGCATGGACGAGATCAGTATCAGTGCCTCAACCCATATCGCCGAACTGAAAGACGACGAGGTGCGTGATTACTTTATTACCCCGGAACAGTTTGGTCTGGAACGCGCAGGACGTGAAACCCTGACGGTGGAAGATGCCGCACAAAGTCTGGCAGTGATACAGGGTGTGCTGGATGGCAAGCCGGGCCCGGCGCGTGACATCGTGTTGCTAAACGCCGGAGCGGCAATCTATGTGGCAGGGTTGGCAGAAAATATGCAGCAGGGCGTAGA
>CAMYJU010000035.1:0-11608 GCA_947258795.1 uncultured Gammaproteobacteria bacterium | reverse complement strand
GCAGTGATCGCCGAAATTAAAAAGGCCTCGCCCAGCAAGGGCGTGTTACGCGAGGATTTCCGCCCAGACGAAATCGCAATCAGTTACCAGCACGGTGGTGCGGCCTGTCTGTCGGTGCTGACCGATGAGGACTTCTTTCAGGGTTCCAACGCCTATTTGCAGCAGGCGCGAGCGGCCTGTGATCTGCCTGTAATACGCAAGGATTTTATTGTCGATCCGTATCAGGTCTATGAGGCACGTGCGATTGCTGCCGACTGTATCCTGTTGATCGTGGCAGCGCTGGAGGATGTGCAAATGCAGGAGCTGGCCGGTCTTGCCAGTGAACTGGGTATGGATGTACTGGTCGAAGTGCATGATGCTGAAGAACTTCAACGTGCGTTGCAGTTGCAATTGCCGTTAATTGGAATCAACAACCGCAATCTGCGCAGCTTCGAGACCCGTCTGGAAACCACACTGGAATTGTTGTCCGGGATACCGGACGACCGTATTGTCGTGACTGAAAGCGGTATACTGGAAAAGGCGAATGTTGACCTGATGCGACAAAACGGCGTTAATGCGTTTTTGGTTGGTGAGGCGTTTATGCGGGCGGTGGACCCCGGGGCTGAACTGAACAAGCTTTTTTTCTGAGTCAGATGTCAGGTGTATATTATCTGAAGTCTGCTACCTGTTTACCTGGTCCCGAAAACCACGATGGTTTTGCCTTTGACGAAAATCAGGCCTTGCTCTTCCAGTGTCTTCAGTACACGTCCGACCATTTCTCTGGAACAGCCGACGATACGACCGATTTCCTGCCGCGTGATACGAATTTGCATACCATCCGGATGGGTCATGGCATCAGGTTCCTTGCATAATTCGAGCAGGGTATGGGCAACACGGCCGGTAACATCCAGAAAAGCGAGGTTGCTGACTTTGCGACTGGTTTTTCTGAGGCGTGTGGCCATTTGGGCGGCCAATGCAAACAGGATGCCGGGGTCCTGTTCCGAGAGCTGGCGAAATCGGGTGTAACTGATTTCGGCCAGTTCGCAACTATCCTTGGTGCGTACCCAGGCACTGCGGGTCTTGTCGTCGAACAGACCCATTTCACCAAAAAAATCACCCGGATTCAGGTAGGCCAGCACAATCTCGCGGCCGTTGGTATCTTCCATCAATACCGAGACAGAGCCACTGACGATGTAATAAAGCACCTCTGGTTCATCGTTGGCGTAAATGATGACGGTTTTGGGTGCATAGCGTTTGCGGTGGCAATGCTCCAGAAATCTGTCTATGGATCGGTTGCCAGTGCCTGTTACTGATGGTTCGAGTTTTGGCATAGTTGTTCCATAATCATCCAGTTTTAGAACCCGTATCTATAAGGAACCCGTATGTTGGGCGCCAATCCATTAAGTGTAGGCTTGCCGGGTTTGATTGTCGAGCGTTGATTGGCGGGTTAGTGACGTATGTCGTGGTAATATGGCCCTGAACAGGTCATTTTGGCGATAGAAGGCAGGTTATGAAAGCACGTATCAAGTGGGTGGAAGGAGCGGCCTTTCTGGGTGAGTCGGGTAGTGGGCATGCGGTGCTAATGGACGGACCACCGGATAGCGGAGGCAGAAACCTGGGGGTGCGGCCTATGGAAATGCTGTTGCTTGGCATGGGGGGCTGTACTGCGTTTGACGTGATGTTGATCCTCGGCAGGAGTCGTCAGGCGGTCTCGGACTGTGTGGTTGAGCTGAGTGCAGACCGGGCTGAAGAAGTACCCAAGGTCTTTACATGCATACATGTGCACTTTATTGTAACCGGTAGGGAACTGTCTGAGGATCGAGTGGCGCGTGCGGTACAGTTGTCAGCTGAAAAATATTGCTCTGCTTCGATCATGCTCGGCAAGTCAGTTAAAATTACGCATGACTATGAAATCGTAGAGCAGGCATAATATGGAACATATACTGGCTGATAATAATGCTCATATCTGAATACGGTCATACTTCGACTGTGATACATATTTGCACTGATCTAATACTTGTTCTCAGGGCTCAATCAACATCGTTATGAAACGTGAGGTGTCCAGGTCATTTGATAATCTGGTTCAGGATTACTACTGTGCCTGGTTTCGTTTCCATCCTGAACAGGCCGTTGAGGCAGGTGTAGAAGGCTATTCAGATCTGTTGCGTCCTTTCAGTGATGACGACATTGGTGTATTAATTGCGCTGAATCAGAAGTTGCTTGATGCGCTGGATGAAATTGACCTGTCTGATCTGGATATCAACCGTGCACTGGACTACAGGATATTGCATGGTGCGGCACAGCTGGAACTGCATAATCTGATTGAGCGCGACTGGCGTTTGCGTGACCCTGCCGCTTACCTGCCGGTTAACGCGATCTACCAGTTAACGGTGAGACCGGTGCGTGATTTCGAAGCCGCGATGATTGCCAGATTGAAGAAAATACCCGGATACCTGCGTGATGCGGCCACCCGGTTAAAGCAATCGCCTGAGCTGATTCCAAAGGAATGGCTCATGGCTGCAATAGCGGAGGCCCGTTCCGGTGTAGAATATTTTCGTTCGCTGCACCATCATCCCTTGCTTAATAACCGGTGTCGTGACCTTGGCACGATAAGGGGGTTACTGGATACTGCGAGCCGCAGCCTGCAGCAGTTTGCCGCTGTGCTGGGCCGTGATGTCGAGCCAGATGTAAATGGAGACTTTGCCTGTGGCCGTGAAACCTACGACCGTTTGTTGCGTGACAGGCATTTCCTCGGGGTCGATGCTGATCGTTTGCATCATCTGGGTACCCGCCTGATCAATGAAACACAACAGGCACTGCACGCGGCCTGCAAGGAGCAGGGTTTTGACAGTATTGAGGGTTTGCTGGCGGCTGTGTCCGGGGACAGGCCGTCAGCGGATGAGTTGTTGTCCAGATACCGGGAAGGTATGCATCAGGCATACGAATTTGTTGAGCAGCATCAGCTGGTCAACGTGCCGCGCAAGCAGGCATTAAAAGTCGTTGCGACGCCCGAGTTTCTGGTTCACCAGATCCCGTTTGCCGCTTACCTGGAACCGGCACCCAATGATACCGAGCAATGTGGTTATTACTATGTCACGCCGGTCAGCGAGGATGATCTGTTGGCTGAGCATCACCCAGCGGCGATTGCGGCCACCTGTGTGCACGAGGCCTGGCCTGGACATCATTTGCAGTTTGTAACCGCGAACTGCCATCGCTATAGCCGAACCCTGCCACGACTGCTGAATCCATCAGCGACGTTGTATGAAGGCTGGGCGTTGTATTGCGAACAGATGATGCTGGAGCAGGGTTTTCTGGATCATCCGTACAGCGAGGCGGTGATGTTGCGGGATCGTTTGTGGCGGGCTCTGCGCATCGTACTGGATGTGGAACTGCACACACGTGGGCTGACACTGGAACAGGCGGCTACGCGATTGTCCGAAACCCTGTTCATGCCCATGGCGCAGGCACGGGCCGACATACTCTGGTACACCCGATCTCCGGCTGTGGCGATGGGCTATGCGACCGGCTGGGCATTGCTGCGTGAATTGCGCGGGTCCCAGTCAGCGGGGATGCATGAGTCCCAGCTCAAGGTTTTTCATAACCGCTTGCTTGAATGCGGTTCCATCGCATTGTCACTGGTAATACAGCAGCAATTTGGTCAACATAGCTGGGAGTCTGTGGCGGGCAAAGTATTTTGTTCTGACTGACAAAGCGGGATAGAATAACGCTTCGTTTCTATCGGTGCAGGCACGATGACAAAACCCAATCCTACTTCCGGCATGCGTCATGTCGCCCTTTTTGTGCAGGATATCCAGGCCTGTGAGCATTTTTATGTGGATCTGCTCGGTATGGAGGTCGAATGGCGCCCCGATCCGGAAAATGTCTACCTGAGTTCAGGTAATGACAATCTGGCCCTGCACCAGGCCCCGGATGGTCACCTCATGTCCGGTGGTCGGCTGGATCATATCGGTTTTATCCTGACCACACCGGAGGACGTAGATGCCTGGTATCAGTGGCTGCTGGAGCATAATGTGGAGATCAAGACCGAGCCACGCACGCATCGTGATGGTGCGCGCAGTTTCTACTGTGTCGATCCGGGCGGCACCGTCGTGCAGATGATCTACCATCCTCCTATATCCGGCAAAGTATAGTCTGACAGCTGTGGCGCGTACGCGTAAAAAACTCAAGCTCTACGGATTTAATAATCTGACCAAAACCCTGAGCTTCAATATCTACGACATTTCGTATGCCAAGACCGCCGCACACAAGGCGGAGTATATTTCCTATATCGACGAGGAGTATAATGCCGAGCGCCTGACCGCGATCCTGGAGGAGGTGGCCAGAATTATTGGCGCCAATGTGCTGAATATTGCACGGCAGGACTATGAGCCCCAGGGTGCCAGTGTGACCATGTTGATATCCGAAGAACAGAAATCGACGCATGATATTACCAACGCCGAGGAGCCGGGGCCATTGCCGGATACCGTCGTCGGTCACCTGGACAAAAGTCATATCACGGTGCATACCTATCCGGAGAGTCATCCTGACAAGGGCATCAGCACGTTCAGGGCGGATATTGACGTTTCAACCTGCGGGGTGATTTCGCCACTCAAGGCGCTGAATTACCTGATCCACAGTTTCGATTCGGATATCGTGATACTGGATTACCGGGTACGTGGTTTTACCCGTGATACGCGTGGGGAAAAGCACTATATCGATCACGATATCAATTCAATCCAGAACTTTCTGGCCAAAGATACCTGCAAGCTGTATACCATGGTCGATGTCAATGTCTATCAGGAAAATATTTTTCACACCAAGATGATGCGCAAGGAATTTCTGTTGAATGACTATCTGTTTGGCAGTGGTATCGAAGAACTAAAACCGGCTGAGCAACGTCGCACCAGCCAGCAACTGAAACGTGAAATGGAAGAAATCTTTTACGGTCGCAATATCGGGCGGGGTGCCAGCAGGGGCTGACACCTGGTAACTAGATATAGTACGTTGTCCCGGTCATCACCCTGGACATCAGGGTCATGGCCTGCTTGACCGGATCAGGCAGTTCGGCACCACCGGCTTCCAGCGCCGTGGTGGCATGGTGCAGCTCATCGGTCCTCATCTGTTCCAGTACGGCACGGCTTTTTTCATCCTGTTCCGGCAGTTGAGTCAGATGACTGTCCAGGTGCCTGACTACCTGGCGTTCAGTCTCGGCGACAAAGCCCAGGCTCCACTTGTCACCGATCAGGCCGGCTGTTGCACCCATTGCGAATGAGCCGGCATACCAGAGTGGGTTCAGGAAGCTGGTATGGCTGTGCAGGTCGTGGATACGGGTCTCACACCAGTCCAGGTGGTCGTTTTCCTCCTGCGCGGCGCGTTCCATGCTTTGACGGACCTCCGGCAACTTCGCGGTCAGCGCCTGACCCTGGTACAGGGCCTGGGCGCACACCTCACCGGTGTGGTTGATGCGCATCAGCGCGGCGACATGGCGTGACTCGGTTTCATTCAGCTCGGCGTCTGCCAGCTCGGCTGCTGGATTGGGACGCTCGGTGACCTGCGGGCTGCCAAACACCGTACGTACGGCCTGATCAATGCCGTTGATAAACCGGTCTATTGGGGTAATATTCCTCATAAATGACAAGATACAAACTGCTGCGGCAAGATACAAGTAAAATCATGCGCTGTGGTTACATTCGGGCTGGAACCAGGAGTTGATCGATTGGCTGGTGACTCGGAAATCTGGTTGCAGAATAGCGGCTACTGCAATAAAGTCTCGACATTATGTTTACACACCATGTCTTTTTTTGTACCAACCTGCGCACCGATGGCCGTAATTGCTGCCAGGATCACGATGCGCAATCCATGCGTGACTACCTGAAGAAAAAGGTCAAGGAGCTTGGCCTGGCCGGGCGAGACCAGATGCGTATCAATACCGCGGGCTGTCTGGATCATTGCGCACAGGGGCCGGTGATCGTGGTCTACCCGGAGGCGGTGTGGTACTCGTACAGCAACCGTGAGGATATCGATGAAATCCTGGAGCAGCACCTGATCCACGGCAAGGTGGTCGAGCGCCTGCGCATCGAGTAAGCCCCTCTATCTCTATATCTTGATATAGGTCCAGCCTTCGTGCTGTTTGTGGATGATTTCATTCATCGCCGAGGGTACCACTTCCACCCCGGGAAGCAGTTTGGCATTGATGCCTTTTTCCATTTTCAGGCGATTCAGCGCGAGCTGACAGGCCTGCAGGCTGAGATTGTCGTATCGCGTCTGCAATGACTTGATGCGCTCGGCGAAGCGGCTGGTACCGGTCCTGACCAGGTCCAGGCCCTTGCCGTTGGTGAGTAGTGTCAGACTGACCTTGTTGCCGTTTTCGGAGTGCTTGGACAGCAGATTTTCCGCCTCATTCAACACATTATTAAGCTTGTAGGAATCGTTAGTGGTAATGTGTAGTACCAGGCGCCAGTCATCATGGTCGAGCGTGCTCTGGCGATTTACCGAGACGGTTTGCGCGATATTCAGCAGACCGGATTCAGAGTTAAACTGGCCCCCGCCTAACCAGCCGGCTGTCAGTCCAGCCAGGAAAATGACCGATGCAGCAACCGCTACCCTGGCTTGCAGGAACGGGGGTTTGTCCTGTTTTTGCGCAGGTGCCTCGAGCTCAGCATAGGCATCCTTGATCTGGCCGCTCAGCCGGCCAAGTTTGTGCAGGCGCTCGCGCAGGGCGCTGTTTGATTCCAGCTCCTGTTCTACCCAGATGCGTTCCGGCTCATCCAGTTCCCCGTCCAGATACGCACACAGGGTTTCGTCGGAAAGGCTATGTATGGTGTTCATTTTATTCTCCTCAGGTACGGTGCATTGACCACCGCATTCACTTGCTTGAGGTCCTCCAGTCTGTTCATCAGGGCCTTGCGCGCACGACATAAACGGCTCATGACCGTTCCGATCGGTATTCCCAGGCTCTTTGCCACCTCGGTATAACTGGCACCGTCGATATCGACCAGGGTCACGACCAGGCGCTGGCTTTCCGGCAGTCTGGCGATCGCGGCGCGGATACGTTGGCGCTGATCGCTGATGACCATTTGTTTTTCAGGGGAGTCATCATCTGAAAAACAGTAGTCATCAATATTTTCATGTTCCTTGCGGGCACGGTGATGATCGCGCCAGCAATTAATCAGTATGCCGTTCAACCATTGATCCAGTTTTTCCGGATCTTTCAGTTGACGACAATGCCGCAGGGCCTTGGTCATGGCCTCCTGGGTCAGGTCGTCACTAATGGCGGCATCGTTACACCAGGCATAGGCCAGTCGGTACAACCTGTTGCGACGGCTTGCCAGCTGGTTTTGCAACTGCTGTGTTTTTAAAAAACCCTTGAATACCGGCATGCTTCTGCCTCTTTACCTATGTGTAGACGTACGTTTTTGTTGTTTTATTCCATCAAATGTAAAACCGTAACGTTTTGTAACAATCAGCTTCCGTGGCCTGGTGATCAGAAGGTCACATTCTATTCGTAAAATGCTTGCCGTGCATTTTCATTAGAAATTAATGAATTACTAAAATAGTATTATAAAAAATATGGAATAAAATCGGGCTTGCATGCGTCTACCTAGATGATAACCCGTAGCTGGGTAATTTTAGTACTGTGTTGTTTTACTGCAACACTATTTGTTATGCATAATTAATAATCGAGGAGTCTTACCATGCTCAAATCACCAAGAGGGCTAATTGGCCTGGTGGTGGCTATCACGCTGACGCTGGGATCGTTTATGGCCCAGGCGGCGGATCAGTCATTTGCAAGCACCAAAATCGTTTTACAGATTAGCGATCCCAATCCATTCAAACAGACCCTGGTCCTGAATGTTGCCAGTAATATCATCAAGCACTATGGCGAAGACAATGTCGCGGTGGAAATCGTTGCATTTGGTCCGGGCCTGCGGCTGTTGCAAACAGGTAATGCGAATAGCGGCCGTATCGAAGGGCTGGCATCCAAGGGCGTGACTTTCAGTGCCTGTGCCAATACCCAGAAGGCCATGAGCAGGAAACTGGGTCATATGCCGGCGATGAACTCCAACGCCGTCACCGTCGGCGCTGGGGTTGTACGTATTATTGACCTGGTCAAGCAGGGTTACACCCTGGTCAAGCCATAACAACTAAATACCAAAATAACCGAAAAAACTTCAAGACATTCTGATGTAAATCGGGAGGAGTAATAAATGAAAGCAACCTTTAAGAGAACGATGCTGGCCGCATCGTGTGCCGCCGCACTTGGCGGTATCAATACAACAGTACAGGCCGCTGATTGGTTGGCGCTCCAGGGTACGGAGCCACAGGGCACAGCTGCTCGCGCAAAAGTATGGGGTTTTATCCAGGCGCAGTATCAGGATGATACCAGTGATCCTGGTACTGGACCTAATGCCGGTCTTTATGTGCCACCAAAGCTGATTGGTCCTGACCTCGATACTCAGTCCGCATTCAATATTAACCGTGCGCGCGTTGGTGTGCGCGGTACCGGTATGCCGATTGATCCGAATGTGAACTATTTCTTCCTGGTAGAATTTGGTAATAATGCCATTACCAATCCAGGTAGCTCGTTTGCCAAGGTTACCGATGCCAGTATTACCCTGAATCACCTGAAGGATTTCGTTCGTGCACGTGCAGGACAATTCAAGATTCCTATGGCTGAAGAAATTTATCAGGGTATCGCCCTGTTTGATTATGTAAACTTTACAGCAGGTACAAACCAGTTGTTGCTTGAGCGTATTCCAAACAGAACCTATACAGGCAACGTTCCTGCGCAGCCATTACCGCCTGGTACTTCGCTGAATGCATATAATCAATCTGTGGCTGCAGCACGTGGTATCGGTCTCCAGCTTTTTAACACCGTGCACGTAGCGCCCACCTGGGAAGTAGGCTACTCGTTTATGGTTGATAATGGCAATGGCATCAATACCTCGGATAATGATGATAACAAGGATATCCATTTATACCTCAATGCCACCAAGGTATTCTCGGGTAGAGGGCCTCGTCGACAGGACTGGAAGACCTTTGCCTGGTATACCAAAGGCGACCGAACTATAGATGGAACCAATGATTCGATCCATAATCCGCAAGAATATGAACGTAAACGTTATGGTGTTGGCACCAAGTACTATCAGTTGCCTTTCCGTGTCAGCGCGGAATGGATCAAGGCTGAGGGTGTGATCTTCCAGGGCCCGGATAAGCCAAGCTTCGGTTTGTTAGGTCCAGGTGTGGGTAATCCTAATCACTCATTTAATGGTCTGAACCCGGATGCAGAAGCTACATCCTGGTATATTGAAGGTGGTTATTACATTCCCAATACAAAATGGGAAATCGACCTGAGATATGCCAAGTTCAATCGCATGGATAACCAGTCACCGGTTTCTTTTGGACCACCAGCCGGGCCGCATCAGAATGTTACGCCTGAGGTTGAGTTTACTGAGTTGACGCTAGGTGTACAGTATCATTTCAACCGGAAGACTCGTTTGACATTAAATCTCTCAAAGAATGAGGCCGAAGCAGTGACTTATGCTGCTGGCGCGGCACCTAATAGCAACCTTGACGGTGTTGATAATCGTTATGCAATCCAGTTAACACATATCTTCTAAGAAATGAGTTAATTGATCTTTAGGTATGCCATGCAAACCCCGGTTTATCTGGGGTTTGCTTTTTTAAGACGCTGACTAAAAAATTTTATCGTAGAGGTAAATATGTTTAAAACAACAGGAGTGATGATTTGTGCTGTTCTTTTGTTACAGGGGTGCTCGGGTACTTCAGTAAAACAGCAAAAACACGCCAATGTAACATCCATGCCATCAGGTGCAACAGTCTATGCGAATGGCCAGAAGCTTGGAGTAACGCCTTTGCAACATGATCTTTACGATGCCTTCCCTGCAGGTTGGAAAAACTGGGAGTACCAGGCCGCAGGGGTGCTTGAGGTGAAGATGGATGGCTGTGAAGATTACACATTAAAGGTTAGCGACTACATCCTCAGTAAACCAATTCATGCCAAACTGGAATGTTCCGATGCAATCGCAGCAGAGAAACGTGCACCGGCAATGCCAGTACAGTCTATGCCGGCCCATCAAATGCCGGCTGCGCCAGCAGCGGACAAGTCGACCACCATAGCGATAGAGAAACGTCTGCATAAACTCAAGCAGCTGCGTGACAAGGGTGTGATCAGTGAGCAGGAGTACCAGCAGAATCGTAAGCGGATTTTGAGTGAGTTATAAGCTTGCCAGCCAAGTGACTTACAATATTGCTGTCTCACAGAACCCTATCCCTCGGGTTGAGGCGGTTTGGTAGAGTGCAATAAACGAAGTGTATTGCATCGTTACTATATATCGCTTAGTTTGTAGAGCGCTATAATCAAAGGGTATTGCGTCATATGAACTAGATTGCTTACCCATAGTACTCTTTAACGATCCATGCCAAGCCCATGAACAAAGCTCCAATAATTACAATCATATAAGCCACGAGAAAGGGTCGTTTAAACTTCTTGTCAAAATATTCATAGAATTCAAGCTGCCCGGTACGCTTGGCAAACCAGCGTGAAGAAAACACCAATATATATTGTGGCAGGCGAGCTATTTGAAAAAAAACTGTCATGTTCAAATTCATGGCCATATATATACTTATCGATTTTTTTCATTCTGGTTCGGCCGAGTAATATCAATATAACAAGTGAAACAAAAGCACAAACCATGGCGATAGAAAAAAATGCTAGAAACAGTTTTTCTTCAATCGCCATATGAAAAGCAATTCAATGAATTGTCCCGTACAACAATGCCCTGCGGTTATTGCCTTACGAACCTGGTGAGTTACAGATAGTATTTTTGTATGAACCAGGAAACAAACGCAAAAAGAAAGCTAGAAATTACCAGCATAAAAGCAATAAGAAAAGGCCGTTTGAATTTTTTATCAAAATGTTCATACATATCAAGTTGACCTGCACGCTTGGCATACCAGCGAGAAGAAAAAATATTCACATATATAGGAAATCGAACAACCTGGAAGAAAATACTGTCATTGTCCACATTAAACCCATAGTAGTACTCGTCGACCTTCTTCATCCGGGTGCGTCCGAGTATCACCACCATAACCAGTGAAGTAAATGCACATAGCAATGCAATAAAAGCTGTAATTAATGATAATAATGCTGCAGTCGTCATCAAAAGACCAAAATATAATAGCAACTAGTAAAGAGACTCATATAACAAAACCCCAGTACCTTTACCGAACTCTCCACCTGCACTAGCCCCAACATAACCACCAGCACCTGCGCCAATCAGGCCGCACCAGAACAAGCTGGTACCGTCAGACAAAAAGCCAAAACCAGATGAATGAAACTACTATACGTATAATATGAAGCGCTAACATTGCTTACGCTTCAAGCTTCCTGATACCTACAAATAAAACTTGTCAAGAAGCAACCCTAGCGACATAAAAATAAGACTGAATAATGCGAGCAAGAATGCAATAATAAAAGGACGCTTAAATTCTTTGTCAAAATGTTCATAAAATTCGAGTTGACCGGTCCGCTTTGCAAACCACCGTGAAGAAAATACCGCTAAATATTGAGGAAAACGGGCAATTTGAAAAAAATACTGTCGTGTTC
>CAMYJU010000034.1 GCA_947258795.1 uncultured Gammaproteobacteria bacterium | reverse complement strand
TCCTGACCCCATCCTCCGTACCCAGCAGCAGGATATCCGCCGGGCGTAGCGCGAACAGGCCGTTGGTGACCACGCCGGTGATGTTGTTAAGCTGCTCTTCCAGCTCGCGCGGATTGACAATCGACAGGTTGCGCACATCCAGGATGATATTGCCGTTGTCGGTCACAAAGCCCTCACGATATACCGGTTGTCCGCCCAGTTTAACCAGTTCACGGGCAACATAACTGCGCGCCATCGGGATGACTTCGACCGGGAGCGGGAACTCGCCCAGTACATCGACCAGTTTGCTTTCGTCGGCAATACAGACGAATTGCTTGCTTGCGGCGGCAACGATTTTTTCCCGGGTCAGTGCGCCACCACCACCCTTGGTCAGATGCAGGTGTTTGTCGCTCTCATCGGCGCCATCGATATAGACAGATATTTCACTGACGCTATTCAGGTCCTCGACCAGGATGCCGTGGCCGCGAAGACGTTCAGCCGAGGCCTCTGAGCTGGCGACTGTGCCCAGTATGGTATGTTTGATCCTGGCCAGCTCGTCTATGAAGAAGTTGGCGGTAGAGCCGGTGCCGACCCCGATAAAGGTATCCGGCACGACATACTCGATAGCGGCCCTGGCCACCTGTTGTTTCAATTCGTCTTGTGTCATGTCTGTCTCCCGGGACTTCAAATCTGGCAAAATACTATCGGTATGGCGCTATTATGCCATGGAAATTACTCTTTTTCGTACAAAACTGATAACGTATCGGGATTGATCACAATGTGAACGAGATGACTGAAAGGTACATAGAAAAAATCCTCAAGGCCCGGGTCTACGATGTGGCGAACGAGACACCACTGGATCAGGCCGGGGGTCTCAGTGTGCGCCTGCAAAACAGGGTACTGTTCAAGCGTGAAGACCTGCAGCCGGTATTTTCATTCAAATTACGTGGTGCCTATAACAAGATGGCACAACTGGGCGAGGCGGAGCGCCATAAAGGGGTAATCGCGGCTTCTGCCGGTAATCACGCCCAGGGTGTTGCCCTGTCGGCGGCTCGCCTGGGTATCAAGGCGCTGATAGTGATGCCAACCACAACGCCTGACATCAAGGTCCAGTCAGTACGTACCCGTGGTGCCGATGTGGTCTTGCATGGTGATACCTATGACGAGGCCTTTCAACATGCCTGCGAATTGTCTGATAGTGAAGGGCGGATATTCGTGCATCCCTATGATGACCCGGACGTGATTGCCGGGCAGGGTACGATAGGCATGGAACTGGTGCATCAGTGCGGCAGTGATATGCACGCGGTATTTGTCCCGGTTGGCGGTGGTGGCCTGATATCAGGCGTTGCATCCTACATCAAGCATCTGTTGCCAGATGTCCGCATCATTGGTGTTGAGCCGGAAGACGCACCTTGCATGCACCATGCACTGGAGGCGGGAGAGCGTGTGGTGCTGGACCAGGTGGGTATTTTTGCCGATGGAGTAGCCGTGCGTCAGGTTGGCGAGGAACCGTTCAGGGTTGCCAGGCAGGTAGTGGATGAGGTCATCCTGGTCAGCACTGACGAGATCTGTGCTGCGATCAAGGATATTTTCGATGACAGCCGTTCTATTGTAGAGCCGGCCGGTGCACTGGCAGTGGCCGGCATGAAGAAATATGTTGAGCGTACCCGGGTGGAAGACCAGTTGCTGGTATGTATCAATAGTGGCGCAAATATCAACTTTGACCGACTGCGTCATGTCGCTGAAAGAGCTGAACTGGGTGAAAGGCGCGAAGCCCTGATGGCGGTTACCATTCCCGAGCGCCCCGGCAGTTTTTTGAGCTTTTGCCGCCTGATCGGTCATCGAAACGTCACCGAGTTCAATTATCGTTACGCTGATTCGGAGCAGGCCCATGTATTTGCCGGTATCGAACTGGGTGGAAGTTTGCAGGAAAAAGACAAGCTGATCGAAAAACTGCGCGCCAATGACTATCCGGTTATTGATTTGACCGATGATGAAATGGCCAAATTGCATATTCGCTACATGGTTGGCGGCCATGCCAGCAGTGTTAACAATGAGATCATATATCGCTTTGAATTTCCGGAGCGGCCAGGTGCCTTACTTAAATTTTTAACCCGTATCGGACGTGACTGGAATATCAGCCTGTTTCATTATCGTAATCATGGCGCTGCCTATGGCAGGGTGCTGGTCGGCATGCAGGTGCCAGAGCAGGAACGCGACAGATTTGTCAGTTTTCTGGATGAACTGGGTTATACCTATTGGGAAGAAGCCGGGAACCCGGCCTATAAACTGTTTCTGGGCTGATTATCGGCCTCGGATGTCTGAAACAATAGAAAAGGCCCGCTTTCGCGGGCCTTTTAGTCTATAGAAGCAAAGGTTTATCTACGCTTTTTGCGAGCTACCTTTTTCTTCTTCTTCTTGGCTGCTGCTTTTTTCTTTTTAGCAGGGGCCTTTTTCTTCTTTTTGGCTGTTGCTTTTTTCTTCTTAGCACCGGCCTTTTTCTTCTTCTTGGCTACTGCTTTTTTCTTCTTCTTTGCAGCAGTCTTTTTCTTTTTCTTCTTGGCTGTTGCTTTTTTCTTCTTAGCACCGGCCTTTTTCTTCTTTGCTGCTGCCTTTTTCTTTTTCTTTGCGGCAGTCTTTTTCTTCTTCTTAGCTGCTGTTTTTCTCTTAGCAGCCGTTTTCTTCTTTGCGCCTACCTTCTTTTTCTTGGCAGTCACTTTACGTTTAACAGCAACTTTCTTCTTTGCTGCTGCCTTTTTCTTTACAGACTTCTTCTTAATTGCCATGTTTACCTCCAAAAAGGAAAAGTATTATTTGCTCGCGGTTGAGTATATAACAAGAGAATTAAATTTCCAGTAAATCACAAATATTTTTTTTAAAAAAATGTTTTCAGTCATGACCTTGCATGATGTATTAACGGCAATCATCAGAGTAACTGAACTGCTTTATTTTAAATAATATCTATAACGCTAAACAGCTGAACCTTGTCTATGGATATATTTATATGAAGTGTGAAAGCGACGTGTGATGCAGCGAACAGGTTGTTCATTTAATGCTGCACAGATGTTCTTTTATAAAATCATGTTGATGCAGTACTTGCTATGCTATAGATAATGCAAAATTACATTTTAAAAACAATAAGATATAACGAGCTATTTGTTTTCGTGTGCAAGTAACTATGACCATTGTTGTTCACTGACCGGGATTTCGGATAAACGATTACCGAGTTTGAGCAGTGGCATATCCTGAATTTCAGCAACGGTTTTATAATGTTATTTTGCGTTTGAGTTTACGCACAAGCTTTACATCAGCCATCATCCAGCGCAGTGAATCAGGGTCATAGTGATTATTATCGGGATCGAACGCAGTAAAATCGGGACAGGATTCTTTTACAATCTTTATAATGCCAACGATACCGGGTTTATCACAATCGAGTGACAGAAAAACACCAGATCACTCTTTTTCATCTGGTCGCATATTATGTTTCTTGCCTGATAGTTCCGTACGCCATGCCAATGCCTGATTTTATCCGGCATATTGTCGAGATCATTAATGCTGAACTCTCCAGGTTCAGACTTCATTAACCGGAATTGTTTCAAACATGGAAGTTCCGTTTTTTTAAGCATAAATATTGCAAGTTGCAATGATTGGTAGTCATTTTATGCTGGTCAGGCAGTGTTTTTGTGTATTAGAGGCTTGCTTACGGGATATTAATAAAGAATGTTTATCGATATGCCGGTGCTGTCATTGGCGTTGATACAGCTTTTTTTCGGAAATGACCATATCCATTGGTACATCCCAGCTATTGCTGCTATGAACAGGTGTTTTCTGGCATTCATATGCGATCGCAATCAATCGCGGGTGTTTCCAGTGTTGCCGTATCCGGTGAAAACTGAAGGTACTGTCATAAAAACCGCCACCCATGCCAACACGGTTAAGATTTTCATCAAACCCGACCAGTGGGGTGATAACAATATCCATTTCACGCGCAGTGCGTAAGTGCTCACGTACCGGCCGGGGTTCAAGTATGCCGAAACGGTTTCTGACCATGGGTGTATTGTGGGTGTAGCGCGCAAACAACAGTTTGGGCCGCCTGGTGGCAACCAATACAGGTAAATAGATTTCCTTACCCATCAGATCGGCATGATCCATGATCATTTGTGCGTCGCATTCACCATCAACCGCCAGATAGGCGGCAATGCGTCTGGCTTTGATATAAACAGGCAGTTTGATCATGCGATCGGTAATGCTGCTGTGATATTGATGTCTCAGGTCCGGGGGTATGGCGCGTCGCTTGTTGCGGATTGTTTGCCGGTTGACAGTTTGCATAGATAAAACAGGATTCCGGACCGTACTGGGCGTTAAGGTGGGCATCATCCACAATGCCGTTCCGACCTTCGACCTTGAACCGAAGGTTCAGGTGGGTTTATTGGCCGAGCATCAGGCTTTCCGCTACCTGGCGGACATGCACAACAGCTTTGGCATAACAAACCCGGGGTAAAGTATTAGGCTCAAGAGTATTACCCGGTCATACACGTACACCGCAGATGGTGCCCATAATGTTGCAGAACGAAGTCGTGCTGCAAGCCAGTTAATTATAGCGTATTTGTCACAGTTAGTTCAGTAGGTGTGAATATGGCCTAAACAGGCTGTTTTTGGGCCAGGGGCCAATGATTGGGCAGAGGACGCCTAAAATTCCAGTTGTTTGCCGCGGCTCAGGGCATGTTCGATTTTTTCCTGTATCGAACGGATGCGGGCGCCCATGGAGTGGTTCAGCGTATCATTGGCTGTTTTGCTCTGCAGTAGGTCATGTGCCATGTTCAGGGCTGCCATCACCGCAATACGATCGGCGCCTACGACATTGCCCCGATCGCGAATTTCACGCATTTTCCTGTCCAGATAACGAGCTGAAGCCTGCAGGGCCTCCTGTTCCTCTTCTGTACAGGCTATTTTATACTCCTTGTCCAGAATGGTGATCAGGGCTGGTTTGGTGTTGTCTGACATCAGCTTTTTTCCATTGCGCGTAAACGGCCAATCATGGCTTCAACCCGGGTACGTACCTGTTCGTTTTTTTCAACCAGGGTGGCCTTGTCAGCAGATATGCTGGCGTGCTGGTCGCGTAGTGTCTGGTTTTCGTCTCTGAGTTTGTCACAGATGTTGACCAGTTCGTCGACCCGGAACTCCAGCTTTTTTAGCTCTACTTCTGCGGCCTGTGTTTTATTGTCATTCGTCATACCCACATAATATAGAGTGCATTGGAACGCCGGTCAATAATCATGCAGTTGTTGTCAGGCAAGCGGCTCCGGCGGCTTGAAGATGGGCACAGGATAATGCAAAAATGTGCGACAAATCATGTTTTACACCCTTCATCCGTCTATATCCACTGATGGTGAAGTTCTGTCATGTCTCGCTACAGGCAATGGCCGCGTGATAGACTGCAATAATAAGGTACAGTTTATGTCATATAGCGTTGCACATGGGCGTTTGCAGGAAAGGCTCCATGCATCAGGTTCAACCGCCAGTGCGTCCGAGGCGCACGGAATTCTGTGTGGTCTAATTTCTTCGGCCGGTAAAGCCGATTTCAGGGATTGGCTTAAACAGGTGATGGGGCACACTCCGGATGCTGCAGATGTGTTGATGGCTGAGACCATTACGTTGCTGGAGGATTTGTTTGTCGAGTCCGAAAAAGGTATGGCATCTGAATTGTACGAGTTCGAATTGTTGTTACCGGATGATGACCAGGCATTGACCGACCGGGTCAGGGCCTTGGGCGAGTGGTGCGAGGGCTATCTGCTGGGGTTCAGTTCCGGGCGAGGCGAGTCGGATTCGCCTTTGCCAGCCGAGATTGATGATGTGATCAGGACCTTTGTTGAGTTCAGCAGGGTGGATGACAATGTGGACGAGGCCTCAGAGCTGGATGAGCAGGCCCTGGTGGAAGTGAGCGAATACGTCCGTCTGAACGTGCTGATGGTACTGGAGGCCATGCATCCGGAGGGGCCTCAACTATGATAACCTGGGCGTGGCTGGAACGATGAACAGAAAAGAATTTGCACGTCGACGCCGGCAGCTAATGCGTATGATGGGTGAAGACGCCATTGCCATCCTGCCGGCGGCACCGGTGACGATTCGTAATCGTGATGTCGAGTATGAATACCGGCAGGACAGCGATTTCCAGTACCTGACTGGTTATCCGGAACCCGAGGCGGTGATGGTACTGGTACCCGGGCGCAAGCACGCCGAATATATCCTGTTCTGCCGGGAACGTGACCCGGTGATGGAGACCTGGAACGGGCGCCGCTCGGGTCAGGAAGGCGCGATTGCCGATTTTGACGCCGACGATTCGTTTCCGATAGATGATATCGATGAAATCCTGCCTGGTTTGCTGGAAGGTCGCGACAGTGTGTATTACACCATGGGCGCCAATCCGGCCTTCGACCAGCGAGTGCTGGGCTGGGTGAACCAGATACGGCATAAGTCCCGCAGCGGTACCCGTACACCAGGTGAATTTATCGCGCTGGAACATATGTTGCACGATATGCGTCTGTTCAAGTCGCGAGCCGAGATTTCACTGATGAAACGCGCGATGAAGGTTTCGGCTAATGCACACAAACGTGCGATGAAGGTATGCAAGCCGGGCATGATGGAATATGAAATCGAGGCCGAAATCCTGCACGAATTTCGCAAGGCGGGCATGCAAACGGCCTATTCCAGTATTGTCGCGGGTGGGGAGAACGCCTGCATACTGCACTATACCGAGAACAACGCCGAGCTTGAGGACGGCGGCCTGTTGTTGATCGACGCCGGTGCGGAATGCGAATGTTATGCTGCCGATATTACCCGTACCTTTCCGGTAAACGGTGCCTATAGCAAGACACAGCGCGCGGTCTATGAGGTAGTGCTGAAGGCGCAACGGGCGGCCATCGACCAGGTCAGGCCGGGAAATCACTGGAATGACCCACATCAGGCCGCTGTGAAGGAATTGACCCGGGGCTTGCTGAAGCTTGGCTTGATCAAGGGTACCTTGCGTCAATGTATCAAGGACGAGCGCTATCGCAAGTTTTATATGCATCGCACCGGGCACTGGCTGGGTATGGATGTGCATGATGTCGGGGATTACAAGCTGGATGAGGAGTGGCGCCTGCTGGAGCCGGGCATGGTCATGACGATTGAGCCCGGCCTGTATATTCCGGCGCACAGCAAAGGGGTGGCGCGCAAGTGGTGGAATATCGGGGTGCGTATCGAGGATGATGTGCTGGTCACCAAAGACGGTTACCAGGTGTTGACCGCGGGCGTACCGACTGACCCGGATGAAATCGAGGCATTGATGGATGCACGAGCGTGACTACGATCTGCTGATCAGTGGTGGTGGCCTGGCCGGTTGCAGTCTGGCCTGTGCGCTGGCTGGTAGCGGTGCCCGTATCGCCTTGCTGGAAAAAACACCATTCCGGCAGGCGCAGGCCCCTGGCTATGACGAGCGCAGCATTGCGCTGGCCTATGGTTCAAGCCGGATATTCGACTCGATGGGTGTGTGGCAGGATATCAGCCGGCATGCTGCCGCGATACAGGATATTCATATCTCCGATCGCGGCCATTTCGGCGCAGCTCGGCTGGCGGCCTCCGATGGTGGTCATGAGGCCCTCGGCTATGTGGTTGAAATCAGCAGTCTGGGATATATCCTCGCGCAGCGGGTACAGCAACTGGACAATGTTGATCTGTTCATGCCGGCGCAACTACTGGACTTCAGCAGTGACGATAGCGGCGTACATATCGTCCTCGAACACGAAGCTGAACGGCGGGAACTGGATGCTTCGCTGCTGGTCGCGGCCGATGGTGCGCAATCCACAATACGCGAGAAGCTGAATATACCGGTGCGTGAATGGCATTACGGTCAGACTGCGGTGATTGCGAATGTGACGACATCGGCTGCGCATCAGGGCATAGCCTATGAACGTTTTACCGATAGCGGGCCACTGGCACTGTTACCGATGACCGACAGCGCTGAAGCTACCGCAGGTTGTCGTCGGGCGCTGGTATGGACCATACATGATGCCGAGGTGGATGAGGTCATGGCATGGTCGGACCAGCGTTTTCTAGAGCATTTGCAGGAACGCTTTGGTTTTCGTGCCGGTCGTTTTACCCATGTCGGTCAGCGCCAGTCTTTCCCGTTACGCTTGATGATGGCCCGGCGTGCGACTGATCAACGTGTCGCCCTGATCGGCAATGCGGCACACACCCTGCATCCGGTAGCCGGCCAGGGTTTTAACCTGGGTATACGTGATGTCGCGGTACTGGCGGAATTGATCGCCGATGCGCTGGTTGCCGGTGCGGATTCGGGTTCGAATGAATTACTGGAACAGTATGCACGCCAGCGACGGGGTGATCATCGTAACATGATCGCATTTACCGATACCGTGGCACGTGTCTTCAGCAACCCGTTGCCTCCTGTGATTCTGGCGCGTGAGCTGGGTTTGCTGGCACTGGACCGGTTGCCGGGTATGAAAGGTTTTCTGACCCGGCGGACCATGGGTCTGGCCGGACGATTACCGCGCCTGAGCCGAGGATTATCGATATGAGTGAACAGCGGCAATGTGATTTATTAATCGTCGGGGGTGGCATGGTCGGCACCGTCCTGGCTGCAGCGCTGCGTGACAGTGACCTGCAGATCATACTGCTCGAAGGGGCGGCGCCTGCGGTGTGGACGCCGGACGAATATGACCTGCGTGTGTCAGCGATAACCCGCGCTTCTGAACGCATCTTACAGGCCGCCGGTGCCTGGGACGGGGTGGCACGGCGCCGGCTCAGCCCGTTCCGTGAAATGCATGTCTGGGATGCCGGAGGTGATGGCAGTATCCATTTTGACAGCGCTGATATTGGCGAACCCTACCTGGGATTCATCATCGAAAATAGTGTGACCGTCGACGCACTGCGTGAGGTGGTGTTGCAGGCCGATAACATCGCCTGCCTGGAAGGACTGCGCTTCGAGTCGTATAGCCAGTGTGACGGGCAATGTCAGGTTAGCCTGGATGATGGCTCGCTGATCAGCTGCGATTTACTGGTAGGCGCGGATGGACGCCAGTCACCGGTGCGTGATGCGGCCGGCATCGCGGTACAGGGACGACCCTATGGCCAGCATGCCGTGGTCGCGACGGTCACCACCGAACACAGTCATCAGGAAACCGCCTGGCAGCGGTTTCTGCCGGAAGGTCCGCTGGCCTTTTTGCCACTCGCAGACGGTCGCTGTTCGATCGTCTGGACCACCACGCCTGAGCGGGCTGATGAACTGATTAATGTGGATGATGAGTCGTTTTGTGAGCAATTGGGTCTTGCTTTTGCTCACCGCCTGGGCGGGGTCACCGCAACTACACATCGCCTGGCCTATCCATTGATTCAGCAGCACGCGCAGTCCTATACCGCAGGGCACGTAGTACTGATTGGGGACGCGGCACATGCGATACACCCACTGGCAGGGCAGGGTGTTAACCTGGGTTTTCTGGACGCGGCGGCACTGGCCGAAATCCTGCTGCAAACCCGTCAACACAAACGGCCGTTATGGGACCCCCAGGCACTAGGTCAATATCAGCGCTGGCGCAAGGGCGATAACCTGAGCATGATGTGGAGCATGACCGCGTTCAAGCAACTATTCGGCGCCCAGTTATCACCGCTCAGACTGATGCGCAATATGGGCCTGTCACTGGTTGACCGTTCAGGGCCGGTCAAGCAGGGGATTATACGCCATGCGATGGGGTTGGCCGGTGATTTGCCGCGTATGGCCAGGTCAACAGCAGCCAGTAGTCCGGATGCAGTTTAACGAATCCCGGGCTAGCAGGGCTTCTCATCACACCTTTGCATGGTTCTGATATGAAATATTTCCTCAACCGGTGAAATGGCGACTATGCCATCTCCTTCTATACCGGTATGCGCAGCCTGCATGATGGCCTGTGCGACAGATTCGGCTCGCTCCAGGTCAATAAAAATTTCGATACGGGCATGTGTCACCATCCAGTCTTTTGCATAGAAATCGGCATATTCACCATAGCCCTTGACCTGGCTGACGCTGACACCGGGCAAACCCAGTTCTTTCAGTGTCTTTACCACCTTCTCAAGTGAATCCGGACGAACAATGGCGGTTATTTTTCTAAAACTCATAGGATTCCCTCCGGGAGTCAGTCTTCCAGTTTACGTTTGCGTTGTTCAAATTCCTGTTCATCGATCTCACCGCGTGCATAACGTTCTTCCAGTATCCGTAAAGGCGACCGTTTGTAGCTGCCTGATGAGGTGTTGTTGCCTCCCAGCCCGCGAACCACTGCTATAAATACTACGATCAATAAGATCCAGAGCGGCCACATCAATCCGCCTCCAAAACCCATGATTCCACCGTCACTCATTATATTTCTCCTCTATATCTGATGAACCATGCAGTCATGGCTTACGTGATTCATAGTGAGTCAGTGCCATTTCAGCGTAAACACTACTCGGATTTATTGCTGGTCAGGCTTAACTGCTTCCACACCAGGAAGATGGCCGGTATCAGCACCAGGGTCAGAATGGTCGCACTGACCATGCCGCCAACCATGGGCGCCGCAATGCGGCGCATGACTTCCGAACCGGTGCCACCGCCGAGCATGATTGGTAACAGACCGGCAATAATGGCCGCGACCGTCATCATGATCGGGCGGACACGTAACAGGGCACCATCGATGACCGCAGTACGGATATCAGCTGCAGTCAGACTGCGCTGCGCACGGTCGGCTTCAACAATATGCCGTTGCAGCGCCTGATTCAGATACACCAGCATGACGACGCCAATTTCAACCGCTACCCCGGCCAGCGCGATGAAGCCGACGCCGACCGCGACCGACATGTTGTAGTCGAGTAGATACAACAACCAGACACCACCGACCAGGGCCATCGGCAGGGTGCCCATGATAATCAGGACCTCGCTGAACTTGCGGAAGTTCATGTATAGCAACAGGATGATAATGACCAGTGTCACCGGTAATACGGTAGCCAGTTTCTGTTTCGCGCGCACCAGGTATTCGTACTGTCCGGACCAGGATATCGAATAGCCTGGCGGCAGCTTGACCTGTTCACGCACAGCCTTTTGTGCATCGACGACATAGGAACCGAGGTCCCGGCCTTCAATGTCGATATAGGTCCAGCCGTTCAGGCGCGCATTCTCGGTCTTGATCATTCCCGGGCCACTTTCAATGCGTATGTCGGCGACTTCCGCGAGCGGGATATTTGCGCCCATCGGCGTGACTACCGGCAGGTTACGCAATTTCTCCAGTGAGTCGCGTACGTCACGCGGGTATCGGATATTGATCGGATAGCGTTCCAGTCCCTCGACTGTCATCGCGACTCGCATACCGCCCAGCGCAGTGCGCACGACGGTCTGCACATCCGCAATATTCAGCCCAAGGCGTGCGGTTGCGATACGGTCGATATCGACGGTCACATAACGGCCACCGGCAACACGTTCGGAATAGACCGATACCGTGCCTGGGTACTGGACCAGTTCGTTCAGTTCCATTTTCAGTTTGTTTACGGTCATGCCTTCGCGCCACTGGTCACGCGGCTTGAGCTGTATGGTGGTTTCGATCATGGTCAGGGGTGCCGGATCAGTCGCCGTCTCGGCACGGCCGATTTTGCCGAAGACGCTCCTGACCTCCGGTACCGTGCGGATCAGGCGGTCGGTCTGCTGCAACAGCTCCTGCGCCTTGCCGACCGAGATGGCCGGGAAGGAGCTGGGCATATACAACAGGTCGCCTTCGTCCAGGTCAGGCATAAACTCCGAACCAAGCTGGGAGATTGGCCACATGCCAACCACCACCAGCAGCACGGATGCGGCGATAACGGTTTTAGGTATTTTCAGAATCGTGTTAATGAACGGCCGATAGCCGGCAATCAATACGCGGTTAATCGGGTTCTTGTGCTCAGGCGTAATGTGGCCGCGAATGAAATAACCCATCAGCACCGGTACCAGCGTGATCGACAGGCCCGCTGCGGCCGCCATCGCAAAGGTCTTGGTATAGGCCAATGGACTGAACAGACGGCCTTCCTGAGCCTCCAGGGTAAACACCGGCAGGAAGCTCAGGGTAATAATCATCAGTGAGAAAAACAGTGGCGGTCCGACTTCCATCGCTGACTGGCGGATGATCTCCCATCGGTTTTCATCCGTGAGCGGAGTTTTCTCGATATGCTTGTGTACATTCTCGATCATCACGATCGCTGCATCAACCATTGCACCGATCGCAATCGCAATCCCGCCCAGCGACATGATATTCGCATTGATGCCCATACGTTCCATGACAATGAAGGCGGTCAGGATGCCGATTGGTAGTGACAGGATGATCACCAGTGAGGAACGCAAGTGGAACAGGAACACCACGCACACCAGTGCGACCACCAGGAATTCCTCAACCAGTTTGCCGTTAAGGGTGTCGACCGCACGCTTGATCAAGGCCGAGCGGTCATAGGTCTCGATCACCTCAACCCCTTCCGGCAGGCTCTCGGCCAGTTCAGACAGCTTTTGCTTGACCGCATTGATGGTGGTCAGTGCGTTTTCGCCATAACGCATGACGATAATGCCGCCGACTACTTCACCTTCCCCGTCCAGTTCGGCGATGCCGCGACGCAGCTGTGGGCCCAGACGGATTTGTGCGACGTCTTTCAGCAGGATCGGTGTACCGCCTCGCATATCCATACCTAATGGGATGTTGCGCAGATCCTCGATTTCATCGATATAGCCGCTCGCACGCACCATGTATTCGGCCTCGGCCATTTCAACCACTGAGCCGCCGGTCTCCTGATTGCCGCGTTGTATCGCGGTCTTGACCTTGTCCAGGGTCAGTCCATAGGCGCGCAGGCTGTCCGGGTCGAGCACGACCTGATACTGTTTGACCATGCCACCGATGGTGGCCACCTCTGAAACTCCCTGTACGGTTTGTAGCTCGTATTTCAGAAACCAGTCCTGCAGGCTGCGCAGTTGTGACAGATCGAGTGTGTTTTTTCTGTCGACCAGCGCGTATTCATACACCCAGCCGACACCGGTTGCATCCGGTCCGAGTTCGGGTCGCGCCAAAGGCGGCAGTTTGCTGGTGACCTGACTCAGGTATTCCAGTACGCGTGAACGCGCCCAGTACGGGTCGGTACCATCTTCGAATATGACATATACGAACGAGTCGCCAAAAAACGAATAGCCACGCACGTTGGTGGCTTTCGGTACAGACAACATGGCCGTGGTCATCGGGTAGGTGACCTGGTCCTCTACCACCTGCGGGGCCTGGCCCGGGAAGGTGGTCTTGATGATCACTTGCACGTCGGACAGGTCCGGTATCGCATCCAGCGGTGTGTTCTTGACTGAGTAAATCCCCCAGCCAGTCAGGATCAGGGTCAACAGCAGCACCATGAAACGGTTGTTCAGAGACCAGTCGATGATGCGCGCAATCATGGCTGCATCTCCTTGTCGCTCATCTTGTGTATCTCGGTGACGACATAGCGGTCATCCTGCTTTTTCAGTGTGAACATGACTTTGTCACCGGTTCTGACCTTGTCCAGTTTGACGCCTTCGGCGGTACGGAAGTCCATGGTCATTGCCGGCCAGCCGAGTTCGTCAATTGGTTCGTGGGTCATGTTGAGCATGCCATGGGCGGGCATCATGCTTTCGATCACACCGCTACCGCTGACTTGCTCCGGTTCCGGCTGGCTGCTGTCTTCCATTGGTGTCATGCGTGTTATGCTGGCCTTCATGCTGGCCTCGGAATCGAGCAGGAACTGGCCCGAGACCACGACCTCGTCGCCTTCCTGGATGCCTTCCCTGATTTCCACCCAGCGACCGCTCTCTATGCCGGCGGTGACCATACGTGCCTCAAATCGTCCTTCGCCTCGGGCCAGAATCACGCGTTCTTCACGGCCGGTTCGTATCAGTGCCTCGATTGGCATAACAATGGTCTCTTCCTGCGCGCCACCGAAGATCTTGATGTGCGCGTACATATTGGGCTTTAGTTTCTCGCCCGGGTTATCAAAGCGCAGCCTGACTTTCAGTGTGCGGGTCTTCGGGTCCAGACTGGGGTAGATATATTCCACGCGCCCCTCCCAGGTCTCGCCGGGTAAATACGACAGTCGGATTTCGGCCTGCTGACCCAGTGCTACCCAGTTGGCCTGGCGCTCAAATACCTCGGCCAGTATCCATACACTGGACAGGTCGGCCAGCGACATGACGCGCATGGCTGGTTTGACATACATACCCTCGCGAACACCCAGCGCAGAGACGACGCCATCCTGTGTTGCATAGATCTCGATGGTCTGTTTGACCTTGCGCGTTTTCTCAAGCTGATTGACAGTACGTGGCTGGATACCCAGCGCGTCGAGTCGTTCGCGCGATGCACGGATCAGGCCGGTATTGCCAACTAACAATGCCTGTACAAACTCTTCCTGGGCATTAACCAGTTCAGGGGAATATAGATTGAACAGGCGCTGTCCTTTTTTGACCCTTTCGCCTTCGGATTTCACAGTCAGTTTTTCAACCCAGCCCTTGGTACGCAGGTGGATATGGCTTAGCTTGGACTCGTCAAAGTCGACATAGCCTACGGTATCGATACCACGCCATAATCGACTTTTTTCGGCAGTGGCTGTGCGTACACCGAGATTTTGTACGACCTCGGGCTTAATGGTGATGCCGGGACCGGCATCACCGTCATCGGCATAAAACGGGATCAAGTCCATACCCATCGGTGATTTACCGGGTTTGTCACGCCGGTAGTTCGGGTCCATCGGTGCGACCCAGTACAGGGCCTCGCGTTCACCGTCTTCGGCGGCCCTGGTGGCCTGTAGTGGTAGCAACCCCGCAATCAACAGGCTGGTCAATAGGGTGGAAATCATTTTATTCATTGTTGTACTCCTGCAGCGAGATATAACAGCTTGGCCTTGGCCTTGGCCCGGTCGACACGAATGCGCAGATCCTGCAAACGCACATCCAGTTCGGTCAGGCGTGCTCTCATCAAGCTGGTAAATTCAGTCACACCACTCTGGTAGGCATTCAGCGAGGCGGTCGCGGTGGCGCTCGCCTCACGCAGCAAACGGTTTTCGTACAATTGTTCACGTTCACCGAGGCGTAACCAGTTGGCATATTCACGGTCCAGTATTTCCTTCAGCTTACGCAAGCGGTCCTTGCGATCCATACGTGCGGCGGTGGCCTGTTGCTGGCTGGCACTCAGACGTCTGTCCTGGCGCTTCTCCGCAAACAACGGCAGGTCGACGGTGACCATCGCCGCGGTCATATCGGTGCGATCAGAACCATCGGGGTTTTCGCCAAAGCGGGTGCGATACTCGACACCGACACTCCAACCGGGCTTGTACTGCTCACGGGCGATATTGACACCCTGTTCCCAGGACTGGATGCGGGCGGTTTCGGCGCGGATCTCGGCATGGTGTTCGAGCCCGGTATGAATGCTGTCCTGTGAAGGTATTTCGGGTAGTTCAGGAAATATGGTATCAATTTTGTCACTGGCGGCATCCCCGATCCATTTCCGCAGGCTCGCGCGACTGATTTCTTCCTGGTTGCGTATACGTGTGGCGCGATCATCAAGCCGGGACAGTTCCAGTTCAGCACGTAATACATCCTGCTGGCGTACCCGGCCGGAGCCATAGTGGGCCTGGGTAACCATGACCAGGTTGCTAAACACATTCCGGCTTTGCTGAATAATCAGGCCGGCGTTGACCTGGTAATACAGCTCAAGGAATTCCAGGCGCACATCACGGATGATCTTTAACCCAATGGATTCGCTACGTTGCTGCTCAGCGGTTGATTTCCAGCTGGTTTGTTTCTGCTTGTAGCGAAGCGTATCGCCGCGCGGGAAGGCCTGTTGGACGCCCAGGCGTAGCTGCGTGGTCGGTTCCTGGTCGATGTCAAAACTGTCGTTGGGCAGGTTGAACAGTCCTAGTTTGAGTTTCGGATCGGGTAACTGCCCATCGGCCACGGCGTTGTCTGTGAGCGCGCGTGATCTGGCCTGGCTGGCCGCGACCATCGGGTCGGTCTGGCCGGCAATGATCTCGGCCTGTGCCAGGCTCAACTCTGCCCGGGTAAACGGGTGCCAGAGTAGTAATATGGTCAATACAGGCACAGACAGAACCTGTTTGCAGCCATATGCCCAAGAGCCGGTAACGGTTGGTATCGGTGACACGTTCATAGTGTCTCTCCATGTTTTTACTGGTATTGCAAAAATCGCACAGCGCCTGCTATCAGGCCGCTCGTGCGGACTGGTCTAGACAGTCAGGATACAGGGAGGTTGTAACAGTGGTGGGCTGGTCTGGCTACTGAAAAGATGCCTGGTCAGCTCAAACGGAGACTGGATAACAGGTTTGTATGAAAAATAACTGGTTGCGGTCAGTCCTGGACCTGATGTTGAGCAGGACGCACTGGTCAGACAATTGCCTGCCGTACAGTCATCATGCTGCTGGCAAGGTGACTCATGTTGCTGATCTGTACCCGCCTGGGTGTCGCAATGATGCGCCGGTGTACTGTCTGAGTGATCGCAGCAGCCATTATCGCTGATTGCGTTTGCAAGTCCGTGCAAAGGCATAACCGACACGCTGAGTGCCAGAAAAATCAGTGTAAGTTTATGCATCAAGCTGTCCATCGATTCCTAGCTTACCTGTTTCCGCTGATAGCGGCAATTACTTAAACGTGGGCGGACAACAGCAATTTAATAGTAAAGGCCCGCTGCAGTTGTATGACAGCCAGGATATCGACAAGTTTCCAGCCTGTCATATCTATGCATCGCAAGCCATTGTAATCCATAGACAATAGTTGTCTAAAAGTGCTTAATCCCGAACATGTTACTGATGTTTTTTTGGCAATCTGGCGCGAGGACCGGTATAGTTCGTTGCGCAGCCATGCCTGTTTGCACACGGGCATAGTGCCCATGGGAGAGACCTTACGTCATTTTACCAACATAATGACGTGAGGCGCCGAAGGCGCAACCCGCCCGGAAACGCTCAGGCAAAAAGGACCATGGGGACAGGTTGCCTCTGGAGAGTGACTGTTATCAGGCAGTCCACCGACGGGGCAGGGGCGTGATGACGTCCCAATCTCTCAGGTTACCGGACAGAGGGGCGAACGCCGATACCAGTATCGGTATTCGTTCTGTGTGCATGTCGGAGAAGAACTTTGGGTAACCGTACACCTATATATGAAGAGCATCTGGCCGCCGGAGCTAAAATCGTTGATTTTGCCGGTTGGGAGATGCCGATTCACTATGGCTCCCAGCTTGACGAGCATCATCAGGTGCGTCGGGCTGTGGGTATGTTTGATGTATCTCATATGACCGTGGTTGACCTGACCGGTAATGAGGTCAAGGCCTTTTTGCAGTATCTGCTTGCCAATAATGTTGATCGTCTGAAAGACAGTGGCAAGGCCTTGTATACCTGTATGCTGAATCAGGACGGCGGTATCATCGATGACCTGATCGTCTACTATCTGCAGGCGGACTGGTATCGTATGGTCGTCAATGCCGCGACCCGTGAAAAGGATCTGGCCTGGATAAACCAGCAGGCGGCTTCGTTTGACATCACCGTCAAGGAACGGCCTGAGCTGGCCATGATCGCGGTACAGGGGCCGCAGGCCATTGACCATCTGTGCAAGGTACTGCCGGACTGTGAATCGGTGCGTTCACTGAAGCCGTTTGTCGCAACCGTGATGGACGATCTGTTTATAGCCCGCACTGGCTATACCGGCGAGGATGGGGTGGAGATAATTCTGCCCGGCGATCGCGCCGCGGCATTCTGGCGGGAACTGCGTGAAGCGGGTGTGGAGCCGATTGGCCTGGGCGCGCGCGACACGCTGCGTCTCGAGGCGGGTATGAACCTGTATGGCACGGACATGGATGAATCGGTCAGCCCGTTGGAGTCAGGCCTGACCTGGACTGTGGCCTGGGAACCACAGGAACGCGACTTCATCGGGCGTCAGGCACTGGAAAAGCAAAAACAGCAGGGCGTGCAACGCAAACTGGTCGGCCTGGTGCTGAAGGAACGTGGTGTGTTGCGTGGACATCAGAAGGTGCTGGTTGGTGACGCCGGTGTCGGCGAGATTACCAGTGGTACCTTCTCTCCGACGCTTGGACATGGAATCGCATTCGCGCGCATACCTGCCTACGATGGAGACCAGGCTGAAGTCGAGATACGCAATCGGCATATTGCAGTCGAGATTGTTAAACCACCGTTTGTGCGCAACGGTAAATCTTGTCTATAGAAAGAAAAGAATAGCGAGGAATTATCATGAGTGAGATACCTTCAGATCTTAAATACACAAGCAGCCATGAATGGGTGCGCATAGAAGGCGACGGCAGTATCACCGTGGGTATTACTGACCATGCCCAGGACTTGCTGGGCGACCTGGTCTACGTCGAGGCACCGGAAAGCGGTACCGAGGTGGAGGTCAAAGAGGCCTGTGCAGTGGTTGAATCGGTCAAGGCGGCCTCCGATATCTACAGCCCGGTCGATGGCGAGGTGATCGAGGGTAACGAGAACCTGGCCGATACACCCGAGATTATCAACACCGATCCATATGGTGAAGGCTGGATCATGCGGGTGCAGCCGTCAGAGTCGGCCAGCCTGGACGACCTGATGGATGCCGAGGCCTATGAAGCGCATGTGGCCAGCGAAACTCACTAGATAGTCAGGATAAACAGCCGGGAAAGAAATCATGCCGTATATTCCCCATACTGAAACCGATATCAAGGCCATGCTTGAAGCTATTGGTATTGATTCAACCGAACAACTGTTCGATGAGATTCCTGCATCCTTACGTGCGGGCGAGTTGAGTAATATCCCTGACGGAATGTCGGAGATGGAGGTCAGCCGCCTGATGCATGCACGGGCGGCACAGGATGGCCAGTCATTGTGTTTTCTGGGTGCCGGTGCCTATGAGCATCATATCCCAGCTGCGGTTTGGGAACTGACCACGCGTGGTGAATTTTATACCGCCTATACCCCTTACCAGGCGGAGGCCAGCCAGGGTACCCTGCAGTTATTGTACGAATACCAGAGTATGATGACCTCGCTGACCGGCATGGATGTGGCCAATGCCTCGTTATACGATGGCGGCTCGGCGATGGCCGAGGCGGTACTGATGGCGGTGCGTGCCAACCGCAAATCGAAAAGCAAACGTGTACTAGTACCGCGCACTGTGAATCCGGCCTATCGTCGTACAACCCATGCCATCGTACACCATCAGGGTATCACGCTCGAGGAACTGGATTTCGATCATCAAGCCGGTGTGCTGGATATAGATAGCCTGCCGGCAGAGCCAGACGATTTTGCCGCGTTGATCGTACCGATGCCCAATTATCTGGGCCGGCTGGAAGACATCGATGCATTGACAGACTGGGCGCACCGGCACAAGGCGCTGGTGATCGCGGTGGTTAATCCGGTCGCACTGGGGCTGATCAAGCCGCCGGGCGAATGGGGCAGCGAGGGAGCTGATATCAGTTGTGGTGAAGGTCAGCCGCTGGGGATACCGATGTCATCGGGCGGCCCATATTATGGCTTTATGGCCTGTACCCAGGCACTGGTCCGGCAGATGCCGGGACGCATCATTGGCCGCACGGTCGACCTGGATGGTAAAACCGGCTATACCCTGACCTTGCAGGCGCGTGAGCAGCATATCCGGCGCTCGAAGGCGACTTCGAATATCTGTACCAATCAGGGCCTGATGATTACCGCGTCCACCATCCATATGGCGATCCTTGGTGAGCAGGGCCTGGGCAAGGTCGCCTCGCAATGCCATGCCAATACACGGCTATTGGTTGAGCGCCTGACTGCACTGGATGGTGTGGAACTGCTGTTCAACGGACCCTATTTTCACGAAGTGGTTTTACATTTCGTTGTGCCGGTCAGGGATATCCTGAAGGCCCTGGCCGCCCAGAGTGTACTGGCAGGTCTGGATCTGTCTGAAGATTACCCGGAGCTGGAAAACTGTTTACTGGTTTGTGCAACGGAAATGCGCAGCGAGGAGGATATCGAGGCCTATGCCCGGCATCTGGAACGTATCCTGCTGCGTAACCAATCGGTCAAATGCCCGGTCAAACCGAGATGGTGAGCATGTGGTATGTCGTTTGCCAGAATATGTAACGCTTGCCGGGCAAGCGTTGCGCGCTATTGATAATACGAACAAAGGAGAGACATCATGGCTACAATTACACTTGAAGGAAACCCGATCAACACCAGTGGCGAGCTGCCCGTTGTCGGATCACAGGCACCGGATTTTCACCTGGTCGATGGCAGTCTGAATGATGTGCACCTGCCGGACTATTCCGGTAAAAAGAAGCTACTGAATATTGTGCCCAGTCTGGACACTGGGGTATGCGCGACCTCAACTAAAAAATTCAGCGATTCGGCAGGTGGTCGTGACGATGTCGCGGTGTTGATCGTCTCTGCCGATTTGCCTTTTGCGGCCGGCCGATTCTGTACTGCCGAAGGGATAGATAATGTCACCACTCTGTCGATGATGCGTTCGCGCAATTTTGCCAAGGACTATGGGGTACTGATTACCGATGGGCCGCTGGCAGGTATCACCGCTCGTGCCGTGGTCGTGCTGGATGAAAACGACAAGGTGATGTATGCCGAGCTGGTACCTGAAATTACCCAGGAGCCGAATTACGATGCGGCACTGGCGGCGTTGTAGCTAAGCCTTCTCCATCAGGGCAAAGGATGGGATGAGGGGGTCAATATAAATGACTGTTTTTTTATCCCCTCACCCTAACCCTCTCCCTCAGGAAGAGGGGATTAAGAAGACTACACCGATGTGTAACCGGAAAATACAAAATGTTGATATTTGAAAAATCCGAAACCGGCCGAACGGTAGCCGTACAGGCGCCATCCGGCGATGCCGATGTCAGTGATATACCCGAGGGTCTGCTGAGAAAGTCACCGACCGGTCTGCCGGAGGTATCGGAGTTACAGGCGGTGCGTCATTACACGCGCCTGTCGCAACAGAATTTCTCGATCGACACGCATTTTTATCCGCTCGGTTCGTGCACGATGAAATACAACCCGCGTGCCTGTAATACGCTGGCGATGCTACCGGGATTTCTGTCACGTCATCCCCTGGCGCCGGACGCGCTGGGTCAAGGCGTGCTTGCCTGCCTGTACGAATTACAGGAGATGCTCAAGGATGTGACCGGCATGCAGGAGGTCTCGCTGAGTCCTGCCGCCGGTGCCCAGGGTGAGTTCGCCGGCATGGCGATGATCCGCGCCTATCATGACGCACGTGGTGATACAGAGCGTACCGAGGTGCTGGTACCCGATGCGGCGCATGGCACCAACCCGGCCTCGGCGGTAATGTGCGGCTACAAGGTGCGCGAGATCCCGACCGCGGCCAATGGTGACGTGGATGTCGACGCCCTGCGCGCCGTAGTCGGTCCGCAAACGGCCGGCATCATGCTGACCAACCCGTCGACCGTTGGCGTGTTTGAGCGTCGTATCGAGGAGATTGCCGGTATTGTGCATGAGGCCGGCGGTTTGCTGTATTACGATGGCGCCAATCTGAATGCGATCCTGGGTAAGGTCCGGCCGGGTGATATGGGATTCGATGTGATCCATATGAACCTGCACAAGACCTTCTCTACGCCACATGGTGGCGGTGGCCCGGGTGCTGGTCCGGTCGGCGTATCGGAACGCCTGGAGCCTTACCTGCCGGTACCGATGGTCGGCTATGACGGTGATGAATACTCGCTGTTGACCAGCAAGCAATATCCGCACACGATCGGCCAACTGTCCGCGTTTGCCGGTAATGTCGGTGTATTGCTGCGTGCCTATATCTATGCACGGCTGCTCGGTCGTCAGGGGATGTTACGCGTTTCCGAGTTTGCGACGCTGAATGCGAATTACCTGATGGTGCGCATGCGTGAGCAGGGCTTTAAGCTGGCCTATCCGGAACGTCGTGCGACCCATGAGTTTATCGTTACCCTGAAACATGAGGCTGCGGAACTGGGTGTCAACACCATGGACTTTGCCAAGCGACTGCTTGACTATGGTCATCATGCACCGACCACCTACTTCCCGCTGCTGGTACCTGAGTGTCTGCTAATCGAACCGACTGAGTCGGAAGACAAGGCCACGCTGGATGCGTTTGTTGATGCGATGGCCGCCATCCTGGCCGAGGCTAAAGATAATCCGGAAAAAGTGAAAGGGGCACCCTATACCCTGCCGGTCAGAAGGCTGGACGATGTGCGGGCTGCCAGGGAACTGGATCTGCGCTGGCAGGCCGGTTAGTGGTATTATCAGGGACTGGTAAACAGTCCGGCACGGCTGTACCGGGTATAACAATAGATAAGGATATGATATGTCTGCGCTAATCTGTGGTTCTTTTGCCTACGATACGATCATGGTTTTTCCTGATCAGTTTAAAAAGCATATCCTGCCTGACAAGGTCCATATCCTGAACGTGTCTTTCATGGTGCCGGAGATGCGCCGCGAGTTTGGCGGCTGCGCCGGTAATATCGCCTATAACCTGAACCTGCTTGGTGGCAAGGCGCTGCCAATGGGTACGGTTGGTACGGACTTTCAGCCCTATGCCGACTGGATGGACAACTGCGGGATTGATCGTAGCCATATCAAGGTGATGGATGCCACCTATACCGCACAGGCCTTTATCACCACCGACCAGGACGACAACCAGATCACCGCGTTTCATCCGGGTGCGATGAGCCTGTCGCATGAAAACCAGGTCGGTGAAGCCGAAGGGGTCAGCATCGGCATGGTGTCGCCGGACGGGCGCGATGGCATGATCCAGCATGCCGAACAGTTTGCCGAGGCCGGTATTCCGTTTATCTTTGATCCGGGCCAGGGCTTGCCGATGTTCGATGGCGAGGACCTGCTGCGCTTTATCGATCAGGCCAACTGGGTTACCGTGAACGACTATGAATCGGAGCTGCTACAGGAACGTACCGGTCTGAGTGCACACGAGATCGCCGAACAGGTCGAGGCCTATATCATCACCCTCGGCGGGGAAGGCTCGCATATCTACACCAGCGAACATCGCTACGAAATCCCGCCGGCCAAAACCGACGGACTGGTGGATCCGACCGGTTGCGGTGACGCCTATCGGGGTGGTCTGCTGTTTGGCATGATGAAGCACATGGACTGGGAGACCACCGGGCGTGTTGCCGGCTTGATGGGCGCGATCAAGATCTCACATCACGGCACCCAGAATCACAAGTTCGATCTCGGTGAATTTGAAGCGCAATACAAAGCGGTTTACGGGATCAGTCTGTAACAGTCTCAGTCAGCCGACTGTCTGAAACGCTCCACCCACATCGCACTGGCGCCGCAGACTGCGGCCGGCATGATCAGAAAATTTAGCAACGGTATCATGGTGACCAGCAGGACGCCCGTACCGAATGTCAGTGACAGACCGCGTTGCTGACGAATGCGCTGGCGCATCTCCCTGAACAGGATGCCGTTGTTGTCCATCGGGTAATCCAGGTATTCCAGCGCATACATCCAGGCCGTAAACAGCGCCCACAGGAACGGCGCAACGATATTGATCCCCGGTATCAGGAACAGGATTAATAACGGTATCACCCGTATCAGGTAATAAGCCAGTTTCTGCAATTCAGACAATATCGCCGGGATCGCGCCTTTCAGCACGGTTTTCCAGTCCGGTGAGGGCAGGCTGGTATCATTCGCCAGGTGTTTTTCGACCGCCTCCGCCAGCGGTCCATTGAACGGTGCGCCGACCAGGTTCGCAAGCACGCTGAAGCTGAAAAACACAATCAGTAGGGTGGCCAGTGCGAATACCGGCCAGAGCAGATATTCCAGCCAGGAAAGCCAGCCAGGCAGGTAGCCCAGTAACCAGTTAACGAGCAGGTCGAACTGTTGAAAGGCGAAAAAGATTGCGGCGGCAAACAATACGATATTGATTAATAGCGGGATGATCACAAACCCGCGTATGCCGGGTTGTAACATCAGTTTGTAACCACGCAATAGATAACCGAAGCCGCCCATGATCTAACCCCTAGTCATTGTTGTTTTCATTGCCGGCGAACGTA
>CAMYJU010000033.1 GCA_947258795.1 uncultured Gammaproteobacteria bacterium | reverse complement strand
ATTTGCTCAAGTTTGTGCTGATCGTGGCGGAAAAACATAGGTATAATAGGCTGCGAAACCGGCACGGGGCCGGAAAAGTTATACACTCGAAGTATCTGGTTTACTGGAAATCTGATGTCTGAACGCAAGGCCAGCGTGGCCCGTAATACGAATGAGACCCAAATCTCGATAACAGTGAACCTGGATGGTACGGGTTCGGCTTCATTTGAGACAGGCGTGGCCTTTCTTGATCACATGCTTGACCAGGTCGCCCGCCACGGCATGATCGATATCGATATCAAGGCGGTCGGTGACCTGCTCGACAACATCGTCAACGATGCGTTGGGGGGGTAATCTGCTGGATTGCCACTTTGCCAGGTTAGCCCCATAGAACCCCTTCGGGTTTCATTCTGGATTCCCTATCCACCGTTCCGGTGGATCAGGGCAATTGCGCCGTAAACGGCTTTATTGCTGTTCACGCGCAATCGCGCGATAGCCTATATCGGTACGATAATAGGCGTCAGCCCAGCTGATCTGTTCGATGCAGCGATAGGCCTGTTGTTGCGCGGCCGCGACGCTGTCGCCCAGCGCGGTAACACATAACACCCGGCCACCGGCCGTCACTACCTGCCCATCATCATCGAGCCGGGTGCCGGCATGAAACACCTTGCAGGCGTCGACTTCCGGCAGGCCGGAGATCGGATCTCCCTGCCGGTAGCTGCCCGGATAGCCTCCGGCGGCCATGACCACACCCAGCGCCGCGCGCGGGTCCCACTCGGCCTGTGTTTCATGCAGGCGACCGTCGATCGCGGCCAGGCACAGTTCGGGCAGGTCGCTGGTCAGACGCATCATGATCGGCTGGGTCTCCGGGTCACCGAAACGGCAGTTATATTCCAGTACCTTCGGTACGCCGTCCCGATCGATCATTACGCCGGCATACAGGAAGCCGGTGTAGCGATTGCCATCCGCGGTCATACCGCGCACGGTCGGTTCGATGATCTCGCTCATGATACGCCGGTTCATTTCGGCGGTGACTACCGGGGCGGGTGAGTAGGCACCCATACCACCGGTATTTGGTCCCTGGTCGGCATTATCACGCGCCTTGTGGTCCTGTGAGCTGGCCAGGGGCAGGATATGGTCGCCATCGACCATGACGATATAGCTGGCCTCTTCGCCCTGCAGGAATTCCTCGATCACGACGCGGCTGCCGGCCTGGCCAAAGGAATTGCCGGCCAGCATGTCATTGACCGCTTCAATGGCCTGCTGTTCATCTATTGCGACGATGACTCCCTTACCGGCAGCCAGACCGTCGGCCTTGACCACGATCGGTGCACCCTGGCTACGGATGTAATCAATTGCGGGCGCGGTTTCAGTAAATACCTGGTAGGCAGCGGTAGGGATATTGTGACGCTGAAGGAAATCCTTGGTGAATGCCTTGGAGCCTTCCAGTTGCGCCGCTGCCCGGGTCGGTCCAAAAATGGCCAGATCGGCCTGCTGGAACCGGTCGACGATACCGGCGACCAGTGGTACCTCGGGCCCGACGATGGTCAGCTCGATGTTATTGTCTCGGGCAAAGTTCATCAGGCCCTCCATATCATCGACCTGGAGTGCAACATTTTCCAGGCCGGGCTCGTTGGCCGTTCCGGCATTTCCGGGTGCTACGTAAACGCGTGATACAGTTGCGGACTGGGCACATTTCCATGCCAGGGCATGCTCACGCCCGCCGCTGCCGATAACCAGTACTTGTGACATAAATACTCCTGCAAGAGGCTCATAACAGAACCGGCCAGGAGTTCCTCACTGGCCGGTTTGGGCATCTATAATATATTATCTTCAGGATCAGGTCCCGATTTGATCGGTATATTATAAGCTATTGAATTTTAGTTATTAAGTTAGCGCAGTCCTGATGAAAAATACCATAAAGAATTATTGGTTATAGTCGATATATTAATTGATTTGTTACACTAATAGCAGACATGGAGTCCACTGACTCATGACAGGGAACACGACAACACAAAATCCGTCCAATCCGGCATCGACTCCGGTCAACCGGCTGTTGCTGCTGGCCATGGTACTGGTCACCGCGCTGCCATTGGGCATCCTCGGCTACAAGCTGTACCAGATGGCCTGGGAAAATGCCTGGCGCGAGGTCCGTGAGAAACATCAATTACTGGCCCAAAATCTGGCCGCCCCGATATCGGTCTATATCAACGATCAGCATACCGCGCTTGGCATGGTATCCGATTTTATCGAACACAATCTGGCCCAGCAGGAGGGTAGTCTTGAACAATGGAGTCGGGAACAACGTGAATTTCTGAACAAACTGCTGGTCCGGAATGATGGCATGCGCTCGATTACCGTGGTCGATATACAGGGCCGAACCCGGATCAGTACCGACAAGATCGCCAGCCTGCCCGGCAGTGTGCGCCTGTTTGAGAGCGAGACCTGCTACCTGTATACGCGCAGCAAGGGCAAGTGGATAGTGTCCGGTATCAAGGCCAGCCCGCTGAACGGCGAACCGGCCCTGATTATGTCGCAACCGGTACGCAACAAGGACGGTAAGATAATGTACGTGCTGCTGGGTGAGCTGCGTATCGACCTGATTGAAAAGCTGCGCAAGCAAATCAAGTTTGGCGAAATGGGCCATTCAGCGATGGTTGACAAGTTCGGTAAGGTGATAGCCCATCCCAACCCGGCCTGGATGAAGGAGATGCGTGACCTGTCCGAGTGGCCAATCGTACAGGACATGACCAATGGTAAAACCGGCGTGACCGAATTCTATTCGCCTTTTATCAAGGCAAATATGGTTGCCGGTTATGCCTCGGTACCTGAGTTCAACTGGGGTATTATGGTGCCGCAACCAAAACCGGAAATCGAACGTGTAGTGAACCGTATACTGATGACCCAGCTTGGCTGGGGTGTGTTTGGCCTGTTACTCGCCATTGCGCTCGGCGTCGCGTTAACACGCTGGATAACCCGGCCTATCAAGCAGCTCAATTTTGCCGCCAAGGAAATGATCGCCCATGATATCGAGGGACGCTGGCCGGAAGTACAGGGGCGCGCACCGCGTGAGATCTGGGAGCTGAACCATTCTTTTGCAGAGCTGGTCAGTGGCCTGCAGTTGTCGCGCATGCAGGTGCTGTCTCTAAACCGTAGCTTGCAGATCCGCGTGGACGACGCGACCAGAAAACTCAAGGATGCCAATGTTAACCTGGAACACATCGCCTCGGTGGACTACCTGACCAAGTTGCCCAATCGTCGCACCTTTGAAAAACATATGTCCAATTGTCTGCAACGGCGTAATGTAGAAGACCAGTTCCTGTGTCTGATGCTGATCGACGTGGATAATTTCAAGCAGGTCAATGACACCTTTGGTCATGCGGCCGGAGACAGTGTGCTGGTGCAGCTTGCCAGCATGCTCAGTGCCAGTACGAGGGATGGCGATATGGCGGCACGTTATGCCGGTGACGAGTTCGTGGTAGTGATGGCCTGTGGCAGCGAGATAGGGCACAAGCGCGCGGATGATATGTTGCAGAAATTTCGTACCGAGGCCTTCATATTCGATGGCAAGCGGATGCCGGTGACCGTGAGCATCGGTCTGATCTGTATGGACAATCTCAGCGATGTCGAGATGAACGAACTATTCAGGCGTGTTGACGGTCTGCTGTACCAGGCTAAGGATCAGGGTCGTAACTGCCTGGTTGAAGAGAATTACTAGGTCTCCAGTCCCGGTGCGGCAAACCCGAGGACCGTCATTGCCGGACCCTGGTATGGGTTCAGGGTAATATCCACCGGCACAGACCTGGACAACATTTTATAAACAGGTGGGTACATTACCGGACTGGTCAGTGTCTCGGGGGTAGCCTGGCTTTTTACTCTCATGCTGACGTTCATATGCAGGAGCAGGGGTATCCCGATAGTTCGTAACCGGTAGTATCCAGCTACACAATGCGTAGTTCCTCGTCAATATGGGAGCGAAGCAGTTGTTTATATCTATTTCGATATTTCTAACCGCCTCCACTTGTATATATATGTTTTCTTAGACGGTCCAGCCAATCGTCCAGAGCAGTCTGATCGAGAAAAAAGTCAAAGCGCCCCAGGTGTCGCTGAAGATTCATTAGATCGATCAGAAAAGTGAATATCGTATTGGTCGCAGATTCCTTTGCTACCAATGCGGCATTTTGTGCATCAAGCAAATCGAGAATTGTCAGTGTGCCACGAGTATAGGCATCTGTAACAAGTTTCAGGTTTTTGCGTGCCGCTACTTCTGCCTCCCGTGAAAGCTGTATGGAGGGATATGAGGCCTTAATTTGGTGGAGAGCTGATCTTAGGTTTTGTTCAATACGTTCAGCAGCGGCGTTACGTTGTACATTGTTTTGTTCAAGCTCCAGACGTGAACCAGTCACGCGGGCACGTCGTGCACCACCTTCGTATAATGGAATCGAAACATTGAGGCCAACTGACCAGTCAGTATCACCTTCTGCAGACAGTCCTGTCTGACGATCTTCATTCATGATATTTGATAGTTCGCCATCGAGTGTAATAGTGGGCGACCAGTAAGCACGCTGGTTGGCCCGTAATTCCAGTTGACTGGCCAAAATCAGCTCATCCAGAGAAGCCAGTGCAGGTGATGCATTAAGTGCTTCGTTAACCAGAAATTCTGTCATTATTTTAAAAGCTCGGTTATTGTTTACGTAGTCAAATACCTCTTTGCGACTCACAAGCAGGCTTGGGTCGTCCAATGTGGCGGATGTAGTGATAAATGGATCGTTGATTGGGCGATGTAGCAGACGATTCAGGCTGTCTCGGGCCTGTTGATACTGGGCCTGTGCACTCAGTAATTCCTTTTTTGCAGTGGCCAGCTGACTTTCCCAGCGATAAACCTCTGCCGGGTTGCCAACCCCTAATTGCTGTCGTTCCTGTGCCAGGCGGTAATTAGTACGGGTAAGTTTTGTGTTTTCCCGTCTTATATGTACCTGCGTCTGTGCCTTGAGGATGTTTAGGTAGGACAGAGTCGCTTCCTGGATAATATCGAGTTCCAGTTGCCGGTAAAGGGCCTCGCGGTTATTTTGTAGATACTGCTGGATCTGTACATTGCTACGTAGTCGATCAGAATAAATCAACTGGCTTAATGTTAGCCTGGCTTTTGTAGATTGGTCGGCAACGGCACCGCTGATAACGTTGATACGACTATCATTCAGTCGGGTGTAGCCGATGCTGGCTCCCAGTTGAGGGAGCAGTCTGGCCTGTGCCTTATCAATCTCAGACTTGCTGCCTTCCAGACCAAGTGCAGTAGCTCGCAAATCGAGATTTACTCTGACTGCCTCATGGGCGACAGTTGATAAGGAAAGCGGACGGCCTGTAGGTGTTGGTTCTTCATGCAGTAATATGGCCTGACGAAGGACATCATAACGTGGTGACAGACCAATAGCACGGGCTGTCGCCATATTCAGGGTCAAGTGTCGTTTTCCCTTGAACGCAACAGGCTGGTTTTCGGCGATTTCTCCTCTCATCACGGCGTGCATATTCAATGCATTGCGACGGGCCAGACGCTGCCAATCAGAAGCAGGGGCCTCAGACATCAGGATACCTTGTTCAACCAGATGAGACCCGGGCAGGCTGTAAGCGGGAATACGTTTCTCTATCAAGGCATTGATCAGGCGTTTCATTGCGGATGGGCCAAGACGCGGTAAACTGGTTAGAACGACTGCATCAATATCCTTTGGTAGTTTGCTGGCCAGATCCTCGTCTTGTTCTGTTTGCAGGATAAAATGCAGATTTAGGCCTGCTGCTGCAACTACTTCCTGTGCTTTTTTTACCGTCTTAGTTTGTGCCTCATAGATAGTCTGGTCTATAAGTACAGCCAGGTTTTGAAATGGGACGATTGTGTGAAAGACTTCAAGATCGCGTACGAAATTCGCGTCACCGGTCAGGTAATTCAGGTTTCTAACGCCACTTGTGTTACCCTTTCTGGGTAGACCTAACAAATCAGCATCCATCACAAAGGGTGAAAAAGTGGGCTTGGATAAATTTTCACTCAACGCAGCTATTGCACTTGCGACATACCCCATGGTCAACACCATATCAACTTCTGGATCGGATTGAAGTTGTTTAAATAACATAGTGATGCGTTTAGCAGACCATTTACCATCGAGTTGTTTTGTTTTAGGAAAATGTATATCAAACTCACCTCTGGTCAATACGCGCAATTCATTTTCAAATTGTGCCTGTGTCCAGCCAGCCTGTTCCATCTGCCCGTCCAGAACAATACCAATCGTAAATACCCTTTCTGCGTGTACGTTCGAGCCAAGTAGCGACACTAGAAGGATCAATATGAAGTTAAGGTATCGTGTAATCATTTTTTTCCCAGTAGATTTAAGAATTAGTGAAATATATATCATCGGGGCAATGTTACTGTTGCTCGAAAGCGTATATGTGCTGCAATAAATAAAACAGTTCCAATTGCGGCAATTATGACAAGTTGTGGCCAGACCACGTCAAGCCCTGCATTACGTAGCAGAACTGCCTGGGCCATGCTGATAAAATGTGTGGACGGAACCAGTCTCATAATGGCCTGTAGGCCTTCTGGCATGCTTTCTAACGGGGTATTCCCCCCTGACAGTAACATCATGATAACGAACACGAGCATGGCGAGCAGTCCGAACTGGGGCATGGTTCTGGCAAGTGTTGCAAGAAATATACCCAGTGACGTGACTGCAAACAGATAGATAACTGCACCCGTCAGATATAAGGGGACCGAGCCCGCTATAGGAACAGATAGCGCACCCTGGACAACAAAGTGTAGTGACAGGGCGATAGCAAGCAGGACAACCAGGCCATTAGCCCATACTTTAGCCAGCATGATCTCGATTGGGCGTAGAGGCATGGCGAGCAGATGTTCAATGGTTCCATGCTCCCGCTCGCGTATTAGTGCGGCTCCGGTTAATAAGATGGCGAGCATGGTCACGTTGTTTGTCAGTGACATCACTCCCTGAAACCATATTGCATTCATATTGGGATTGTACATTGCACGCGTTACGATGTTTACCAGCTGATCTGTGTCATGCCCGTTAAGGAACACTGAAATTTCCTGGGAAATTATACGCTGGATGTAGCTTGCACCGGTTCCCGCTGTACTCATCGCAGTTGCGTCCACATTAAGTTGAATAACCGGCAGGTGGTCAGCGAGGACATCCTTCTGAAAGTCCGGCGGAATATCGATGATAAAGGTATATCGCCCTGTATCCAGGGCGCTGTCGATCTCATCAATGGTCAGGCTTACGGGTACCTGAAAATGGGGTTGCAGTAATGCGTCGTTGATACGTTTCGAAAGTCGTGAGTGGTCTTCATCTACAATTGCAATCGCTGCATTATTGACTGCGACCATGGCATTGTTAGCCTCTTCAATAACCGCCATACTGAACATGTAGACAATCAGAAACACCATGACCGGGTCATAACGGAGGCTGAACAGCTCCTTGATGCCTAGTCGAAAAATGTTATTCAGACAGCGTATCATCGCTAGCGCTCCTGTGTCCTGAGCAGCGTCATTCCCAGAGCAAGGTAGATGAGAGACAGCATCAGAAGCATCGAAAGCATATATATGAGTGATTCAAATCCCATGGATTTGGTAAATGTACCAAGGCATATTTGTTGAAAATAGCTGCTGGGAAAGATCTGGCTGAATATCTGTGCACCTCCTGTCAGTGTGGCTACTGGCGTGAAAAACCCCGAGAAGTTGACGGCAGGTGTTACTGTAATGATCGCGGTGCCGAAGATGGCGGCAATTTGTGTCTTCATGAATGAGGACATCAACAAGCCCAGCCCGGTAGTGGCAGATACATAGAGTACGGTGCCCAGTATCAAGGTGAACATGCTCCCTTTTACCGGAACATCAAACAGGAATACTGCCAGAATTACCAGAGACATGAAATTGAGCAGCGCAATAATAATATATGGGAACTGCTTGCCCAATAGAAATTCCAGCCCGGTTACAGGTGTGGCATAGAAATTGGTGATGGACCCCATTTCCTTTTCCCGAACCACGCCCGCAGCGGTCATCATCGAAGGGATCCATACCAGCAGTAACATAATCGTACCAGGTACGATGGCGTATACACTTTTAAAGTCCTGGTTGTACAGGAAACGGGTTTCTACAGCTGCCGGTAAGACCGGTTCTGCCTTGGTCAGTCCCAGAATTCGGGACTGTTCTTCAAGATAGGACTGATGGACGCCCATGATGTATCCCAGTGCGGTCTCGGCGCGGTAAGGCATGGTGCCATCGATCCAGATACCCACTTCCGGCTGGCGATTACGCTTCAGGTTTCTGCCAAACCCGGGTGGTATTTCGATGGCAAAAGTAAACTGTCCCTTCTGTAGTCGATTTTTCAGCTCATTGGAATGCCTCAATGGTGGACGTTTTTCAAAATAACGTGAGCCTGAGAAGTTTTCCAGGTATAGACGGCTATCTGTCGTTTGATCGTGATCGAGTACGGCATAGGAAATACCTTCGATGTCGAAGGTGATCCCGTAACCAAAGGCAAGCATCAGTACAATCGGTCCTAGCAATGCAAACGCCATGCGGATTGGGTCACGCAGGATCTCAAGGGCCTCGCGCCGTGCGTAGGCCCAGATCCGGGTCAAGCCGGATCGTTGCTGCTGTGGGTGGTGCTGCCCGGATGTTGCCGGTACTGTGGACGGGATGTTCTCCAGACTGTCGGCCATGATTTCATCTGTTTCACTATCTGTCAGATATGAAATGAAAGCATCTTCCAGGGATTTACATGCCCGATTACCAACCAGACTGGCAGGCGCATCCTGAGCAAGGACTTTTCCTGCATGCATGAGCGATATCCGGTCACAACGTTCAGCCTCGTTCATAAAATGCGTGGAAATGAAGATCGTGACCTTGTCATCACGCGATAACTGAACCAGAAATCCCCAGAACTGGTCGCGAGCAACCGGGTCCACTCCAGACGTTGGCTCATCTAGGATCAATATTTCAGGTTTATGGATGACTGCGACGGCAAGAGACAGGCGTTGACGAATACCCAGTGGCAGCCTTTCCGCCAGTTCATCGATAACATTATCCAGACCGAACCGTTGAGTCATTTCTACTACCCGTTCTGGAATCCTGGCATTGGGGATATGGAAGATGCGTGCATGTAGTTCAAGATTCTGACGTACCGTGAGCTCGGTATACAGGGAGAATGATTGGGTCATGTATCCAACGCGCTTGCGTGTTTCGATATCCCTTGCATCTATCGGGTGATCGAATAACAGGGCTTCTCCTTCCGATATCGGCAGTAGACCGGTCAACATCTTCATGGTCGTGGTCTTGCCGCAACCGTTTGACCCGAGAAAGCCAAAAATTTCTCCACGCTCAATACGAAAGCTGACATGATCAACGGCGGTAAAATGACCAAAATAACGGGTAAGATCGCGCGCCTCAATAGCAACTTTTCTATCATGGTCCAGACGGGGCGGTATGCTCAGTGTCCTGTGACCAACACGTTTTTCTTTCGGAAGCAGGGCTATAAAGGCCTCTTCCAGTCCGCTGCAGCCGGTACGTGTGAGTAGTTCTTCAGGTGAGCCAGTGGCGAGTATCCTGCCTTCATCCATCGCAATCAACCAGTCAAATTGCCTGGCCTCATCCATATAGGCCGTCGCGACAATGACAGACATGTTGGTACGGCGCACCCGTATGCGTTCGATGAGTTTCCAGAACTGAAGGCGCGAGAGCGGATCGACCCCTGTGGTTGGTTCATCCAGAATCAGCAGATCCGGGTCATGGATGAGTGCGCAGCAAAGGCCCAATTTCTGCTTCATGCCGCCAGATAATTTAGCTGCCGCACGATTAGCAAACGGTTCCAGCCCGGTGCTGTTCAGTAGCTCCTTTATGCGCCATGTTCGTTCCTGTCTGGATTGTCCAAACAGGCGGCCGAAGAAGTCTATGTTTTCAAACACCGATAGACTCATGTAAAGATTCTGTCCCAACCCTTGCGGCATATAGGCGATACGTGGGCATATGGAGCGACGATGACTTTTACTATTCATGCGGCCATCGAGTACATCAATCGTGCCTTCCTGAATTTTCCTGACGCCAGCGATGAGGGAAAGTAAACTGGATTTACCAACGCCATCTGGTCCGATTAAACCTACCATTTCACCAGCAGGTATTTTCAGATCAATCTGATCCAAAGCAATGGCATTGCGATAGCGATGGGAAAGCTTGCTCACCTGCGCAACGATTTGCTGATTCATGAAATCGGGACTTCTGACAAATGGGCTGGCCACTCGGCACTCGGGTCAATGAGTATATAGGCCATGCCCGGGACACCGGTCTTGGACATATCAGGATTCTTGTTTAAAAAATCCGGGTCTATCTTGACCTTGATGCGAAACATCAGCTTTTCACGCTCCGTGCGGGTCTCAACTTCCTTGGGTGTAAATTGGGCTTTGGGGGCTACAAAGGATACTTTGGCCGGCATAACCAGTTCGGGTATACCATCAAGTATTACGCGTGCTTCTGCACCGATCGCAAGCCTGGCGGCATACTGGGTAGGGAGAAATATGGTCATATAGACATCAATGGGATCAAGTACGGTGAGAACCTTGCCGCCAGCAGGCAGGACTTCGCCAGGCTCGGCCAGGCGGTACAGCACGCGACCGGCGATGGGGGATTTGAGTATGCTGTCCTCTATCTGGACTTTGAGTAACTCGGTATTCGCAATTGCAGCCTCAATTGCAGCCTCAGTATTAGAGTGTTGGGCACGAGCTGCTGACAACGCTGCTCTCGCTGTTTGCACGATCGTTTCGTCCCGTTGTAATTGTTCTAGTGAGATATTGTCATTTTCATACAGACCTTTGGAGCGTTCCAGGTCTTTTTTGGCAAGGGAGAGTTCGCTTTTACGCTGTACGATTACAGCTGCTGCCGATTTTTTTTCTTGTTGAACTCGCCGAACCTCGGCTTCTGCCCGACGGAGCTGAGCATCCAGTTCTCTGGTATCAATTTGTACCAACGGCTGATTTTGTATAACGGTATCGCCCTCTCTGACCGAAACTGTTGCGATGCGGCCACCAAATTTTGTCGTGATATCAACCTCTATGGCTTCGATGCGGCCGTTACCGGAGGCAACACCCGGGGGAAGCGCCGGTTGCTGGAAATACTGGTAGGTATAGGTAATGACAAAGACCGCAATAGACAGTACTATTAACGCGGTTTTTCTCTGTTTTGTGAATCTGTAGCCCATCTATGGACTCCGTTCCGGCATTGCCAATTTTTAATTCTGCTTGTTGCTCTCGTAAATAAGGAAATTATAGGCTGGTATTCTGGTTTATATGCCAAGTATAGCCATTTCAGCTCCGGCCATACATAATCATGAGGTCAGGCGTTTCTGGTGTATACAACGTTGCACAAATGAGCCGGGAAGCAATGACTGTCCAGGGTGCTTGCTGAAAAGGCTGTATCGATCTCAACATAGGCCAGCCAGATTTAGACAAACGAGCCTTCCCATGACGCGATTGCATACAGGGGATTTTGAAACACCATTGGGAGCACTACCTGGCGCGCCATAGATGGCTCCCTCGATGATGACAGTCAGTATAGATAAACGGATTTAGCCGTCTTCGTTCCAGTAGGTTGCTTCGATCTTGTTACCATCCAGATCGCGAATAAAGCAGCCGTAGTAGGCATCGCCATAGTCCGGTCTTGGACCAGGTGCACCATCATCGGCGCCACCGGCACTGAGCGCTGCCTCATGAAATGCATGTACCGCCTCTTTGGTATTGGCGATAAAACCGACATGCGAGCCATTACCAACGCTAGCCGGTTGGCCGTCGATTGGCGTTTGTACCCAGAATTCCGGATATTCACGACCATAGGCAACTGCGCCGGGGTAGTTCATTATTTGCTTGCAACCCAGTGTGGCAAGGACCTTGTCGTAAAAGCCCACGGCCTGGTCAAAATGATTGGTGCCAACGGATAGATGCGAAATGATGCTTGGGTTTTCAGTTTCCATTGTTTATCTCACTCCCTGATTTTATCTAAAGACATTTATTATATTTAAGCATGATATCAATATTTGTCATGTAAATATTTCGATTTCTCAGTCAGAATTAGTACTTGGGCTTGCCTGACCCGACAAGAAATCAAGCTGTCTTATAATTTGTTGCAGCCCATTTGTATTCTTCTCCTACTATAGCTGAAAATATCATTTTCCAGGCTGTTTGCCTGTCTACCCTGATCTGGCGCGCAGACATGCATATGAAAAGATTAGAATGTGTTAAGCGCTGCATGATTCCGCACCTCCTGTGTCGACAAGATAAGTGTTATCGGGTTAATCCCGTTTACAGGGTTAATACGGCGGGTGGGTAAAAGGTTCCCGTGAACCGGTTCATTGAATATGGGTCATCAAAGCAGCTCAATGTCGCTTTCGATATCCCGTTGTTTCAGATTTCCGGATGCTATCAGTTCATGATAGTTGCGAACCTGGTTGCGGCTACGAAGAAGTATAACGCAGGATTATACCTATAAACCGGCGCTTAAGCAGATGTTCAGGACCCTATTTAATGGTGATAGCAGTGCCGCTGACGCTAACCATCAACATGCCACCCTGTGCGCCAACCGTTTCATAATCGATATCGATACCGACAATGGCATTGGCACCGAGGTCTGTGGCTTGTTGCGACATCTCTTCAAATGCGATCTTGCGTGCTTTTTGCAATTCCTCTTCATAGGCAGCAGACCGGCCGCCGACGATATCGCGAATACTGGCAAATATATCCTTGAATATATTGGCGCCCAGTATGGCTTCACCGGTGACTACGCCATGGTATTTGGTAATGTCTTTGCCCTGGATGCTCGGCGTGGTTGAATGAATCATATTTGTTTCCTGTGAATTATCGAAGGGTTTAAGATTGCCTAGCCGGGTGTCGATGATTTGTTGTGTAAGGCATAGGTTTTACTGGCATCTTTTAGAACATGGACAGCCGAGTTCAGGAATAATACCGCAATACCAAAACCAACGACGATATCAGGCCACTGGGAGGTGGTCAGCCAGACACCGAGTGCCGCGAACAGAACCGAAACATTGGCAATAATGTCGTTACGGGAGCATAGCCAGACCGAGCGCATATTGACGTCCTCTGTCCGATGCTGCCAAAGCAGTCCAAGACAGACCGCGTTGGCAGCCAGAGCCAGCAAGCCGATCAGGCCAATGGTCTCGAAATGCGGGATCGCAGGATTGACCAGTTTGTATAGGGCATAGCCAAGTACAAACAAGCCGGAGGTCGCCATGATAAGACCTTTGATAAAAGCTGATATGGCCTTCCAGGTATCAGTGCGGGCCACGACATATAGACTGAAGCCATAGACCAGCGCGTCACCCAGCATATCGAGAGAATCCCCAATCAGTGCGGTTGAAGAAGCGATCAGGCCGGCGACGATCTCGATGAAAAACATCGTGATATTGATAACCAGCACGATTTTCAATGTTCTGGATTGTTTCGCGCGCAGCTTCTCAAGCTCGCAGGCAGTATTTGAACAACAGTCAGCCATGTCTGGTTCCATTACCAGGAATCGAGTAACTCATAGGAAGTATACCGCGTACGGAAGATGAGTTGGAGGGCGTTATTTGATGCTGATTTCACGCTCACTCTACTATCTCTATACCACGCCAAAAAGCCACACAGTTCTTGATTTCTTTTGCGGCTTCCCTGGGTTCCGGGTAATACCATGCTGCGTCCTTGTTAAGCTCACCCTCAACGACTATTGAGTAATAGCTCGCTTCACCTTTCCATGAGCAATGACTCGTCGTGTCGCTGGATACAAAGTAAATCGTATTCAGGGAGTCGGCCGGAAAATAATGATTGTTTTCCACAACGATGGTTTCATCACTTTCTGCTAATATCGTATTTTTCCAGACGGCCTTCATAATTCAGTGTTTTCCTATCTAAATGGACATATATTTCATATATTTTAGTTCATGTCACTTCAAGGTGTCTAAACCACTACTGTCCCATAAAGATAATCGTAGTATTGGGTAAGTTACTGAATTCGTGATACCTCAGCCTTGCCGAAGACATTGAAGACATGACATCACACAAGCCTATAATCGGAGCAATTCCTTCTCCCTCAGGGAGAAGGACAGGATGAGGGGATAAACAAAACAATGAGTTATATTATATGATCCCCTCACCCCAACCCTCTCCCTGAGGGAGAGGG
>CAMYJU010000032.1 GCA_947258795.1 uncultured Gammaproteobacteria bacterium | reverse complement strand
TCGTGATCGCCGCAGTCAGGGTGGTCTTGCCATGGTCTACGTGACCTATGGTTCCCACGTTCACATGCGGTTTCGTACGTTCAAATTTTTCCTTGGACATCCTGCTACCCTCAAAGTCAGAATTTCACTAATTAATCAAACAACCACTATAACTACTGCAATAAAACTGGAGCCCATAACCGGACTTGAACCGGTGACCTCTTCCTTACCAAGGAAGTGCTCTACCGCTGAGCTATATGGGCAGTCAGAAACCAGATGTCAGCATTCAGACATCAGATCTATGAGTGATTAAAATCACTCCACCACCTCAACCTTTACATACCCATCAACCAATCTGATATCTAAAACCTGATATCTGATCTCTATCTTGGAGCGGGTGATGGGAATCGAACCCACATAGTCAGCTTGGAAGGCTGAAGTTCTACCATTGAACTACACCCGCATAAAGCACGCCATCCGCGTACTTACTAACCTTCCGCAGTACCTGGCGACGGTTTCACCACCCTGCTCCTGCTCACCAAACCGGCTTCCACATCCGATCAAGCACAGCAAAATCTGGTGGAGGGGGGAGGATTTGAACCTCCGAAGGCTGAGCCGTCAGATTTACAGTCTGATCCCTTTGACCACTCGGGAACCCCTCCGCAATGCAAGCCGCCTATTGTGCTTGAGCGACCGATCCAAGTCAACAGTATTCAGCCAACAAATGCCAGTCTGACAGGCTTTCCGGGGGAGATCGCAGATCGGCGACCGCGCCATCTGGGCCACCCATAACTGACCCCGGCTACAGACACTGATGTCGAAACTGGCAGGCGCGCATTGTACCGCGAAGGCAGGCAAATCTGTAACGGAAACATTTTATCCACTATGCGGATAAGGTTGTTGCCAGGGAGTGGGAAAATGGAGCTGGTGATAGGACTTGAACCTACGACCGGCTGATTACAAATCAGCTGCTCTACCATCTGAGCTACACCAGCATTGTGTTCTGAAATATCAGGCTGCGTATTGTATGTGTTTGGGCCTGCCCATGCAATCCGCCGAACTTATTGGCAGTCGTCCCGGCGCAGACCGACCACCGGACTGGCGGGCAACAACGGGATAATCCGGGCGGGTTGCATCCACTCGCCCTTGTCAGGCCTGATCAGCAACTCATAACGGTTGGCGACACGATCGATGACATCGATCCGGGGGTCATAGCCCAACTCCCTGATTTGCTCAAAGCGGCGCTGGGCCGAGTCTTTTTCGTTAAATAACCCCAGTGAAATCGCGTTTTTCTTTCCAGGCGAGGCCAGGATCTGGTAGTCCTTCAGACCATGCGCAGCCAGTGCGTTCGCCAGGCGTTGTGCCTCGGCCAGACTGGGTGCTGGCGCCAGGTATATCCAGTACTGCTGGATCTGCGCCTCAACCAGCCGGTTGATTACGCTCGCGCCGGTCGATTCCCAGATGCGAGCTTGCAGCTTTTCAGCCAGCTGCTTTTTCACGATCGGCCCGGCCACCAGGCACGGCGGCGCCGGCTTCAGTGCCTCCGGCCTGGACGGCTGGCCAGCCCCTGCCTGCCGCTGCTGTTGTGCAGCCGCACCGGCCTCACCTTCACCCGCGTCAACCAGCTGCAAGCGCTCTACCCCGGTCGCAAGCTGCGGCAGCGCCCTGGGGCCCACCGCTTCGCGCGTAAACTGCCAGTAAAGAAAGGCCGCATTCAGCAATAACGCCACCAGAAACAAGGCCCTCATCTATTTCGAACTCCCGCCCGCATGCTCGCCCAGGTCATGTTGATACATACTGAACATGCCTGTAAATACCAGGTCCGGTTCATAGTGGCATGGGGCCTGTAACAGGGCTCGAACAGACTCACTGTCACCCCCGGTGATCACACACTCAGGTTGCTGACCCAGCCGGCTAGCGGCCTGCTGCACAACCCGGTCGATCGCGGCTACACAGGCGGTCAGCGCACCATTCACAATCGCATCACGGGTATTGTCAGCCAGCGATAATGTACCGGCCTGTTCCTGCTCGTTCATTGATAGTTGTGTGTTCTGCAACAGTGCCTCCCGCATGCTGGCCAGTCCGGGCAGAATAATACCCCCCTGGTGCCGGCCATCGCCATCAATCAGGTCTATTGTAACGGCTGTACCACAATCAATCACACTTATTGCACCGCGACAACACTCCCTGGCCGCGATCATCGCTGCCCATCGGTCTATACCCAGATCCTGAAACCGCGGGTATGCATTACGCAGACCACAACATTCGGCCTGCGTAGCCAAACGATGCGGCTTCCTGTTCCAGAGCTTGCCGACCATCTGCTCCACTAGCGCCAATGTCGATGCGCCGGTCACACTGGAGATCACCACAGCGTCCGGATGTGGCAACGTCGACCACTTTGCCTCCAGGTCGGAAACGGTCAGGTCCTGATGGCTGATACGCCCACGCAGGCTGAATGCACGATCGTGATAAAACGCCCATTTCAACGCGGAATTACCCAGGTCCAGCAACAATATCATGACGCCACCCGCACCGAGACCTCACCGCTCGCAAATGCGACCAGTTGACCCTCAGATTGTTCGATCAGCAAATGACCCTGCGCATTAATACCGGCCGCCCTGCCACTGATCTGGCGATTGGGTAATTGCAACACCACCTCACGGTCAAACAACATATCCAGCTCACGCCACTCTGTCAGGATCTCGGCAACGCCGCCCTGCTCTGACTGTTCCAGCACTGACAGCACGGTATCAACCAGGCGAGCACAAACCCGGTTGCGGTGTCGCGCCACACCCGGTATCAGGCTGTCCAGGTCAATCCAGTCCTGGTCGATCTGCTCACCGGCAGACGGCGGCATCCTGACATTCAGCCCCATACCGATCACCGCATTGACCGGACCATTGGCCTCACCGTTAAATTCAATCAACACACCAGCCAGCTTGGCGTTGTTAACAAAAACATCGTTCGGCCATTTTACACTGGCATCCTGAATACCGACCTCCTTTAGCAGGCGACAGATCGCGACACCGATCAGTAGGCTCAGACTGCCATAGATATTTTGCTCAAGACTAAGCTGGAGTTTAATGGATGCGTAGATATTGGCCGCAAACGGCGACACCCAGTGACGGCCACGGCGTCCACGGCCTTGTGTTTGCGTCTCTGCCAGACAAACCGCCACCTGGCCGGGCCTGACCGGCTTGTCCTTCAGGTAACTACTGGTCGACGGCAGGCTGGTAAAAACCTCGACACAGCCTATCCTCTGACGACTGTTCTCCGGCAAGGCCTGGTGGATGGCGCTTTCATCCAGCAGGCTCAGACCCCCGGCAACCCGGTAACCACGACCACGCACGGATTGCACAGCCAATCCCAGGCCACGCAACTCACGGATATATTTCCACACCGCGGCGCGTGTCAGGCCCATTTGTTCACCCAGTTCCTGACCCGAATGAAAACGGCCATCAGCAAGGCGCTGTAATAAATTTTGTTGTATGGATTCCATTATCCCGAAAAGGCTGCCGGCCAGCGTTTATCCTGATGCGTACTCAGGCGAAACAGGTTAAAGACTCTGATAAAGATGTGCAAATGCCGGGTGCGGACAGCAGGCTGACGATAGCGCCGGTAGTTATTAAATAGAATACGATCACGATCGAAATACATCAGATAATCATTATTTAGTTATATTCTTTCAGGCATATCAAGTTTCCACACAAAATGCCGATATTTGCTGTCACGAACGCTAAATTGAGTGTAAGAGACCATAGTTCATGATGAAAAAGCCGATTACAAGCACCGTTTTTCTGCTGTTTAGCCTGATTTTTTGCCAGTTGTCTGTGGCTGACACCCTCTACGACGGGCGCTTCAAGCGCTGGATCGCTCAGGCGGAACAGGGCAAGGCCCGCGCCCAATATAAACTGGGTAATGCCTATTTACGCGGTAACGAGGTCAACGTGGACCTGAAACAGGCGCATAAATGGTTTAGCGCTGCGGCCAAACAGGGGCATTCCAAGGCGGAATACAAGCTTGGCTATATGTATTACCTGGGCAAGGGTGTCAGAAAAAGCAGCAAGAACGCATTCAGGTATTTCAAACGATCTGCAGAAAGCGGTTATTCACCCGCGCAATTTTATCTGGCCAAACTGTATGCCGCCGGTCATGGCACCTCGCGTGACTATGATGAGGCCATCCGCTGGATGCAAAAGGCAAAAGACGACCACTATGGCCCGGCCGATGCCGAACTGCGCCGTCTCCAGGAGGCCGGCAAGCGTCCCGGTTCCAGCAAACCCAAGGCGGTCAGGGTTGTGGCGGTGAAAAAGCCCAAGGCCAATTCCCCTTCGAAAAAGAAGTCAGCTAAAAAAGGCAAAATCTCTTCAGCTAACGACATCAGGTCACTGATCTTTTCATCATTGTGGCAGGAGAAAGGCAAGCCCGCAGAACATTTCCCATCTGATGTCAACTCCTGCGAAGACAAGGGTGGCAAGCTGGTGTGCCGGTCGATTAACCTGAACCGTTCCACTGCACTGGCCGATATCAGCTACTCGGTGGAAACCGAGTTCAGCAAGTTCAAGAAATCCGGCAAGTTCCTGGCCAGCTACCAGGTCAACAATCTTTTCGTGTTACCGGAAGACCCGGACGACCCGAATCCCAACCCGGATGATGTGCCGGCCACCGGCCTGGAAGCGAAGGTCAACATGCGTTGCGAACTCAAGCACACTACGATTAAGTGCCTTACCGACAACCTGGAAAAACGGGTTTACAAACAGGTTGAAACCGATAATTACGAATAAAATCTGAATATCAGCTAGCGTCTGGTGTCAGCCAGGCGCGGCGTTGATGTGCTGTTCTTTCATCACTGTGCTCATCCCGTTGCAGATAGACTGTATCCTCCTCGGCCAGTTTAAGCGTGACACTGAACTCCTGTAATTCGTCGCGACGAAACGCGTGCACGCTCAACACCTGATCCACGCTGTAATCCTGTAAACGTTTTTCAAAAGACTCCTTGTCCACACGGATACCGTTGATCGCAATCAGCACATCCTCGGCTGCAATACCGGCATCCATGGCCGCTCCGCCGGTCATCACATGGGTAATCTTCACGCCCGCACTATCCGCCTTGTAACGCACAGCCAGACTGCGCCTCGGTTCATCCGACTCCAGCGCCTTGCCTCCGAGATCACTTTGCGAACCGGCCTGTCTGAACTTGCAGATCACGCCGAAGCGTTGCAACAGGGCCGCGACCGGTATATCGACGGTGGTATGCAGAGTATTCTGGAAAAAGTCACCCATGTCGAGACCACTGAGTTGTTCCACCAGCTGCTGGATATCATGCTCACCGACACCCTTGCCCGGCTTGCCGTAGTCCTGCCACAAGGCCTGCATGACATGATCGAGCGTTACCCGGCCGTCGGTCTTGATGCGCATATGTAGATCCAGCGCCAGTGCAATCACCGCCCCTTTCACGTAATAACTGACGATCGCGTTCGGCGCATTCTCATCCTGCTTGTAGAATTTCGTCCAGGCGTTGAAGCTGGACTGGGTAATGGTTTGCAGAAAGCGGCCGGCACTACGCTGCAGGCGCGTCAGTGTCTGGCCCAGCAATTCCAGATAACTCTGCTCGTCGATCAGGCCACTGCGGCACAGGCTGAGATCATCGTAATAACTGGTTATCCCTTCAAACGCCCACAGCAAAGAAGTATAGACCTCGCTGGAATGGTCGAACGGCTGAAATACGGCCGGCATGATGCGTTTGACATTCCAGGTATGGAAATATTCATGACTGCACAGCCCCAGAAACTGGCGGTAGCCATCACTGATCTTCTGCTGATCGACACCGATCAGATCAAAACGGCTAGCCAGCAGGCTGCAGGACGAACGATGTTCCAGCCCGCCATAGCCGTCACCGGTCACCATCAACAAGAACACATAACGTTCCATCTCCGGCAACTCGCCGAACAGCTTGATGTGGTGCTCGCAAATCACCTGCAGATCACGGCAAATACGCTTGATGTCAGCCTGGTGTCTGCCGGTGATTACCAGGTGATGCGGCACCCCCTGAACATCAAATTCCTGTTCATCAAACAAACCCATCTCGACCGGATGATCGATCAGGTCTTCATAATCTGCTGCCTGGTAGTCTCCCCAGCCAAACAGGCTGGCGCCACTACGCGGCATGGACGTGGCCACGCGCCAATGCGCGTAATCAATCCCTTCCGGGGCCTGAATCTCGACATGACAGGGTACAGACTCATGTCCGTGTGCGCGTATAAACACACTGGTACCGTTGAAGTAGCCATGCGTAGTATCCAGGTGTGCGGAACGGACCGACAGGTCCCAGGCATACACACGGTAGCGCAGCTCCAGCACACCCTCACATCCCTGTACACACCAGGTCTGTTTGTCCAGTTGCTGCAGGTCTATCGATGAGCTGCCACAACGGGCGCTGATCGATACGATATTCTTTGCAAAATCCCTGATCATATAACTACCCGGTATCCAGGCAGGCAGGGACAAGCGCTGCTCCTCGGGATCAGGCTGAGTAACGCGCATGACCACTTCGAACAAATGCGCTTCCGGCTGATACGCTCGAATGCGGTATACAATGGCCGCCGAATCACTCATGTTGGTTATAGTATCCTTGTTAAATCCCGGCGCTTTGGGAGCCTCTGATTAAGTCAAACCGCCGCTGGTGTATGTTGCAGAACCGTAAGCCGGTATACTCAATTAACGCCTTTACATAGCCAGGACGGTTGACCTGTGGCACGATCAAAAACGCGTGTAGCACCACATCATATCAGACAATCCCTGCTACTGGGCATGCTGACCGGCATATTCGGTATGGCGGTCTATTTTCTGTTCAGTGGCCTGGAGCTGGAAGAAAGTGTCGCGCTGGACGCCCTGTTTCTGAACCGGGGCGCCGTGCCGGCGCCTGAACAGGTCCTGGTGGTTGCGATCGACAAGGAATCATCCGACCATTTTGGTCTGCCCAATCATCCACGCGACTGGCCGCGGGAATATCACACCCGCCTGATCAAGCGCCTCAAACAGGCCGGTGCCGGCGTCATCGTGTTTGATATCTTTTTCCAGAAACCGAAAATCGTAAAACAGGACATCAATCTCGGCCTGGCCATACAGCAGGCAGGCAACGTTATCCTGTTCGAACATTCGCAACGTGCAATCGTGTCGATGAACCCGGACCAGGACCTGCCCGGCCTGGACAGCCAGGCGATCAATGTCGAAACCACCGTGCCACCACTGGGCCTGATCGGTAAGTACGCCCGTGCCAGGGGGCCGTTCTCGTTACCCAAGTACCCGTTGCAGGTAAGCCGCTTCTGGACCTTCCGGGTACCGGCCGGCGATATCCCGAACCTGCCGGTCCTGGCCCTGCAACTCTATACCCTGCACAGTACCGGCAAACTGTTTGAACTGATGCAGCAGCTCAGGCCGGGTATCCTCGGCTCGTTACCCGATAATGTTTACGAGGCCGAGCAACAAACCGGGCTGCGAAATCTGACTATGCGCCTGCGCAAACTGTTTCAGGACAACCCCGGTCTGGCAGACGAAGTCACGGCGGCTATGAATCAGCAAACCGGTCTGGATGCCAAACATCGCCGCAACATCAAGGCGCTGCTCGGCCTGTATACCGGCAGTAATCGCTATTACCTGAACTTTTACGGTCCGCCGCGCACGGTCAGAACCATACCCTATCACCGTGTACTGGAAGCGGAGCAGTTGCCGGACCTGAAAGACAAAGTCGTGTTTGTCGGATTTTCCGAACGCCTGCAACCGGAACAGCGCGATAATTTCTACACGGTATTTTCCCAACGTGACGGTCTGGACCTGAGCGGTGTCGAGATCGGCGCGACCGCGTTTGCGAATCTGCTGCACAGCTCAACCCTGACCACACCGACGGTCGAGATGTACCTGGGCATGATTATCCTGTTTGGTTTTATAGTCTCGTTCAGCAGCCGCTGTTTCGGCACGGTGGTTGCTGTCAGCAGCACGCTGGTTATTACGGCATGCTGGGGATACGCCGCCACCTGGCTGTTTTCAAACCAGAATTACTGGCTACCTGTCGCGGTACCGGTACTGGTACAGATGCCACTCGCACTGTTCACCGGACTGCTATGGCATTACCGTGACAGCAGGCGTGAACGTGACCGAATCCGTAATGTATTCGGTCATTACCTGCCCGAGGCGGTGGTCGACCAGGTGGTCGACAACACCTCGACGGACATGGGCAGCAACAACCGCGTGATGTACGGTATCTGCCTTGCGACCGACGCCGCACAATACACGCGACTGGCCGAGACCATGCCGGCCGCAACCGTGTCGCGCCTGATGAACAACTACTACGAACTGCTGTTTACACCGGTACGCAAACATGACGGTATTATTTCAGATGTGATAGGTGACGCCATGCTGGCCTTGTGGACCTCACCGATGACTGACAAGGAGTTACGCACCAAGGCCTGCCTGGCCGCACTGGACATCCACAAAAACATCGAACGGGCGCGCCATGCACACAGCGAGTATGCCCTGCCGACACGCATCGGGCTGCACGCCGGCGAACTGGTGATTGGCAACGTCGGTGCGGTGGACCACTACGAATACCGCGCGGTCGGCGATATCGTCAATACAGCCAACCGTATCCAGGGGCTGAACAAACTGCTCGGCACACGCCTGATGGCATCACGCACCGTGGTCGACCTGGTCAGTGATATACATTACCGTGAACTGGGGCAGTTCCGCCTGCCCGGGAAACGCAATGCCGTGTCACTGGTTGAGATAATCTGCCCGCAACAGGAAGCCACCTCCGCATTGGCGGATCGTTGTCAGCGCTTTAACCAGGCGGTACGCGATTTTCAGGCGGGCGACTGGCCCAGGGCGCACAAGGCGTTTGAAAAACTCTGCCGCGAAGACGCCGGCGACGGCCCCTCGCTGTACTACCTGCGTCTGTGTAAGCAATATCTGGACCGTCAGGAGCCTGGCGACTGGAATGGCATTATTGTAATCAATGAAAAATAAAACTCTTCATAATAAGCAGAAATACGGATACGTGAGGAAATGTTTTTTGTATACACTGGACTTGTCTGGACACTTTCTACACAATAACCGCTAAATCAAGGCAATATATAACAAACAGAAACATCTTTGTGTGCAAAGATGTGACTGACATGAAGGTCAGGATGCACCCGATGACATTTGCCAGATACTGCTGCTACTTTTTATTATTCATTCCTACTCTGGTCCGGGCCGGTGACTGTAGCGACTGGGTCGCCCGCTCGGTGTCACTGCAGGGTCAGGCCGAACTGCGCGTGATCAAAACCAGTGGACCGGCAAGCTGGCAGGCCCTGACCGGCAACACGACCTTCTGCCGTGATGATGTGGTGCGTGTCGGCAACAACAGCCGCCTGACCCTGACCCTGAAAAACGACACCATCCTGCGCCTGGACCAGAACACCACGGTCACCTTTTCAAATATCGCGCCCGATGCGCCGTCAACACTAAACCTGATGGAAGGCATCGCGCATTTCATCAGCCGGGTCAAACGCGCGTTCAGGGTAATCACCCCGTTCGTTGATGCCGGTATCGAAGGCACCGAGTTCGTTGTCGCCGTACTGCCCAATCAGGCCGAGGTAACCGTATTTGAAGGTCAGGTCGCGGTCACTAATGAATACGGCAAACTGACCCTGACCGATGGCCAGTCCGCAGTCGCCGAAAAAGGCCAGGCCCCGGTCCTGAAGATCGATATCAAGCCACGTAACGCCGTGCATTGGGCCCTGTATTATCCGGCCATCCTGCAGGCCGACACGCAACAGCCAGATGATCTGGACACCGCCGACAACTCCGGCCTGCTGAACCGCCGCGCAGCACTGTACCTGTCAGTCGGTCGTGCTGACCAGGCCAGTAAAGACCTGGAACAGTCCCTGAAGCTGACCCCCGCGAATAGCGAGGCGCTGGCATTAAAGGCCATCATCGCGCTGACACAAAACCGGCTGGATGATGCCGATACCTTATCCAGACAGGCGCGCGACGCAGATCCCGGTGCCAGTGCAGCCGCCCTGGCGCAAAGTTATGTGCGGCAGGCCCGTTTTGATGTCGCAGGTGCCCATAAAACCATCGCTGAACTGGCAACAAGAAACCCGAACGACGCGAATCTGATCAGCCGCCAGGCCGAACTGGCACTGATGCTCGGTGATACCAGGCAGGCCGTGGAACTCGCCAACAAGGCCGCCGAACTCACCCCGGCACAGGCACGAGCGCATAGCGTACTCGGTTTTGCCTACCTGGCCCGTAACAAGCCCGCACTGGCGAAACCGGCCTTCGATAACGCGATCAGGCTCGATGCGGCCGATCCACAGGCACGACTGGGTAGCGGGCTGGTTAGCATACGCCAGGGTAATCTGCAGGTCGGTCGGCGTGAGCTGGAAATCGCCGCCAGCCTGGACCCGAACAACGCCCTGATTCGCAGCTATCTCGGCAAGGCCTATGATAGTGAATCCCGCCACCGGGTCGCTACCGATCAGTTCGATATGGCCAAGTCACTGGACCCAAACGACCCGACCCCGTGGCTGTATTCCGCGATCAGCAAGCAGACCGGCAACCGGCCGGTCGAGGCCATGCATGATCTGCAACAGTCTGTTCAGCTGAATGACAACCGCGCGGTCTACCGCTCTCGCTTTTTACTCGATCAGGACCAGGCCACGCGCGCCAGTGATCTCGGTAGCATCTATCGCGAACTGGGTTTTGAACGTCAGGCCTTATTACAAGGCTGGCAATCCAGTGAGGCAAACCCGCTCGACCACTCGTCCCATAAACTGCTGGCCGACACCTATTCGGCTGCGCCCCGGCATGAACAGGCGCGCATTAACGAGCAGTTCCTGTTTACCATGCTCAAACCGGTAGACAATACCCCCGTCCGCCCCGAGGTGGTTGAAACCGGCCTTGGTATCCTCGAAGGTACCGGGCCGACTAGTCCGGGCTTCGGTGACTACAACACCCTGTTCGATACTGATCGTGACAACCTGGAGATCTCCGGCAGCGCCGGTGACAACAAAACCCATAGTAACCAGCTACTCGGCTGGGGCAAGCATGAAAATATTGGTTACAGCACCGGCCTGTATCGCTATTCGACCAACGGTTTTCGTGACAACAACGACCAGGAGATCAAGCTGTTCAACCAGTTCGTGCAGGCCGAACTGAATGACCAGGCCACGATCCAGTTCGAATACAAACGCCTGGATCTGGAACGCGGCGACCTGGACCTGCGCGCAACCGGCCTGTTTACACCGTCACTGCGCCAGTCAGAAAAGATCGACACCCTGCGTGTCGGCTATCGTCACAAGCTGAAACCCAACTCGATGTTATTGGCGTCACTGATGTATCAGGACGCTGATTTTTCGACATCTTTTGACACCACCATTCCACTGCCGGGAACGCTTGACTTGGCAGCTGATACATCCAACCTGGTCGCAGAATTACGTCATATCCAGACCCATGGTCGCTATAACAGCACAACCGGTATTGGCGTACGTGACCTGGATGGTGATAGCACGTTTACACAAAACAGCGTATTTCTTCCTTTTCCATTAGTAATAGCAACTAGCGAAACAGAAGTCAGATTCTACAATCTGTATCACTATCACTATTTCAAACCGCTTCCAAATCTGGTCGCCACCGTGGGCGGCAGTTACGAATCCTACCAGGATGACAACGATGCCAATTTCGATGCCGACAAGTTCAACCCGAAACTGGGCCTGCTGTGGTCCGCTTCCGACAGTCTGACACTACGTGCGGCCTACTTCTCGAACCTGCAAAAAAGAAACCTGTCGACTATCGCGCCGGAGCCGAGCCTGGAGCCAAGCTCGGTGGCCGGCTTCAACCAGTTTTTCTATACCGAGTTCCCTGCCGGTTTCAGCAAACGCGGCGGCCTCGGATTCGACTTCCAGGCCAGCCGGGATATTGCGATGGGTATCGAGGCCAGCTACGCCGAACATGAACCGATACTGACCTTTGCTGACCCTATCACCCTGATTCAAACCACCAAATCACTGGAGTGGGAAGAACAGACTGCCAGGGCTTACTTGAACTGGGCGATCAACAATCAATTTACACTGTCTGCCGAATATCATTTTGAAGACTTTGATCGTACCGATGATATCAACTTTACCGGCACCGAAGCCTTCGCCAATTTACGCACACACCGCATACCGGTCACCCTGAATTATTTCAACGCAAACGGTATCCGCACCCAGCTCAAGGCCACTCATATTGATCAGGAAGGTGACTATCTCGATGACCAGCTAATACCTGGACTGATCCAGATCAGTGATGACTTCTGGGTAATTGATGCCGAAATAAGCTATAAATTTAAACAACAGCGAGGCATCGTCTCGCTGCTTGTCAAAAACCTGGCTGACCAGGAATTTGCTTTCCAGGATACCGATCCGGCCAACCCGAGGATCATACCGGATCGTTATGCCTTGATCAGGTATCAGTTCCGTTTCTGATACTACACATGGATGAACCGCCTGCCACGGACGATTAAATAATAACCAGGGTCCCGGAGGATGATATGAGTAAAAGTGACATTCTGAACATCAGGTTCAACCGCAGAACGTTTGATATCGAGGGTATATCAGAAGATGATGGCTGCGGCTGTAAATCAAATGATATCGACTGCAACCAGCCCATCGTAGTTGAGACACACAAACAAGGTGAATCCGTAAAACGTATCGGCACTATCACCGTATTCGATGGAAGTCGTATTTGTTTTGTATTTAATGGCAAGGTCATTTGTACGGACATCTAGTAGCAACTGATACATTCATGCAAGGGTGGCTGGGGCCACCCTTGCAAGATCACATACACACTATCCCCGGTCTCAATATATAAAACTATCTATCAACTGTATAAGCAGTATTCTATATACATACTCGACTGCACAATAACAGTGCAACTACAAATCAGATCACAACCGGATTTTTCTTTAGCCATACATTTCATGCATTATTTAACATTTGCAAAAACGTGAATTTTTAACTGATCTGCAGCTATTAATAATTAACACTGGACGACATCATTGATTTTATTACACAATAGCAAGAAATAACGAGAGGCAGGGAAAGAGGGAACCGGATTCTTCCCGATGCCCAAGCAGGTAATGCTGATGATGTTGCGCAAGGCTGTTGTTTTAATCCTTTTGATCGTACCGGTCTGGGGTCATGCCAGTGATTGTGAAAACTGGGTGGCACGCATGGTGTCCCTGCAGGGCACTGCCGATACGCGTGTTGTCATATCAGGCAAACCCGGCAACTGGAAAGTGGCCGAACGTGCGACCACCTTCTGTCGTGATGATGTACTACGCGTTGGTGCGAATAGTCGTGCGACGCTGGAGCTAAGCAACGACACCATCTTGCGCCTGGACCAGAACACCACAGTCACGTTTTCAAATATCGCACCCGACGCACCATCGACATTAAATCTGCTCGAAGGGATTGCGCATTTTATCAGTCGTATCAAGCGCGCATTCAAGGTCATCACCCCATTCGTGAACGCGGGCGTGGAAGGCACCGAGTTTGTAGTCGCCGTCTATCCGGGTCGTTCCGAAGTCACGGTATTTGAAGGCCAGGTCGCGCTCAGCAACGAGTATGGCAAACTGACCCTGACCGATGGCCAGGCCGCGGTTGCGGAAAAAGGCCAGGCCCCGGCACTGAAGATCGATATTAAGCCACGCAACGCCGTACACTGGGCGTTGCACTACCCGGCCATCCTGCAGGCGGATGAACAACTGTTAACGGATGAAGCCATCAGCCGATCCGTATCGCAACTCCAATCTGGTAATCAGCACCAGGCCCTGCAAATTATCGATCAGATGGATAGCACAAACCTGAACGACAGCGCATTAGTGTATCGCGCCAGTCTGCGTCTGCATGCAGGCCGCGACGATACTGCGAGCCGGGATATAGATGCGGTACTGGAACGCAGTCCGAACCATACTGATGCTCTTGCGCTGGCCAGCATCATCGCGCTGGTACAAAACCGACAGGAAGATGCCGGCCGACTCGCGAACCAGGCCTATGCAGCCAACCCGGACAGCATAGCGGCAACACTGGCCTACAGTTATGTATTGCAAGCAGGCCTGCAACTGGAACAGGCCCGCACAAGTATCCGCAAACTCGCAGCTACCAACGCGCAAAGCGATCTGTTACATAGCCGCCTGGCAGAACTGGAATTGATGCATGGCGACAGCAAGGCGGCGCTGGCCGCGGCCAGACGTGCTGCTGAGATTAACCCGAACCAGGCACGTGCTCAAACCGTGCTTGGCTTTATCTATCTGGCTCGTATCGAACTGGATCAGGCACAACAGGCCTTTGACCAGGCACTGGCACTGGATTCAAATGACCCACAGGCATTACTGGGCAGCGGTCTGTTACAAATACGCCGTGGCAAGCTCGCCGAGGGACGGCGCAGCCTCGAGATCGCGGCCAGCAACGACCCGAACAACGCACTGATACGTAGCTATCTGGGCAAGGCCTATTTCGAAGAGAACCGTAATGATCTTGCCAGCGACCAGTACCGGATGGCCAAGCAACTCGACCCGAACGATCCAACCCCGTGGTTGTATCTTGCCAGCGACCAGTACCGGATGGCCAAGCAACTCGACCCGAACGATCCAACCCCGTGGTTGTACGACGCGATTCGCAAACAAACTGAAAACCGTCCGATCGAGGCATTGCACGATCTGGAGAAATCGATTGCACTGAATGATAACCGCGCTGTCTATCGCTCACGCTTCCTGCTCGATCAGGACCGCTCGATACGTAGCGTCAATCTCGGCAATATCTACCGCGCGATCGGTTTCGAACAACTAGCCAGAAACGAAGCGACCAAATCGCTGCAACATGACCCGGCTAATTATTCTGCACACCGCTTCCTGGCCGATATGTACCAGGATTTGCCGCGTCATGAAATCGCATCGACCAGTGAACTGTTACAGGCACAGTTGTTACAACCGATCAACATCAACCCGGTACAGCCACAAATGGCTGAGGCCGGACTCGGTTCAGTCAGCTCACTCGGTACGAGCAATTCTGGATTCAATGAAAACACCGCCCTATTTGAACGCAACCGTCATCAGCTAAACCTGAATGGACTATATGGTAGTGACAATACCAATGCTGTAGATGCTTTATTTTCTGGAGTACATGACGCCCTTTCTTACAGTATTAGTACATACCGCTATAACACAGACGGTTATCAACTAAATAACGATCAGTTCCATAGGGTTACAACAACATTTCTACAATACGCGATTAACCCGAATTTTCATGTTCAGGCAGAATACAAAACACTAGACTTTAATAGCGGTGATATTAAGCAACGTTTTGGTCCAGACAACTTTGACCCCACACTGCGCGACTCGTTAGATCGAACAACCAAACGCCTAGGTCTAAACTATTCATATAACACAAACTTAACCTTTCTGCTTTCATATATAAACCAAAAAGGGGATACGAATAGTTTTGCCGTTGATTTTATCCCATTTATTAATGACTCTGATTCAGACGGTGATCTGACAGAAGGGCAACTAATTTACAAGGGTAACAATTTTAATATTATCGCCGGGGGAGGCAACTCTTCACAAACAGATTTGAAATCACTATTTTTTGATATTGGATTTGGATTATTACCCCTCTTCGAAAACGTCGAATCTGAGACCAAACACAAGAATACCTATATTTATACCCCAATAACTTTTAATGACAATCATGCTATCACCCTTGGTGCCAGCTATGATTCTTATAAAGATGCGGCCAGGGACAAATCACAGACAAGCCCAAAACTGGGTTATGTATATAAAGATGATAACCTGACCATAAGGGCTGCTGCATTTAAAACACTAAAAAGACCAATACTACAAAACCAGACTATAGAACCTACACAACTTGCCGGCT
>CAMYJU010000031.1 GCA_947258795.1 uncultured Gammaproteobacteria bacterium | reverse complement strand
TTAGTAATGTGCGTTTCGTTTCTCGGTTCATAATTACTGGTATTTGGATCAGGCCTCTGGCCAACTGGTTTGTTGAGGTTGACTTGTTTGGATACTATTCGGTTGTACGTAAAGCTGGGTACCCCCTTCCTGAATATAAATATCCTGGGCCTAAATCTGATTTTACGGCAATCGGCATTACAGATGGGATAAGTAAACAGAAATATCACCTATCTTCTTCAATAAACCTTCATCTGGACCACTTAGGTTTTTTGATGCTACGGCGGGAAAGGTCAGCTCTCTACCATTCAATTCCTGGAATATATCTTTGTCATGAATTAGACAATCATAAACAAACTCAAGCTGGTTTAGTATCAACTCGTAGGTATTATTTTCAGGTCCGGAAATACATTTCTCTGACAATTCTGCCATAGTGTCACGAAAAAGCTGATTAATTTCATTATCCATCATCAAGGATTCGAGAGACCTTGTTAATAGACTTCTTTACCAAAAGTTCTTTTGGGCTGGCCAACTCTCGTGATGCCAAAATAGCATATGTAAATTTTTTATCTGCCCCCAACTCAATCGATGGGGTTTTTCCTTCAAGTGCGCTATCCCTGATAAATAGCATTTGTTGTTTGATAGATTGAAGTGCCTCTGTTGAACCTTCATCCTTTACAAGCAGAATGATTTCTTCAATTACCGCATCAGCACATTTTGCGAGAAGTCCGTAATCCATAAATTTCACAAACGAATCAAGCAAGCTCTTGGGACTATTTCTCAAGTATATCCTTCATACTTTCATTAAAAGCTTGCTCTGATTCCCACCCTTCAAGGTACATATCCAACTCAGACGCAGCTTTATAAAGATCCCTGAAATCAATCAACTCAAATTCTGTTGTAAAATATCCTCCAGGCAATCTTTCTTCTGTTGCTGAATTGATCTCGCCATTTTTCGCTTTATCAATTAGAGGCTTACACTGTTTATAAGCTGCTGCTGCATCTTCACTCGATTGCCGATAATAAAGGAACAGCTTTTCTAGCTTAGAAGCCGTATCCATCAAAGCTTGTTTATTAAATGTATTCATCACATTTACCTCGATTTTATTACCAGCGGACTACCTTTCTCATCTAAAAGCTTGCTTGGCTTTCTGAACGCGGAACGCTTTGGTATTACAGTTTGGTTTTGACCTCCTGGTTTATAGATACCATCATCAACAACTGGCGCAATATCACTCCTGAAAACCAGAGGAGCCTGGCCTTCTTTTACCGTTACTTCAAAAACATTATACGTACTAGCCGTGGTTTTGTTAGGCAGGCCAAATGATGATCCAATATTAATCTGATTACTCATTAAATCATTCAACTGGGAGCCATCCATCCAGTATACAGTACCCGCACTAGGCCCACGAGTTTCATTGGTTGGTATTAGCTTATAGAACTTATCACCTGGCTTTGCAATCGAAACAACTGGAAGATCAGCGCCAGTTTCCAAAGTACTTCTTGCCAATCGTTGTATTTCTACAGGTGACATATCCGGATGCTGTTGGCGAAATTGCTGCATAAGCAATCTGCCTTGCATGGAATCCTTGGGATCTGCATTGATACCCTGTGGTATAAACCCAGTGGTATCGCCAACTGAGCTCTGGTTTGATGAATTTATTGAAGCACTTGACTCCACTACCTTGCTATTAGATTTTGAACCCCCTTGCAGCATCGTATTAGCAAGATTCAGCATCTCCGGCGTGACCATCTCGCCCTCGGGTAGCTTTTGGATGGCCTGCTGCATCTGCTGCCCGGCCTGGTCGATGGTTTGCTGTTGCAGCGGCGCGGGGATTTTCGGCGCCGGTGGCGGTGTGGCGTTGATTGCCTGCTGCAGGCCTTCCAGTTCGACCGGGTCCTTGACGCTGGCCGGGGCCGGACGTGGTTTTGGGATGACCGTGTCGCTGTAATAGGCATTCCAGCTTGCAACCCCGGCGGCCTGGCCGCGGTATTTGACCGCGATGTCGGCGCGCATTTGCTGTTCCTGGTAGCCGCCCGGGTTTTTCGCCTTGTTGACCGCGGCGATAGTCGCGTCCCATTCGCCTGGCGCGAGTGCGTTACCGGACGGCGGGTTGTCGCCGATGAAGACGTTACCGGAGCCGATGATGAGCTTACCGCCGCAGTTGATCGCGTCGGTCACGCGCGCGGCCGGCTTGCCGTTGATGTTGACGCTACCTGAGCCCTCGGTGATGATGCGTACGCCGGGATGGTGCGGTGCCAGCATGTCGCCTTTCCTGGCTGCCGGGCGGAAATTGACCAACACATTCGTGCTGCCGGTAATCACCGGGGTGGGAGGGGCCGGTGGATGACCGGTGTCGATGTCACCGATACGCGCGGCCGGCTGCCTGCTTTTCGAGCCCATAATAGTCCCTTATTGTTTCATCCGTTCCATGTGATACTGTGTAGCAGTTACCCAGAGCATAACAAAATCAGGGGAATGCGCAACGCCTGCGGCCTGATCTGGCCAGTAAGGGCTTGTTTAAAGAGATATCAGGAGCAGCCCGGTTTTACCAGATTTGTTCGATGGCCTCATCCAGGCGTTGTACGGCGATGACCTGCATGTCACCGATTTTACCTTTTTTCGGGCTGTTGCCACGTGGCACGATCGCACGTTTGAAGCCGTGCTTGGCCGCCTCGTTCAGGCGTTCCTCACCGTTCGGTACCGGTCGGATCTCGCCGGCCAGACCGACCTCGCCGAATGCGACCATGTCTTCGGCCAGTGCACGGTCGCGGTAACTGGACAGGATGGACAGTAACACCGGCAGGTCCGCCGCGGTCTCATTGACACGTACGCCGCCGACCACATTCACAAACACATCCTGGTCGTACATGGCCACGCCGGCGTGCCGGTGCAACACCGCCAGCAGCATCGCCAGACGGTTTTGTTCATGACCCAATGTCACTCGGCGCGGGTTGGCCAGATGGCTTTCATCGACCAGCGCCTGCACCTCGACCAGCATCGGACGGCTACCCTCGCGGGTGACCAGGATGATACTGCCCGGCACCGGTTTTTCATGGCGCGACAGGAATATTGCTGACGGGTTGCTGACTTCGCGCAGACCCTTGTCGGTCATCGCGAACACACCCAGTTCGTTGACTGCACCGAAACGGTTCTTGATCGCGCGGATAATGCGATAGCGACTGCCCGGATCACCCTCGAAATACAACACGGTGTCGACCATATGCTCTAGCACACGCGGGCCAGCCAGGGTGCCGTCCTTGGTGACATGCCCGACGAGAAACAGCGCGGTCTGGGTCTGTTTTGCAAAGCGCACCAGTTGCGCGGCGCTTTCCCGTACCTGCGCCACCGAGCCGGGCGCGGATTGCAGGATGTCGGTATACACGGTCTGGATCGAGTCTACCGCCATTACACGCGGGGCTTCCTGTTGCGCGACCTGGATCATGCGTTCGATCCCGGTCTCAGTCAGTAACTTGAGCTTATCGACCGCCAGATCCAGCCTTTGCGCACGCAGGCCAACCTGACGGCGCGATTCCTCACCGCTGACATACAGGGTTGGCAAACGTTGCGACAGCGCCGCCAGGGTTTGGGTCAGGAGGGTGGATTTACCGATACCCGGATCACCACCGATCAGCGTCACCGAGCCGGGTACCAGCCCGCCTCCTAGCACGCGGTCCAGTTCCCCTACACCGGTACTGACACGCGCCTCATGCTCATGCTCGACATCGGCCAGCGTCTCGGCGTGAAGCCGGCTGGCATCGCCGGCATAGCCTGTGAAACGGGGATGACCGGCGGCCTGGACAACGCCTTCCTGCAGGGTATTCCAGGCCCCACAATCACTGCACTGACCGGCCCATTTTGACGCCTGGGCCCCACATGAAGTGCAGTTATACAGGATTTTTTGTTTTGCCATGGAAACGCATTGTACCAGTTCGGGTGCCGACCAGCCGTGATTTTAAGTACATAATATCCTTACATAAAAAATTAGATACCCGACAAACCCACTGCGATATATGGATATTATGCTCAACATAAGGTATAAGAGGTCGATAATAATAAACATGGAGGTTAAGATTTGTCTCATTGCGAACTATATAAACGCAGTAACGACCTCCTAAATCCAATGCTTTTTGTAGCATTAATTTGAGGGTCAAGGAGTAGAGAGAGTTATTATGTTCAAGAAAATTGCAGTATTTACCCTGTTGTCTTTTATTGTTACGAGCCAGCAATACCTTAACGCGGCACCAGCCAAAGAAATCAAGTGGGTCGGTTGCGGTATTTCCAAACTCGGTTTTATGAAGGACATCTCCGATGCCTATGAAAAGAAAACCGGTATCAAGATCAAGATCGAAGGCGGCGGCGCCACCAAGGGTCTGCGTCATGTCGCCAGCGGCAAGAGCGAACTCGGCGGTAGTTGTCGACTACCGTTGATCTCCAGGGAAAAGCGCCTGCCTGGCGTGGTTGATCAGGAATCCACGATCAAACTGATTCCGGTCGGTTGGGATGCACTGGTGGTGATCGTCAGCAAGGACAACAAGCTGATCGACAGTATTTCACGTGAACAGCTTCGTGATCTGCTCACTGGCAAAATCACCGACTGGAACCAACTGGGCGCGAAGACCAGCCACAAAATCAACCTGTACGTCCGTAAAGGCAAGGTCTCCGGTGTTGGTCGTACGCTGCGTCAGCAGTTGTTCAATAACACCGACGAGGAATTTGCCAAGACCGCGATCGTGAAGAAGTCATCCGGCAAGATTGAAAAGGCGATCCTGAAGGACAAGTGGGGCATCGGTGTCAGTGGTATCAGCAGCAGTCGTCATCGCGATCTGAAAATGCTGAAACTGGACAACCTGGAACCGACCATGGATAACCTGAAAACAGCCGCATACAGTCTGTATCGTATCCTGTTCCTGGTTGCCCCGGCTGACTATAAAAAACGCCCCGAACTGAAACAGTTCGTCGATTTCGCGTTATCACAGGAAGGTTCGAAGATCATCCGCAAGGCGGGCACCTTGCCCTATCTGCAAGGGATCGGCCTGATCCACAAGGCCAGTGCCGACTATATCGACGAGATCGAGATCGTTGACCAAAAGGGTATCTATACCCTGGGCGGGAACTGATCCGAAAAACGACCCGGGACTGTTACGCGGAATGTAACAGTCCCGGCTTACTCAACTACCTCAACGCAGCTGTTTGATATTGTCGAACAGGGCCTCCTTGACCTTACTCCGTGCGGCATTGTAATCGCCGGCATTCTTGTACACATCGACCAGTTTCATATAGGCCACGTTACGCACGGCCGCGTTGCGCGTAGCGGCGATGACTTCGTTCAACAAACTGACATAGACTGATTTGTCTGGTGAACGTTTGTTCATCTCTTCCAGTTGCTGTAATTGCAGTATCGCCGCCCTTTCCGGATCGGCAGCAACCGAATGAACTGTCGTCACCACATTCAGATACGAGTTAATGATTTCGATCTGCCGGATGGCCTGATTGGCCTGATCCTGCCCGGAGGTATCGGCCTGACTGTCATGGATCATGCCCATGGAGAGCAGTGCACACAACATCACAGTAAGTTTGTTAATGCGTGTAGCGGATTGCTTGATTGATTGACTCATGATTTTGCTCCTTCTGTCGCGGGGTGTTGGTTAATAGCCATAAGTTTGTTTGCTACTGCGGACTCTTGTCGCTGTGCAGGTGGTATCAGCTGTATTTCCAGCTTAGGCAGCACCGGTAAATCAAGTCCGGGTATCTCGGGCATGTCTGCTGCAACGGCCGGTATCGAACTGACTGACAGCTCACTGATTGCTGACATATCCGGGTAAAATGCGGTTAGGATCGGTCCTGGTGGTCTCGGGCTTATCAGGAAAGGGATAATTGCCACCAGTAACAGGCTGCATGCCAGCGCGGTAAGCAACCAGGGTGCCACACGACGCGGCCGATGGTCTGTTTCGACCAGCGAGCGTATTCGAATCGCCATATCAGAGGGTACCCTGATTGACTGATAGCCATCTCTTAACTGCCTGATTGAAATTTCACGTTCAGTATTCATAGTGGTTACGCTATCGATTGAGTTCGACAATTCCCCTGATTCTGTTCATCGCCTTGTGTTGCAGGGCCTTGACCGTACCGGGGCGGCACCTCATGATCTGCGCGGTCTGTTCTATACTGAATGCCTCGAATAGTCTTAATACCATCACATCCCGTTGTCGCCTGGGCAGCAGCTCGAGCAACCTTCTGATCTCGGCAATACGCAACTCCCGGTCTGCCGTATCTTCACTTACAAGCACTTCTTGCAATTCTGTCTCCGATATTTCCTGATTACGTCTGTGTTTCCGGTTAAATTCGCTGCATACGTTTTTCAGAACCCTGAACAGCCAGGTAAACGGGCTGGAACCGAATCTGAACCGGGGCAGGCCCTGGTATGCCCGCAGGAACACCTCCTGGGTCGCATCTTCCGCATCACGACTGTGATCCAGGTAGATGCATGCGAGCCGATACAGCCTGTCCTGATAGCAACGGACGAATGACTCAAAGGCATCCATGTCCCCATGCTGGAACTGCTTGACCAGCCTCACACTGTCTGCTGTATCCGCTTGTCCGGTTTTATGATCCATACTTAATTAGTTAGTGACAGCCAGGCGTGAAAGGTTTACTTCCGTCCGAAAAAAAAACGTGTCGCTCGAGACTGGTAGTTTGCAGATGTTAGGGAGGGTATTGTGAACAGGTTTATCGGCACATCCGTGGCCACGACTGTATGCCCCGGGTTCAGATCAGCTCAAGCTCGACCCGGGCTGTGGTCTTACACAATAGTTCATAGCCAATGGTACCGGCGTAATGCGCGACCTCCTCGACCGGCAGGCCTTCTCCCCACAGGATCACCTGGTCACCTGGGTTGGCCTCAGGGACGGTACGCAGGTCGACACACAGCATGTCCATCGAGACACGCCCGATTAACGGGACACGCTGACCATTGACCAGCACCGGTGTTCCGCTGGCGGCATGGCGTGGATAACCATCACCATAGCCGATTGCCACAACGCCAACCGGCATATCCTCCGGGCATTCCCAGGTACCGCCGTAGCCGACGGTGGCCCCCTTGAGCAAGGTCTTGACCGCTATCAGCTGGCTGGTCAGGGTCATCACCGGTTGCAGACCAATGGCCTCGCCGTTGCCGCTGGTAAACGGGCTGACGCCGTATAACATGATTCCCGGTCGCACCCAGTCCGCATGACTGTCGGGCCAGGCCAGGATCCCGGCAGAATTGGCAATACTGCATTCTGTTCCGGCCGCCATATCGAGGTCGTAAAAACGGTTGACCTGACGCAGGGTGGCCTGGTCAGCCACATCATCGGCATTGGCCAGATGGGTCATCAGGCGCGGACGATCACTCACCGCGGCACAATCTAGCAGGCGTTGCCAGCATGCATCCACATCGCGCAAGGCCACCCCGAGACGGTGCATACCGGTATCGACCTTGAGCCAGACACGGAACGACTTTGAACGGTCGGCTTGTTCCAGCAACTCAATCTGGCCACTATGATGTACGACCAGCTCCACAGCCAGCTGGTGCGCGAGCTCCAGTTCCGCTTTATCCAGTGCACCTTGCAGCAACAACAGTGGTTTATCAATCCCGGCATTGCGCAGGCGTTGTGCCTCGGCCAGACAGGCCACGGCAAAGCCATCGGCCTGATCCAGTTCCTGAGCCACATTCACCAGGCCATGACCATAGGCATTGGCCTTGACGACCGCCAGCACGGACTTGTCCGGTGCCACATTGCGCACCTGCTGCAAATTGTTACGCAGCGCCTGTCTGTTGATAATCGCCCTGGCGGTCATGGTAAGGAATCAATTGGTCTGTGACATCGTCGACTGGCTGTCCGCAACAATAGACTACTCAAACTCGCCGGTATCCTCATTTGAATAAAAGTCCGGCGTAAAGTTTTCAAAACGGGTGTAACGACCGAGGAAGGTCAGGCGTACGGTACCGATCGGGCCATTACGCTGCTTACCGATGATGATTTCCGCGATGCCCTTGTCCTGGCTTTCTTCATTGTACACTTCATCACGATAGATAAAGACAATCACATCGGCGTCCTGCTCGATTGCACCTGATTCACGCAGGTCCGACATGATCGGGCGCTTGTTCGGACGCTGCTCCAGACTACGGTTGAGCTGTGACAACGCAATTACCGGGATGTTCAGCTCCTTGGCCAGCGCCTTCAGCGCTCGCGAGATCTCGGATATCTCGGTCGCGCGGTTTTCACCACTACCTGATGAGGACTGCATCAACTGCAGATAGTCGATTACGATCAGCCCCAGTCCATGCTCGCGGGCCATACGTCTGGCGCGTGCGCGCAGCTCGGTCGGGCTCAGTGCCGGGGTATCGTCGATAAACAGCGGCGCATCGGCCAGTATACCCATGGCCGAGGTCAGGCGTGCCCAGTCATCATCATCGAGCTTGCCGGTACGCACCTTGCTCTGGTCGATCCGCCCCAGCGACGACATCATGCGCATGGCCAGCTGCTCGCCGGACATTTCCATGCTGAATACCGCAACCGGCTTCCGGGCCTTGATCGCGGTCTGTTCGGCCATATTCATGGCCAACGTGGTTTTACCCATCGAAGGTCGCCCGGCCACAATCAGCAGGTCGGAGGCCTGCAGACCGGAGGTCATTTCGTCGAAATCGGTCCAGCCGGTGGGTACACCGGTAATCGGGTTATCGCTTTGATAGAGTTCATCGATGCGATCGACCACACCGGCCAGCAGATTCTTGATACTGACCATACCGGTCTTGCCACGGTTACCCTGCTCGGCAATCTTGAATACTTTTGATTCAGCCCGGTCCAGTAAGGTCTTGCTATCACGGCCTTCCGGTTGATAGCCGCTATTGGCGATATCGGTACCGACCGAAATCAGCTGGCGCATGATCGAACGTTCGCGCACAATTTCTGCATAAGCGGCGATATTGGCCGCACTCGGGGTATCCTTGGCCAGGGTGCCCAGATAGGCCAACCCGCCAGCCTCTTCCAGCTTGTGATGCTTTTCCAGCCAGCCGGACAAGGTGACCACGTCAAACGGCTGATTTTCATCAGCCAACTCGGACAAGGCACGAAAGATCAGCCGGTGATCGGCACGATAAAAGTCGTTCTCTGCAACCTTGTCGGCAATCCGGTCCCAGGCCTCGTTATCCAGCATCAGGCCACCCAGTACAGACTGCTCTGCAGACATCGAGTGCGGCGGGATATTCAGCCCCTGCGTCTGCGCGTCTTCAATGTCTTGCGGGTATTGTACGATTTCCGGCATAGGGATTTGACCAGTTTATTATGTTGACTACCAACACCTGCCTGGTGGCAGATATCAAACTTGAATGAATAAACCGGACAGCTGCAACACAACCGGTTTACACATTCTTATAATAATAATTGTTTCAGAAATGATGTTGCTTCTATGGACCTTATAATGCTACTCGATGCCGTTCACTACAAGGGTTGATAGAAATTTATTTCTCTGTCACTTGCAATGGTTTTTTCACACTGACTGCGAGCAGTGTCAGACAAGCTCTTGAATAGGCGATGTATACTTAATGAACCTCTGGTTAGATCGAATCACAGGCCCCGAAAAAAAACGGGCCGTCCCCTCTCAAGGGACAAACCCGTTTCCTTCTTAATACTACAAACGTCTGTGTTATTCAGCGACGACGGTTACGGTAATACTGGTATTGACATCGGTATGCAGATGGAAACCGATCTCAAACTCACCGGTTGTGCGCAGCGGGCCTTCCGGCATGCGAATTTCGCGCTTCTCAACCGCAACGCCCGCCGCGTTCACGGCCTCGGCGATATCAACCGTACCTACCGAACCAAACAGCTTGCCTTCATCACCGGCCTTTGCAGCAATAGTTATATTCAGTCCCGACAGTGACTCACTGCGTGCCTGGGCATTGGCCAGCGCCTCGGCTGCTGTCTTTTCCAGCTCGGCGCGGCGCTTTTCAAACTCGGCGATATTGGCCTCTGTCGCCATGGTTGCCTTGCCACCGGGGATCAGGTAGTTACGGCCATAACCAGGCTTGACTGTAACCTTGTCGCCCAGATTACCGAGATTCTCTACTTTCTCTAACAATATAATTTCCATCTCGCACACCCTTCTGCCTATGCTTCGGTACCCTGAACCAACCGGTCAATCCGGTCAGTCGATCAGAGTACATTTTCTAAAACAATTACGCCCGAATCTTCACTCTGGCGCGTAAATTGAGCCAGGTATCGATCAATCCCAGTACACTCAGGATCGGCACCAGTACCTGCCCCGCAAAAATCAGTAACATGTAAACACCAAACAACCAGGTGTTACTCAGACCTGCCCTGGCCACGCTACCATGTATCACTGCCAGTCCTGGCAGGACATAGGCCAGGCCGATGACGATCGACGCGTTCAGCGCGGATGGTGCATCAGCCATGATCGCCATGCCCAGTATCGCTATACTAATGACCGATGTAACGTAGTCAAACCGTAAGCGATTGAATTCCGCTGCCAGCGGCCCGGCCTTGCCGACCAGTGCCAGCCAGGCCCGACCGATCAGTACACAGAAAAACAAACCTATCAGCGCCGTAGCCGCGACTGCACCTGTCATATGCTGTGCAGCGATACTGATCAGCTGGCCCAGTTCTTCCGCCGGTAACGACGGGTAGACCTGCTGCATCGATTCCTTGAATGGCTGCAGCACCGGTAACCAGGCACCGGCCGGATCATCCACACTGACATACACCATAAAAATGCTGATGATCGCCAGATACACCCCGCTTTCCAGCGCCAGCACCAGCGAGCCGGTGCGGTTGTATACCTGAATCAGCAACCAGACCGGCAGCCACAGGCTGAGTGTAAAAGCGACCGCCGGGACCACGGTACCTGCGGCTATCAGTCCGATGATCGCCGTTGCCAGACCCGACCCGACCAGCACCAGCAGACTCTGGCGCACTGACCATACAAAAGTAACCAGGGCGACTGCTGCGCCACTCGCTATACTGAATATCCAGGTCAGCGGCGGACCGATCAAACCCAGTATCGCAAATACCGAGATAACCAGTATGGCCTTGTATGCATCCCGGGTTATAAATAGAGCCAGAGTCTTCATAACTATCGCTCGGTCACCCCGGAGCGACCGGCCCGGCCAGCAGCCTAGTGCTGGTCCGTATAAGGCAACAGCGCCAGAAAGCGCGCACGCTTGATAGCGCTAGTCAGCTGACGCTGATATCGTGCCTTGGTACCGGTAATTCGACTGGGTACAATCTTGCCAGTCTCGGTAATATAGTTTTTCAGTGTTGCCAGATCCTTGTAATCGATCGACTCCACTTTGTCAGCCGTGAAACGGCAGAATTTCTTGCGTCGGAAAAAACGTGACATTTCGTTATCTCTCCAGAATCAGGTTTCAGGACTCGGCAGATGCTTCTTCAGCATCACCTGCTTCATCGTCCAGGGAGTCAGTATCTGACGTCTCTTCGGCCACAGCTGCCGCGGGTGCATCGTCCTGGCTTTCAGAAGCCGGACGCTCATCACGTGTCTTGGCCATCGGCGAGGCATCGGAAATAGCGTGATCCATCTTGATCACGAGATTGCGCAGTACCGCGTCGTTGAAACGAAACGCATGCTCCAGTTCGGCCAGTGCCTCGGCATCACACTCGATATTCATCAGCACGTAGTGCGCCTTGTGCAATTTCTGGATGGTATAGGCCAGCTGACGACGACCCCAGTCCTCAAGACGATGGATAGCGCCGCCACGGCTCTCAATGGTGTTGCGGTACCGATCGATCATCGCCGGTACCTGTTCGCTCTGGTCAGGATGGACCAGAAACACGATTTCATAGTGTCTCATTGTGCTTCCTTTTGGGTTCAAGCCTCCCGCTGCCGATACCTGGCACCAACACGGTGAAGCAAGGAGAACTGCCTGTGGCAGTCAGTAAAGCGGGTATTTTACTGATCAGACAGGGATTTGCAACACTCAGGCCGTCCCGGCCGTGGCGCTGCGCTGGCGTACGGCCTCAAACAGGCAGATCCCGGCCGCGACCGACACATTCAGGCTCTCGACCTGCCCGGCCATCGGGATACGCACCAGGTGGTCGCAGGTTTCGCTTGTGAGCCGCCTGAGTCCCTGCCCTTCCGCGCCCAGGACCAGCGCCAGGGCACCGTCCAGATTGACCTCGTAAAGCGTCTGACTGGCCTCTCCGGCCAGCCCGGTCAGCCAGATCCCTCGTTCCTGCAGGAATTTCAGACTGCGTGCCAGGTTGGTCACCTGAAATAGCGGCAGTACCTGGGATGCCCCGGCCGACACCCGGTCGACGGTTGCGTTCAGTTGTGCCGAGCGATCACGGGGGATAATCACTGCATGCACGCCGGCCGCATCCGCACTGCGCAGACAGGCGCCCAGATTATGCGGGTCGGTCACACCGTCCAGCACCAGCAGAAAGGGCGGAACGTCGAGCCGGTCGAGCAGGCTGCACAGCTCCCGTTCATGGCCGGGACTGGCAGGTCGTACACTGGCCACCACCCCCTGATGATGCCGGTCACCGGCGCGTTTATCCAGCTCGCGGCGTGGCACCGCCTGACAGGTGATACCCATCTGCCCGGCCAGGGCTAGCAGTTGCTCCATACGCCGGTCCTTGCGTTCGATGTTGACCCACAGCTCCAGCAGGCGTTCCGGACGATGCCGCAACACCGCCATCACAGCATGTATACCGGTAATCGCTAGCTTGCCAGACATGGTTCAGTGCGCTCAGGATTTTGGTGCACGGCGCCTTTTACGTTGGGCGGTTTTTTTCCGTTTGCGTTTTGCCTTTGTCTTGTCGGCAGGAGGCTTTTTGTCAGACGGTTCGAAATCGATCTTGCGGTCATCCAGATCCACCCTGACCACCTGCACACCTATGCTGTCGCCCAGCCGATAGATCTTGCCGGTGCGCTCACCATGCAGGCGGTGACCGACCGGATCGAAATGATAGTAGTCGTTAGTCAGGGAGGTGATATGCACCAGGCCCTCGACATAGATATCGTTTAACTCGACAAATATCCCGAATGAGGTCACCGAGGTAATCACACCATCAAAGGTATCGCCGATCTTGTCCATCATATACTCACACTTGAGCCAGGTCACCGCATCACGCGTTGCCTCGTCAGCGCGACGTTCGGTCATGGAACTGTGCTCACCCAGAGATGCAAGGTCATCATGACTGTACGCAAAGCCTTCTGCCTTACCGCCATGTAAAATATGACGTATGGCCCGGTGTACCATCAGGTCCGGATAGCGGCGTATTGGCGAGGTAAAATGCGTATAGGCCTGATGCGCCAGGCCAAAATGCCCGATATTGTCCGGGTGGTATTGTGCCTGCTTCATGCTACGCAGCACTACGCTCTGGATCAGGTGAGCATCTACGCGGCCCCGCGTACGTTTGAGCAGATTGGCAAAGTGTTTCGGCTCCAGCTTGCCACCAGGCAGCCGCAGGCCAAATTCGCCGAGGAAGCTTTTCAGGTCCAGCAGTTTATCCGCATCGGGCTCTTCATGCACGCGGTACAGCGCCGGCATGCGATGACGTAACAGGAAGCGCGCCGCACAGACATTGGCCGTAATCATGCATTCCTCGATTATCCGATGCGCATCATTGCGCTCAGAGGGCACGATCCTGTCTATCTTGCGGCTCTCACCGAAAACAATCCGGGTCTCGGTGGTATCCAGCTCTATCGCGCCACGTTTTTCGCGGCCCTTGGCCATGATCTTGTACAGGTGATACAGCTCCTGCAGGTGGGGTAATAGCCCGGCATGCTGTTCACACAAACCCTGATCCTCATCGACCAGCATGGCGGCCACTTCATCATAGGTCAGCCGGGCATGGGAACGCATAACCGCATCATGAAAACGTGAACGATAGACCTTACCCTGTTTATCAATATACATCTCGCAGACCATGCACAAGCGATCTACATCCGGGTTCAATGAACACAGGCCATTGGACAGAGCCTCGGGCAACATCGGGATCACGCGTTCCGGAAAGTACACCGAATTACCGCGATTGATGGCCTCGTCATCCAGCGGCGAGGCCGGTTCTACGTAATGCGAAACATCGGCGATCGCGACCAGCAGACGCCAGCCGGAGGCCTTCTTTTCACAATAAACCGCATCGTCAAAGTCACGTGCATCCTCACCATCGATCGTAACCAGCGGCGTATCGCGTAAATCCAGCCGTCCTTTCTTCGCCTGTTTGGGTACCTCAGGTGCCAGCCCCTGTATCTCGCTTTCGACCGCCAATGGCCACTGACTGGGCAGATCATACATGCGCATGGCGACATCGATTTCCATGCCTGGCGCCATATGGTCACCGAGGATCTCGACCACCTGGCCAATGGCCTGGCGCCGGTGTGCCGGATAATCACTGATATGCACAGTAACGATCTGGCCATTATCGGCGCCTGCGGTACGATCGGGTGGCACCATGATATCGTGGCAAATACGCCGGTTTTCCGGGCTGACATAGCAAACCCCCTGCTCGCAAAAAAAACGCCCGACAATACGCTGGTTCACATGCTCCAGCACATCAATGATCATGCCTTCCTTGCGACCACGCCGATCGATACCGGTTACACGTGCCACCACGCGGTCACCATGCATGGTCTTTTCCATCTGCCGTGCTGATAGAAACAGGTCATCACCACCTTCATCCGGGCGTAGAAAACCAAAGCCATCATGGTGCCCGATCACCCGGCCGCGTACCAGTTCCAGTTCATCGGCCGGTGCATAACCACGACGGGTATAGATCAGCTGCCCGTCACGCTCCATTGCGCGCAGGCGTCGCCGCAACGCCTCGACATCGTCAGCCCTGCGCAGACCCAGTGCTTCACCGAGCTGGTCCCGATTCATCAGGCTGGCATTCTGCTTGAGTGTGGTCAGGATAAATTCGCGACTCGGGATAGGCTGGTCGTATTTGCTGGCCTCACGTTTAAAATGCGGGTCCCGGGAAGTCTTGCCAGCCTGTTGGCATTTTTTAGCCATACTATTATTCAATTCCGTTTTGTTAGATATGTGCAGTTAATAATGAGGCCTCAGGACAATATTGACAAGCGGCATATGGATCGGTAAAGTTCGCTGCCTGCATAAACCATCCCGCCGAGGTGGTGAAATTGGTAGACACGCTAGCTTCAGGTGCTAGTGGGGGCAACCCCGTGGAGGTTCAAGTCCTCTCCTCGGCACCATTTTCCCTCTACCTGACCTGTCCATGAATATTATAACCTATTGAGGTTAATATATTTTATTTCTTGGCGGGTTTCTGGCTGCTTAAAAAATCTGTTTAGATCAGCCCGGGATTTCTGAATCGCCGGCACACTGATCGTGTGCCGGCTTACAGTAGACCATGACTTATTCAGTCTCTTCAGACTGCACTTCGGTCTGCTCGGA
>CAMYJU010000030.1 GCA_947258795.1 uncultured Gammaproteobacteria bacterium | reverse complement strand
TGGTCTCGCGTTACCGGACACTCTTCACCGACCTTTATCACAACGTACTGAAAGTTGTTGTGCTCTGACTCGTCGAAAGTCAGCAGGCTAACGCCCTGCATATCTGATAATCCCTCAAGATATGCCTGATAGTTCTGTCGATTGGCTTCAACCACACTATCGATAGCATCCAGATTGACCAATCCCATCGCCGCAGCAATCTCAATCATCTTGCCGTTGGTACCTGGATGAATAACGTTATCAAACCCCGAAAATCCGAAGTTACGCATCAGACGCATAGTATCAGCAAGTTCGTCGTCATTGGTAAGGACTGCACCACCTTCGAAGGTATTAAAGAATTTAGTAGCATGAAAGCTCAACACTTCACATGCCCCGAAATTGCCGATCATTGTACCTTTGTATGAACAGCCAAAGGCATGTGCAGCATCAAACATCAGTTTAAGCCCATGCTCATCAGCAACAATCTGTAATTCTTCAACAGGTGCACAACGCCCCCAGAGATGGACACCGATAATGCCTGTGGTACGTGGGGTAATCATGGAACGCACTGCATCGGGATCAAGTGTATGGGTAGCAGGATTAATATCAGCAAATACTGGCGTAATCGCCTGCCAGTGTAGCGCATGAGCAGTTGCAATAAAGGTGAAAGAAGGAATGATCACCTCACCCTCCAGCCCCAATGCACGGATGGCTATCTCAAGCGCTATGGTACCATTGCACATGGCAACACAATGCCTGACACCATGATATTCAGCCACTCGCTGTTCAAACTCCTGCACCATAGGGCCATTATTGGTCAGCCAGCGTCGATCAAAAATCTCCCCCGCATATTTAAGAAAATCATCGCGATTTCCTATATTAGGGCGGCCAACATGCAACGGTTTCTCGAATGCCGGGGCAGCACCGTTAATGGCAAGATCGTGCGATGTTTTAATTGGTTTCATTACGCAAAAAACAACTTCGGGTATTTGAATTCAACGATTTCTCACAGCTAAACCATTAGCCATGATTTCATTAAAAGAATATCCCTGAAATAAATAGATTTAATATTAGATATTGTAATGGAATTACCGGGGGAAAGTGGTACTTTTTTATCGTATTTGCTTACATACGGTACAAATAGGTACTTCTAAATCACAAATTATGTCAATTTGTTCATCAGCCCCATTCGATGCTGAATGGGGCTGATGTCGTTACCACACAATCATTTCATCTTGTGTTTCATGGCTCCATCCGTAGAACCGACCATCAGTTTGTCCATATTCAACTGGACGGTCTTGGTGCCGATCCCCTTCACTTTTGCCAGATCCTGGACCGATTTGAATGCACCGTGCTTGTCGCGATAGGCAACAATATTCTCTGCCTTTTTCATACCAATCCCTTTCAGGTTTGCCGAAATGGTCTTGGCATCCGCGGTATTGATATCCACCATTTCACCCGAGGCGTAAGCCGACAGGGATGCAAAGGCGAGAAATGAGGACAACAACAGGGTTTTGAGTAGTTTCATCAGTGAACTCCTTTCACAGTAGGTTTTAATTCCCTTATGGGACGTTTTTCACTCCCTAAAAAAAGTATGCTTGTATAACTTCATAAGAATACGAAGTCTGTAACAGACCAGGAAATGACGAACGGAATTCTAATCATACCTGTTCAGAGGTTCAACTGGGCGATTTGTGTGTTTATTGACTTCAGGGTTGCAACCGGATTTTCAGCCTGGGTAACAGGTCTGCCAATTACAAGATAGTTACTGCCATTTTGGATCGCCTGTTCCGGGGTCATGATACGGCGCTGGTCGCCTGTCTCGCTACCAGCAGGACGAATCCCGGGTGTGACCAGTACAAAGTCATCCCCGTTTTGCTGGCGCAGACTGGCCGCTTCCCGGGCTGAGCAGACAACACCGTCACAACCCGAGTTTTTTGCCAGCTGGGCGAGATGCCTGACCTGGATAGCCGGGCTCTCCTGGATGCCGATCTCATGCAGGTCATCCTCGGACATACTGGTCAGTACCGTTACCGCAATCAGTAATGGCCGGTCATCACCCAACCTGGCCAGCGCGTCAGTGGCGGCCTGCATCATCCTGCTGCCCCCCAGCGCATGGACATTCATCATCCACACGCCCAGGTCGGCTGCCGCGGTACAGGCCTGCGCCACGGTATTGGGGATATCATGGTATTTCAGGTCGAGAAAGACCTGGTAACCCCTGTTCACCAGTTGCCTGACCAGATCCGGACCGGTAATCGTAAACAGTTCCTTGCCTATTTTAAGTCGACATAGTGTTGGATCGACCTGGTCGACAAAATTCAGCGCATCTTCGGCTGCATGATAATCCAGTGCAACAATTACCGGATTATCTGGCTGGCTGGCTGCTTTGGTTTGAATTTGATTTTCCTGATTCATGGATTGCTTGTGTGCTCTATAGGTAATCCGTATACGACTCTTGCCATCTGGCAGTCATATATCATTTGCTACTCGCCTTCAAGCCCGTGAATCGGCTTGACAGTATCCCACTGTTTGCAACTGGGGCACTGCCAATGCATGGCCTTGCCAGAGAATCCGCATGCCTTGCACTTGTAAACCGGCTTGTTCTTCAACAACTGTGCGATCAGACCATCCAGTACCGTCAGATTATCGTGCGCCTTGCCTTCACTGTGTTCAAGACTGCGTTCTATGATCCACTTCAGCCCCTTGACTGATGGCCGCTTGCCCAGTTGTTCGACCATAAAATCGACCGCCTTATGCTCATCCTGGTGGACCCGGATCAGTTCCGCCAGCGCAATGACTGTCGATATCCCGTTATAGTCCTTGACCACCTTATGCAGGTATTTGATCGCGGCCTTGGGGTCATTCAGGCGCTCATAACACTGTAGCAGCGGCGCAATGACCTCAGGGAAGTACTCGACATCCTGATCCGCGACACGTTTATAGCACTCCAGGGCCGCCCTGAAGTCCGAGTTGCGAAATGCCTGGGCACCCATCAGCATACTGGCACGCACACAGTCTGCGCTCTGTGCCATAGCCTCTTTGGACAAACTCATTGCCTCACTGGGTCGCCCTTCCTCAATAGCCTTTTCCACCAGTTCACAGTAATGATGGGCGATGACACCATTTAACTGAGCCTTGTGATCACGCGTCAGCTGTCTGGCAATCTGGATTGACTGGTCCCAGTCTTTTTCCTGTTGATAGATATCCAGCAGGTTGGTCAATGCCGTTTCGGCAAAGCTGTTCATAGACACCAGTTCCTGAAACAGGTTCTCGGCCCGGTCCAGCAGACCCGCTTTCATATAATCTTCAGCCAGTTCCAGCAGGGAATAGGACCTCTGCTCCATATTCAGAGTCGGGCGTGCAATAAGATTCTGGTGTATTCTGATGGCGCGATCCACCTCGCCTCTGCGTCTGAACAGGTTCCCCAGCGCCAGATGGGTCTCAACGGTATCGCTGTCAACCTCGGCCATCTTGACAAAGACCTCGATTGCCTTGTCCGGCTGTTCATTCAACAGGTAGTTCAGACCCTTGAAGTAAGCGCTGTTGAAACCTTCAACCTGTTGCTGCTGGTTTTTTAACGAGCTTTTTCTTGCGGCATACCAACCGGAAGCGGCTGCGACAGGTAACAATAACCACAGCAGCTCTGTCATATGATACCAGGCCCTTTAAGGTGGCATCTCATTAATGCACATCCCTGATGGGCAAGGAACGCAGATTGCTGAGCTCTTTCTCTGTATGTTCTATTTTTTTTCTAAGTCGGGACTGTTCGCGTCGAGCCTTTAATATCATGCCAACACTGGCTGCCAGGCCCAGAAATGCACCCAGTGAGAAACCACCCACCACCAGCAGTGACAAGGGTATCGCGGTCGTACCGAAATAATACTCAATACTGACCGGTGCCGCATTCAACATCGTAAAGGCAAGCCCCAGGAGGAAGGCAAAAACGATTATAATGACGTTAAAGATCCGCATGCTATTTGACCGGATTCTTCAAATAAAGCCTGTCATCCAGACTTGCAGGCTGACAGGTAGAATGACATCCTGTTGCCGGGTAGCAGCAGCTATCAGGACTGTATGTCGATGGTATTTGCTCAGAGACCGTACTTCTCTTTACTTTCATCAACACGCTCACGTAATTCCTTGCCTGGCTTGAAATGCGGCACATGTTTACCCGGGAGCGTGACCGATTCTCCGGTTTTGGGATTCCGCCCTACCCGGGGTGGGCGGTAATGTAATGAAAAGCTGCCAAAACCCCTTATTTCGATACGGTTACCGGTCGCCAGAGACTGGCTCATCTGCTCCAACAGGCTTTTTACCGCCAGTTCGACATCTTTATACGCCAGATGATTTTGTTTACGTGAAAGAGATTCAATCAGTTCAGATTTTGTCATTATATTTATTCCTACACATCATGTGAGACCGTCCCTGGCCTCTGTTATCCCATTCCTGATAAGTCAGTCGACTAAAAGGTTTTAGTCTTTCTGTTCGTCCATTTGTTCCTTCAGTAAGTCACCCAGGGTGGCAGCACCACTGCCTGAGGCACGTCCGTAATCCTCAAGTGCCTGGCTGTCTTCATCAGAGTCCTTGGCCTTGATGGACAGGCTGATTGTACGGTTCTTGCGATCCACACCAATAAACTTGGCCTCAACCTCTTCACCCTGACTCAGTACAGTGCGTGCATCTTCAACACGGTCACGCGCCAACTCTGAAGCACGCAGGTAACCTTCGATGCTATCGCCCAACTCAATAACCGCGCCCTTCGCATCAACTTCCTTGACGGTGCCCTTGACGATACTGCCCTTGGCATTTTCTGCTACATAATTAGAGAAGGGATCCTTATCCATCTGTTTGACACCCAGTGAGATACGTTCACGTTCCGGGTCAATCTGCAGGATAACTGCTTCAATTTCATCCCCTTTCTTAAAGTTATGTATAGCCTCTTCACCGGTCATATTCCAGGAAATATCCGATAAATGTATCAGACCATCGATCGCACCCTCAAGGCCGACAAAAATACCGAAGTCGGTAATAGACTTGATTTTACCAAGCAGCTTGTCACCCTTGCTGTGGGTCGCAGCAAATTCGTCCCAGGGATTGGCCTGACACTGTTTCATGCCCAGTGAAATACGACGACGCTCCTCGTCGATTTCCAGAACCATCACCTCGACTTCCTGACTCAGGTGCACAACCTTGGACGGATTGACATTCTTGTTGGTCCAGTCCATTTCAGAAACGTGTACCAGGCCTTCAACGCCTTCCTCGATTTCAACGAAGCAACCATAATCTGCGATATTGGTTACCTTGCCAAACAGACGAGAGTTCATGGGATAGCGACGTGCAATATCAACCCAGGGATCATCGCCCAGCTGCTTCAGACCCAGTGATACGCGGTTGCGCTCACGGTCGAACTTCAGGATCTTGACGTCGATCTCATCACCGACATTGACAACTTCGGACGGATGCTTGACGCGCTTCCAGGCCATATCGGTAATGTGCAACAGGCCATCGATACCACCCAGGTCAACGAATGCACCATAGTCGGTAAGATTCTTGATAACACCCTTGGCGACTGCACCTTCTTCCAGGTTTTCCAGCAGGGCTTCACGTTCAACACTGTATTCACTCTCGACAACAGCGCGACGTGAAACAACAACGTTATTACGACGACGATCCAGTTTGATGACCTTGAATTCCAGTTCCTTGCCTTCCAGGTAACTTGCATCGCGAACCGGGCGCACATCAACCAGTGATCCGGGCAGGAAGGCACGGATGCCACTGACTTCAACCGTGAAACCACCCTTGACCTTGCCGGTGATGACACCCTTAACAATTTCATCAGCTTCGCTTGCTTTATCCAGTTCTTCCCAGGCTCTCGCACGTTTGGCCTTTTCTCGCGACAGGCGTGTCTCGCCATAGCCGTCTTCCAGGGATTCCAGGGCAACCTCGACTTCGTCACCGACCTGGACTTCCAGCTCACCGGCTTCGTTGTAGAACTGGTTAATGGGGATGCTGCCTTCAGACTTGAGGCCTGCATTGATAACGACTGCATCGTTACGGATATCAACGACGACGCCGTTCATAATCGCACCGGGTTTGAATTGACTACCGGCTACACTTTGTTCAAAAAGCTCAGCAAAACTTTCGCTCATATTTAAAATCCCAAGCCGGGGTTGCCGACTTTAACTAGCTATCTCTGCAACCTGTTTTATCAGCCGAATTGCAGTCTGGTTATGTAAAATACACATAGCGATGGCCAGTCAGTATGCGTATCGTTCAGCAAGTCGCGTCATGCCGTCAGCTGTTGCTGACGTCGATCGACCAGATCCATCACCTGCTCCAGCACTGCCTCGATATCCATCTGTGAACTGTCCAGTACGATGGCATCAGCAGCCGGTTTTAGTGGAGCAACGGCCCGGTTGGCATCACGCTCGTCACGCTCCCGGATATCCCGGGAAAGGTCCGCAAGATTAGCACTGATTCCTTTTTCTTTCAACTGTTTATATCGCCTTTCGGCACGAATCTCGGGGCTCGCGGTGAGGAAAATCTTGAGCAAGGCATCCGGAAATATCACCGTACCCATATCCCGGCCATCGGCAACCAGGCCCGGTGACTCGCGAAATGCGCGCTGACGTGACAGCAGGGCCTCACGTACACGTGGTAAAGCCGCAACACGTGATGCGGCTACACCACATTGCTCGGTTCTGATCGCGTCGCTGACATTCTCACCCTCGAGAAAAATATGCGTCTCATCGTCATTTTTGCCCGAAAACTGCACATCCAGGTGGGCTGCCAGGGTCTCCAGGGCCTCTTCATTGGCCAGATCGATGTGGTGCGTCTCGGCTGCCAGACCCAGCAAGCGGTACAGTGCACCACTATCGAGCAGCTGCCAGCCCAGGCGTTTCGCGACCAGGCGGGAAATCGTGCCTTTGCCGGACCCACCCGGGCCGTCTACGGTAATGACTGGTGCGATAGTCTGATTCATCATACAAACATCCTGTAACAACAATCCACGTCATTAATTCGACGTGGTTAAAAAAGAAAATCGACGCTGTTATAAAGCTAACAGGGCTTTATGTCAGTTCTGGGTAAGATCAAGGCCGGCCCCGCAGGCCAGCTCTGCAAACCCCGGGAAAGAGGTATTGACATTGGCACAGTCCAGAATCTCGACTGGACCGGATGCGCGCAAAGCCGCCATCGCAAACGCCATCGCAATACGATGATCACCATGGCTATTGACCTGGCCAGCCTGCAGTTCACCGCCCTGAATTACAATCCCGTCCGGGGTCGCCCGGGCATCAATACCCAGTGCCAGCAGGCCATCCGCCATTACCTGTATACGGTCACTTTCCTTGACCCGGAGTTCCTCTGCACCGGTCAAAACGGTTTCGCCACTGGCACAGGCCGCTGCGATAAAAATAGCTGGAAATTCGTCAATTGCCAGCGGCACCAGCTCTTCCGGTATTTGTGTACCTTGCAGTTCAGAGGCGGTCACCCGGATATCGGCAACCGGTTCGCCGCCACTTACACGTTCATTTTCCAGTACGATATTCGCGCCCATCAGGCTCAGAATATCGATCACGCCGGTGCGGGTCGGATTCATTCCGACCGCTTCCAGAATCAGGTCCGATCCGGGTGCGATACTGGCACCAACCAGGAAAAAGGCTGCCGATGAGATATCCGCCGGAACCTGTACCGTACAGGATGTCAGTTTGCCGCCGCCTTGCAGGCAAACCCTGGCACCCTGACGTTCAGTCGCATAACCAAATCCCTGCAGCATACGCTCAGTATGGTCCCGGGTTGGTGCGGGTTCTGTAACACAAGTCTTACCCGTGGCGTACAGTCCCGCCAGCAATACGCAGGATTTCACCTGGGCACTGGCCATCGGCAAAACATAATCAATGCCCGTGAGTTGCGAACCTCCCTTGATACGTAACGGAGCCGTGCCGCCCTGTTCGCTGCCGATCTCCGCGCCCATTTGTGACAAGGGTTGTAATACACGGTTCATCGGTCTACCCGACAACGAGGCATCACCGGTCAGGGTCACATCGAAGTCTTGTCCGGCCAGCAGTCCGGACAACAGGCGCATCGAGGTACCGGAATTACCCAGGTCGAGGGGTTGCTCAGGTGTCTGCAGGCCGTGCATGCCGACGCCATGAACAATGACCCTGCCCTGTTCAGGCCCGTCGATTTTCACGCCCATGGAACGAAAGGCTTGCAGCGTTGCCAGACTGTCCTCACCCTGCAGGAAGCCATGTATCTCCGTGCTGCCCTCAGCCAGTGCGCCCAGCATGATCGAGCGGTGAGAAATGGACTTGTCGCCCGGCACCGTGATTCGCCCGAGCAAGGCCCCGCCTGGATTGACTATATAACTAAGCTGTTTCTGTGCTGACATATCGGGTCTTTCTGTAAAAGCCGGTATCCGGGTGAATTCAATCAGGCGGGCATTCTATCCTATTGCTGGCCATCCGCATAACGGTCGCGCGCCTGCTTGGCGCGGCTAAACACGTCCAGCAGGCCTTGTCGGTCGCCACGCTCAATCGTATCCTGCAGCTCATTCAGGTCCGCCTGGAAGCGCGTCACTGCCGCCAACAGGGCATCATGGTTGGCCAGGCAAATATCGGCCCACATCACCGGATCACTAGAAGCGATACGGGTAAAATCCCTGAAACCACCGGCGGCATACTGGAAAATCTCGTCCCGGTCACTCATACGCGCGAGCGATTCAACCAGCGCAAAGGCCAGCACATGTGGCAGATGCGATGTTGCCGCCAGCACCTCATCGTGATGACTAACCTCCAGGTCCAGCACCTCGGCACCGGCTGTCTGCCACATCGCACGGACCGCCTCGACGGCGGATGGCCGGGTCTCCGGCAATGGCGTCAGGATGACCTTACGATCCTGAAACAGCTCACTGAACGAGGCCTCTACGCCACTTTTTTCAGTACCGGCGATCGGATGTCCGGGTACAAAAGCGGTAAAACGATCACCCAGCCCCGTTCTGGCCGCCTCGACCACACTGGCCTTGCTGCTACCTACATCGGTAATCACCGCCTGCTCCGCCAGACCCGGGTGCATCGCGGTGAACACCGCCTCCATCGCACCCAGCGGTACGGCGACCACGACCATGTCTGCGTCCCGCACCGCGCTGGCGATATCCGTGTCATAGTGATCAATCACACCCAGCGCCTGCGCACGTTGCAGGTGCTTTTCATCGCGGGAACAACCCACCACCGTGCTGCAATACGACTGTTCACGCAACGAGCGCGACAGGGATCCACCGATCAGGCCGACGCCAATGATGCATAACCTGTTAATCATGCGACTATCTCCATCAGGCGATCCTCATCTGATCCAGCACGCTATCCAGTGCAGCAATGAAGCGGGTATTCTCAGCCTGGGTACTGACGGTCACACGCAGGAAATCAGGCAAACCATAGTTACCGACCGGCCTGACGATCACCCCGGCCCGTAACATCGCGTCATACACTGACTGCCCGTCCGCAGCTGGATGGAAGCTGATAAAATTACCTACCGACGGTATATAGTCGAGATTTCTTTGCTCGAACGCCTGGCATAACTGCACCAGTCCCCTGCTGTTTGTACTGACGCTGTTTTGTATATGCACGTCATCCTTCAATGATGCCAGTGCGGCGGCCTGCGCCATGGCATTGCAATTGAAAGGCTGTCGAACCCGGTTAAGCAGGTCAGTTAATGCCGGATGCGCCAGGGCATAACCGACACGTAATGCGGCCAGTCCATGCGCCTTTGAAAAGGTGCGGGTCACGATCAGGTTTGGGAATTCATCCAGCCACAGGCTGGTGTCCGGGTAATCCACCTGGTCAACATATTCAAAATAGGCCTCATCGACCACCACGATCACCCGGGGGTCCAGCCCGCTGATAAACTCCCGTAGTTGCCGTGATGTCAACCAGGTTCCGGTCGGATTATTCGGGTTGGCAATAAACACAATCCGAGTATTGTTGTCGACCTGGCCGGCCATGGCCTGCAGATCATGGCCATAGCGCTGCCCTTGTCTAACCGACTGTGCAGCAGCCACATTCGCATCGGCACCACAGGCGCAGGTGACGATCGGATACACCGCAAAGGCGTGTTCTGAAAACACCGCGTTGCGTCCTGGTCCCAGAAAGACACGTGCGATCAATTCCAGCACATCGTTGGAACCATTACCCAGTGTTATCCAGTCAATATCCCGGTCGTGTTTGGCTGCCAGGGCCTGACGCAAGGCATAGCCATTGCCATCCGGATAGCGGTGCAGTGCATCCACCGTTTCACGTACCGCGGCATGGGCGGCCGGACTAGCGCCGAGCGGGTTTTCATTGGATGCCAGCTTGACGATGTCAGACAGGCCGAGCTCGCGCTCCAACTCGCTGACAGGTTTGCCGGGTTGGTAAGGCTGTAGTTTCTGTACGCCCGTCAGGGCCTGTTGCAGGATGGATGACGGATAGTCTGACATTACCAGGCCCCAACCTTAAAGTACGGCGCAGGGATAGGAGCCCAGCACCTTAAGCAGGGACGAACTGGCCTTGAGTTTCTGCAGCGCCTTCTTTACTGGGTCGTCATCACGATGCCCCTCGATATCGACAAAGAACACATAGTCCCACATGCCTCTGCGTGACGGCCGAGATTCAATTTTGGTCATGCTGATGCCATGCTGCTGAAAGGGTAACAACAGTTTCTGCAATGCACCTGACTCATTGTTAACAGACAGGATCATACTGGTTTTATCTTGACCGCTTGCCGTAACCATCTGGTTGCCTATGATCAGGAACCGGGTGGTGTTATCCGGATCATCTTCGATATTTTTGATCAGAATGTTCAGCTGATAGATTTCAGCCGCGGTTTCACCGGCAATCGCAGCACCACTGCTGTCCTCTGCCGCCAGTCGAGCCGCTTCGGCATTGCTGCTGACAGCAACCCGCTCGACACCTGGCAGTTTTGCATCCAGCCACTCACGACATTGAGCCAGTGACTGCTGATGCGAATAGACCTTGGAAATATGACTGATATCGGTGTCCAGACCAATCAGGTTATGATGAATACGCAGCTCCACCTCGCCGCAGATCTGTAACGGCGATTGCATGAACATATCGAGGGTATGATTAATCACCCCTTCAGTCGAATTCTCTACCGGTACTACGCCATATCGCGCAGCACCTGCTTCGACTTCACGGAACACCTCATCAATGGCAGCTAATGGCATGGTATTGACGGAATGACCGAAGTGCTTGTAGGCAGCCGCCTGGGTAAAGGTCCCTTCCGGTCCAAGGAATGCGATGTTCAGTGGTTCTTCCAGTGCCAGACAGGCCGACATGATTTGTCGAAAAAGTCGCGCGACCTCTTCATTACTCAATGGCCCCTGATTTCGTTGCTGCACCGCACGTAATACCTGTGCCTCACGCTCGGGCCGGTAATAGCCATCGCGGTCATCCGGATCGGTTTCCTGTTTGATCCTGGCTACTTCCTGGGCGCAGACGGCACGCTCATTGATGAGCATCTGGATACGCTGATCCAGCTCATCAATACGCTCTCGGATCGCCTGTAACGGGTCTTCTTCTGTCATAGTGAACGAACGGCCAGCACCCCTTCGATTTCATTCAGGGATGCAATAGCTAAATCCGGTATCTCCTTGTCGACATCAACGACCGTATAGGCCAGGTCACCGCGTGACTTGTTGAGCATATCGACAATATTCAGTCCGGCATTGGCCAGTTCGGTCGAGATCTGACCCAGCATGTTCGGAACGTTTGCATTGACCACACACAAACGATAGTCGCCATTGCGCGCCATGCGCAACTCCGGGAAATTGACCGAGTTACGAACATTACCGTTATCCAGATAATCCCTGACCTGATCGGCAACCATGATCGCACAGTTTTCTTCTGCTTCCTGTGTCGAAGCACCCAGATGCGGCAATGCAATCACGCGTGAATGTGCGTTAAGCAGGTTGCTCGGAAAATCGCACACATAGGAATAGACCTTGCCGGCGTCCATGGCCTTGCACACCGCCTCGTCATCGACGATACCGTTACGGGCAAAATTCAGGATAACGACATTATCCTTCATAATCGTCAGCCTGTCCTCATTGATCAGGTTCCGGGTCGCATCAATCAACGGCACATGAAAACTGACAAAATCCGCTTTCGATAGCAAATCATCCACACTGGTGGCCTGCTGAACTTCGGATGAAAGCTGCCATGCCCGCTCCACGGTAATCTGCGGATCGAAGCCAATAACATTCATGCCCAGTTTCAGGGCCGCATTACAGACCTGTACACCAATCGCACCCAGCCCGATTACACCGAGCGTCCGGCCTGGCAGTTCAAAACCGCCATAATTCTTTTTGCCCGTCTCAACCTGTTTGCCGATTTCCTCGTCTGCGCCCTCCAGATTGCGTGCAAAATCCCACGCCTGGCAGACATTACGACAGGCCAGCAACATACCGGCGATCACCAGTTCCTTAACCGCATTTGCGTTGGCGCCAGGCGCATTGAACACCGGGATACCCAGTGCGCTGAGCTTCTCCACCGGGATATTATTCACACCGGCACCGGCGCGCCCGACCGCCTTCAGGCTGGGTGGTATCTCCATATCGTGCATCTTGTATGAACGCAGCAAAATCGCGTCCGGGTGCCCGATCTCTGAAGCCACTTCATAATGATCGCGTGGAAGCCGTTCGAGACCGGCCACGGAGATATTGTTAAGCGTAAGTATCTTGTACATGTCTTGCTTGCCTTCGCTAAAGTAACGCTGCTTTATTTAATTAATTCTTGATTACAGGCCTGTATCAGGCATTGTTCTTTTCAAACTCGGCCATGAACGCGATCAGGGCATCCACGCCTGCCTCGGGCATGGCGTTATAGATACTGGCACGCATGCCGCCAACCGAACGATGGCCTTTCAGTGTTACCAGCCCGGCCGCTGTTGCCTGTTCCAGGAACACGCTGTCGAGATCGGCATTGGCCAGGGTAAACGGTACATTCATCCACGAACGGCTGTTCACCTCGACCGGATTACTATAAAAGTCTGAGTCATCTATTGCAGCATACAACTTGCCAGACTTGCGTTCATTGATTTCGGCCATAGCTGTCAAACCGCCGAGCTGCTCCAGCCAGGCAAATACCAGTCCGGCCAGGTACAGGCTGTAGGTTGGAGGTGTATTGTACATGGAGCCATTGTCCGCATGGATCTTGTAATCAAACATGGCCGGCGTCATATCCATGGTCTGACCGATCAGGTCATCGCGTACAATCACCACGGTCAGTCCGGCAGGACCGATGTTTTTCTGTGCGCCGGCATAGATCAGGCCATACTTCGACACATCGATCGGCCGCGACAGTATCGTTGAAGACATATCCGCCACCAGTGGTATGTCACCTGTCTCGGGCACATACAAGAACTCGACGCCGCCAATGGTCTCATTTGGCGTGTAATGCAGGTAGGCCGCATCTCCCGGCAGATCGATATCACCCGCATCAGGCGTGGCCGTGAATTTACTGTCTTCCGTCGTAGCGGCAATATGCACGCTGGTATAGCGCTTCGCCTCGGCAATGGCCTTTTTCGACCAGGCACCGGTATTGATGTAGGCGGCCGTTGACTTGCCCCGTAACAAGTTCATCGGAATCATCGCGAACTGTGAACTGGCACCACCCTGCAGGAACAGGATCTTGTAATTTTCCGGAATATTCATCAGGCGGCGCAGGGACGCCTCGGCCTGCTCATACACCGACATAAACTGCTTGCCGCGATGGCTCATTTCCATAATGGACATGCCACTGCCATGCCAGTCAAGTATCTCGTCCCGGGCCTGCTGTAAAACTGCCTCCGGTAACATCGCCGGACCAGCACTGAAATTATATGCGCGCGCCATCTGGTTCTTACTCCTGTTGATTATTCATTTTCGTTACTACTGCCTTCAGCAACCTGTTCATCTTCAATCGTGACGATACGGTCCAGACCAACAAGTTTCTCACCGCCACTGACAGCGGCCAGCCTCACACCCTGGGTGTTACGACCCATGCTCGATATTTCGGTAACCCGCGTGCGAATCAGTGTTCCGGCATTGCTGATTAGCATAATCTCGTCCTGATCAGCCACCTGGACTGTCCCAACCACTTCGCCATTGCGCTCGTTGGTCTGTATCGAGATCACACCCTGGCCACCCCGACCATGTACCGGGTAGTCATCGACCGGTGTGCGTTTGCCATAGCCATTTTCAGTAACACTGAGTAAGTAACCTTCCTCGACGATGTTCAGCGCGATAACCTGGTGTCCCTCGCCCAAACGGATACCGCGTACACCACAGGCCGTGCGACCCATGGGCCTGACCGCTGACTCGGGGAAGCGAATAGCCTTACCGATATTGCTGAACAGCATCACGTCCTTGCTACCGTCAGTTACTGCCACATCGACCAGGTGATCATTGTCACGCAATTCCACCGCGATGATACCGTTAGTACGCGGACGCGAGAAATGCGACAGCGGTGTTTTCTTGATCGTGCCATTGCTGGTTGCCATGAACACGAAATGTTCTTCATCAAACTCCTTGACCGGCAACACCGCAGTGATACGTTCCTCGGCCGCCAATGGCAGCAGGTTCACGATCGGCTTGCCACGTGAGGTACGGCCCGCCTGTGGCAGTTCATAGACCTTCAACCAGTAGGCCTTGCCGTTACTGGAGAAGCAAAGAATCGTATCGTGGGTATTGGCCACAAACAGCTTGTCGATAAAGTCTTTTTCCCTGACCGATGCCGCGGCCTTGCCACGCCCACCACGATGTTGCGCGGTATAGGTAGTGACCGGTTGCGACTTCGCATAGCCGGCATGGCTCAGGGTCACGACCACGTCTTCCTGGGTAATCAGGTCTTCCAGATTCAGATCCTGTTGAGTCGTGACGATTTCGGTTCTACGCTCGTCACCGTATTGTTCGAGTATTTCAGCGAATTCTTCTTTGATAACCCGTTTTAATCGATCCGGGTTACCGAGGATATCCAGCAGGTCATCAATTTTTTCGAGAATTTCCTTGTATTCATTAACGATTTTGTCCTGCTCCAGACCCGTCAGGCGCTGGAGTCTGAGCTCCAGGATTGCCTGAGCCTGTGCTTCGGATAAACGATAACTGTTTTCATGCAAGCCGAATTCCGCACCCAGCTCTTCTGGCCTTGATGATGCAGCACCCGCGCGTTCGAGCATGCCGGACACAATCCCGGATTCCCAGGAACGTGACAGTAAGCCTGCTTTTGCTTCAGCCGGGCCAGCCGATGCCTTGATCAGCGCAATGACCTCATCAATATTAGCCAGCGCAACCGCCAAGCCCTCTAATACATGGGCGCGCTCTCTCGCTTTTCGCAAGTCAAACATCGTGCGGCGGGTTACAACTTCTCGACGATGGCGGATAAAGCATTCGAGGATTTCTTTCAGGTTCAATAATTTTGGCTGGCCATCTACCAGGGCCACCATGTTAATGCCGAAAACGGTCTGCATCTGGGTATGCTGGTATAAATTATTCAGTACCACTTCAGCCACTTCACCGCGGCGTAACTCGATCACCATGCGCATACCGTCCTTGTCGGACTCATCACGTAGCTCACTGATGCCTTCAATTTTCTTGTCTTTAACCAGCTCGGCTATTTTTTCCAGCAACCTGGCTTTATTAACCTGATAAGGTAGTTCGTTAACAACAATCCGTTCACGGTTGTTACCGTGCTCTTCAACCGTGGTCAAGGCGCGCACTTTGATACGACCACGTCCGGTACGATAGGCCTCATGGATTCCACTCGAACCGTTTATAATACCAGCAGTAGGGAAATCCGGGCCGGGTATAAATTCCATCAAGTCGGGAATAGTCAGGTCGGGATTATCGACAATGGCAACACAGGCCTTGATCACCTCAACCAGATTGTGTGGCGGAATATTCGTCGCCATGCCCACGGCGATACCGGCCGAACCATTGACCAACAAATTAGGGACGCGTGAAGGTAGAACCAGTGGCTCTTTCTCTGACTCATCGTAGTTAGGAATGAAATCAACGGTCTCTTTATCAAGATCGGAAAGCAGTTCATGTGCGATACGGGACATTCTGACTTCGGTATAACGCATGGCCGCGGGGGAATCACCATCGACCGAACCGAAGTTACCCTGACCATCCACTAACATGTAGCGTAGTGAAAATGGCTGCGCCATACGTACGATCGTGTCGTACACGGCGGTATCAC
>CAMYJU010000029.1 GCA_947258795.1 uncultured Gammaproteobacteria bacterium | reverse complement strand
CCGGCCAGCTCGTCCTCGTCCAGGGCCGCCGCGGCCGGGTCCGTGGTGCCGCCGATGAAGGCGGTGATCAGCACCCGGCCGTCGGGCGCCCGGCCGGCGAAAAGCGTGCTCGAGAACAGCCCGCCCAGCACGCGCAAGCCCTCGCGCCGGGGCGCCAGGAAGCCGAAGCCGTCCAGCGGGTGGCCGACCTGGTCCCGGTCGTAACCGAGCGCGAGGCTGGCGATCGACGCATAGGCGATCGAGCGCAGGACCCGGGCGGCCGCCTTGGACTGCGGCCCGACGAGCTCCGCGGCGGCGCCCGCCGGCAGCGCGAGGATGACGGTCCGGGCGCGCTCGACGCCGCTTTCCGCCGCGCCCTCCCAGGCGACCTCCCAGCCATCGGCGCCGAACGGCCGCAAGGCCACGGCCCGGCAGCCGCTGCGCACCGCGCCCTCGGGCAGCGCGGCGCCGACGCCCTCGGGCAGGACCCCCATGCCCCGGTCGAAGGAGACCATGCGCCCGGCCGGCGTCCCGGCACCTTTCGCCGCCTTGCCCAGGAAATAGCGCCGAGTCATGGTCAGGGGATTACCGGACAGTTTCTGGTATCCGGTGCAGCCATAATGCTGTCGACCAATACCTGATAGTGCTCAACAAGCCCGGAAATTGTTGCCTCGGTAAACAGCTCACTGGAATACTCCACGACGATGCTGCTGTTACCCTGTTCAGACTCCCTGACAGCAAATGACAGATCGGTTCTGGATGCACCGATATCCATATCCAGCCGCTCCAGCCCTATCTCCCCCAATGGCAATTCCAGATCAGAGAACTGCTCATAGGAAAACAGTGTCTGGAATATAGGTGTGTGGCTCAGCTCCCGTTCCGGATGCAGTTCCTCAACCAGTCGCTCGAAAGGCAGATCCTGATGTGCGTAGGCAGCGAGACAGGACTTCTTGATATCGTCCAGCAAGTCTGTATATGCAGGAATGGCATCGAATCGGCTGCGAATGGCCAGTGTATTGGCAAAATACCCGATCAGGTCCTCTATCTCGGGATGGTTACGGTTCGCAATCACTGTGCCGACAATAATATCTTTCTGTCCGGTATAGCGGTACAGAAGTACAGCATATGCAGCCAGCCCGGCCATAAACACCGTGGTACCGTTTATTCTTGCAATCTCCCTTAGCGAGTTGATCAGTCCTTCCGGTATGTCAGTCGCAAAGGTTTTACCTATAAACGAGAAATTACCTGGCCTCGGATAGTCGGTAGGCATCTCCAGCACTGGCAATTCGCCTGACAGGTGTTCTTTCCAATAGCCTAACTGATACTCGAGCACTTCACCCTTCAACCAGCTCCGTTGCCAGTCTGAATAATCCGCGTACTGAATCGGCAAGGTGTGAAGATCGACAGGCTGATCGCCCAGATAGGCGCCATACAGTGTACGCAACTCATGCATGAAGACCTGGGCCGACCAGCCATCAAATACAGTATGATGCGTGAGGACAAACAGGATATTTGCATTATCGCCCTGACGGATCAGGCGAACACGTATCAGCGGCGCCTCATGCAGGTCAAACGGCTTATTGGCTTCTTCGGCCAGGAAATGATTAATGTCACCTCCTGGTATATCAGCAAGCTCTGCAATTTTCAGATCCAGCTCTGCATCTTCATCAATTATCTGTACAGGCTGGTTGTCCAGCATCTGGAACGAGGTTCTCAGCACCTCATGACTTCTGATGATTTCCCTTAAAGAGCGTGATAAACAGTCAACATCAAGTGCGCCGGTCAGTTTATATGCCAACGGGATGTTATAGACCGGATTGCCGGGGTCGAGCTGATCCAGATACCACAAGCGCTGCTGTGCAAATGACAGCTTTGCCGGAGTGGACCGTTCGCGCCTTTCCACATGAACGAACAGACCTGGTAAGCCTTCATGCTTGTGCTTGATCTCATCTATCCTGGCGGACAAGGTCCGGACCGTCGGGTTATCGAACAGGTCGCGTATCTGTAACTCTGTATCAAACAGCAGATTTAACTGGGAAATTGCGCGAGTGGCAAGCAGGGAGTGACCACCCATATCAAAGAAATTCCGGTTACAGTCAATCCCATCCAGATGCAGCAGCTTCTGCCAGTCTGCCGCAACGATTTCTTCCGTCGCTGATTGCAGGGAAGACATCTGCAATTCATTGTCAGTAAACGTGGGCTCCGGCCTGGGCAGTGCATTCCTGTCCACCTTGCCGTTCGATGTCAGTGGTATGTTATCCAGAAAAACAAAACCGGAAGGAATCATGTATTCGGGAATGTGTTTCTTCAGATAGGTACGCAGTTCCTGTTCGCCGGTCTTTTCATGCGCGGCACTGACCACATAGGCACACAGGTATTTTTCAGGCAGCTCATCCTCCCTGGCAATCACAACGACATCATCGACATGCTCGTTTAGACGGATCAGGGTTTCTATTTCACCCAGTTCAATACGATAACCCCTGATCTTGACCTGGGTATCGATTCTGCCGAGAAACTCGATTTCGCCTGACTCCAGATACCTTACCAGGTCACCTGTACGATAAAGCTTCCTGGCGCCACTGCCATCAAGGTCCAGCTGAATAAATTTTTCCGCACTGAGTTCGGGCCGGTTGTGGTATCCCCTCGCCACGGCGATGCCACTAATATACAGTTCACCCGGCACGCCTACAGGTACCAGCTGCTGATGGGCGTCGAGTATATATACCTTTACATTAGCGATCGGACCACCGATAGTCGGCATCCGCTCCTGCCGGACATCAGCAACAGGCACCTCGGTTGCAGTTGTGATGACAGTGTTCTCGGTTGGCCCATAATGATTGATCAGTTTGAACGGAATACTGCTATCCGGATACACATGTAACGCATCACCACCGGTAAGCACATAACGCAGCTTGAGATTGCCTGGCATTTCTTCCTGCAGCACGAGTTCGGCCACCGGTGTGGCAAGGAAGGTAATATTCACGCCCTTGTCTGCCAGCCATGTGATCAGGTGCTCGGAAGACAGTATGGTTTCCTTGTTCGGTATACAGATCTGCGCCCCGCAGGTAATGTAGGGCCAGATCTCCCAGACCGATGCATCAAATGCAGGTCCTGCCAGCAACGCCGCCTTGTCATGATGAGAAACCTCATAAGAACCCTGATGCCATGACACCAGGTTGTCCAGACCACGATGTTCGACTTCGACACCTTTCGGTTTACCCGTCGAACCGGAGGTGTAGATAATATAGGCAAGTCGGTCCTTGTTGATGACCGGCTCCGGATTTTGTTCCGAATAGCCATCCAGACCCAGGTCACCGTCATCGAGACAGATAATATCCGAATCATGATCAGGCAGGGTGTCGGCTATCGATTTCTTGCTAAGCAGTACGGGCGCCTGTACATCATGCAGGATGTATTCAAGCCTTTCAGGCGGGTAACGTGGATCCAGAGGCACATAGGCTGCACCACACTTGACCACCGCAAGAATAGACGTAATCAGGTCGATTGACCGCTCGATACAGATTCCGACATGACTGTCTACGACGACCCCCTTCTCCTGTAGCAGATTCGCAAGCCGGTTCGCGCGACTGTTAAGATCAGCATAACTGATAGATCCGATGCCACGCTTGTGCAGGTCAGGGTCAGATTCTATGGCAAGCAAATCCGGATGATCACGTGCACATTGTTCAAATGCCGCAATGACAGAGCCTTGTCCGGGAAAATCTGTATCAGTTTTATTCCACTCATTTAACATCAATTGACGATCCTGCTCGCGCAGTAGTTCAAGCCTGTCAATTGACTGATGTGGATCCCGAATAATTGAGTTCAGCAAAACGGCGAATGAGTCCAGCATACGTTCGATACTGCCGGCATTGAAAATTTCGCTGTTGTACTCAAGCATGACACGCCATTGCTCATCCGTCTCGACCACAAGACTTATATCAACCTTGGATGTGCCGGTATTCAGTTCATCATAGCGCAGCAAGCTTGCATCATTACACCCGTCCAGCCTGAAACCGATCTCCGGTGTATTCTGGAATGCAAACATCACCTGGAACAGCGGATTTGAATCCAGATCCCTGTCGATATCCAGTGATGAAACCAGCTTTTCGAACGGCAGATCCTTGTTCTCAAAGGCCTCCAGTACCGTTGAGCGGGTAGCACCCAGTAAACCTGCGAAAGTCGGTGAGCCTGACAGGTCAGCACCAATAACGAGGGTGTTGATGAAAAAGCCGATCAGTTTCTCGAGTTCGCTCTTGTCCCGGTTATTGACCGGTGTACCAATATACAACTCTTCAGCACCGGTGTAGCGATACAGAAACACCTGGTATGCCGCCATTAACAGCATGAATAATGAACATCCATGCTCATTCGCAAGAGATTGTAATGCTGCGCCTGTTGACTCCGGCAGTTCCATGACCTGGATATTACCCAGCTGCCTGGAAGTGGCGGGGCGTTTATTATCCAGTGGTAACTGCAGGACCATATGGTCATTCGGCAGCCTTGATTTCCAGTACTGCTGCTGGCTGGCAAGGGCATCGCCTTTCAGGATTTCTCTTTGCCATTGCGCATAGTCTGCATACTGAACCGGCAGGGGCTCCAGCGCCGGCTCCTGACCCGCGGTCAGACTGTTATAGGCACTGGCGATTTCATCCAGCATTACGGCGATCGACCATCCATCGCTGACGCTGTGATGAATGACAATCATAAACAGGTACTGGTTTTCGGGCAGCGCCCACAGGCGGGCACGAATCAGTGGCGAGTTGGCAAGGTCAAACGGCTGCGTCGCTTCTACCCTGGCCTGCGCCAGAGCCAGCTCTTTAGCAGTGGCTAAGTGACTATCAGTAAGATCAGACAGGACCAGTTCCGTCGATACATTCCCGTCTATGTTCCCGATCGGGGCGCCCTGTTCTGATTCGTATCTTGTACGCAGAACAACATGTCTGTTGATGACTGTCTGCAGCGCTTTTCCCAGACAGTCATGATCAATGCTACCGGACAAGCGAATTGCAATCGGTATGTTGTACACTGCAGTACCGGGCGCCAGCTGCTCCAGAAACCAGATACGTTCCTGAGCATAAGAAAGAGGCACCCTGTCAGTAAATTCCATTGCTGGAATTTGTTGCCCAGTCTGAGCCTGGAGTCCCTTTTCTTTTAATAACGCCTTCAGTAGCTTGGCTTTTTTATCTGTTACATCCACTTTATCAGACCCTGTTACATCTAAATAAAAGCATATTTAGAATGGGTAAATAAATATACCATAACAACTCACATAAAAATGTGATACACGAACAGTATGAAATATTAATTATGTACCAGCAGCCAGTAGCCTTCGTTTGATTCCACGTAAAAAATTCCAGATAAATCCGCTTTTTATGGCTGTAAGAATACGCATTTTGGTGTCGTATACAGCAAGCTTGAGTGGCTTGCCAAGCTTGCCCTGATTGACCCTATCATAGCCCAGTTCATCCATTAAATCAGACAACAGGTACTCGATCACCCTGACATCAGATTGCGACAGCTCATCCCGCCAACCCTGCTTTTTACCCTTACGGAAAAAACCCTTGGGCATTTCGGCCTTCGCCCGCAGTTTGTTGATACTACAGGCCTCTATCGCCTTTTCCGCCATATCGAGATCCGCGTCCACACCCAGCCACTGATACAGCTCCGCCAGCACCTGTGCACCATTTTCGAGCAGTGATTCATAGCGCACTTCACGGTAGTTCTGTGGCCTATTGACCATAGACCGCCCGGTTTCGATATCCTTTTGCCAGTGTCTCGAGAAACTGGCGGGATGATCGGCAAAAACATCTGGGTTGGACCAGGTCCGGGCCACACTCTTCCAGGAACTGAACACCGATCTCGGATCACGAATGATGTGCAAAAAACAGGCATCCGGATACATTTGCTGAAGCAGGTCCAGGTACTCGATATTCTCGGGTTGGGATTCAACCACGATCTGTGCACCTGGCTTGGCCTTTAGGGAACTGTTATAGACATGATTGGCATACGATGTACAAAACTTGTACAAGTCCTCGTCATCCAGGCATTCATTCAGATTCCGTCTTTCATAGGAAATCGAACCGGCTTCACCGGATTCAGTATCATCATTTTCCCGTGCCGCGATGATACCTTTATGATACTGATGAACACCCAGCCACCACTTCTCCAGTTTTTCAAGTGTTTCGATCAGATCTGTCTGAAGCAAACCGACGATAGACGGGTGATTGGCAAGCAACCACAAGGTCCAGGTGGTCCCGCTTCGCTTGGATCCTATAATGAACACCTGTCTGGGCTTTGCCAGAGCAGGGTCATTAGCGTTATTGGTATCGTTGTTCATAGCGCAGACGGACCCCGTTGCTTTCCTGAAGGCTCACTCTACTGCAGCCAGCTTGTCAGCCTTGGCTTTTTTCGCTACAGCGCTCTTGCGCAGGATAGTGTAGCTATAGCCGGCTTCCAGCGGCTCACTGATAACGGTTTCCTTGCCGGTAGGCCATTTGATCTCAACGCGATTGATCTTGTCGTATTCGCCCAGGCCAAAATGCGCTACCGGATCATCAAACGAGATAAATCCTCCACTGGCCTGCAGTTCACGAAGCTGTTGACGCTCTGAGTTGTTTCCATAGCTAATAATCACCTTCGCGCCAATGCCGAAGCTGTTGCCAGCCTGATCCACCAGCCTGAACTTGACCGACTTGCTGTTAGTGTTGTTGATATAGACCTGTGCCGGCCCCACCTGTGGTACGGCAATGATATCCAGGTCACCATCGTTATCCATGTCAAAATAACTGAAAGAACTGGTAACACGCCTGGAGGTCAATCCGCTCTCCTCGGTCAGGTTCTCAAACTTCTTTCCAGCCAGATTCTGGAAATAGTAGTTTGATTCCCGCCTTCTCTGGGATTCCAGTGTACCGTTCGCGATAAACAGGTCCTGCCACTCATCATTATTCAAATCGGCAAACTTCGAATTCCAGGCCCAGCCACCATGCTGGACACCGTATTCCACAGCCTTGTCGGAAAACTTGCCATCACCATTGGACATAAACAGGACATTGGTACCCTTGTTCTGGGAGATCAGTTTCAGCTTCTCTTCCTCCGGAACAAACACGGCTTTTTTAAGATTTGCCTGACACATGCTATTGGCACCTTTCCAGTTTGGCGGTAACAGCTTGCATGTCTCAGCTGATGCAAAGCCGCCATTCGATGCCGGGCGCCTGGCCACGAACAACATGACGCACTCATTACGCATGGTTTCATTTTTGAGTGTCATGCATTCCTGCGGACGCTTCTTTTGTTTGATATCCGTAAACAGTGTCTGGATCCTTACGTTTTCATGACAGCTTTCCCTTAGGTCATCACGCATCTGATCACAGGCCTCTTCCGGCAGCAGGTTGGTGAATTTTTTATGATGGTCGTAGTAGGAAATTTCAGCCACGTAGATCTCTGGTTGCAGATCATTATTGATATCGGCACTGGCAATACTCATGGTGTCATAAGTACTGTACGGGAACATTCCCTCGTCAGAGCTTACCATTCTGAAGCTACCATCACCGTTACCGATATAAAAGTAATCCGGCGCACCAAAATCGTTTCCAATTCCGATATCCAGTATGTCGTCACCGGTAAAATCGCTGAGCATAATACTGGTCGGCGTGCCAGGATGACCAGGTAATTCCTTCTTAATGAACTCACCATTGTTATTCAGCAGAATCACATTGCGTGTATCATCGGTTGCAATCCAGGTACCCTGTCCCCAGCCCAGCTCCCAGTTACCCAGGATGATATCCAGGTCACCGTCCCTGTCCATGTCACCGAATGCGGCCGACAGGGTCATTCCGACATCACTGATATTGGGCAGCTTGACGAGTTTATCCTGCTTAAAATAACCGTTTTGATTGTAAATAACGTAATTGCCATTTACATAGGTGGACAGGAAGATATCCAGCCAGCCGTCATTATTCAGATCAACCAGGGCTGCATTGGTCACTGAGTAATCTGCCAGCTCGCCAACATGGATAGGCTGCCTGACAAAGTTCCTGCCATCCTTGTTTGCATACAGCATAAGTGTTGCTTCAGCCCTGAACAGCACATCGGGACGTCCATCGTTATGGATATCACCTGTACTGACCCCCCTGCCATGCCCCTGCAGGAATGGCAATTCCATCTTGAACAACGAGAACCGTTCCGGGACATCCAGACCAAATTCCTTACCCCTGTATTCGGTGAACAGCTTTTCCGATTCGGGCTTGTCTGTAGCATATCCGGCGCGCACCAGTTCATAGCCCTGCCCGGGATTTCCGGCTACTGTTTCAGTCGCGACCGGGTAACTCTTCAGCAGTTCAACAATACTGTCCTGCCCCTGGTTCTGATAGACACTGCTCATCCGGTAAACCGGTTCTTTTACCTTCTCCGCATCCAGGAAGAAGCTGAGGAAAAATTCCGCCTTGTTGCGGGTATCGATTTTCTCGTATTCATGCGCAATCACACCTGCCACAACACCCATACCTGACAGGATGATGAACATGATGACTGCCGTACGTTTTGAGACCGACTGCGATACGATGAAAAACGAATAAACACTGAAAATACCCAGCGTGAACAGCAGCACCATTACATATTTTACCGGCATACCGGTAGCCAGCAGCACGGCACAAACGATGATATCGAATGCGATTGGCACCGGAAGGAACAGGCCAATCAGCGCCACCACACTCATACTCAGCAAGGTCATGAGTTTGCTGGTCTCAGGTATAATATTGGCGATCGACTCCCAGGGCAGGATGGTAATCATCAGCGCACCTAGAAATCCGGCCAGTAACATCAGCGGCACAGTGGTACGGGCGACAAACCAGAAGTTCTTCACATAATTGATAACTGTCCATTTCAACGCCAGCAAGATATTACTCTGGGTCTCTACCGGGGCGGTATCCACGACCGGTATCGGACAGCTGCCGCTTGCCGTGATCCCGCAGTGCTCCTGATCGATGGCATCGGCCTCGTTCTTGAGCAGGTAGCGTGTCATCAATGGGATAATCAGCAGTATAAACAGCAGTGTCAGACCGAGTTTGATCGCAACCAGGTACAACGGAAATAGCGACAGCAGTATGGTCAATACAATAACGTTCATGGTCGGAGAACTGATCATGGTCGCCAGCGTGGTTTCGATCTTGCTCCCGGCAGCCGCCATCCCGGCCGCGATCGGCGCAGCACAGTTAACACACACCCCCAGTGGTGTTCCGATAACCAGCCCCAGCACACTGTTTGCAAATCCGTTTTTGAAGCTCCTGCGCTTCATTAGCGAGAACAGGGTCATGATCGCTGCCGCGAACAAAACGCCAAAGGTCATGCCTTTTTTGTTGGTATCTACCCAGTTGACTGTTGTATAGGCAACCCTTTTAACAAGGCCGTCTTCCGGCTGGATTTCAAAAACCGTGTTAAAGCCCAGGTTGGTGAAATCGATTTCGGTTCCCATGGTCGCCTTTTCATTTAGGGCCGGGACCCTGGAACCGGTCCAGAATGAAATGGCAAGCGTCACCAGTAGCAACGAGCTTAACAGTACACGCTTGTCCGAGAATATAGCCAGGACTTTCATAAAGCCTCCCCTGTTTCCTTAATATATAGTTGTTTTACTTACAAGATTTTCTGTTCAATCAGGGCATCCAGCTCTTCTTCTGACAACCCGTCTATTTGCATAATCAGTTCCGCAGTTTCTTGCAGACGCGCTTTCTGGCTGCTATCAGATAGCATGATATCGGCAATCCCGGTGATAGTCGGACTATCGAACAGATGCCGTATCGGTAACTGCACTTCAAAGTTCTCCCTGATGCGGGAAATCACACGGGTAGCCAGTATCGAGTGGCCACCAATTTCAAAAAAGTTGTCGTTTATGCCGACACGATCACGCTCCAGCAGCTCTGTCCATATCCTGGTCAGTACTGACTCGACCGGATTTCCAGGCTCTACATAGGCAACATCGTCAGTCACCAACCCGTCAGCCGGTTCCGGTAAGGCCCTGCGATCAATTTTACCGTTTGGCATTAATGGGAAAGCCTGCAGCGGGATAATAATCGACGGGACCATATAATCCGGCAGGATGCGGCCGATGTCCTGTTTCAGGGTGGCCACATCGATACCGTCTGCTTCCACGTAGGCGATCAGACGCATATCGCCGGTACGGTTTTTACTGGCGATCACCGCACTCTCGACAACCTTTTCATTGGCAGACAGTATCTGTTCAATTTCACCCAACTCGACGCGATAACCCCTGACCTTGACCTGGTGATCAATACGGCCAAGAAAGTCGATATTGCCATCCGGTCGATACCTGCCCAGATCCCCGGACTTGTAAAGACGGGCATTGCTGGCTTTACTGAAAGGGTCCGGTATGAAACGCTCCTCGGTCAGTTCTGGCCGGTTCAGATAGCCCCTGGTAATCCCTTCCCCGCCAATATAGATCTCGCCCTTTACCCCAACCGGCACTGGATTCAGATGTCGATCCAGTATGTATATCTGAACATTCGGAATAGCCCTGCCTATCGGAACACCGCTCTTATCCTGTCCCGGTTTGCATTCGTAGACCGTACTCCAGACAGTACCCTCGGTCGGACCATATTCATTGTACAGGCGCACACCCGGCATGCTTTGGAAATGGCGGTCGACCAGGTGCGGCGTACATTCCTCTCCCGCCACACATACGGTAGTCAGTGATGCAATCTGGCCGGACGCGGCATTATCCAGCAACAGCGAATACACCGAAGGCAGTGACAGCATATGTGAGACTGAATATTCATGAATCAGGCCGGCCACCTGGAAGATGTCACGCTCCTGACCATCACCGGGCAACACCAGGGTACCACCATCACACAGGGTCCAGAATATCCCGGCGACCGAACTGTCAAAAGAGAACGATGACATCAACAGGAATGCGCTGACCGGTGTTTCGTAGTAGGCTTGTCTTACGGTAGTCGAATGCATCAGATTACGATGATTAACCAGGACACCTTTTGGCTTGCCCGTCGAACCCGAAGTATAGATCGTATAAACCAGATGCTCCGGACTAACGCTGACATCCGGCCCGCTGCCCTGGTGTTCGTCCGAAAACGTGCCAAGCCTGCCCAGACTGATTACTTTTGCATTATGATCAGGCAGGCTGGCGCCCTGTTCGCTCTGCGTTATAACCAGTTTTGCAGCGGTATCGGCCAGCATAAATTCGATCCGCTCAGCCGGATAAGTCGGATCCACCGGCAGATAGGCCGCCCCGGCTTTCATCACGGCCAGTATGGACGCAAACATCTCAAATGAACGTTCCATGCAAATACCGACAAAATCATCAGGCCCCACACCGTGCTCAACCAGCTTATGGGCCAGACCGTTTGCAAAATGATTCAGTTCGGCATAACTATAACGTGAATCACGTGTTGCTACGGCTGTCGCGTCTGGACGATCGTGCGCGTGCTGCTCGATCAGTTCGTGTATACAACGGTCCCGGGGATAATCCTTTTCCGCTGCAACCCAGTCCACCAACATCATATCGCGTTCCGGTCCGGACAAAATCTCGAGATCCTGTATTTCGAGTTCAGGGGCATCCACAATACTTTGCAGCAGCTGCCTGAAATTCTCGGCCATTCTCTCTATGGTGGCGGCCTCGAATATTTCCGTGCTGTATTCAAAATATCCGTTCAGTCCTGCCTCGTTTTCATACATACTCAGGGTAATATCGAAAACGGCCGTACCACTATCCACTTCTTCAATACTGAAGTCCATCTCACCGATTTTGTCAGGTGGAGGGGGAGTATTCTGCAGGGCAAACATGGTCTGGAAAATCGGGTTCTGACCGATATGTCTGTCCGGGTGCAAGTCTTCAACCAGTTTTTCGAACGGATAATCCTGGTTTGCATAGGCATCTGAGGCCATGGACTTGACCCGCTCCAGTAACTGGCAGAAGTCCGGATTGCCGGTCATCGAGGTGCGCATGACCAGGCTGTTAATGAAGAATCCAATCAGGCCCTCGATCTCCCTTCTGTTGCGATTGGCGATCGGGGTGCCTACCAGGATATCCTCCTCACCGGTATAGCGATATAGCAGCAGGCTGAACGCAGCCAGTAATACCATGAACAGCGTACTGTCCTCACGCCTGGCCAGCATTTCCAGTTCGGTGGTCAGCTCCCTGGAAAGGTAAAACCAGTGCATCGCCCCGGCGTAGCCCGGAGTATTAGGACGCTGCCTGTCAGACGGGACCTGCAAGGTGGGCAAATGACCGCCGAGCTGCTGCTGCCAGTATGCTCGCTGATTTTGCATCGCGCCTGACTCGACTTCCTTACGTTGCCACAAGGCATAATCTGCATACTGGATTTTCAGCGGCTGCAAGGTTGATTCCCTGCCCGCAGAAAAGGCCTCGTACAACTCCTTCAGCTCGCGGAACAATACCGCCAGCGACCAGCCGTCATAGACAATATGGTGCATGGTCAGCAAAACAGCGTGTTGCGTATCACTGATCACGGCCAGCGAAACACGGAACATCGGCCCCGTGGCCATATCGAAGGGTTTGCGCGCCTCTTCCGCGGCACATTTCTGTAATGCCGCCTCGCGCTCCTGTTCCGGCAGATTATCGAGACGAATCACCGGAAAATCGATTTTAAGATGGTCCCTGATGTGCTGTTCCGGTTTTTCACCTTCGAGCACAAAACTCGTACGCAGATTCTCATGTCTGTTGACGATTTCCTGAAAGCTTTTTTCCAGGCTGGCCACATCCAGCTTGCCAATCATGCGCACAATGTTACAAAACGCATAGGCCGGATTACCGGGGATCAGCTGATCGAGAAACCATAAACGCTGCTGCGCGTAGGACAACTCGGGGATAGCAGATTTGTCACGTGGCTGGATTAATTGCTTGACCGCATGCTCGCTCGCCTGACGGCGCTTGAGCATTTGCTCCATCAGGCGTCGCTTCTGTTCAGACATTCCATTGTTGAGAATCAGGTCGGTCATAGATCAGTCTTCTGGCAGTGGATAACCTGGTATCGGAAACTGTAACGCGATCTGCTTAACCTCATCCCTGTATTTATCCCTGGCCTCTGTATCCAGCCTGTATTCCTTTTCAGAAACCACCTCGACAGACTTCAGTACACGGCATATCAGCTCGGCACATTGCCCAATGGCTTCCTCGGTCAGTCCACGGGCGGCCATACTGTTGGTGCCAATACGGATACCGCTGGTTATAAACGGGCTTAACTGGTCTCCGGGGATGAAGTTCTTGTTGATGATAATGTTACATTCTTCCAGTGCCTTCTCGGCAATGATGCCGGTCACATTGAAACTGGCCATCGTATCGGCCAGGATAATGTGATTGTCACTACCACCGGAAACAACGTTCATACCCCTGTCAGCAAGTGCCTGTGCCAGTGCACGCGATTGCATAACAATACGCTTTGCAAGCTCCTTGAATTCCGGCCTGGATGCGCGGTCCAGCGCCCTGGCCTTGGCCACAATGTTATTGATAATCGGTGCGCCCTGGGTAAACGGGAACAGGCCGCTCTGCATCAGCCCGGACAGGGTTCCCTTGCCGCGCGGATTTGGCAGATCCCACTCCCTGCCCATCATAATCAGACCACCACGCGGCCCATACAGCTGCTTGTGTGTACAGGTTGTTGTAATGTGCGCGATATCAATCGGATTCGGGTGCTCACCGGCTATCACCAGCCCGGCAATATGCGTGATATCGGCCAGCAGGTAGGCACCGACCTTGTCTGCGATCTTCCTGAAGCGATCCCATTCAATAATACGGGGGTATGCCGTGGTACCACAGATTATCAGCTTGGGCTTGTGCTCCATCGCCAGTTCTTCGACCTGGCCATAATCAATAAAGCCCTTGTCATTGAGCCGGTAACCAATCGCGTTATAAAAAGAACCGGAGATATTGACCTTGGCACCATGAGACAGGTGTCCGCCGGCATCCAGACTCAGACCCATCAGGGTTTCGCCGGGATTCACCAGCCTGGAGGTAACCACCTGGTTTGCGGTACTGGCGGTATGCGGCTGCACATTTGCATATTGTGCCTTGAACGCCTTTTTTGCACGATCGATGGCCAGTTGCTCAAACTGGTCGACATATTCACAGCCGGCATGAAAACGCGCGCCGGGGTAGCCTTCAGCGGTCACATTACTGGTAAACGTGCCTTCGCAGGCCAGTGCTGACGGATGTGCATTACTGCAAGAAGCCACCATCGCCAGTGAATATATCTGCCTTCTGTATTCGCCCTCCACCAGCTTGTAGAGTTCCGGGTCCTCATCCCCTAGCATCTCGAAGGCATTCAGCGCAAAACGTGACAAAATTGGATCTGACATTTCCTTGGTTTTCCTTGTTTATTGATTTTTATCAGGACAGCATACTTTCGACTTCTTCTGCCGACATTTTACTGACCTCAAGATAGATCTCAGCAGCCTGATCGATTTCCACCATCTCGGACCGCGCAACATCTTCGAGCTGGGCTGCCAGCTCACCGAGTGTTGCATTGAACCCGTAGCTGAGCGGCATCTCGATCTGGAAAATATCCCTGATACGGGATACAACCTGCGTTGCAAGCAACGAGTTACCACCCAGAGCAATGAAACCATCATTCACTCCTACCTGCTCCAGCCCCAGGCACTGACACCAGATTTCCTCCAGCACCGTTTCCAGTGCGTTACGCGGTGCAACGTATTCCTGTTCCAGTTCCGGGCGAAGATTATCCGGCTCCGGCAACGCACGGCGGTTAAGCTTGCCGTTAGGCGATAACGGGAACTTGTCCATAATAATAAACGCGGAAGGTACCATGTACGACGGCAGACCATCTGCCAGGTATCGCCTTAACCTGGTGGTCAGCTTGCGTCTGACCTTGGTCTGTAACGGATTGTTGGCATATTCGGTAAGCGCCATAGCCTGATCGAGTTGTGGCTGATAGACGTGATGTACGGCTTTTTCGTCTCCCTTCTGACGGTTGAACACTGCATCAAAGGTATAGGCATTGCCGGTAGTCGTGTAATTGATCTCTACATCAAAACCGGTTTCCTCAGCCAGCCTCCAGTAGTCTTCCGGATCGACCGCCAGGCCGGCATGAATAGAGTGTTTTAACTGTTTACGAATTTCGCCAACCGTATCCGGACAGTCTTCAGCGTCCAGCATGTCGAGTACCTGCGCCTCCTCGATCAGTCTGCTGTTCGGTACACAACGTAACGCCAGGGTGTTCATGTCACCGTTCTGCAACCTGATCTTGATCTCATCCAGGTTCAATTGCTCGTTCCAGTCCATCCAGTCCGGGTCCTGTTCAGACGAATTTCCGGCGTCACCGATATACATGGTTACATCGTAGCGGAACTTGCTCATCTCGTTATCGTTCATGCCACGCTTATGTTGCACGGTTACATGACTGACTTCAGGAATTACGCTCGCCAGCGCAACAAAATAACCCGGGCTGATCAGCAGCTCTTCTTCTATGGTGGACTGCCTTTTGATAAGTTGCCTGAACTGCTCTGATTCAAGTGAAGAACGCGCCTTGTGTAACTGTATAGAGGCATGGAAGGCATCCAGCGTATTCAGATCACGCACATCACCGATAAAGATAACGCCACCCGGTGCAATCACCCGTGCACCGTTCTTCAGCACCTCGGTCAGGTAGTCGATGGTCGGAAAGTCCATCACGATGGAATTCAGCACAATCGCATCGAAGCTGTCGTCATCCAGGCCGCTGAAGTCCTCGGCGCTCCGGTTCTCAAGTGTTACCTGATCCAGTCCCAGTCCCGGCGCATGTCTGGATACATGATCCAGTGCAACATTGGAAATATCCGTACCAAAGTACCGATCACAGCAAGGCGCCACCCTGAACAGCAACAGGCCGGTACCACAACCGATTTCATATACTCGATCGGGTTGATGAGACTTGATACGCTGAACCGTACTGTCCACCCATGTACGCATTACCTCTTCCGGATAGGGTTGCTCGGTGTAACTGCTGTCCCAGCTGACAATATTGAAAGTCTGGTCATCATGATCAGACTCCTTGCTGTAGGCCGAATCATAAACTGATTGCCACTGCTCGACCTGCGCCTGTTCGGATTCGTCATGATCATCACCGTCATTGTCGGGATTCTCCAGCACGTAGGCGACCAGCCGCTTTTCCTTTTTGCTATCCTGACGTGCCAGGATCACACCTTCACGCACGGACTCGTGCTTGCGTAACATTGATTCGATTTCACCCAACTCGATTCGGAAGCCACGTATTTTCACCTGGAAGTCGATACGACCGAGTAATTCCAGGTTGCCATCCTCACCAAACCTGGCCAGGTCGCCGGTCTTGTAGATGCGCTCGTTCGAACGAAACGGGTTCGGGATAAATTTCTGTTCGGTCAGCTCTTCCCTGTTCAGGTAACCTTCACCCACTCCGATGCCACCCAGATGCAATTCACCCGCAACCCCTGTTGGCACCGGTTTGAGATTGGCATCCAGTACATAGGTCAACTGATTGGCCATCGGAAAACCATAGGGGATGCTTTTCCATCCTGATGAGGGCCCATTGATATCGTAGATGGTCGAGTCCATCGAGACCTCTGTTGCACCACCCATGCTGACGACATGTACCGTACTGACCAGCGCCTTCAGACGGTCCGGCAAGGCAACCGGAATCCAGTCACCACCGAGTAACACCAGTCGCAGACTTTCAGGAACCAGGTCGGGCCGGTCCTCGACATAGTCAACCAGCATCTCCATCAATGCCGGCACCGAATGCCAGACGGTAATCCCGTGCCTGACTATCAGCTTTGCCCAGTTCGATGCACCTTGTGAAGTGGTACTGTCGGCAACAATAATGGTGCCACCACAGGCCAGGGTACCGAACACGTCATAGGCAGACATATCAAAACTGATCGAGGCCAGCGCCAGAATGCGATCACCCGGTCCGATATCGTAGCGACGATTGAAGTCTGTGAAATTATTTACCCGGCCACGATGATTCAGCACCGCCCCCTTCGGCCCTTCGGGCGGCCAGTCGATCCCGAGGTATAGATCACATAGGCCAGGTCTTCCGCTGTCACATCGGAAGAAACATTACTGCTATCCTGCTTTGCAATCTCCGGCCAGTGCTGGTCTATCAGCACCGTCTTGGCGGTATGTTCAGGAAGCCCCTCAAGCAATGCCGACTCGGTCAGCAATATCGGCGCACTGGTATCTTCCAGCATAAATGCCAGGCGATCCCGGGGATAATTCGGATCCAGTGGTACATAGGCGGAACCTGACTTGGAAATACCCATCAGACCGACCACCATATCCAGGCCACGGCCTAGCGAAATCGCCACCAGCTTGTTGGGACCTGCACCCTTCTGCTGCAAGTGCCGCGCCAGCTGATTCGCGCGTTGATTCAGTTCACCATAGGTATAGCTGGTATCCTCGAAGACGGCGGCAATCGCATCAGGGTCATCTGTAACTCGCCGTTCAAACAATTCATGCAGGCAAGATTTGTCAGGGAAGTCGATTGACGTCTCATTCCAGTCATAGATTATTTGCTGGTATTCAGCATCTGTCAGGATTTTTACATCACATACCTGCTCCTGGGGATTATCCAGTATAGATTCGGTCATGGTAGTCAGATGACCCAGCATACGATTGATCGCGTTTTCCGAAAAACGCTGCACATCATACTCTATCGACAGGCCCGCTTCCGAACCCGTATTAATCAGCAAAGTCAGCGGAAAGCCATTGCGGCCTGACTGGCCGTCATCCATGGCCTGGTCCAGGATCAACAGACTGTCAATTAACGGTGCATCATCCGGAATGCCGGTAAAGGCATGCAGTTGTTCCATCGGCGGTACGTCATGATCCGATACAGCGCTGATCGCCTGCTGTACCGCGTTCATCCATACACTGACCGCATCATGCTCAGAAATATTGATAGATACCGGGGCAACTGCAGCCGGTGTACCCAGCAAACCGCTAGCTGTAATACCGAACAGAACGCTTTGCTCACTGCTGTAACGGTGCAATAACAGAGCCCACAGCGAGATATAGAAAATATCAGCGGACAGCTTACTGCTGTCCAGGAAGGTATCCAGTTTCTGCGCAACCTCAGGTGTAAACGCCCGGCCAGCAGTTGATACCTGGTCAGCCGCAGCAGACGTAAACGTACCATCAACTACAAATGGTGTCGGTGCGGTATAGTTCTCAAGTAACGAACGCCAGTAAGCAGAACTCGCATCATCCGTGTTCAAGCCATCTTTTGATGAACTGGTTACAGACATTTTTAAATCTCTCCCATTCCTTATATATACCGCCATCAGATCGCTACACTGCACAAAAACAGAAACACGACACATCAAAGCAATACGGCTTTACTGACCATTTCACAATGATCATTGCATTCCCCGGTAAGCCTTTGTTACTTATGATCTTATTATTATTTTTTTTGTCTTGAGACGGGCACACATCATACAACAGTACGCTTCCACGACCAACCTAATACTATGTAATTATTCCCAAAACTAAACTGTAATTTAAACATTGTTATTTTACCGTAGCATGAAACCCGGTAAATAACTATCATTCCGTGTTTTTTATAGGGTAATATACCAGCAACTCCTAGACGTTAACGCCTAGGATTATAAGTATTTTCAACTATTCTTATGCTTGCTGGCCGCCTGATCCGAGAGTCTGCTCGCCATTGCTGCAGACGCCCGGTCAGGTTGTGCCTGTCAGTTATGTGTGCTTGTTACCATAGTTTGGCCGCTTAGAGCCAGAAGCCTCCAACCCTGGGCGTTGCTTATGAATTCAGCTAACTACCTTTAGCTGTCACCCGCGATAGATTGGAAGGGAGGCGGCT
>CAMYJU010000028.1 GCA_947258795.1 uncultured Gammaproteobacteria bacterium | reverse complement strand
TTTTACAGACACCATAGGTGAGATTGTTCGGTTCCGCGACCGAGGCAACCCATTGTTCGGCCTCGCTGTCGGGACCCAGCAAAACAGGGTCCGTCAGTCGCTCCGGTACGAATGCCGCCATTAGCGAGGTAGCCGACAAGGTCACGGCATTTTTCGCCGGGACCGCTTGCTGCAGGTACTGGATCCGATGCAGGTGCGGATCCACGGTAATCACGTTGTCGAACAGACCGGCCAGGAATTTACCGACGATACGCTGGCTGACCGCCTCGCCTGAGTGGAACGCCTTGTCCTGGCGCATATAGGCCAGGTAAGGTGCAACCAGGGTAATACGTTGGACCTGATCCGCACGCAGGCCATCCGTGATCAGTAACAGATCGACCAGCGCCGAGTTCGGGTATTCCAGTCCAAGATAGAGTATGACCCGGGCGGGTACCGGTATGGGCAGGGTGATCAGGCTTTCTGAGTCCGGGAAGTGGTGTCTTGCGATGATGTGCAGGGGCAGGCCCAACTGAGCGGCCAGGGCATCGGCCTGCTGCTGATATTCCGGTATCGTCAGTACCGCATCGGCCTGCATCAGCTTACTCCATGAAACCGGGTGTCTGGTCCGGTGTGTTGCCAATACGGACGCCACAGTCACGCAGACTCATGTCTGTGGCAAACTGAAAGTCTGCCGGGAATTCTGCAAAAATGCAGTATACCGGTTCACCGCTGGCAACCTCGTCGCCCAGTTTTTTGTACAGATCGACCCCGGCACCTTTATCCATCGGAGCGCCGGCCAGGCGTGCAATACGTGACAGCTGCAGGTTGTCGATACCGGTGATATAACCATCCCGGTCTGCACAGATCTGCCGGGTCAGTTTGCCTGGACTAAAAGTTCTGGTTTGTTCTCCCTGGTGCTGGATAAAGGAACGCATCTTTTTCAGTGCACGTCCGGAGTCCAGTATGTCGCGTGCGATTACATAACCCTGGCCACCACGTACATCAGGGTCGAATTCGAGGATGCGCCCTGCCAGTAACAACGATTTCTGGCGCAGGTCGATCGGTGCATCCGGCTGGTTTTCCAGTACCTGTATCACGTCACGCGCCTCAAGTACCGGGCCGATGCCGCGACCAACCGGCTGGCGACCATCGGTGAACAGGACTTCAAGATGCAGGTTCAGTTCATCGCCAACGAACTCGAACAGTTTGCGCAGGCGCATGGCCTGGTCGGGGTGATGCACTTTCGCTGTTGGGCCGACCGGGATATCGATCAGCAGATTGGTCGATCCGGCGGCCAGTTTTTTTGACAGTATGGACGCCACCATCTGGCCGGCGGAATCGATTGCCAGTGGACGCTCAACCGAGATCAGGCGGTCATCGACCGGTGCCAGGTTCGCGGTTCCGCCCCAGGCGATGCAGCCGCGGTCCTGTTCGACGATATGGCGCAACTCGTCGACCGGGAGTCTGGTCTGGGCGAGTACCTCCATGGTATCGGCGGTACCGGATGGGGAGGTGATTGCGCGGCTGGAGGTCTTCGGGATCATCATGCCGTGCGCGGCGATGATTGGTACGACGATCATCGAGGTGCGATTCCCGGGTATGCCTCCGATGCAGTGCTTGTCCGCGACCAGGTCGGCGTCCCAGCTTAGACGATCACCGGTCGCCAGCATGGCCTCGGTCAGGTAGAGCACTTCATTACGTTCCATGCCACTTTGGCCGCAGGCGACCAGAAACGAGGCCATTTCCATTTTCGAGTAACGGTTTCCGGCAATATCCCGGCAGATGCCCAGGTAGTTTTTCCGGTTCAGGCCATGACCGGCAATCTTGCGCCTGACTGCCTGCATCGATGCTGGCGGTTCCGCGTGAGCGATATGGACGGTATGGCCGGCGGGCAAGCCGAGTTGTTTGAAGGCCTGTTCGGACAGCCCCAGTTGTCCAGGCTGAATAATCCTGTCACCGTCAACAACATTCAGCACGGTCAGGATGCTGGTTTCACCATCGCTGACCTCGATACGCGACAGGGCCTGAAATCCCTCGGCGCGATAGATTTCGCAGTCCCGGTGCAAGTAGGCCACATTTTCATGATAGGTATCGATGGCTACTGGTTGTAAGGTCAATGTCTTGGTGGATGCTGCAGCAGTTTCTGTGTTGTTACTGCCGCTGTTATAACCGGCGGGGCTGTTATGTTTATTGCTCATATTAGGTTTATGTCGCTTTCCACGGCAGAAATCAAGTCTTATTATTTTGAGTCGGCATGCGGATTATGGTTAACTGTTACTAGTGGCAAAGTTACAGATTGTCTGCCGGATTTTTCAGGTGAGAAAGAAATGAATGCTGATGCCTTAACATGGTCTGCGCTGATTGTTGCACTGATTACAGTGGTCGTGCTGTTCGTGCTGATCCAGCGCATGAATCGATACAAGGATGATCTGCGTTGTGCGGTCAAACATATGCACGATATGCAGCATAATGAGGAACTGCATCAGTTGTGTCTTGCGATCCGCCAGCGTTACCCGGACCTGTGTGGCGGCGTGGACTATGAACTGGCGACCGGGGAGCAGGGTGCCTATGTCCGCAAGTGGATGAACAAGAACCCCGAGCCGGACAGGGAACAGATCCAGCGCATGCTGGACGAGTTGAAACAGGTATAAACAGAAATAACGGGGCTACTGCCCCGTTTATATCAATGCGCAGATATAACAGGTTTTACAGCTGCATGCCGATGGTGCTGTAACCGCTATCGACGTGTGTGACTTCACCGGTAATGCCGGAAGCCAGCTCCGAACACATAAAGGCACCGACGTTGCCGACCTCCTCAATGGTGACATTGCGGCGTAATGGCGAAGTGCGCTCGACCATATCCAGCATCTTGCGGAAATCACTGATCCCGGCAGCGGCCAGGGTGCGGATCGGGCCGGCCGAGATCGCGTTGACACGAATACCTTCCGGACCCAGTGCCTGGGCCATGTAACGCACATTGGCCTCGAGGCTGGCCTTCGCGACCCCCATGACGTTGTAGTTAGGAACCGCCTTCTCGGCGCCGAGATAACTCAGGGTCAGCAGTGAGCCGTTTCGACCCTGCATCATGTTGCGGCCGGCCTTGGCCAGTGCGGCGAAGCTGTAGGAGCTGATATCATGGGCAACACCAAAGCCTTCGCGGGTGACCGCGTCCAGGTAATCACCTTTCAGCTCTTCTTTCGGCGCGAACGCAACTGAATGTACGATAATATCCAGGTGGTCCCAGTAGTTATCCAGGTGTTCGAATAGCTGCTCGATCTGCTGGTCGTCGGCCACGTCGCAGGGTACGACAATCTCGGAGCCATAACCGGCGGCCAGTTTCTCGACACGTCCTTTCAGTTTGTCGTTCTGATACGAAAACGCCAGATTGGCACCTTCGCGCTGCATGGCCATGGCGATACCGGCCGCGATAGAACGATTGCTGGCCAGGCCAACGATCAATGCATTTTTTCCTTCGAGCATACCCATGTTGTTTTCCTGTTTGGTCAGATCGGGCAAATATTGCCCATATGACAGGGAATTGTATTGAATTCAGGAACCCTTAGGCAAGCACTGTCTGGTATCCGTCATGATTTGTGATCCAAGGGCTGTATAATCGGCATCAGACAATCCCTATTTTGTGCTGATTACGTATAATAGAAGATTAAATCGGCTGACTACGGAAAGAAGACAGGATACAGGTGATAATCTGGCGTCATAACAGGAAGGCCCTGATTTTAGCTATGACTATGCTGGTGCTGACCGCATGCAGCGAACGTTCGTGGAACAATCCTTATCCGGCGGCTGACGAAGGACAGAACATCCTTTACCAGGCCTTTACCGAGCGTCCCAAACACCTTGACCCGGTGCGTTCATACAGCTCCAATGAATACGCCTTTCTCGGGCAGATCGTCGAGCCGCCATTGCATTATCACTATCTGGACAGGCCCTATCGTCTTGCCGCCTTAACCGCAAAGCAGGTGCCGGAACCCCGATTTTACGATCGGCAGGATCAATTGCTGTCGGCGGATGCCAGGCTTGAGGATATTGCTTATACGGTTTATGAGATTGGAATCCAGCCGGGCATACGTTATCAGCCGCACCCGGCTTTTGCGCGGGACGAGCAGGGCGAGCTGCGTTATCATGAGCTGACCGAGGCCGAGCTGGCTGACAAATGGCGTCTGGCCGATTTTGTTCATACCGGTAGCCGTGAACTGGTCGCGGCCGATTATGTTTATCAGATTAAACGTCTGGCCCACCCGCGACTGGATTCACCGATCTTCAGTATCATGAGTGAGTACATAGTCGGTCTCGGTGACTATGCCAAACAGCTGAAACAGGCCTATGACGAGTTATCTCAACAGCAAGGTATTGCCGGCGAGGATGCAGACCAGCCCTGGCTGGACCTGGCCAAATATCCCCTGGAAGGTGTACAACTGGTCGATCGGTATCGCTACCGCATCAGGATCATGGGCAAGTACCCGCAATTTCTGTATTGGCTGGCGATGCCATTTTTTGCAGCCACGCCACCGGAAGTCGATCGATTTTACTCCCAACCAGGTATGCAGGATCGCAATATCAGTATGGACTGGTATCCGGTCGGTACCGGCGCCTACATGTTGACCGAGAACAATCCGAACCGGCGCATGGTGCTGATGCGCAATCCGAATTTCCGTGGCATGCCATATCCGGACGCGACTCACCCTGAAAAGGTTTCTCCGCAATTGCTTGTCGATGCAGGAAAGCCGATGCCGTTTATCGACCAGGTGGTCTACAGTCTGGAGAAGGAGACTATCCCGTACTGGAGCAAGTTCCTGCAGGGTTACTACGATCTGTCCGGTATCAGTTCAGACAGTTTCGACCAGGCGGTGCAGTTTAATGTCAGTGGTGAAGTCAACCTGACCGATGAGATGCAGGATAAGGGCATACGCCTGTTGACCGAGGTGCAGTCCTCGACCATGTACATGGGTTTCAATATGCTCGACCCGGTGGTTGGTGGTACAGCTGAACGCGAACGCCTGTTGCGCCGTGCCATTTCGATTGCGGTGGACTATGAGGAATTTATCCGTATCTTTCGCAACGGCCGCGGCCTGGCCGCGCAGAGCCCGTTGCCTCCGGGTATTACCGGTTATCAGGAAGGTGAGCAAGGGATCAATCCGTATATCTATGACTGGGTCAACGGTAAGCCCAAACGCAAGGGTATCGATGAGGCCAAACGTTTGCTGGTTCAGGCCGGTTACCCGCAAGGGCGTGATGCCAAAACCGGTGAACCGCTGGTGATTCACCTGGATATCGCTGCCGGCGGTCCGGATGACAAGTCCTTGCTGGACTGGTTTCGCAAGCAGTTCGAACGCATCGATCTGCAACTGGATATTCGCAATACCGATTACAATCGCTTCCAGGAAAAAATGCGCAAGGGCAATGCGCAACTGTTCATGTGGGGCTGGAATGCCGACTATCCGGACCCGGAAAACTTTATGTTCCTGTTGTATGGTCCGAATAGCCGCGCCAAACATGCCGGTGAGAATGCGGCAAACTATAGTAACCCGGAGTTTGATGCACTGTTCGATCAAATGAAAAACATGGACAACAGCCCCCGGCGTGATGCGGTAATCAACAAGATGCTGGAGATTATCCGTGCCGATGCGCCCTGGCTATGGGGCTACCACCCCAAGGATTATTTGCTGCATCATGGTTGGTACGGAAATCTGCTGCCGAACCTGTTTGCGCACAATACATTGATGTACAGGCGTATCGATCTGGACGAGCGAGCACAGTTGCGTAGTGACTGGAATAACCCGCTGGTGTGGCCGGTCGTCGTTCTGGCCCTGATCCTGGTGGTTAGCCTGGTGCCGGGTGTGATCGCCTATCGTCGCAAGGAACGGCAGGCTATGCGCCATACCGTGGACCACGCAGGTGCAGCATCATGATGGCCTATATTATCCGTCGTGCCTTGTACGCGATCCCGATCCTGATCGGGGTGAACCTGATTACCTTCACCTTGTTCTTTGTGGTCAACAGTCCGGATGATATGGCACGCCTGCACCTGGGTGTGAAGCGGGTTACGCCGGAGGCGATCGACAAATGGAAGCAGGAACGCGGTTACGACAAGCCCCTGTTATACAACTCGGCCGCGGGTGGAACAGCCAGCGTGACCGAGACGGTGTTTTATGACAAGTCGGTGCGGCTGTTCATGCTGGATTTCGGTCAGGCCGATGACGGGCGTGCGATCGGGCAGGATATTCGCGAGCGCATGTGGCCGAGTCTGGCCATTGCGGTACCGGCCCTGCTGGTCGGCCTGCTGGTCAATATCACCTTTGCGATGTTGCTGGCCTTCTTTCGTGCCAGTTATATCGATTTGTGGGGGGTGGTGGTCTGCGTGATCATGATGTCGGTGTCGACCCTGTTCTATATCATCGGCGGGCAGTACCTGATCGGCAAGCTGATGAACCTGGTGCCGATATCCGGTTATGGTGGTGAGGGTATTAACACCGTACGCTTCCTGTTGCTGCCGGTGGTGATCGGTGTGATTAGTGGTATCGGCTCTGGTACACGCTGGTATCGCACCGTGTTCCTGGAAGAGATGGGCAAGGACTATGTACGTACCGCGCGTGCGAAGGGTCTGTCCGAACTGAAGGTGTTGTTCCGTCATGTACTGAAAAACGCGATGATACCGATCCTGACCGGTGTGGTCGTGGTGATACCGACCCTGTTTATGGGCAGTCTGTTGCTGGAGTCCTTCTTCGGCGTGCCGGGTCTGGGTAGCTATACCATCGATGCGATCCAGAACCAGGATTTTGCGATCGTGCGTGCGATGGTGTTTCTCGGCTCGGTGCTTTATATCCTGGGTCTGTTGTTGACCGACATTTCCTATACACTGGTTGATCCGAGGATAAGGCTGAGCTGATGCGGCAGGTTGCATCACCATCATGGTGGATCAAGCCGGTGACTATCATTGTACTGGTTATCGTCGCGCTATGGTCCGGCTTTCAGCTGACTGGTGTGAAGCCGGTGATTCTGACCACCGATGCCCTGCTGGGTTTACTGGTGGCGGGTTTGCTGTTTCTGGCGGCCTATATCAAACAGCGGTCTGATTTGCTCGAGCCCTGGCGTCAGGTCAGCAAGCGCCGCATACCGGTAGCGGCTGCGGTGATACTGGCGGCCTATGCGGTCATTGCAATGATCGACTCGGTGCATTTTCGTGTGCCACTGGAAAGTGCCGGCCAGGATAAAACTGTGCATTACTCGGTCGAGGTCAGCAGCCTGCTCGATCACTTCCTGCAGCAAATACGTGAACAGGATGAGTCAACCTATTCAGCGCCGTTTGCGATACAGCTGTACAGCAAGGAGGTGGTCGAACGGGAAGACGGCACAGTCACGCGTGACTATCCGAGGTTGCAATACGGTGGCGCCCATTTACAACACATTGATGAGCGGGCAGCCGACATCACATGGCGCACGTTTTCAGGACTGATCAAGGGTGTCGTGTTGTGGTTGTTGATCGTGTCGGTCATTGCGTTCAAGCGCAGCCGCACCATGCGTGCGTCCTTTGGCCAGGTGTTGCTGGGCCTGCGCAATAACCCTGATGCGCGGGTCTTGCGTACTATCATGTATACCTTGCTGGTGATCCTGTTGCTCGGCACCGTGGCTATGGAGCTTGGCGCTGTGTATCACATCTTCGGTACCAGCAAGGTCGGTCAGGATGTGTTTTACCAGGCAGTGAAAAGTATCCGTACCGGCCTGGTGATCGGTACCTTGACCACGCTGGTGATGTTGCCGTTTGCAATCCTGCTCGGTACCGCTGCCGGTTATTTCCGCGGCTGGATAGACGATGTCATCCAGTATATCTATACCACACTGAATTCGATCCCGGGGGTATTGCTGATCGCGGCGGCAATTCTGTCGATCCAGGTGTATATCAGTAATAACCCTGAGCTGTTCAGGACCGCGGCTGACCGTGCCGATCTGAGGCTGTTGGCCCTGTGTCTGATCCTCGGGGTGACCAGCTGGACCGGTCTGTGCCGCCTGCTGCGTGGCGAGGCGCTGAAACTGAGAGAAATGGAGTATATCCAGGCCGCGCGAGCGTTCGGGGTGTCGCCGCTGACCGTGCTCGGCCGCCACATTTTCCCGAATGTGCTGCATATTGTGCTGATTATCGTGGTGCTGGATTTCAGCGGGCTGGTGCTGGCCGAGGCGGTGCTGTCCTATGTCGGAGTCGGGGTCGACCCGTCAACGATCAGCTGGGGCAATATGATTAATAGCGCACGCATGGAAATGGCGCGCGAACCGGTGGTGTGGTGGTCGCTGCTGGCCGCATTCTGCTTCATGTTCGCGCTGGTGCTGGCTGCGAACCTGTTTGCCGACGCGGTCAGGGATGCGTTTGACCCGCGCATGCGCAGCCTGTAACCGCTCCCGGAAAAGCCTGACCAGGCCAGTCAGGCATGTTGGTGCTCGTAGTCACTTTATTCTGCGAATATTCATTATATAATAGAAGCTATTCCGGCCTGAAATCCGGATGGGTGCCTGTGGCAGGCATATTTGGCTGAGTGTGTCATCTGCCCGGTGAGGTGTATTTAAGGACTGTTATAGAGTATGGAGTAATAACATGCCGACCGAAGTAGAGAGATTTTCTGATCGATTAAACATGATGCTGAATGAAGTAGGCCTGCCGCGCATGGGCCAGGGCCGCCAGACGGCGCTGGCAGACCAGTTGCAGGTTTCACCTGAAGAGGTCAGTCAATGGCTCAAGGGTGAGTCGTTTCCGCGTACGTCCATGCTGGTCAAGCTGTCGCAATTTCTGGGTGTACGCTCCAACTGGTTGATGACCGGTACCGGTGAACGTAGTCGTGCTGAAAATGGCAACAATGAAGGTGACACCATCGAGATGGTCAGGCCGGTTAACCTGCCTGACGCGAGTAATGACAAAAGTGAGCAAACCGAACTCAGTCAGGATGCGTTTGAAGTGGCGCTGACCTGGATGAAGTTACCGATTGCCCAACGTAATGCCTTGCGCAAGGTGATCAAGGAGCTCGCTGCAATTAAATGACTGCCGAAGCCCTCCTGCGTCTGGATCAGCTGACCACCGAGCTGGACAGTGTGCGTGGTGTCGCGCGCGCGGTAGACAAACTATCTATCCAGATCCGCAAGGGTGAAACCTATGTGTTGCTGGGCGAGTCCGGTTGTGGCAAGTCCATGACTGCGCTGTCGATCATGGGCCTGTTACCGAGCCCGGCCGGTCGTCTCACCGGTGGTCATATCTACCTCGACGGGGAAGACCTGACAGCGTTATCCGAGCAGCAAATGCGCACGGTGCGCGGCACCCGGGTGGCGATGATCTTCCAGGAGCCGATGACTTCACTGAATCCGGTGATGACGGTCGCCGAGCAGATTGGCGAGGTCCTGCAACGCCATACCGGGCTGAACAGGCAGCAGGTGCGTGAACGTATGATCGAACTGCTCGATTCGGTCGGTATACCTGACCCGGAACGACGCCTGCAGGAGTATCCTCACCAGCTTTCCGGCGGCATGAAACAGCGCGTGATGATAGCGATCGCGCTGGCCGGTGAACCGGATTTACTTATTGCGGACGAGCCGACCACGGCGCTGGATGTAACCATCCAGGCGCAGGTACTGGAGCTGCTGGAGGAGATCAAGCAGCGTACCGGTATGGCTATCATGCTGATCACCCACGACCTGGGCGTGGTCGCGCAGGTGGCAGACCGGGTCGGCGTGATGTATGCCGGACAGCTGGTCGAACAGGCTAGCGTTAACGATTTTTTCAACCAACCGCGCCATCCGTACAGTCAGAAACTGTTCCATTCCCTGCCCGAAATGGACAAGCGCGGTCAGCAGCTGGATGTGATCCGCGGCAATGTGCCGCCACTGACCCGGCGATTTACGTCCTGTCGCTTTGTCGATCGCTGCGAAAAGGCCTGGGAGGCGTGTTCCACGGCCGAACCGGACTGGATAGACCTGGACGCGGAGAGTGGTGTGCGCTGCCTGCTGGCCGATCCGGCCCATGCACAACCCGCAGTGCCGGAAGCGGCAGCCGGGGCAGTGGCAGCAGAGCAGGCAGGGTATAGCGAGGCTGGTCAAAAGCTGCTGACCGTACGTGACCTGCAGGTACATTTCCCGATCCACAAGGGTCTACTCAAGCGCGTCGCCGGTTATGTGCGCGCGGTAGACGGTTTGTCGCTGGACCTGAACAGCGGCCAGACCCTGGCGCTGGTGGGCGAATCCGGATGCGGTAAGACCACTGCGGGCAAGGCCATCCTGCAGTTACTGCGGCCGTGGACGCGCGGTCAGGTTGAGCTGCAGGAGCATGACCTGATGGCAGCCCAGGGCAAGGCCCTGCGAGATAGTCGCACCGATTACCAGATTATCTTTCAGGATCCATATGCGTCAATGAATCCGCGTATGATGGTCGATGAGATCATCCAGGAGGGCATGCTTGCCCAGCACATCGGCAATAGTCCGGCGCAACGCAGTGAGCGCGCGGCCGAATTGCTGCAACAGGTGGGCCTGACTGCGGAAATGCGTTTTCGCTATCCCCATGAGTTTTCCGGTGGTCAGCGCCAGCGTTTGTGTATCGCGCGCGCACTGGCCGTACAGCCGAAGCTGATCGTCTGTGACGAGCCGACCAGCGCACTCGACGTGTCGGTGCAGGCGCAGGTACTGAACCTGCTCAAGGACCTGCAGCGGCGGCTCGGACTGGCCTATCTGTTTATTACTCATGACATTTCGGTAGTGGCCTATATGGCGGACCAGGTCGCGGTCATGTACCTGGGTCGCATCGTCGAGCAAGGGCCGGTCGACGATGTGCTCAATGCGCCTCGCCATCCGTATACCGAGGCCCTGTTGTCCGCGGTGCCGCAGGCGGATCCGGGCAGCAAGCACAAGGTGATTCGCCTGAGCGGCGAGCTGCCATCGCCGATCTCGCCGCCGCAGGGCTGCTATTTTCACCCGCGTTGTCCGAAAGCGATGCCGGAATGTCGGCAGGCCTACCCACAACAGACCGGCACCACGCATACGGTCAGTTGTCACCTGTATAAATAACATCCGGTACCGGACATTGGTGGTTCCTATTAACCGAGTAATTCGCTATGATATTTGCCATTGCTGCCGACAGGGCGACCTGCCGGTTTTTTTATGATCTGAAAATCAAGAGGTTGTTATGACTACGTCACCGTTTCATCCGCCGCAGCGCACGCTGATGGGCCCCGGCCCTTCTGACGTGAATCCACGCATCCTGGAGGCCATGTCGCGCCCGACCATTGGACACCTGGACCCGGTGTTTGTGGACATGATGGAGCAGATGAAGTCCTTGCTGCAATACGCGTTCCAGACCAGCAACGAACTGACCCTGCCGGTCTCGGCGCCGGGTTCTGCCGGGATGGAGACCTGTTTCGTGAACCTGATCGAGCCGGGTGATACCGTGATCGTGTGTATCAATGGTGTGTTCGGCAACCGCATGGTTGAAAATGTCGAACGCTGTGGCGCGACTGCTATCAAGGTCAACGATGCCTGGGGTGACGCAGTCGACCCGGCCAAACTCGAGGACGCGCTCAAGCAGCATCCTGAGGCAAGCGTGGTTGCGTTTGTGCATGCCGAGACCTCGACCGGTGCGCTGTCAGACGCGAAGGAACTGGTCGAACTGGCACACCGTTACGATTGTCTGACCATCGTCGATGCGGTGACCTCACTCGGCGGCGTTGAGCTGGATGTCGATGGCTGGGAGATCGATGCGATCTATTCCGGGACCCAGAAATGCCTGTCCTGCACACCGGGTCTGTCACCGGTCAGCTTCAGTGAACGTGCGACCCAGCGTATCCAGAAGCGCTCGCATAAGGTGCAGAGCTGGTTCCTGGACCTGAACCTGGTCATGGGCTACTGGGGCAAGGGCGCCAAACGTGCCTATCACCACACTGCACCGATCAACGCCCTGTATGCGCTGCATGAATCGCTGGTGATTCTGCAGGAAGAAGGCCTGCAGAACAGCTGGGTTCGCCATGCGCTGAACCACCAGGCGCTGAAGGCCGGTATCGAGGCGCTGGGTATGAGCTTTGTGGTTGATGAAAAACATCGCCTGCCGCAACTGAACTCGGTCACCATCCCTGAAGGTGCCGATGACGCGGCCGTACGCGGTATCCTGCTGAATGACTACAATCTCGAGATCGGCGCCGGGCTGGGCGACCTGGCCGGCAAGATCTGGCGTATCGGCCAGATGGGCTATGCGTCGAACAAGCGTAATGTCCTGTTCTGTCTGGGTGCGCTGGACGAAGTGCTGAACGCAAGCGGCGCCAAGGTTAGTTCCGGCAAGGCTGTGGCTGCGGCACAGGCGATTTATGCCGGCAGTTAAGTCTCGCTAGCGGTGTTGTAAAAAAGCCGGCTTGAATGCCGGCTATGAACAGGCGGTAGCCCAAGTAGCCAAAGCCAAGGCCGGCAAACAGGCAGGTGACCTTGTATGTCGCTACCATGATGATAGCCAGGGTTGCCAGATCATTTGGCGTAGACACCGGCATCTCCGTAACCAGAATTAGATGTACAGAACCATTGTTTCATCAGAGGTTCCTCGAGCCTTCCCAAGCTACTTTAAATTTATACTACGTAAGGGGGTTTGGCTAGCAGGCTGTTGAGTGTAAGTACCATTAAACTGGTATTTTAATAAATAGACAGCTAACAAAATGAGCATGGAAGAGTTGTCAGACATTTCTGGCGAAATGGCAATAGAGATACATTTGCTCTACCCCGCCAGGGGTAACATGAAGTTCTTTATGGTGTTTCTTTAGTTCAAAATCATTGCTCAGAAAATTTACTAGTTGTTCTGGTTCGTATCGTTGCACAGGCAGGCCACTGCATTTGGGTGGTGCTTCGGGCGAAAAAGTACCGATAATCAGGTGACCACCGGGTTTTAATGCATGCATCAGGTTTTTCTGGTATTGCAGCTGATGGTCCGGTTCGGTCAGAAAATGGAAAACCGCCCGGTCATGCCATACGTCAAAATGATGTTCCGGTAAATCAATCGTGGTGATATCACCAGATATCCAGTTTGCCTGGTCAGCTTTATCTCCCAGTCTTAATTTGGCCAGTGACAAGGCCTTCTCGGATATATCGAGTATGGTTAGTGCCTGATAACCGGCATCTACCAGGTCATCGACCAATGTGGATGCGCCTCCGCCGATATCGATAATCGGGGAATCCTTAGGCAATTCCAGGTTTTTGATCCAGTTCAGCGATGTCTGCAAGTGCGTTTTAAACCAACCCACCTGGTCGGCTGGACGTGTCGTATATACTTGTTCCCAATGGGCTTTCTGGTTCATTAGTTTATTTAGTTTACCGTTCAGGGTCCTATGCCGGTAATCTGGATTAAAGTCCCTTTTTCTATCCACACTGAATTGATGGCATTGCGCGCATTGACGTAATAGTCACCTGGGCCAAATTCCATCGCTTTATCACGCCTCGATTTTTTACCAAAAGTCACTGCTACCTTACACTTAATTATAGTCACTCGCTCGACTTTCGGGTGGGTATGTGCGGGTAGAACCAGGGTTTCCGAGGTAAGGAAGCGAACGGTAAACAGATCTGCCTTAATGAACAAAGCACTATAGGAATTGCTTTATACATAACAGTATCCCCTGTGCCAGCACGTATTTTTCTGGTGTTCAAGGCTCTATGAACTGAAGTCCCAGGCCTTCTTCGTCAGTCCTGACAATTTTCATTTTTACTACCGGGGCATCTTCTAGTCCTTGTACCTGCCCGCTAATAACTTCGCCAACCGGAGGCATTTCAGACGGATCAACGAAAATAAACAGGCCGGTGTCCGAGATGTTCCTTGTTTCTACGATTCTCTCGCCGAATTCAGGGTGTGATATTTTAACGTTCGCGGATAACGGTGTCCGGACTGCTCCGCGTTGATTGCCTGTCATCTTACTTCTCTGATTTTTTTTTCGCCAGACAGTGCTTATGCCCGAAAACAAAGGCTGTGTAGCGTGCAGTTGTATGGCCAATATTGTGCACTGAATGAACCGCGCCTTTCGGGATATGCAGTTCCTCTCCGGGGTCGGGGTGGTGGGTTTCACCGCTGATCTCAAACTCCATTTCGCCCTCAACTACAAGAACGAGCTCATCAGTGTTGTGGACGAAATCCTCCCAGTGCTGGCCCGGTGGGTCAATCCACAAGTCACAGCTGAACCCTCTGGCAGCCCAGCCTTCTGATATATCCTGTTGGCTAATCTTGTCAGTCACTATTTACTGGCATGGTGTTGTGTTCTTGATGTTGAGGATTCACGGTGCACTATTATCCGGCGTATTCCTGTCAGTCTGATCACCGGGAGGTAAACTTGCACGCAGTATCAGATAACCCGCAACGCCTGATAACAGGGAGCCGAGTATAATACCGAGTCGATCATCAAATATCAGATTGACTTCGGTTTCTTCAAAGGCCAGTGAGCCGATAAACAGGCTCATTGTAAATCCTATTCCGCACAATGCCGCTATCCCGTACAGGGCGCCCCACGATACCCCGCTTGGTAATCGTGTCAGATCAAGCTTGATTGCCAGCCAGCAGAAACTGAATATACCTATCTGTTTGCCCAGAAACAGGCCGAGGGCTATACCGAGTGGCACGCCATGTAACAAATATTCTGCCCCGACACCAGTTAAGTTGATGCCGGCATTTGCGAAAGCAAATATGGGAAGAACAAAAAAGGCGACAACGGAGTGAAGGTCGCGCTCCATGGTCTTTAATGGCGAATAATCGGGATTTGAGGTTGATTTCAGCGGTATAAACATGGCCAGAATAACGCCCGCCAGGGTCGCATGAACACCGGATTTTAACAGTGCTGTCCACATGATCACCCCTATAACGATGTACATACTGGCTGAATCTGAATTGCGCTTGTTCAGCCAGGCGAGTGCCAGAATACAGATTGCGGATACCACAAGACCTGTAACAGAAATTTTGGCCGTATAAAATATCGCGATTATGATTATTGCGCCAATGTCATCAAAAATGGCCAGAGAGGTGAGGAAGATTTTAATACTGGTCGGTACGCGTGAGCCCAGCAAAGTCAGTACACCTAATGCAAAGGCGATATCGGTCGCAGTAGGGATTGCCCAGCCCTGCATGGCCGCAGGGTTGTCAATATTAAAATATATGTAAATCAGTGCCGGGACGACCATACCACCAACTGCACCAATTCCGGGCAGGATGATATTCTTCTTGTCGGATAATTCACCCTCAACCAGCTCGCGTTTTAACTCCAGGCCAACCAGAAAAAAGAATACAGCCATCAAGCCATCGTTAATCCACAGCAATAAGGGTTTTGCAATCTCAAATGCGCCAATCCTGATCTCTACAGGCGTGTCGAGAAGTAGTTCGTAATAAGACAGTAGTGGTGTATTTGCCAGGATAATGGCAAAGCTGGCTGCAAACATAAGAATAATGCCGCTTGCAGACTCAAGCTTGAAAAATGATGAAATAAAGGATTCCTGATTATTGTTCATGTTAAATTAGTAATCGCTAACGTTATAGGGAAACATCAAGTTCAGGCGATGTGAGTATAGTGGTGTTCAGCATAAACGAGTATCGCGAAAATTCGTTCAATTCACTGCTACTGGTTGGCTTGTCATTTTGACAAGTCATGTGAAGTAGAAAGTTTTTTCCTTATCCAGGTTCTTTTCCGGCTTAAAAATTATTTTAGGGCATTTAACCATTTGCTATATCTGCACCCACTTGCCAAATATCACCGTTATCAAACAAGACCCCAAAAAAAGAAGCTGATAGCCTTATCTGTTTTTTCTTATCATCTATACACACAGATAACTTTATTTCTTTAGCTGAAAAGTCACCGTATATTCTTCCACGTGTATATTTTCTTTCTCCGGCTTTTTCGAATTTATTTTTTATAAGTGCAGATTCAATCTCTTCAATCGGTTTATTAATTCCCACAATATATTTTGGAAATAATGTAAACTTTGGTTTTTTATTTTTCCATGTTCTAAAAGGCATCAATTTATAAATAAGTGTAAATCCTGCAACGGCAATAACAATAAATATAATTATTTCAATAATATCATTCATACTATTATCCTGCTCGCCCTAACAGTTGTGTAGACAGAAACCGGAATATTGGATATTTCACATTCTACCTAACCAAAAAAGTATTATTAGATAATTTATGCGTAAAGTATATATAAATCAATAAGTAATACAGGGCGATCAAGATAACTGTCCAGTATTAAAACTAAAAATATAAAAAAGCTTCATTTGCGGGCTGATTACTTAGCTGCCCTTCTTCAGACCCTGTCTATTGTCATAACGCCAGATCGAGTTTTGGACCAAATCAAGCTTTACGCCACCGAGCCAGCGATTGATGCCGTTCAGGCTTATCCAGTCTGCCTGGTTTACAAGCAGATCGGAGCCTGTCTGGGTGAGTTCAATATCCCAGTCAATGGGTCTGTCGCCTGTCTTATTGATATGCAATGCAGGGTGACGAGTGTTTGCGAGATTATCTAAAACAAACCAGTATCCGATATCACCGAGAAATGGCAGTGGTTCGTAATGATTGGTATACCAGCCGAACAGTCGACCGGCGTTCATCGGTCCCTTGTCAGCGAGTATCTGTAGGGTCAGTTGTTCGGTCAGGCTCAAGCCATTGTTGATTGAGGGTAGTTCCTGCAGGTGTCGTTTGAGTGCGATGGCCATGTTCGGCATGGCATCGGTTCCCTGTTCGACGATCTGATATAGCGACTCCGGTGTTGGTGACGTGATGGCCTGCCATACGCGTCTGCCGAGTTGCAGGTGATTTTCTTCAACCGGAATGAATTGTCCCCACAGGACGCGCATCGCCTCGGGCGGCAGATGGCCGATACCAATGAAGATTTTTACACCGGGGAAGTGGGTGACACAAACAAACTGCATTTGTCTCGGACGATTCGCCTTGTCGCTGAAGTACTCCAGTAACCGCGCGAGAATGATCTGGTCATGTGAGTCGTGCTCGAACCACAAGGCAACGCGCTCATAGTCCTTTGCCTTGGCCAGGCCGGCATGTTCCTGGGCTAGAAATTCCTCTGCATGGGAAGCATGGTATGCCCTCTCCAAAAAGTCTGCACGTAGCCTGATAAATTCTTCCTGACTATCGGTTTGGGGTACGGGCCCCTGTACATAGGTATCAGCAAACGACATAAAATCACCGGTAAATCCGGCGACGGACAGCGCGTGCTGTATATCGCTGCCGCAGCGAATGTGTAATGTGCGCCTATCCGCATCCAGCGCAACAGGGTCACTCTGTTCGATAGCCTGCAGTTCAATGCGTGTCTGCTCGATATGGGCCTTGAACTCGGGCCAGTTCTTAAACCGGTATTCACGAGCAATCACATGTTGTGCGTCACTGAGCTTTAGCTGTTCAGGTGAGTACATGGTTTTCGCAGACAGTATCTGTCGGGCACGCTCAAGCGCATCATGCCGACCTGAGCGCCATTGCCTGAGTAATTCCCTGGCGCGTTTTTTCTGTTGTTCTACGGAAAGATGAGCCAGGCGACGTGGGTCACCTTCATCGAAATCATAGGGTGTACGGTTCGGGAAAAGGGATTGCCTGGGCAGCCCGGTCAGAGATTCGATCATGACGACCTCCTTGGATTATATCCTGTGCCCGTTGATGCAGGATGCAAGGAAATCGTTGCATATGGTTTAGTGTTTGATGGGCGCGGCCCTTCCCACGGGCGGGACGCTGACAAACCAGCGCTACAGGAATCGTAAGCTCGCCGGCCGGGAAAAGCAAGGGGGAAGCTTGTCAGTGGGCAACGCCCGGCAGGGTTCCTGCCAGGCGTTGATTTGTGTTGAAATCAGGTCTGTCTGGTCACATCCACATACATGGTCAGACGCTGGCCCGGTTTCAGGATGCGTTTCGGATTCAGGTTGTTCCATTTGGCCAGCTGCTTGATGCTGACGCGGAAACGTGCTGCAATGCGTGCCAGTGAATCACCCTTTCTGACGATATAGCGGATGCGTCGGATCAGGTCGTTGCTCGGCAGTGCTGCGGCAATCGGCAATGTCATCGTGCTGCTGCTCTGTTTCTTGCCTGGCTGTGTATAGATAACCAGTTTCTGACCGAGTTTGAGCGGATCACGCGGGGCCATGCCGTTCCATTTGGCCAGCTTTCTGACCGACACACCATGGGCGCGCGAGATATCCCAGAAGGTGTCTCCCTTTCTGACCCGGTAAATGGTCTTCTTGCCCTTGCCAGCGCGAGCCAGGCGTTTTTGCTGGCGTGAGCTTGCGCTGAGTTTGTAGTCACCGAACGAACGACTGGCCACCGGAATAATCAGGTACTTGCCGGCGCGGATGTTGTTACTGCGCAAGTTGTTGACGGTCTTTAGCACCTTGACCGTGGTGCGGTATTTTTTGGCGATATGTGATAACGCCTGACCTTCCTTGATGCGATGACGTTTCCACTTGATACGTTCATTTTCCGGCAGGCTGACCAGTTGCTGATTGAACTGTTCGACCTTTTCAATCGGTAGCACCAGTTTATGAGGACCAGCCGGGTCGGTGGCCCAGCGGTTGTATGCCGGGTTCAGTTTGTAAAGCTGCTCCAGCTCGATGCCGGCCATATCGGCGGCCAGAGCCAGGTCCAGCTGCGAGCCGGTATCGACCTGCTGGATACGTGGCTTGTTTTCCAGTGAGCGCAATTGCAGGCTATACTTTTCCGGTTTGGCAAAGATGGTGCTGATCGCGAGCAGGCGCGGTACATAGCCAGTGGTTTCCTTCGGTAAACGCAGGTGCCAGTAGTCGGTGGGGCGATTGCGTTTGCGGTTCTTGCGTATTGCGCGGTTTACCGTACCCTGGCCGGAGTTGTAGGCGGCCAGTGCCAGCAGCCAGTCACCTTTAAAGTGCTTGTTCAGTGCGGTGAGGTAATCCAGTGCGGCATGGGTCGATGCGATCACATCGCGGCGGCCGTCATACCACCAGTCCTGCTTCAGGCCGTAGAGCTTGCCGGTACCAGGTATAAACTGCCAGATGCCGGCAGCTCGGCCATGCGAATACGCAAAAGGTTGAAACGCGCTTTCAACAATCGGCAGCAGCGCGATCTCGGTCGGCATGTTACGTTTGTCTATTTCCTCAAGGATGAAATGCATGAACGGTTCAGCGCGATCGATCACGCGGTCGAGATACTCTGGGTGTTTCGCATACCATTGCAGGTGACGTTCGACGCGTTGGTGGTCGGCATCGGGCAGGCCATAGCCCTGGCGCATACGTGCCCACAGGTCCAGTTCTTCTATCGGTTCGGCCTGTGTTGACGTTTCCGTTTGTGTATTCGCACTGGCCTCGAGTGTGGCCAGCTGGGCAGTGATTTCTTCAGGCTTGACCGGGTGTCCGGTGATGGCCAGGCCAATATTGACGGCTGTCTGATGAGGCCAGTGCTGGGTATGCTGGTGGCCATGATGTGTCATTGGGCGCTGCTCGACTGTGGAGGTGTCCGGACGGGTATTGGTTGAGCCCAGTTCCTGATTGGCCGTATTACAGCCAATGAGCAATAGTCCAGGTATCAAGGCAGTGGCCAGGCCGATCAGGCGGTATTGTCGCTTGTTATTCATAAACTCATCCGTACAGTGTCCGATGTAAACAGCCTGGTTGCCTGCAGCCAACCCGCTGCATAGCCACTATATCGGCCACTTTTCTATCGGACTTGAATATCCAACTGGTTGTTATTATTAATAATTATTCTAAAATTTGTTGTGAAGCCGGTCACAGCCTGCCCGGCTATTGTTCCATGGCCGGGCAGGGCTTGTCTATAATTCCGCTGTGAACGGCTGTGTTATGCTGGTTTTAGAGGTTCCTAAGCTATGCGTGGATCTGAAAACAATAAATATTATGGCCCGGCCATGCGCGACTGGTACCACAGTGCCGCGGGTCAGACGGTGCTGGAGCAGGAGTCCGCGGTGCTGGCCAGGGTGCTGCCGGACCTGTTTGGCTACCATTTGCTGCAAATAGGCAGTTGCGGGCAGGATGTGCTCGGCAGTAGCCGGATCACGCATCGCATGGTCATGGACGTGAGCGACTGTTGTCAGTATGGCGTTGATCAACAGGCGAGCCTGTGTGCCTGCCCGGATTACCTGCCGATTGCGTCGGACAGCGTGGACGCGGTGTTGCTGTATCATAGCCTGGAGTTCAGCCCGGATCCGCACCAGGTATTGCGCGAGATTGAGCGCGTGCTGGTACCGGAAGGCCATGTGCTGGTGCTGGGTTTTAATCCGCGCAGCCTGTGGGGGATGCGTGCGTTGCTGCATCGCCGTGGTGATACCATGCCCTGGAACGGGCATTTTCTGAATCAGCCGCGCCTGCGAGACTGGTTGTCGTTACTCGGATTTGATGTGCTGCATGTGCAGCCCCTGTGTTTTCAGCCGCCACTGAAACACGCTGGCGGTGGCCAGGGACAGAAGTTGATGGCACGCTGGGGTGCGCGCTGGTGGCCGTATTTTTGCGGTGTCTACCTGATGACCGCGCGCAAGAAGGTGTCGACCATGACGCCAATCAAACCGCGCTGGCGTCCACAGCGCCGACTGGTCGCAGGTTTGTCTGAACCGGCCTCGCGGGGTATGCAACGCAGTGGATGAGGTCGAAATCTTTACGGATGGTGCCTGCCGCGGCAATCCCGGGCCCGGAGGCTGGGGTGTAGTCATGCGCTATCAGGGGCATGAAAAAAACCTGTCCGGCGCCGAGCCGCAAACGACCAATAACCGCATGG
>CAMYJU010000027.1:4298-46035 GCA_947258795.1 uncultured Gammaproteobacteria bacterium | reverse complement strand
CGCTGACTCAGGGCCAGCTGGCAGAAGCGATGGGGGTCAGTCGAAAAACCGTCAATGAGTTATGTACCAACCGCCGTGCAATCACGGCTGATACGGCATTGATGCTGGCGACCGTATTCGGGAATACCGCTGATTTCTGGTTGAATCTGCAGCAGCGCAACGAGCTGTGGAAAGCGCTAAATACACCAAAGCGGCGAGCACGGATTGAGAAAGCCAAACCCATTGCTGCCTGAGTTTGAGGGCAATGGCTCGTAGCGCGCATAAGTGGTCCTTTCCAGCACGATTCCGGTCTGGCGCTTATAGCTGGAAGGCATCAAGGCTGGCGTGCCAGCGTCTTCGAGAAGCTGTTTCCGAAATCAAGAAAGTCGCAAAGAAAGATCCCCTGATTGGCGCAGAGGGCGCTGTCCGTCTGATGGAAAAGATCTGGCCGGCGCTGGAACACGTGGATAGCTCCAGTGGTGCGCTGGGATCAGCGGTCAACAAGACGCTGGTTGATTTGATACCGATTGTCGTTAATGCGCCTGCAGATGAGAAAACCCGTAGTAATTGGCTTGACCGGCTCTGGCAGGCAATGGAGGATGATGGTGTCGACTACCTCAGCCCGGTGAGTGACCGATGGGGTGAGATCTGTGGCTCTACTGAAGTCGCCGGCCGCTGGGCGGACGAGTTGGTATCCACGTTGCGATCCTGTTGGTCAGATCCAAGCCCCGGTGGCTATTTCCACGGCGCGACGGCGTGTCTGTCTTGTCTTTTGGAGTCAGGTCGCTACGGTGAGTTGCTCGATCTGTTGGAACTGCCGCGATATCCGTCCTGGCATTACCGTCGCTATGGCGTAGAAGCACTCCTGGCCATGGGCAGGAAGGCGGAGGCAGTCCGGTATGCCGAAGCCTCGCGGGGACTGAACGAGCCTGATTCCGTGATCGACCAGGCCTGCGAGCAGATCCTGATCTCATCCGGCCTGTATGAGGAGGCCTACCGCCGCTACGGATTGAGTGCTGCGGTGGGTAATTCCTATATCGCCCGGTTTCGCTCAGTGGCAAAACGCTATCCAATGAAGGATAAATCGCAGATTCTGTCAGACCTCATCGCCACAACTCCTGGTGAAGAGGGGAAGTGGTTTGCGACGGCCAAGGAACTCGGGTTTTATGATCTGGCATTGGAACTGGCCAACCGGAGTCCCTGTGATCCAAAAACCCTGACCAGGGCGGCCAGGGATTACCTTGACTCGGAACCGGCATTTGCCCTCGGATCGGCAATAGCTGCCCTTCGCTGGTTGAGTGAGGGGTGGGGTTACGAGGTGACCAGCGTCGATGTGGTGGAGGCCTATGATCGTGCGATGGACGCTGCGGCCAGATTGAATAAGGTTGATGATGTGACCGAGCAGATTGGGCAACTCGTCGAGGTTGATGACAATGTTGCGGCCCGGTTTGTTCGGGAGGCCGTGCAGGGGCATGTGCGCGCAACCGGTTAAAGGTGATCCATCAGCTGCAGAAACAGGAAGGATGCGCCTGGAAGTCAAATCCGGAAGGTGGTCTAGGGTGTCGTGTGGCAGCGTTCAATTGGCGAACTTCCGGGCATTTTGGAGAAGTTTCTGAGCATGGTATTTTTCATGGCATTACCGTTTAGCAGGAAAATAAGCCATTGAATATAAAATAGAAAAATGGCTTATTTACAATCGAGTGGGAGTAGGGGCTTTAATAGCTTATTGATTAATAAGTAGTAAATACGCTCGTTGAGCACATAGATCACATAATCAATGAGTTAGCGAACATTGAATATCAATTATTTGTCTAAGCCTGGTCGGGTAGTCCTCATTTCTGATGGTATTGTTGATGGTATCGGGGAGCCACCCGGTTGCCGATCTATGCTCACCATTCCTTGATCCTGTTTTGTGCCGAGGCATCACTTTGCACGATGCCTGATCCCCAGCTCTTAATCCCATTCTGCATTAACAGACATCTTGAAAGCTCATATAACAGGTGCTATTCTGAGTGCCGAATAAAGGTCTTTTTGGAGTTAATCATGACTATCAAATTTTCCGAGGATTTGGTTCCCTTGACGGATCTGAAGGTGAACCCGGGGCGTGTGGTGAAGCACATGACCGAGGCGCACCGGCCCGTGCTGCTCACCAGCCGCGGCCGGGGTGTGGCGGTGGTCCAGTCAGTTTCCGATTACGAAAAAGCTGAGGAAGAGCGGGAGTTCATGCGGGCAGTGGTCGCGGGCCTGGCGGATCTGGAGGGAGGGCGCGAGGTTTCCCTCGACGAAGCCCGTGTGCGGCTTGGCCTGAAATAACGTCATGCCACGGACGGCGATCAGTTTCGCGGAATCCGCCTTGCTCGATCTTGAAGATGTGCGAACCTGGTATGAAGAACAGGGAGTGCCCGAGGTCGGGGAGAGGCTGGTGAACGAAGTCTTTCAGCGCATCCAGTCCCTGACCGATCATCCAGATATGGGCCGGGTCGTGCCCGAGTTCAATCAACCCATCCTGCGAGAACTCATCCATCCGCCGTTTCGCATTGTGTACCGACACGATTTGCAGAAGGTGAGAATTGTTCGTGTCTGGCGTAGCGAGCGGTTGCTAAAAATTCACGTATCGGATGATGATGAATCCTAAACTGTTGAACTAGTACCTGTACGTCATAGCCTCGCATTTCAGGCGATTAACCAGCAATTTCTGAACATGGTATTTTTCATGGTATCGTCACATAACCGTGATAATAAGCCATTGATGTTAAAGCATGAAAAATAGCTCATTTACAATTGAGTGGGAGTAGGGCTTTTTAATTAAATTATAAAATGAGCAGGCCGAGAGCTTGAATCGCATCGTCAAAATGGACCTGTTCGACTGACACTTTACAAACTCAACCATTCCGTTTGTTAATACGTTGAGAGGCCGCGATTGGGATTCGGTTTACATGACATTCAGATTAGGATGATGATCAGAGGCCACTACTCCAGAGTAGTCATTTGAAATAGTAAAGGTAAAAAACCGTTACCTGGCTGTGTAATAAACGTGGACGTGGCGATAAAGGACTGCTAATCTTTCTAGTACTCCTACATGTAAGTGCTAATTAAGAATATTCATTTTCAATAGGGCAATCTTGTAATACGCTCCACTCTCATCTCTCAAAAAGTTGTCATAACTATTTTTTTCTATTGAGGTGGCTCATATGCTTAGAATTCTTTTATCGCTCACGGTGATAATTCTTAATTGCAGCCTGGCCTTTGCTTGTGATGAATACGTTCTCTCAGACAAACAGAAGGAATATTTCAAAAAGAATTTACAACCTATTTATGATTCTCCTGTAGGGGATGTGGCTTTTGTTGGCGATATCCCTGTAGGAAAGAAACGCGCTGCCAAACTGCGCAATAAAAAAAACGAGGAATTACCAGAGATCGAATACCACATGCTGGTACTGCCGAATAAAAAGGAAAAAAAAGAGAAAATCGATCATAGAAACAATCCACGTTGTAGTCTAATAGCTGATTTCAATGGAGACGGTAAAATGGATTTTGCTGGGCTTTATAGATTGAAGGAGGGTCAAAAAAGAGGGAATAACTGGGTCCTTGATCTTGTGATTTTGTATTCGAGTAATGGAGCAATCAAACATACTGTCTACCCCTATACCGGACAGTATTTCCAGGGTAAAAAAAAGCCGATTCTAGTCTACCTCAGGCGCCGAGGTCCGGGTAAAGTCAATCTTATGCCCGGTCATCGCTTTTTAGATTATCCAGGAATTGGGGTATTCAGAAGAGGCAGACCCGTTTCCACCTATTATTGGGATAATAATTCAGGCAGGTTTTCCGAATTATCCATGGGTGTAGATGATTAACGTCTTGACACCAGATTGAGTAGCCCTACCTACTGCTGAAGAATTCGTTGAATTGCATCACCATCAAGTGCCCTTTCATGCTCTTAATCCCATTGAGCGCTAATCCTTAAATTGCTTGGTGCACATGGGATTTGTAATGGCTTGAATGGAAAGCTAATGTTTGATGCCGTTGTTTGAGTCATTAGTTTATTTGTATCTTTATCCGCCTGGTCCACCAATCGGGTGCTTTCTAAAATCGTTCCATTAATAGGCGAGAAGGTCGTAACAGAGACCATACATTTAGCAGTATCAAATCGCATGATTCTCATTAATCCTGAATTACCCGGTGAGAATGGTGTTAATTCGCCAAAATCGGGGGTTTCACCTTGTTGAATTTGAATATCTTGGTAATTGGAAAGTAGAACATGAACATCATTCATGCCTATGCGCTTCTCGATTCGCCAGGCTTCACCCCTGCGGTGGCCGCTGAGCATCAAGAATAGATTTGCATGGTCTTTCAGTCTATCAAATATTTGCCTCCCTGGCTTCCCGAATACTATTTGTCCATCATCATCCCGGGTGCTACTGTTGTCTTCAAGGATAAAGTGTGAGGTGATGATCGCATGCCTGTCGAAGTGGGTCCTTAGCAGACCATCGGCCCAGTCAAGAATCTCCGTGGAGGGGTCAGTAGTATAAGCTAAATTAATTGCGATAAATTTAATCCCGCTATCTTCGAAAAGCGTATAATTATTATCGTTTGTTGTTCCATCTTGGGATCCATAATTAATACCAAGGTAGGAAAACCGCGCCCGTCCGAATCCATCAACAGAAGCTGCAGGGAATCCGTTATTGTAATTAACCGTTGTAGATGAGCATGGATTACCTGGATCATAATCATGATTACCAGGTAAAATACCGTAGGGAATTCTGGCGTCATCTAGCGTTTTCATTGCTGTATCTGCACGACCCCATTCGGTGGCGCCTGAGGTACAGTTGCTGTCCACGATGTCACCCAAATGAGCCACATAGATGATATTCTCCTTTTCCCTGTTACGCTCGATCCACTGGGTTTGTGCCTCAAATATGGAGGGATTATCCTTTGAATAAAATTGGGTATCTGGGAGAACAACTATTGAGAACTTTTCGGCCAATGCTGGAAACGGCACGGCAAGACTTATCACAACTAACAACACGATAAATAATGGACCAAACGCAACTGCATTATTCTGTTTCATTTTTATTGCCTCCTATTAAAGCCCGCGCAAGAGTATGTTATTTTCTGCAATCATGAATTAGGTTGTTCCCAGGGATCATCTGTATAAGAGTTTAGCTAGAATAGATGCCCCTTTTTCTAAAATCCAGGGTTATTAGCCAGCCGTTCCTTTGCTATCGAACTCATTTCTGCCACGAGGAGTGGTACCAGGATGGAGTGTTTACGGAGTTAAGGATGCTATTCTTACTGAATTCCATCACAACGCTTGAATATTTCCCTGCTTTGCGTAGACACGTTGAGTCAATTGTTCGGGCATTGTATCACGTACCGTATCGCTGTCGGGCCGCAGGCAGGGCGCTTAAACCTCCAATGCATCAGGTCGATACGAACATGCTGATTATTGGTTTCGCGATCGGAGTGTGGATAGTCCTAATCCTGCTCGAAGGCTGGATTGTTAACAGCAACTCATCCCGGTAATTTTTGGTCAGCCTGAGCTGTTTCAACAATCGGTTCCAGTGGGAACAGGATGAAGTGATCGATGACCAGTTCAATGCCTACCTTCTGGCCAATAGCATAGTCATAACGACTGGGCATCAGAGACAACAGTTCTACACCATCTTCAAGCCTGAGGGTGTACAGAGTATCCGCACCCATGAAAGCACGATCGGTAATGCTGCAGCGCATTGGGCTCTGTTCGACGATCAGCACATCATCGGGACGTAGCAGTATATCGACCGGGGTGCCTTCGGGCCATGGATAAGCGCGGTTGCCGGAGATGCGGCCTAGCGCGGTATTGACGGTTTCGCCAGAGATCAGTTCGCCACGAAGGAAGCTGCCCTTGCCAATAAAGTCTGCAATAAAGCGGTCATTGGGTTCATGGTAGAGGTTAAAAGCGGTATCCCACTGCAGCATGCGTCGATCATTCATCACCCCAATTTTATCTCCCATGACGAAGGCCTCGTTCTGATCGTGAGTGACGAAGATGGCGGTGGCATTCTGAGAGCGCAGCATGTCGCGCACATCCACAGCGAGGCGTTCACGTAGTTCTATATCCAGGTTGGAAAAGGGCTCATCGAGGAGCAGCAGGGAGGGTTCAGGTGCCAGGGCGCGTGCCACGGCTATTCGTTGCTGCTGACCGCCAGATAACTCGGCCGGATAGCGTTTGCCATAACCCTCCATACCGATGAGTTCGAGCAGACGGTCTACAACCTGCTGTTGACTTCTTGCCGTGTGATGTCTGAGGCCAAAGGCTATGTTTTCGCTAACGGTGAGATGTGGAAACAGTGCGTAATCCTGGAAGATCATGCCGAGGTTGCGTTTCTCGGGAGGCACGCGCACGCCAGGTGATGAAACAATCTTGCCATTAAGCCGTATTTCACCCGAGGTCACAGGCTCGAAACCTGCTATAGCGCGCAGCACTGTGGTCTTCCCGCAGCCACTGGGGCCTAGCAGGCTGACCAGTTTACCAGGGGCTATATGAAGATCCATTCCATCGACCACGGCTTGATTATTGTAGCCGCAGCGTAGGTCATTAACTTCGAGTAACAGGTCCATATATGATCAGCGATCCTGAAGTGTTTTTCTTACCAGAAGAATGACAGGTAGCAGGCCTACCAGTACCAGCGTAATTGCTGGCAGGGCAGCACGTTCCCATTCGCCTTCCGAGGTCATTTCATAGATTCGAACAGCCAGTGTATCCCAGCCAAAAGGGCGCATCAGCAGGGTGGCCGGCATTTCTTTCATGGTGTCCACCATTACCAGCAGCATGGCAGTGAACAGTCCGGGCCTGAGTAGGGGCAGATAAATTTTAGTCAGCACATGAGGTGGTGTCGCCCCCAGCGTGCGCGCAGCCTCAGGAAGACTGTGCTTGATGCGTGAGAGCCCCGTCTCTACCGGGCCATGAGCCACGGCCATGAATCGAATGACGTAGGCAAGTACCAGTGCAAAGACACTGCCACTCAGGATCTGGCCTGTAGCGGGATTGCCCAGGCTTGCCAGCAGGGTATGGATGAGACTGTCGACCTGGGTTACCACGATCATGATACCGACCGCCAGAACAGAACCAGGCAAGGCATAACCCAGGGTGGCAGTGGTTGCTGTGATGGAAGTGAGGCGGTCAGGTTGGTAGCGACGAGCAAATCCAATCACCAAAGCACCCGCCGTGGTAACCAGTGCAGCAAGCAAGCCAAGCACCAGGGTATGGTAGAGCAAACCCAGATAGCGCGCATCGAGTTCTTTGCTCACAGCCTCGAAGGCCCATAGGCATAACTGTATAAAAGGCAGCAGGAAGGCCAGTGAGAAGAACAGGCCGAGCAGGGCAGTGATGCTCCATCCGCGCCAACCCTGAAATCTGAAGCGCGGCGTTTGCCCACTACGCATGGTGTCATGGTAATCGGAACGCTTACGGGTGAGTCGCTCAGTCATCAGACTTAGGAAGACAAACAGCAGTAGTAGCGAGGCCAGTTGCGATGCAGCCTGCAGGCTAAAGAAACCGAACCAGGCCTTGTAGATGGCAGTGGTGAATGTGTCGTAGTTAAAGGTCGCTACCGTACCGAAGTCGGCCAGCGTCTCCATCAAGGCCAGTGAAGTCCCCGCAACGATGGCAGGCCGCGCCATGGGTAAGGCGACGTGCCAGAACACACCGAGTGGCCCGTATCCCAGGGTTTGTGCGGCCTCCAGGGTGGAACGTCCCTGGGTTAGAAAGGCTGTCCTGGCCAGCATGTATACATAGGGGTAAAGCACCAGCACCATTACAAATATGACGCCACCGGTGGAACGGATCCGGGGGAACCAGAAGTTACCAGCGCCCAGCCAGTCGCGTAGTGCTGTCTGCACCGGGCCAGAGAAATCGAGCAGGCCAATAGCCACGAAGGCCATGACATAGGCAGGAATAGCGAGTGGCAGCATCAGCATCCAGTCGAACAGACGGCGACCGGGAAAGTCACAGCGGGCCGTCAGCCAGGCGAGTGAAACACCCAGGAGCATGACGCCAAGACCCACACCGATAACCAGCTTAATGGTGTTGATGAAGAGCTGACTAAGGAGGGTTTCGGCCAGGTGTGACCAGATATCGGTGCTGGGTTGCAGCCAGCCCGAAAATACGACCAGAAGTGGAACGGCAACAAGCAGGGCCATGGCTCCGCTTGCGTAATGCCATTTATTGAGCTGTCCGGTAAACAGGCCTGTCCGTTTGCCTGACCGCAGGGCAGACGCATTCGGTGTGATATCATGCATGCACTGTATTATGCCTGATTATCGATATCCGGCACGATCCATCAGCTTGATAGCCTGGGTCTGTAGCTTGCCGGCCTGCGCAACATTGAGATCGTCACCCTTGAAATTACCCCATGCAGAAACCACCGCATCCGGGGCAACAGCGGGATTCACAGGATACTCCATGTTCAGAGCAGCGAACTTCTGCTGCGCTTCTTCAGAAGACAGCCATTCAAGCAGCTTGATGGCAGCATCTCGGTTTTTGGCGTTTTTAGTGATGCCGGCACCAGAGATGTTTACGTGTACACCGGTGCTGTCCTGGTTTGGCCAGAATAGGGCCAGCTTCACATCAGGGTCTTTCTGCTGCAGACGGCCAAAGTAGTAGGTGTTGACGATACCGGCATCACACTGACCGGCGGCAATGGCCTGCATGGTTTTGGTATCGTTGGAGAAGGGTTGTGTGGCCAGGTTGGCTACCCAGCCTTCGATGATCTGGCGGGTTTTTTCCTCGCCGTGACGGGTGATCATCATGGCGACCAATGACTGGTTATAAACCTTCTTTGAGGTGCGTAGACACAGGCGGCCCTTCCATTTGGGATCGGCCAGGTCTTCGTAGGTAGTCAGTTCTTCGGGATTTACGCGATCAGTGCTGTAAACAATGGTACGTGCGCGGATCGACAGGCCGAACCACTGGTTATCAGGATCGCGCAGGTGGGCAGGGACATTCTTATTCAGGACTTCAGACTCAACCTGGCTAAGTACACCAGATTCGGCTGCCTGCCACAGATTGCCGGCATCGACGGTCATCAGTATATCGGCAGGGGTGTTGGTGCCTTCGGCCTTCAGGCGAGCCAGCAGGGGGCCGGCCTTGTCAGTGATGTAGCGGATCTGTACCCCGGTCTTTTCGGTATAGGCATCGAACAGGGGTTTGATCAGGTGTTCCTTGCGTGCCGAATAGACGGTGACGGTGTCTGTGGCATAAATGGGTAGCGAAACGGCCAGGCACAGCAGCGCGATGATGGTTTTCTTCATGTCAAAGCCTCGAAAGGGTCAGTTAACGGCCCGCACCCGGATCGTATCAAAATCGTAAAACGAAAAGATAATGATTCTCATTTATAAGTCAAGCGCTTTTCATTATTTACCTGATTCCCTATCGCTTTGGCAGGGTCACCGGGGTCACAAACCCGGGCAGCTTTATTGCAAGTAGCGACCAGTCAATCCGGTTGAGGATGGTTTCTACAGTGTTACCTACTATAAACCCGGGAATCCCAGTGCGCGCCACGGTACCCATGACAAGCAGGTCAGGCTCGATTTTGGCGACGAGCGCCGGCACTTCATCGCGTGGCGTACAGTCGCCTCACCTGCACTACTTAAGCCACTTCAAGCTAACGCCCCAAACCAAAGAGATCCAGCAACAGAAAAGCAGCAAGGATAGCTGAAATCCAGAAGACCATGCTCCCGGTAGGCCAACTCTCCGAGAGATGGTATTTGGCCATTGGAGATTTGCTGAATTCATTTTGCATACCCTGCATGTGTGTCGTTACTGTTGTCAGCGTAGATTCTTTTGCACTGCGCAGAAGGTACAGGGTTCGTTGCGCGCCAGCAGGCAATAACCTGCGATAGAACCACTCCGCATCCAGGTTGACCGAGTGTAGCTCAGGTGGATACAGTCCTTGTTTATTCAACCAGACAAAGGCCAGGGCGGAGAAAAAGAGTAACTGCGTCTGCGCCAGCACATGGGTCAGGTCATAGGGCCAGTATTCCACCTCCCAGGGCAGCAACGCATAGAGATATTGTGGCTGGGTGCCAATAAAGATACAGAGAGCTGCAGCCACACCCATTGCAACCAGCATGTTGCGGGGTGCCTCTTCGGTACGTATGCCGGAATCGTGGTGGAAGAAGGCAAAATACGGGATCTTGATACCCGCGTGGTGGAAGACGCCGGCCGAGGCGAACAGCATCAATAGCCAGAAATAGCCATGGTTCTCCTGCATCAGTGCGGTCATCACCATCGACTTGCTGACAAAACCACTGAACAACGGGAATGCGGAAATGGACAGTGCACCGATAATGCAAAGCGCGGTGGTTTTGGGCATGGACTTGTAGAGTCCACCCAGGTCCGAGCCATTAATGTTGCCGACCCGGTAGAGCACCGCACCCATGCTCATAAACAGCAAGCCTTTGAAGATCACGTCACTAAAGGCGTGGGCAACGGCACCGTTCAGCGCCAGAGCGGTGCCAATACCAATACCCGTCACCATGAAGCCAACCTGGTTAATCAGGCTGTAGGCCAGCACCCGGCGCAGGTCATTCTCGATAACCGCGTAGAAAATCGGGAAGCAGGCCATGGTGACACCGATATAGATCATGATCTCTTCACCCGCAAAGCCTCGTGCCAGGGAGTAGACGGCAACCTTGGTGGTAAACGCGGAGAGAAACACCGTGCCAGTCACGGTTGCCTCGGGATAGCCATCGGTAAGCCAGCTGTGCAGGAACGGAAAGGCACATTTGATGCCAAAGGCGATAAAGATCAACCAGCCTGCAACACCTGCATCCAGACCGATGTGGTTAAATGCCAGGGTGCCTGTGTTGTGGTAGTAGACCAGTGCCCCAGCCAGCAGCAGCACCCCCGACAGGACCTGATAGACCAGGTAGCGCATGCCGGCCTTCAATGCCCGCTCCGTGCCGCGTGCCCAGATGAGAAACACGGAACTAATCGCCAGCAGCTCCCAGAAAATGAACAGGCTAATCAAGTCACCGGAAAAGACCGCACCCAGAGCGCTGCCCGCATAGATCATGCCGGCAACATGCTGTTTTGTGTCCTGCACATGGAGGGCGAAGATGACCGCGAAAAAGCTGGCAATACAGAACAGGTAGCCAAACAGCAGGCTGAGCTTGTCCGTCCGCAGGAAGCTCAGCTCATAGCTCATCAGGGTATAAGCGACATCGGTGCCGGGATTGATACCCAGCCAGAGATAGAGCCCGGTAACCACCGGAGTTGCCAGCAGTATCAGCTGTCTCGGCAGACCGCGGGTAACTGCAACTAAAAGTGCCGCTGCAAAATAGAGCAGAAACGGGGGTAGCTCACTCATCGTAATAGTCTTCCTTGCGCATCAAGACCTTGCGCATTTGCTTTGCAATGAGAACCAGTAGAACGCAGGCGACAAAACCGTACAGGGCATAAAAGGCCGGTATCTTCTCCCAGTCGAAACCGATGTGGCGATGCAGCACAAAGTCGGCCAGGGCCAACAGAATGCAAATGGCATAGAATCCCTTGAGCAAGCGATTGACGTTCTCCGGCCGGTCAAAAATATGGATTTTTTCTTTTTCATCTGACATGTCAGTAGCCTCCGGCAGCTAAACCCGCCAGTCGATAGAAGGGGTCGGGGTAAAAGAAGAGGATGACGCAGGCGCTCGAGGTGAGCACCATGGCCAGCAGCATCGACTTCGGCGCTTCCGCGATCTCCGTATAGTGTTCACCGCTCTCCGGTTTACTGAAAAAAGCCCGGATAGGGATGGGCAGCAGATAGATAATATTGAGCAGTGAACTGATCATCAACACTGCAAGTAGTAACAACTGTCCCGCCTCAACCGCACCCAGACCAAGATACCACTTGCCCCACATGCCACCGAAGGGTGGTAAACCGATGATGCTCAAGGTGCCGATGAAGAAGGCCACAAAGGTGATGGGCATGGCGCGACCCAGCCCGTTCAGCTCACTGACCCGTTTTTTATGACTGGCGACCAGGATGGCGCCAGCAGCAAAAAACAGGGTGATCTTGGCAAAGGCATGCATCGCAATATGTACGGAGGCGCCGATCAGTCCCGCTTTGCTGGCCAACATAGCCCCCAGTACAATGTAGCTCAGTTGGCTGACGGTGGAGTAGGCCAGCCGTGCCTTGAGATTGTCCTTAGTCATCGCAACCAGGGAGGCGATCAATATGGTGGCTGCCGCCACCCAGATCAGACCGCCGGTGATGTCATTGGACAGGATGAATTCACCACCGAAGATGTAGATCGACACCTTGAGCAAGGTGAAAACACCTGCCTTGACTACGGCGACCGCATGCAACAGGGCACTGACCGGTGTCGGTGCCACCATTGCCGCCGGTAGCCAGCGGTGAAAGGGCATCACGGCGGCCTTGCCAATACCGAACAGGAACAGCGCGTAGAGCAGACCGGCCCAGGCGGGATCAATATGGCCGGACAGTATACCGCCTGCCTGGAAGTCGACCCGGCCGGTCAGGGTCCATGTCACCAGAATTCCCAGCAGGAAGAGGCCGATGGATGTACCCAGCAAAATGCCGAGATAAACCCGTCCGCCCCGCTTCGCCTCCGCGGTGCCGGCATGGGTGACCAGTGGATAGGTGGCAAGGGTCAATAGCTCATAGAAGAAGAAAAGTGTAATCAGGTTGGCCGAGAAGGCAATGCCCATGGTCGCGGCGATAGAAACCGCAAATGCGGCGAAGAATCGCGTTTGATTTTTTTCATGATGGCCACGCATATAGCCGATGGCGTAGATTGAGGTCACCACCCACAGTATCCCGGCAACCAATGCAAACAGCATACCCAGCGCCTCGATCTCAAAGGCGATGGCAATGCCCGGTAGTGGCTCGATCAGGGTGAGGGCAAACACCTCTCCATCAAAAAACCGGGTGGCCAGCACTATCACCAGGATGGCAATCAGCGCCGAACTCAACAGCGTCACCCCCTCTCTGACATCAGGGTTGTGACGGGTAATGATAATGCCGGCTGCGCCCACCAGCGGCAGAAGAAGGATTGTCAGCAGCAGTGTCTCGGCACTCATGACTCCATCCCCGCAATGATAGCCACAGCTTTTTCAGCAACCCCCACCGTCAAGTCGGTATCCAGACCAAAATAGAGATTGGCCAACACCAAAACCCAAGTCGGTACCAGCAATAGCATCGGCGCCTCACCCACCGCATTTCCCGTGTCCGTCATCGGTTTAAAGTAAAGCGCTTCTATCAATTTGCCGACATACACCACGGCAAGCAGTGAACCAGAAAGAATAACGGCAACCGAGATCCACGCCCCCTGTTCGAGTGCTGCCGTTACCAAATACCATTTGCTGATAAACCCGGCGGTACCCGGCACGCCGACAAGACTCAGGCCACCGATAACAATAGCGCCAAAAGTCCAGGGCATCGTTCTACCCAGGCCATGTATCTGCTCCATACGGCATGCGCCGGTACGGTAGATAATGGCACCAACAGCCATGAACAGCGCCCCTTTCATCAGGGCATGGTTGAATAGATGGACCAGTGTGGCTGTCACGCCGGTTACGGATGCAAATCCGATTCCCAGCACCATGTAGCCGACTTGCGCGACACTGGAGTAGGCCAGCAACCTTTTAACATTTTTCTGGTAGATGGCATAGACCGAGGCAATGATAATGCCGGTGATACCCGCCACGATAAACAGCTCTTCGGCGGGTGTAGTCAGGGCGAAGCCCTGTGGAAAAACCATGCCCAGTATGCGCAGCATCAGATAAACGGCGACCTTGGTGGCCGTTGCCGCAAGAAAAACGGTGACCACCGAGGGGGCATAGGTATAGGCATTGGGTAGCCAAAGATGCAGGGGAAACAGCGCCAGCTTCAGCGCAACGCCGATCATAATGAAGGCAAAGCCGGTTTCCACGGTTTTAAGGTGCAGCACGTCGGGCAGAATGGTTGCCAGATCCTGCATATTCAGGCTGCCGGTTTGTGAATAGATCAGGCCGACGCCGATCAAATAGAAGGTGGCGCCGATGGTGCCCATGATCAGGTATTGATAGGCAGAGGTGAGTGCCTGCCGGTCCCTTCCAAGGCTGATCAATGCATAGGAGGCGAGTGAAGATATCTCCAGAAAGACGAATACATTAAAGATATCGCCGGTCTGGGTGATTCCCAACAGGCCGGTCAGACAGAGCAGCATGGCGCTATAGAAGAGCGGTATCTTCTCCTCGGGGATCTCCCGCTCCGAGCTGAGCAACGCATAGGGCAGTGTGATTGCGGCGATAGCAGCAACAATCAAGGCCACAAAGGCATTGACCGCATCGATACGGTATTCAATCCCCCAGGGCGGCGCCCAGCCACCCAGTTCGTAACTGATTGCCCCCTCGTGAAGTACCGCCCACAACTGCATCCCGGCAAGCACAGCGCACAAGGCTGCAACCATAAACGCAACCGCCCAGGGCAATCGGCCACGGGGTAATATGGCGACCACGGGCGCAGCAATCAGCGGTACAACGACCAACAACAGGCTAATATGACTTCCCATTACAGCGAATGATCCAGATTGTGAATTTCATCCTCTTCGATGGTTCCGTAAGACTCCTTGATGCGCACCACTAAAGCCAGTGCCAGCGCTGTGGTTGCCACGCCCACTACGATGGCGGTGAGGATCAGCACATGGGGTAGCGGGTTTGAATAGACCTTGACGCCTTCAGCGATAATAGGCGCCGAGTGCCCAGGCTGATATAGAGCAAAAATACCGAGACCTGGAAGATATTCAGACCGATAATCTTTTTTATCAGGTTGCCACGGCTTATCACCGTATAGAGTCCGACCATCATTAAAATGATCACAATCCAGTAGTTAAAGTGTCCAATAAAAAAATCCATCACTCTCTACCCCTGCCGGCAAAGGAAAAAAATAGAATCAACATGGCCGCGGCCACCGTAATACCGACGCCTAGCTCCACCAACAGAATACCCAGATGTTGCCCGGCAATCTGATTGCTGCTCAAAAGCGTATAATCGAGATAGTTACCCCCTAACAGCAAGGACACCAACCCAACCCCGGCATAGATCACTACACCCAGCGCAGCCAGTATGCGCAGCCAGTGTGAAGGGATTATCTTTTCTGCGGCATCGAGTCCGAATACCAGGGAGTAAAGAATGAGCGCGGCGCTAAAAATCACCCCGGCCTGAAAGCCACCCCCGGGCCCAAAATCACCATGAAACTGGACATAGAGTGCAAAGAGGATAATCAGCGGGATAGTGAACTTTGCAATAACATGCAGGATAAGATTAGGTCTCATCTTGCTTACCCTCATCCTTTGTTATGACCGTTGTTTTCTCGCGTCTGCCACCGATCAACAGCAGTACGGCCACAGCCGCGGTAAAGATAACCGCGACCTCGCCTAAGGTATCAAACCCGCGATAACTCGCCAGCACGGCGGTGACGATATTCGGTACGCCGGTTTCCGGAAGCGCATTTTCGATGTAGTAGCGCGCAACATGTGTCTGTGCAGGCGCATCGGGAGCACCAAACCCCGGGATATCCGAGGTGCCGTAAACCAGTACCGAACCGGTTATGACCACAACGATCAGCGGTAGCCACGCACGGTGGGCCCGGGGTGCCTCGTCGTAGTAGGGTTTTTGCGGCCTTTTCACCAGCGCCAGGGTGGCCAGCATCAATACCGTAGAGATTCCAGCACCCACTGCGGCCTCTGTAAAGGCCACATCGGGGGCATCCATCACCACAAACAGACCGGCTGATAGCAGACTGAAAATCCCATACAGCATGACGATGGCAAACAGGTTTGTCATGCGTACGATAGCGACCGCGGTGATCGCCAAAAAGGCCAGTAAAGTGACATTGATAACAATATCAATCATGATGATTCGGTCCTCTTCGGTCATCTCTATCCAGTTTGGGTTTCAGGCCAGAGTGCAGCGCCGCGTTTGCCAACGCATGGGAAGCGGTTGGGCTGGTAAAAAAGAGGAATACGAAAATCAAGGCTAATTTAAAGGCAGCGATACTCCAGCCGGCCTGCAGCCCAAGGCCCAACAGGATCAACATGGCGCAAAGGGTATCTGTAATTCCAACCGCGTGCAGGCGGCTGTAAAAGTCAGGGAAGCGGTGGATACCGATACCACCAACGATACCTAGTGCCCCACCGGCTAATAAACAGATCCAACTGAGGATATCGATAATCATTCCAACTCTCCCTTGTCGGCTTTGATCTCATCGATGTCGGAGGAGTGAAAATTCCCTTGAGTGACCAGTCTTAATGCCGCGACGACACCTATAAAGTTGATCAATGCATAGACCAGCGCGATATCCAGCAGGTCCGTTCTGCCCGACAAAAACGCCAAAACAGCGATCAGCAGTACAGTCTTGGTGCCAAACATATTGACCGCGGCAATACGATCATAGGTCGTAGGCCCGGCAAGCGCGCGCAAGAGGGCTAATCCCATCGTAGCCAAGATCGCCAGTGAGGCTGCAATTAACATTATTCTTTGAATACCCGGTTAGAGATCTCTTCTGACATGCCGCCATTGGCAAGCTCGCTGGCCGCCTCCTCGCTGAGCGCATGAACAGTGAGGTTGCCATTAGATAGTTTAATGGTGACCGTGCCAGGGGTCAGAGTGATGGAATTGGCATAAATCACCGCCCCCAGATCGGTTTTTTGCGACTGTGGAATATCGATCATCTGCGGGCTAATCGGCTCCTCCCGCCAACTTAGAATCCGTGTTACAACGTCGATATTTGCCTTTACGATTTCTCTGAAAATGTAGATAAAAAAGCCGGGGATCCTTGACGAGAGATGTAGCGGATAGCTTTCATGGTCGATAACATTCATTCGGTGTGACAGGAAAACAGTGAGCGCAACAGATGCCACCCCTAATCCCACCAGCAGGGGCTCAAAATGTCCCGACAGAAAGATCCAGAACAGAAACAGTAGTATGGCAAAACTCAAAGATTTCATATCGATGTTCTAATGTTGCTTAGTATTTTAGTGTCCCGCTTGCCTAGCCAGATTATGGCCTAATTTCATCTACTTTTTCCAGTTTTTCTGTACTCCTGTTGTTGAGAAGTGGAATGTCTGAAGCGGTAACTGTGATTCCCGGCTTCGATGACATGACAGTTATGGGTTAATCGATCCAGCAAGACAGTCCTGGAAACCCCGGTATACAGCACCTTTCTGTGTGATGAGGAAGTCAAAGAGGTGTTACCCGCATTCAATGATTTTCATCCGCTGGAGCGCAATGGACAAGTACAGGATGTAGCCTGGCTCAGCCATATTACCTGCGATTCCCGGCTAATGCACCGTTCGAGGCGAGCTGAGCGTTGCTGTTCTCCGTACCAGGCAGTCCGTTATCAGGCACATTAACAATCGAATGGGAGTAGATGTTTTGTGACTTATTGTTTATTAATCAGGAAAGCCGCTCGTGGAGCATGTAAATCACATGATCAACTCATGTCCATGGGTCAGAATTTCCACCATTTCTTTCGCGGAGTCACATTCCAGTATAAATTGTGCGTATGAGATACAGCGTGTAGGAATTCGCTTGTAGAAAAAACGTATTCGTTTCGCGCTCCCGCTCCAGCCCATCCAAGGTCTTGGGCTGGAGCGCGAAGCTATCCATCATTGGCGTTACTCCAACTCTGCCATTGTAATTCCCTATACATTCACCAGCACTATGCGAGATCAAATCGATCCAGGTTCATCACCTTGGTCCATGCCGCCACGAAGTCTTTGACAAACTTCTGCTGAGAGTCTGCAGATCCATAGACTTCAGCCAGGGCGCGCAGCTCGGAGTTTGAACCAAAGATCAGGTCGACACGGGTGCCGGTCCATTTTAATTCACCTGTTGCACGATCGCTGCCTTCAAACTCATCTTCTTCAGCAGAGGTCGCCTTCCAGGTAGTACCCATGTCGAGCAGGTTGACGAAGAAGTCATTGCTCAGTGATTCCGGACGGTCGGTGAAAACACCGTGTTTAGTTAGACCGACGTTGGTATTCAGCACGCGCATGCCACCGACCAGTACCGTCATCTCCGGTGGAGTTAGGGTCAGCAATTGTGCCTTATCAACCAGTAACTCCTCGGCGGAAACACTGTATTTAGCCTTTTGATAGTTGCGGAAGCCATCCGCGATCGGTTCGAGCACGGTGATGGACACCGGATCGGTTTGTTCCTGCGAGGCATCCATACGACCCGGCACAAACGGAACCGCCACATCGACACCGGCATTCTTCGCTGCCTGCTCAACGCTAACGCAACCACCGAGTACGATCAAGTCAGCCATAGATACTGTCTTGCCGAAGTCATTCCGGATATCTTCGAGAGTCATCAGCACTTTCGCCAGTTGATCTGGCTGGTTAACTTCCCAATCTTTCATTGGCACCAGACGAATGCGAGCACCGTTGGCACCACCACGCATGTCGGAACCACGGAAGGTCGATGCGGACGCCCATGCGGTGGAAGCCAATTCGCCAACAGACAGTCCGCTGTCAAGGATCTTTCCTTTCAGGGTGGCGATGTCACTGTCGTTGATCAGTTCATGATCAACGGCAGGGATTGGGTCTTGCCAGACCAACTCTTCGGCAGGCGCTTCCGGGCCGAGATAGCGTGCGCGTGGGCCCATGTCACGGTGGGTCAGCTTGAACCATGCACGGGAAAATGCCTCGGCAAACTCATCGGGGTTCTCATGGAAGCGGCGGGAGATTTTCTCGTATTCCGGGTCAAAGCGTAACGCCAGGTCCGTGGTCAGCATGGACGGCACGGTACGCTTGGATGGATCGTAAGCATCTGGTACGGAATTGGCACCAGCGCCCCCTTTCGGAACCCATTGATGGGCACCGGCCGGGCTCTTGGTCAGCTCCCAGTCGTAACCGAACAGGTTCCAGAAGAAGTTGTTACTCCATTTTGTTGGGGTAGTGGTCCAGGTGACTTCCAGGCCACTGGAGATGGTGTCGCCAGCCATACCTGAACCATAGCTACTCTTCCAGCCGAAACCCTGTTCTGCAATATCAGCCGCTTCCGGCTCGGGACCCACCAGTGCGGCATCACCGGCACCGTGGGTTTTACCAAAGGTATGACCACCGGCGATCAATGCAACCGTCTCTTCGTCGTTCATGGCCATACGCCCAAAGGTGTCGCGGATGTCTTTGGCCGCGGCTACCGGATCCGGGTTGCCGTTTGGGCCTTCCGGGTTGACGTAGATCAGACCCATCTGCACTGCCGCGAGCGGATTCTCCAGGTCCTCGTGCTCACCGGCATAGCGTTGGTCAGCCAGCCAATCACGCTCGGCACCCCAGTAGATATCTTTTTCCGGTTCCCAGATATCTTCACGTCCGCCGGCAAATCCAAAGGTCTTGAAGCCCATAGATTCGAGTGCGACGTTGCCCGTGAGAATGATCAGGTCAGCCCAGGAGATCTTGCGACCATATTTCTGTTTAATGGGCCAGATTAGTCGGCGCGCCTTGTCCAGATTAACGTTATCGGGCCAGCTGTTAAGCGGTGCAAAACGCTGGTTGCCGGTGCCGCCGCCACCGCGGCCATCACCGGTACGGTAAGTACCTGCGCTGTGCCAGGCCATGCGAATGAAAAACGGGCCATAGTGTCCAAAGTCTGCGGGCCACCAGTCCTGCGAATCTGTCATTAATTCACGCAGGTCTTTTTTCACTGACTCAAGGTCCAGACTCTTGAATTCTTCAGCATAATTGAAATCCTCGCCCATCGGGTCGGACTTGGCGGAATGCTGGCGCAGAATATCGAGCTTTAACTGGTTCGGCCACCAGTCTTTATTGGTCGTGCCGCCACCAGCCGTATTATGAAATGGACATTTGTTATCAGACATCGTATTTACTCCTCTGTTGATATTCCAGGCTGGTTTCTGCCAAAACCGTTCTTTGGTGTGTAGTTCTCGAATACATAGAAAACATGGTTCTAGAATTCGACTTGGTCTACCTTGTCTGGAAAATTAAGTAATAATTGTGCTATTGCACTACTAAATATGTGTATACATATCGCTGGATTTGATTCATGCACAGTCAAACCAATTCCAGTGAGCAATGTACAAATGCTTAAGGTAGTACCTCGAAAATTAGCTGGTTACGATCCTTCTTTACATTGATTTTTGGTACTGCGCCATGATCCGTATCAAAGGCAATCACGTTTTGCCATTGTTGGCGCGCCGACTCTTCATTGATGTTCACTTGATCTGCATTCATCTCTGTTCTCCTTCATACAAAATGGGACTTGTTGTATTGACAACACGATAGGATGTCATGACTAAAATATAGGCCCTTACGGTATATTTATAAAATCGTTTATACGTATACTATTATTCGGTTTTACCTATCATTATAAGAAGCCTTTCTCAAAGCTATGGCAAGTATCGGGTTAGACAGGACTTAGGGAATGGTTTTGAAACAAGGCGGTGATAAACACCGCCTTGTCAGGTTTGGCGCTCACGTATGATGACGCGAACAGTTTGTTTGCCAACTAATCAAGATCAAAGCGATCCGCCGTCATTACCTTGGTCCACGCGGCAACGAAGTCATTTACAAACTTCTTACCTGTATCATTGGCCGCATAGACTTCCGCAACGGCACGCAGCTCAGAGTTTGAGCCGAAGATCAGATCAACGGGAGTCGCTGTCCACTTAACCTTGCCTGTCTTGCGGTCTTGACCTTGGTAAATACCTTCAGAGGATGACTTTGTCCACTTGGTCGACATGTCGAGCAGGTTGACAAAGAAGTCATTACTCAAGGTGCCAGCACGATCAGAGAAAACACCATGCCTGGAATCACCCGTGTTGGCACCCAGCGCACGCATCCCACCGAGCAGTACGGTCATTTCCGGTACAGTCAGGGTTAATAGCTCAGCCTTTTCCACCAGCATTTCCGTTGGTGTACCATAGCTGGCACTGTAGTAGTTGCGGAAGGCGTCAGCCGTTGGTTCCAGCACAGTAAATGATTTCACATCAGTCATCTCCTGTGCGGCGTCCATACGGCCCGGTTTGAAAGGTACCGTCACATTGTAGCCGCCTTTCTTTGCTGCTTTCTCGATGGCTACTGCACCACCTAGCACAATTACGTCGGCCAGCGATACTTTCTTACCACCACTCAGTGACTTGTTGAATGCCTTATGAACACTCTTCAGTTTATTCAGCACTTTTGACAGCTCGGCAGGGTTATTGACAGCCCAGTCTTTCTGTGGGGCCAGTTGTATACGCGCGCCATTGGCACCACCGCGCATATCGGAACCTCGGAAAGTCGAAGCCGATGCCCACGCTGTCCTGACCAGTTCTGGTACGCTTAGCCCGGAGTCTGAAATTTTCGACTTCAGCTTCACGATATCCTGCGCACCAATTAACTTATGATTGACAGCCGGAATGGGATCCTGCCATTTAAACACCTGTTTAGGGGCACCCGTCCCCGCATAGCGTGCACGGGGACCCAGGTCACGATGGGTCAGCTTGAACCATGCACGGGCAAAGGCCTGGTCAAATGCTTTCGGGTTCTTTAAGAGACGTTCAGCGATCTTGCGGAAACCTGGATCTTTTTTCAGTGCTATATCGGTTGTAAACATGATTGGCGCGTGTCGTTTACCCTTGATATGGGCATCCGGCACCATGTTTGTTGCTGATGCTTCGGTCGGAATCCACTGGTGGGCCCCAGCGGGACTCTTGGTCAGCTTCCATTCGAACCGCAACAGGTTGTCCAGGTAGAGAATTGACCAGGCCGTTGGGGTTTGGGTCCAGGCACCTTCCAGGCCGCTGGTCATTGTGTCTTCGGAATTGCCTTTACCGCACTTGTTCTTCCAGCCAAAACCCTGCTCTTCGATACCGGCAGCTGCTGGTTCTTCACCGATACATTCAGCAGACTTGGCCCCATGGGCTTTGCCCAGGGTATGACCACCGGCAACAAGTGCAACGATCTCTTCGTCATTCATCGCCATGCGGCCAAAGGATTCGCGCATGTCTCTGGCTGCGGCAAGCGGATCATTATTGCCGTTCGGGCCTTCCGGGTTCACATAGATCAGGCCCATTTGAACTGCGGCCAGAGGCTTTTCCAACTTGCCATCTTTATAGCGCTCAGCGTTGTCAAGCCATTTGGTTTCTGCGCCCCAGTACACCAGGTCCGCTTCCCAGTCATCGGCACGGCCACCGGCAAAACCCAGGGTTTCAAAACCCATGGATTCCAGCGCAACATTACCGGCCAGGATCATAAGATCAGCCCAGGAGACGTTGCGACCGTATTTCTGCTTGACCGGCCACAGTAATCTGCGAGCCTTATCGAGATTGGCATTATCCGGCCAACTGTTTTGTGGTTCATAACGTATCTGGCCGCCATCTGCACCACCGCGACCATCATAGATACGGTAGGTCCCAGCGCTGTGCCATGCCGATCTGATCATCAGGCCACCATAGTGACCCCAGTCTGCCGGCCACCAGTCCTGAGATGTGGTTAATGTTTTCTCAATGTCTGATTTCAAAGCTTTCAGGTCAACACTGTTGAAAGCCTTGGTATAGTTGAAATCGTCACCATAGGGATTGGATGCGGAATCATGCGCTCGCAATTGATCAAGGTTCAGTTTTTCAGGCCACCAGAACTGGTTTGACATTCCTTTAGCGTCAGCAAAAGCAGTGCCAGTAGAAAATGCCAGTGAAACCGACATTGCCAGTGCGGTAAGCATGGGTTTTTGTGGTTTATACATAATGCTGCTCCTTCCTGTTGAATTATTTTCGGTAATAAGAGTAATAGCCTCACTCTACCTCGAGTAGTTCTTGCCCATTAGCTGAAAGTTATCTGAACTTTAGTACTACTCAACACACAATATCGGGCATTTTTTATTATTTGTATAATCGTCATTTTGTATTGATTTAATAGTTTATACCGATCAACATAGAACATGCTTCTGAGCACGGTAAACCCACTATAGTTGGGGCGGTAGAAAAAATCCCCTACGATAGTTGCCAGGAAGCAATAAAATTTATACTACCTTTCTAGTGGTTTCATTCCGTCTCTTGTTTTGCTCAGTCTATATTATGACTTAAACATAAGACTATATGATTGATAATTAAAATCTTTTGTATATAATAAAATCATCGATACAACCGATGATATAGATTATGGTCTTTGTAAAATGAACCTGCGCGACCTGAAATACATCATTGCGGTGGCGGAAACCCATCACTTTGGCAAGGCGGCGGAGCGTTGTTTTGTCAGCCAGCCGACACTGAGCGGGCAGATCAAGAAGCTGGAGGAAGAACTGGGGGTCGCTATTTTCGAACGCACCAACCGCTCGGTGGATATCACCCCGGTGGGTGAGGATATCGTGGCGCATGCGCGGCAGATGATGGACCAGGCGGATACCATTCAGTTGTTGGCGCAAACCCATCAAGATCCACTAGCGGGGCCGGTGCGTGTTGGTGCTATTCCGACGCTAAGTCCTTACCTGATGCCCTTGATCCTGATGCCAATGAAGAAGCAACTCCCGCAGATGAAACTTGTGCTCTCGGAAGAACTCACCGACACCCTGCTGGAACGGTTGCGCAATCACGAAATCGATGCCGCGTTGCTGGCCACCCCGATAGAAGACGCGGACCTGGAGACGTTGCCACTTTTTGAGGAACCGTTCTGGGTCGCTTATCCTCACAAGCATGTCTTTTACAGCAAAGACAGGATCACGCTGCGTGATCTGGACGGTGAAAATCTATTGCTACTGGCAGAAGGGCACTGCCTCGCCCAGCAGGCTATGGACGTCTGCCATATTAAAGAACGCCAGGCTCGGGGGGAGATGGCCGACCTGCGTGCTGCCAGTCTGGAAACCTTGATCCAGCTGGTCGGGGCCGGCTATGGCGTCACTTTGGTCCCGGCCTTGGCCATGCGTGGATCCTGGACCACCGGCAGTGGGGTGGTGGCGCAGCGACTGTCGATAGTGGACGCCTCGCGCCGGGTATCTATGGTGTTCCGTCACAGCTTTCCAAGGCGTGCTGCCCTGCAGGCCTTTGCCGACATCGTCCTCGACAATCTTCCTAACACCGTGCAACGCATCGGCGCGGGCAAGAGGACCAGGGCTAAGAAAAAAGCTCGCAGGAAAAAATAAGGCCATCAGTCGCCGTTGTCGCCTTTGAAAGCCAAATGTTCGACAATAGCTATTATTTTGATAAATATAAACGATTTCACCTATTATAAACTTACCCCCATAATCCTCTCATAGCAAACGCAGCGTTATCAACCTGGCTGCAGGAGGATAAGACGATGACCAAGACCATGAGTTTCGCAGTAGTACATTTCACAGTGGCATTTACCGTTGGTTACTTGATGAGTGGTAGCCTGTTGGTTGGTGGCGCAATTGCGCTGGTTGAACCGGCGGCTAATACTATCGCCTACCACTTTCATGAACAGTTCTGGAATCATGTGCACAAGGTAAACCCAGTTTGATCCGCTAGTCGTTCATGCAGATCGTTACTGGTTGCTGGTTGTGCTAACTTCAAGGCACAGTTAATCGTAAGTGATTGATAACTCAATTACAGTATGGGGTGGGCAAGCGCCACAGGTGGCTGATTACTCAAAGAGGTACAATGATGGCATTAACGAAAGCTTTTAAGGATACTATTCAGACGCGCGCCCAACGGTATCCCGCCCACAAGGCCTTGCTGCAAGAGGGGATTGAGTTCCTGCTTGTGGGTGATGTCGATACCGGCAAGGCGGTGCTGCGCGACTGCATCAGGGTGGTATAGGGAGTTGTGTACCGATAAGCCCTTGTTACTCAGGTATTATTTCGGCCGATTTACAATCGAGTGGTAATGACGTTTTGTGTGCACAGGATACAGGCAATGAACAGGACGCTTTCTGGATGCAGCATGCGCTGACACTGGCTGTACAGGCCGCTGAGGCGGGTGAGGTTCCGGTGGGTGCGGTACTGGTGCATGATGACAAGCTGATCGCTGAAGGCTGGAACCAGCCGATCAGTGCCCATGATCCGACTGCGCATGCCGAGATCGTTACCCTGCGCAAGGCTGGGCAGGCGTTGGGCAACTATCGCCTGACCGGTGCCACGCTTTATGTCACGCTGGAACCCTGTACGATGTGTGCCGGTGCGATCATCCATGCCCGCATTGGCCGGTTGGTGTATGGTGCAGCCGATCCACGTACCGGTGTCGCACAAAGCGTGACCTCATTATTTGAGGAACCATGGCATAATCATCGTGTCGAAGTGACCGGTGGTGTGCTGGCTGAACCTTGTGGTGAGATTCTGAAAGATTTTTTTCAACAGAGGCGCTGAAGCGGAAGCTCTGATTAAAAAGCATGTGTTGTAACAGACTTTTTATTTCTTATCCCTCGGGGTGAAGGTCAGAGCCTGTCCCGTACTTGATACGGGAATGAGGGGTTATAAAGCAATTAATTTTATTTAATCCCCTCACCCTGACTCTCTCTGGGGGTGGGGGGATATTATAGAGATTATCTGTGATTTTTTAAGGATTTATAAGACGATGCAAAAAAACAAGACCGGTAGAAAATTACTGGGGTTGATGAGTTTGATCACTATGATTCTCAGTGCCTGTGATACAACAGATACCGGTAGTAAAGAAAACACGAAACAGGCAGTGCCTGTCGTCCAGCAAAAACAGCCTGACCAGATTGCCTATCCGCCGGTTGATGTGGACATGGAACTGAAACAAGTTTCCGAGCATGTTTACTATGTCCAGGGGCAGGCCGGTATTGCGACCGATAATGCCGGTTTTATATCCAACGCAGCTGCGATCGTGACTTCCGAGGGCGTGGTTGTATTCGATGCGCTGGGTTCACCCAGCCTGGCGTACAAGTTCTATCAGAAATTGCGCGAGGTCACGGGTCAACCCGTCCGCAAACTAATACTGAGCCATTATCATGCCGACCACATCTACGGTATACAGGTGTTCAAGGATATGGGCGCCGAGGTGATCGCACCTGCCGGTGCCGAGTTGTACCTGGATTCACCGTCATCGCAGGAACGTCTTGAGGAACGGCGATTTTCACTGGACCCCTGGGTGAATGAAAGTACACGCCTGGTCAGACCGGACCGGTTTGTCACTGATAAAACCCAATTCGAAATGGGTGGGGTCAGTTTTACCTTGGACTATCTGGGTGAGGCGCATGCCGATGGTGACCTGACCCTGTTTGTCGAACCGGACCGGGTGCTGCTGTCGGGGGATATCATTTTCGAGGGGCGCGTGCCTTTCCTGGGAGACTCCAATACCCGCCAGTGGCTGAAGACACTGGAAGCGATGGAGACAAGCGGACTGGTGGCGCTGGTCCCGGGACATGGTCCCGCGGCGAGCAAACCGAACGAGGCGGTGCAGGCGACTCGTCGTTATCTGGCCTTTGTTCGTGGCAAAATGCATAATGCCGTGAACAATATGGACAGCTTTGACGAGGTATATGATGAGATAGACTGGTCAGAGTTTGAACACCTGCCGGCATTCAAGGAAGCCAACCGCCGTAATGCCTACCAGGTGTTCCTGTCGATAGAGAAGGAGTTTTTGAATCAAGAATAGCTGCCTTGATCCCGACAGGGAATGCCCAGATAAGTTTAGATATTTCTGTCATTGCGAGCCGCATAAGCGTCTCGGCGAGCATAGAATCCCTTCGGTACCGTGTACCTCGCAATGACATGGCAAAGTATGATTTCTAAAGTATCGGTGAGTCAATCACCGGTACGCTGACATTTGGTGTGTCGGTATAGGAGCGGCCTTTCTCATCCGCCCAGACCAGCAGGTCGTAGTAGCTTCTGATGTTTTCAACATACAGAACCGGCTCACGTCCACGCGCATAGCCATAGCGGGTTTTTTTATACCATTTTTTCTGGCTCAGGCGCGGTAGTATTTTCTTGACCTCTATCCACTTGTCGGCGTCTTTATTTTCTGCCTGCGCCAGTATGCGCGCGTCTTCCAGGTGACCGTAACCGACGTTGTAGGCCGCCAATGCCATCCAGCTACGGTCCGGTTCCGGTATGCGAATGGATATCTTGTTATGGATCATGCTGAAATAGCGCGCGCCGCCCATGATACTTTGTTTCGGGTCTAGACGGTTGCTGACGTTCAGTTGCTTGGCTGTGTTCAGGGTCAGCATCATCATGCCGCGCACACCGGTTGGCGATTTGGCCTTGGGCCTCCAGTGTGATTCCTGGTAACTGATCGCCGCCAACAGGCGCCAGTCCAGTTCGTACAGTCTGGCTGCTTCTTCAAACAGGGGCTGGAATTCCGGCAGGCGTTTACTGACATGTCTCAGGTACAGGCGTGTACCGACAAAGCCGAGCTGGTCTGCATGGCTGTAGTAACGTTCCAGCACCTGGGCCAGTATGCCGCTGTCCTTGATCTGCTTGATAAACCTGTTTGCGGCCAGGTGCAGGCTGTCATCCTCGTTGTAGCGGAAGGCCCAGGCCAGCTGCTGGGGCCCGGAAATATCAAACGCAACGCGTAACTTTGGATAATACTGCTGGTTCAGGGTCAGTTCGTTGGAATCGGCAATGGTGTAATCGATCAGCTGTTCCAGCACCAGGCTCAGCAGTTCCTCACTGTCCAGTTTGCGTTCTTCCGTCCATTTCAGATCGCTATGGACACGTTTGAGTTCTTTCAGCGTATCCACATGGCTGCTGCCTGCTATCACTTCAATCTGGCCGCTAATGATGTCCTCAATGCTGTTTGGACGCCTGTGTCCCATGCGGTAGACCAGTTGCTGGGTGATGGTCTGGTAGCCGGTAGAAAAGCGCACCAGTTTGCTGCGCTCGGGGGTGACGGTCAGACCGGCTGCCGCCATGTGCGCCTCGCCGCGGACCAGCATCGGGATGATGTCTTCAAAATGCTCTGGTGTGATGATGCGCAGGCGCACACCCAGCGAGTCGGCAAATTTCTTGACCAGCTCGTACTCAACCCCGCGTGGCCCATGCGGGCCCTGGTAGTAGGTCGTTGGGCTGTTGCGTGTCAGAATGACCAGTTCGCCATCCTTCTGTATTTTTTCCAGAAGCGTTCGTGGTTGGCTGGTACAGGCTGTCAGCAGCAGTGCGACAAGGATAAGGCTTAGCAGTCTTGGCAGCATACTGAAAATATAACTAATGTATTATAATCAACAGTATAACGGAAACTTCTCAATAATGTTTAAATATTGGCTGGTGAGCATGGGGTTGGTAATGAAATTGTTGGGTTTGTGGTTCGATGAACGAGGCTGAGGGTGTCATCCGCTTCCAGCTCGAGTTCCGGCACGGCGCAGCGCCGGAATGGGGCAGGCTGCGGGATCTGAATGCCTGGCGGAAAATCCTGTATATGACCGGCCTGATTGGTCAGCGCCCTGATTTGTACGAAGGTTATGCCTACGGGAATGCCAGCATCCGTGTTGCTGCCGGGTCTGGTCAAAATCAGGACAGTTTCATCATTTGTGGCACCCAGACAGGTGGTATCCCTGATTTGACGGCAGAGCACTATACAACTGTATTGTCGTGCAGAACTAACGAGAATAAAGTGCTTGCACAGGGTCCGGTCAAGCCATCCTCGGAGGCTATGACCCATGGCATGATCTACCAGCAGGATGCAGGTATTGGCTGTGTATTGCATGCGCATTCGTCGAGCATCTGGCGACATGCTGCCGGCCTGGGGATACCAGCGACGGATGCCGGTGTTCCCTACGGTACGCCACAAATGGCGAATGCGGTGAAGGCCCTGTTTCAGGACACGGATGTGGCCGAGCAGCGTATTCTTGTGATGGGCGGACACCAGGACGGTGTCGTCAGCTTCGGTGCCGATCCCTGTGTCGCCGGTACGGTCATGATCGCGACACTGGCGCGTGCGCTTTCCCGGGACTGACTCAAGGAGGGTGGGCCTGGTCCGTCCGGGCAGCTAGTCTCCCGATCAGCCTGGCCAGGCTGATGCCTGCAACAATACCGGCGATATCAATGAGCAGATCAGACAGCAGCGGATTTCTGTCCGGGACAAAGTATTGCAGGATCTCAGTGATTGCAGCAAACCAGACCAGTACCAGAAAATAATGCCAGCCTGCATTCCGATGTTTCCAGGCAAGTATAAAGCCGGCAAAACCGAACGCTACCAGGTGGCCGAGCTTGTCGAGCCAGTAGAGCGGGTACTGTGTGCCGGATATGGGATGTTGAGCCGGTATATCCGGGCCACTTAGGGTAAACAGCTGGTAAAGTTGTATGAGCAGGGCATTTTTAGTATCGGCCGGTATTAGTATGCCGATAGATATAAACAGTAATACCGCGACGAGCGGCCAGTATTGGGTGATTATTTTCCTGTTTTTGATCAGTGGTGTTGCGAGGTAACTAAACAGAAGTATCCAGAGCGCTATTAACGAGTAATAGCCGGCTGTATAAACCGGATTTACTTTTGCTTCATACAGACGCAGGGCTCTGACCCACAGTTCTCCGGTGTGTCCGGCGAGATTGGCTGAAATGCGATAGCGGGTGCTACCGGGTTTTATGCTGAAGCCGGATCCGAAAGCTGACCAGTCCAGTGTTTGATTGATATCGGCGACCATGTGCAACGACCGGTAGTCCCAGTTCAGCCGTTGATCTGCCGCAAGCAGCATCAGGTTGGCTGAGCGCCTGATGGGGGTGTTCATTACCGGGTTGAGTACGGTTTTTATTTCTGCGCTGAGATACAGGGCATTGTGATGAGCTGCCGGGATAATATCCAGGTCGATCCAGCTGGTTTCCGATGCCAGGGTATTGTTAATACGCCATATGTTGTGGTCTCCGGCTATGGTAGTGCCGTGATGGCTGGTGGTCAGATGCAGGCGGTCATTGGCCCGGTAATCCGGTAACAGGTCGGTGTTGCCCGGCAGGTAGATCGGGGTCGATTTGAAAAACAGGATGGTAGTGATGCAGAGCAGGCCGATAACGACGTATGGTTGATAGCTGTAAACGATGTTAGCCGACTTGCTCACTGGTGTGCTTGTTTTTCCATGACGCGTACCAGGCCTCAAATTCCGCAACCGGTATGGGCCTGCTTATATAATAACCCTGTATGGTATTACATCCCAGGGCAAGTAACTGGTTTTGTGTCCAGATATTCTCAACGCCTTCCGCAGTGACATTCAGGCCCAGATTACGGGCCAGATCAATGGTGGACTTGACGATGACATTGTCATTTTCGTTGCTTTGCATGCCAATGACAAACGACTTGTCTATCTTCAGTTCATCAACCGGCAGTTTCTTCAGGTAGGCCAGTGAAGAGAAGCCGGTACCGAAGTCGTCTATAGATATGCTAACACCCATGCCTGATAGCTGGTTGAGCGTATTTTCCGCGCGTTCCGGGTCGGTAATCATCACGTTTTCGGTTATTTCGATGATAAGGTTGCCAGGCTTGAGGCCGCTCCTGTCCAGTGCCTGTTTGATAACAGTTACCAATTCGTAGTCCATCAGGTTGTGTACCGAAAGGTTGATGGATACAGAGATTCCGTAGTGCATGGTCTGCCATCTGGCACATTGTTCAATGGACTGTTCGATAATCCAGTTCGTCAATGGTCGAATCAGGCCGGTGTGTTCTGCCAGGGAAATAATCTGTTCGGGGGAGATAAAGCCGTGTTTGGGATGATTCCATCTAAGCAGTGCCTCCGCGCCATTTACCTGCATCTTGTCCGGCATGATTTTGGGCTGGTAATACATCTCCAGTGTTTTGTCCTGCAGGGCGACCCTGAGGTCCGTTGCCAGCTCCAGCTTGCCGAGACTGGTGTCATCCTGTTCGGCATCATAAACTGAAAAGCCGCCGCCCTCCCGCTTGGCGGTGTACATGGCAATATCCGCGCGTTGGGTCAGTTCGGTTTCGGTATCGCCATGTAGCGGGTACATGGCGATACCAATGCTGGCACCGATATAGAGTTTGTGTCCGCCTACATTGTATGGCTGACTTAATGCGCTCAGTATTTTATTCGCAACATTCTCGGCATGTGTCGAGTCTGAAGAGGGGATGATAATCGCAAACTCGTCACCCCCAAGCCTGGCCACCGTGTCTGAAATCCTGAGCAGGTCCGTCAGACGCTTGCCGATAGCGACCAGGATATCATCGCCTACCTGGTGACCGAGCGTGTCATTGATCTCCTTGAAGTGATCCAGATCCATGAGCAGTAACGCGGTGGAGTTCTGTTCACGTCTGGAGGTCAGGATGCATTGCTTCAGGCGATCGTTCAACAGGACCCGGTTTGGCAGGCCGGTCAATGCATCGTGCAGGGCCTGGTGCTCCAGTGCGTTTTGCCGGTTGCTGACTTTCTGACGCATTTCTGAAAAGGCATCGATCAGTACCTGGGATTCACGGGTCTTGCCATGCGTAATCTGGGGCGCTATGTCGCCACGTGCCTCATCCAGTAATGCGTTAGATACCTGTTCGATCGGGTTGAGTATGGAGCGTTTGAAATAGATATATCCCAGTGTAAATATCATCAGCACGATACCAAACAGGTACCAGAGTTGCTTGACGTTTTCGTCAGCCATTTTTTCCAGGAATTGCAGGTCCCGGTTGGCGGATGCCTCAATATGATTCTCCATTTCCTGCAACTGATCTACGATGGTATTGATCAGTGGGCGAAGCTGTTCATTTTTGACAATAATGTCATTGCGCCACTGCTTGCTGGTATACAGTTTTCTGACTGATTGGAAATCCCTGAACCAGGCTTCCACTTGTTCAGTCAGTTGCCCGCCAACCATGGATCCTGTGAGCCCGAGTTTGTCCTGGTTGGCCAGTTCTGTGAGTTCCTGGAACATTGGCAGGGTGCCTTCGTAAAGCAGTACCAGGTCCTGTGCCTGGGTTTCCAGCACCGAATCATCAAAAGAGCCCAGTCTGTTGATCACGTATAACCTGAAAGCGGCGATGATCTGCAGCCAGTAATGCTGTGCTTCTGCCACCTTTTTATAGTAGGGATAGGTTGCGTCGTTCTCTTCCTCCAACAGTTCTTCCATCATCTGGTTCAGATCCGTGATCACTGACGACTGTATCGGCAACATGGTTTCCCTTGCATAGAACAGGGCAGGGTTGGTCTGTTCGGCAACACGGCGCATCTGGATAAGCCTGAGTGCCTTGACATCCAGCAGAATGATATTTCTCTCAATATTCTCGATCAGTTTGCCGGTGTTGGTCTGCGTCCCCCAGCCTGATTTTTTGATCATATGCAGATGTTCAAGCACTGCGGTAATTTCCGTTTGCCACTGCAATGCCGTTTCATCCTGCGGGTTGAGCAGGTGGTCCGTCAGTATGTCCATCGCGGTTAGCACGCCCAGGCGGATCTGACCCGATTGATGGCTGACGCTCTCGCGTAACTGGATTCTGATCAGGTTGTTCTGGCTGGTTCTGGAAACATCGTACTGGGCAACCAGGATCACGCTCAGCAAAACCATTGCGGCCAGTATGGCTGCAATAATATAGCGTGATCTTATGCTGTAGGGTTGTTGCATCTGTTTCAGGCCGTACGAGATCCACAGGATGTCATATGCTCTCAGTATATAACTGCTTGATCATTAACCGACTGCCAGCAGTCTGCCCGCTAAGCTATAGTCTTCAGTATCCTAGGGTTTTTCGGCAGATGGATACGAATACTTAAGTATATGATTTGAAGTGGTATTGACCATGTATCAGGCGGTCAATACCTGGATCGGCCATAACTTACTGAATATAATAGAATTCCATCTGAAAGCCGGCCATTTCGATAATGTCGTGTTCCTTCAAGGGGTGGGGATCGGTACCGATGCGTACCCCGTTCACCAGTGGGATATCGGAGGCTCGTTTGCCTTTCTTGGATTTGATGCTGGATATGCTGTAGCCCATATTGCCACGTGAAATCATCGCCATTTTGATGCCTTTGTAGCCCAGGGTATTGAAGGGTTTTCGCATTTCCATATTGGAGTTGGCAAATGGACCATTCAGGATCTTGACACCGGCCAGTGGCAACCCCTTGACGTTATCGGCATTGGCGGGGCTGTTCGAAATGACCTGGGTCTCGGCAAATTCGGCCTTGACGAACATGGTCGGCTCATAGTCGACCTTTTCCTCATTGTAATAGGTGAACTGATGAGTACCGATCTGGATGGTGTCACCATGCATAATCAGCAGTTTGCTGACCGGACTGCCGTTCACCAGGGTTCCGTTGGAACTGCCCAGGTCCTCGACAAAGGTGTTGCCGACCAGGGTGGTGATCAGTGCATGACGTCCACTGACCGTCATATCGTTCAACTGGATATCGTTACCGTGTTTGCGACCGATACTGATACTTTCTTTTTCGATTGGATATTCGCGAATTACGGCGCCATCCAGTGTGAGTATAAGCTTTGCTGCCATGGTATAAGTCCTGCTGTTTTAGGTGAACATTTCGTCCTGTAGTAAACGGTATTGCTCGAAATGCTCTTTATGATGCGCTTTTTTGTATGCCTCGATGCCGGTTATTATTTTTTCATCCAGTAATTTGCGCAGTGCCGAATCCAGGCTCTGCATGCCCTGCATGGAGCCACTCTGGATGACGTTCTGCAATTGTTCGGGTCTGCCTTCACGCACAATATTCGAGACGGCGGTGTTATTAAGCATGACCTCTACCGCTGCTACACGGCTGCGTCCATCTGCATGCCGGACCAGTTGTTGAGAGATGACGCCGCACAGCGAAGTGGACAGCATGGCTCGTATATATGGCTCATCCCCGGCAGGGAACACATTGATAATGCGCTCTATTGTGGCAGCAGCGCTATTGGTATGTAAAGTACCCAGAATAAGAATTCCCATTTCAGCCGCGGTAACGGCCATACTGATGGTTTCCAGGTCGCGCATTTCGCCGACCAGTATGATATCCGGGTCCTCGCGCAATGCGGAACGCAAGGCATCAGTGAACTTTTTGGTATGGGACCCCACCTCACGCTGGCTGACCAGGCACTGATTATTGTTATGTACGTATTCGATCGGGTCCTCGATGGTGATGATGTGGCCCTTACGCTCCCTGTTGATGTGATCGATCATTGCGGCCAGGGTGGTGGATTTGCCGGACCCGGTCGGGCCGGTTACTAGTATCAGGCCATGCCGCTGACGGCACAGGTGTTTCATGATGGGTGGCAGGTTCAGGTCATCGAGTGTCTGAATTTCAGCCGGAATGACACGAAAGACGGCGCCGACACCATCAACATGTTTAAACACATTAACCCTGAACCGGGAGGTGTTCGGGATGTTGTATGAGAAATCCACATTGCCATGCAGGTCGAATTCCAGTCGTTTCTGCTCCGGCATGATTTCCAGTAACAGATCCAGTGCCTCTTCTTCGTTAAGCGTGCGAAACTTGACCGGGTAGATATCTCCATGCAGGCGCATCCGTGGCGGGTTGCCTGAGATCAGGTGCAGGTCGGAGCCGCCCTGATTGACTACCAGTTCCAGAAATGCATCAATACGTGACAAGGTGATCTCCGCTTGGTCTCATGAAACATTCAGATCGATCTGAGGCAGCAACTCAGGATCGGTCACGTATTGCTGAAAAATCTTTTTGTCATTTGCTGCCAGATAGGCTTCATCCGGATCCACTTCTTTCGCCTGCAGGGATGCCAGCAGCGTCTGGTCGAATAACTGCATACCCTTTTCGGCACCGGTCATGATGGTGCTGTCTATCTGGTGTACCTTGCCGTTGAGAAGCAGATTGGCGATAGCAGGGGTGTTTACCATGACCTCGACGATTGCCTTGCGACTTTTTCCATCCGCGCTGCGCACCAGTTTCTGACTGATGACGCCACGCAGGTTTTGCGCCAGGAAGATGGATGTCTGGGTTTTCTGCTCGGTTGGCATCGCGTCGATAATGCGATCGAGCGTCTTGGAGGCGGAAGAGGTATGCAGGGTACCCAGTACCAGGTGTCCTGTTTCCGCCGCGGTCATAGCCAGGGCAATGGTTTCCGGGTCGCGTAACTCGCCTACCAGGATCACGTCGGGATCTTCACGCAGGGCCGCGCGCAGGCCGTCAGCAAAGCTGTTTACATGAACCCCGATTTCGCGCTGGATGATCATCGACATTTTACATTTGTGTATATACTCGATCGGGTCTTCCAGCGTAATTAGATTCATACGCCGGTTGTTGTTGATGATATTGATCATTGCTGCCAGGGTGGAAGTCTTGCCGGTACCGGTTGCGCCGGTCACCAGTATCAGGCCGTGATTGGCATACAGCATGGATTCCAGGATGCCCGGCAGTCCCAGGCTTTCAAGTGTCGGTATTTCGGACGAAATCGTTCTGAAGGTTGCGCCCAGCCCGGTCAGCTTGCGGAAGACATTGACACGAAAACGGCCTACCTCCGGGTCGTCATAGGAGAAGTCGAGATCGTCACCTCCTCTGAGTTTCTTCTTCAGTTCTTTGTTTAGTGTTTCATCGATCAGTTCTTCCATCTCGTCATGGCTGATATCACGATACTTGACCGGTATCAGATCGCCCATCAGCCTCAACATGGGCGGCATGCCAACCGCCAGATGGATATCAGAGCAGTTCTGATCACGTCCAAGTTTGAGAAAGGCATTGATCTTGGGCATGGTTAATGACTCGTCTGATAGGCTTTCAGGTCGCTGTGCAATTCCATGAAAGTCTGATAACGATTATCCGGTTCATGCGCCATGGCTTTCATGATTATATTTTCCAGATCTTCAGGTATGTCCGGGTTGTAGGCGGTCGGCGGCTTGGCCTTGCCCTCCGCGTGCTGAAACAGAATGGCCATGGCATCGTCCCCTTTATAAGGCGGGCGGCCTGCCGCCATGCTGTACATCAGGATACCCAGACTGTATATATCAGTTCGTGAATCGATAGTCTTGCCACGGGCCTGTTCAGGTGACATGTAGGTCGGGGTGCCGATCAGGATACCACTCTTGGTAATACGTGAGTCAGTATGACTGGCGGCAGCGGCCAGGCCGAAGTCCACGATCTTTACGTTGTCCTGGTCATTGATCAGGACATTGGCAGGTTTCAGGTCGCGGTGGATAACGTGGGCCTTCTGCGCCGCACTCATGCCATCACAAACCTGCAGGGCAATCATGACGATACGGTCCATGTCCAGTATCTTGTTACCGGCCATTTCATCTGCCAGTGAATGACTGGGGAAATATTCCATGGAGATGGCATAGGATGAAGTCGATTTAAGCGCAATAAAATCATAAATACGAATGATATGCGGGTGGGTGATTCGTCGCGTATAACGCAATTCATGCGTAAAGCGTTCAATCATGTTTTCATCCGAAGACAAATGGGTATGCAGGAATTTCAGGATAAACTCGTCGTTTACTATCCTGTCCTTGACCAGCATGACCACACCAAAACCACCACGACCGATTTTCTCGATGATCTCGTAGCGGTTATCGACTACCGAGCCCGGCTCCAGGCTGATTGGTTTGGTTTCAACCGAAGTGAAGACAGGCGTTCCTGATATGGTCGAGGTTTCACCCGGTTCGGTCGTGCTGTCGCGACTAAGCTGCATGGTTTTGTCACCGAACTTGTCCTTAAGGTCGTTGCTGGTTTTGAGCACAAGGGTTTTCAGTTCCTCGTCATCAACATTCATCAGTTTGGTGACTGCCAGCTGGACGGTTTCGGCTGTACTGTTGTCTGTCAGTTTTGACAGGGAGCGCAGGGCTTCCTTGCGTACATCGTTGTCGTTACTTTGTAACAGGTGTACCAGTTGCCCGATGGATTCAACATCGTTCAGATTGGCTAGTGCGCGTATTGCGATCTTGCAGGCCTCGGGACCCTGCAGCAGCATTTTACGCAGGGGTTGCAGTGCCTTTTCATTACCCATGGCGGCGAGAGCATCGGCGGCGCGTTCCCTGACCCACCAGTCCTCGTCTTTAAGTGCGGAGATCAGGTGATCGACGGCGCGTTCATCCTTGCTGGAATTCAGTATCTCCACTGCCGTACGGCGCAAAAACTCATCATCGTCCTTGATCAGTTCCAGGATTGCATCAACCACGCGTGGACCACCAATAGTGCCGAGCGCATCAGCCGCACGGACCTTGACCCACCAGTCCTGGTCACGCAAGGCGTTTAGCAGATCGGTAATCGCACGCTGGTCTCCGACTTCGTTCAGTACTTCTACCGCGGCACGCCTGATATACTCGGACTCATCCTGCAGGATTTCGATCAGATATTTAACGGTACTGGCGTCATTGATCTTGATTAGCGATTCGATCGCCTTGGATTGAACCGTCAGGTCCGGATCACGCAACAGGTTGACTACTGGCTTGATCGGTACGGTCATGTTCAGGCTGGCGATTCCGTCCAGCGCAGCGGCACGTACATGCTTGTTTTCGTCAACCAGTAACTGCATCAGGGTGTCACGGCTCATCTCATTATTGAGACGGCAGAGTAACCTGGCGACATACACCCGTAATGCTGCTTCAGTACTGGATTTTAGCCGTAACAGTTCGTATGTATTCTCCTCATTGATCAGCTTTTCTAGCAACGGAAAGGCCAGGGCCCTTAAACCGGATGGCATTTTAATCAGCTGTGATACGACACTGTTTGCACTAAGTTGATCGACATGTGCCAGCAGGACCTCACCAAGCTGGGCCTTGGGTATGTCCGGGTCTTCGAACAGGTCAAGCAGGGGCTTGGCATCGAACTGCGAACCTTTTACCAGTATGCGCGTAATCGCAGCCTGGATATGGCGATCGCCTTCGCGCCAGGCCTGCAGGTAGTAGGAGATTGTGGAGCGGCTCAGAAAACCACGTAACAGGCGTTCCAGATCTTCGGTTTCAGCGGCCTCGTCGAGGGCATTAATTAATGCCGGTATTGCGGAAGGGCCTATTTCCTTGAGACGTTGTGAGGCAACTTTCGCTTCTTGCGAGGAGGTGGAAGGCGCAGCCAGCAGATTGGCTATTGCCTTGTTTGCCTTGTAACTATCCAGTAAACCCATATGCTGTTGTCAGTCGCTGTTTGCTACCTGTAGCCTGTCAATATCAAAGGGCAGAGGCATAGTTGATATACGACTTGTTCACCAGGTATATCATATCATTGTCCACGTACATCTTTACGAAGCGACATTCCTGCTGGTTCAGGTAATCAAACAGGCGTGGAAAGTCAGGTGGCATTTTTTCACATATCTCACCGTTGATCAGGGAGCCGTCCATCATGTGCAGCTGACAGGGAATGCCGTGAGTCTCTTCGGTACTGGCTTCCTGGCTGTCTTCGTACTCTACCCGGATGATGGTGTTGCGATTATAAAAACGTAATTCATTCGGATCTTCACGATTAATGACCAGGAAGGCCTTGTCCTGGTTAACCACGTCAGCAGGTTGTTCGTTCTGGTCCTCCGTCTGTGCCAGGTACAGGTTTCCGATGACCCGGCCTTCAGGATGTACCCACAGGGTGACGCGCTGCTGTATCTTCGGGATTTTCAAATCGCGCATGTTATGTTCCAGTTGCGGTAATGACCCGGGTGTATTCCCGAGTTTTTTATTTATTTCAGCAAGTTGCATTGTATTTGTAAAACGATATCTTAGCAATGCTAATAGCCGCCTCTAACAAATCATGGTAACGGATGCACCGTTTAGGTCAAGTAGGTAGATTCCCGGCGACATTGTTAGAGGAATTTCATCATTTTGTTACAAATAGTTGATATACATACAAAACAAAAGTGTCTTACAAACCGGGTTTGTGGCGATATACTTATATTTACTAGTATTATTTGGGGTTATACTGTTTTTATGCTATACTGAAAAAGGTATTAATATATAAAACAATAACATATATAAACTTTGTAACCTTGATTGTATTGCCGGTGTGGACAATCTTGTGAACATCCGCAGATTAGATCCGTATCGTATTGTCGGCTAATCATCGACTTTAGATTAACAATATCAGGGAATTGCCGATAACCAGCTTAGGATTTTGTAACTTTATTTTTGACAGGATGTCGAATATTGAAATAACAAACTGGGGTATCTGTGACACAAGCGTACGATAAAATCAGGTTTGGCCATGGCAAGCATATTGGTAATGTCCGTGAATTCAACGAGGACAACTATGTCTGTGATCCCGAGTTCGGCCTGTGGGTCGTGGCCGATGGCATGGGTGGCCATGAGTGCGGTGATGTAGCGTCGCAAATTGCTGTTGATTTTATCATTGAGCAAGTGCGTCAGGGTCACAGCCTGCAAGAAGCGATTGAGCAGGCCCACAAGGTCATACATCTGGCCGCAGAGCAGAACCTGGGTATGCCGGGAATGGGGTCCACGGTCGTTGCCGCCAGACTACAGGACGACCACTTCGAGGTAGGCTGGGTGGGTGACAGCCGTGCCTATCTTGTGGGTAAGGGTGGTAGTCTGTACCAGATTACGCGCGATCATTCTTTCGTACAGCAAATGATCGATGCGGGTGAGCTGTCACACCTGGAGGCCAAGTCACACCCTTATCGTAATGTGATAACCCAGGCATTGGGGGCATCTGACCTGGAGGATGTCAATGTCGGTTATGTTGAAGGGACTTTTTACCGTGATCATCAGCTCATGTTATGCAGTGACGGTTTGACCAGTGAGGTGGGTGAACTGGAGATGCGTGAGGCCCTGATCGGCGATCTGTCTGAGCAACAGAAGGTGGATGTATTGATACAATCGGCACTCGATAATGGCGGGGCTGACAATGTAACCGTGGTTCTGATCAGTGCTCCGGACGATGCACCGCTCAAACCGGAAGAAGAACCCACCATCCCGATGAACAGTGAAGCTGTCAGAAAAATCATTGGTAACTAGATTATTTTGCCAATATCTGCAGTAAAGCAGTTTATTTCCCTGATTCCGGCATAACAGGCTACCGCACCCGCGTATTGGTTGGGTATTACCAGTTCCTTTAACATCCAGTCCGGATTTGCCCAGATATGGGCATTACTTACTTTTTGCCATACAGTAGTTAACGGTATTTCTGCTTCCAGACTGATCGCAAAACTGTCCAGTCCGCCGGTAATACCCTGGCCCTCGGCCTTGAGCAGGGCTTCCTTGCAGGTCCATAGACGATAAAACCGGTTAATCAGTTTATCGCCGTCCAGACATTCAAATTCCCTGGCTTCCATTTGAGTGAAAAACCTGTTGATCAGCCCCCGGGCATCCCTGATTTCCTTTTTTTGTTCAATATCGACACCCAGCGGGTGATTGCGGCACAGGCCGAGTAATGCGTAGTTGCCTGAATGTGACAGATTAAAATGCAATGGTTCGGCATGGTGTGTCGTCACCAGCGCTGGTTTTCCTCGTTCCCCTTTTTCGAATCTCAACTCATCTGGCGGGATCTCCTGATAAGCGGATAGCAGGGTGCGCAGGGTGGCATGAGCGATGATGTGTTGCTGTCGGGCATGCTCTACCCGGAACCGATCGGCCCTGTTTTTTTCATCGGTGTCCAGATTCTGATAGGCATGGTTCTGGACGGCCGCAGGCAGGTCTGTCGGTATCAGCCATAAATGAATCTCATCTGGTCGTAGAGTCGGTATATTCGTGTTGACAGGCCAGGCCTGGGTTTGCGGTACGACTGGCATATTTATAAGCGCCTGGTCCGCCAGTTAAGTGATAACCCCTGCTCGGACAGTCCCTGAAAGACAGATGAAACACATTGCAACATAAATTCGTGACGAACCGGATTGCTCAGTGCGCGCCGACGCCACAAGCCACCGTTTTCAAGTCCGGCGCATTCATAACGGCTGGCGTCAGGATAAAACAGGCGTTGTAAAAACTGTCGCGTGAACACACCCAGAGCTGGACTGCCGAGACGTAATAGCGTTATGGGCTTGGTCGCCAGCGACGCTGTGAGTTGGTTCAGGATACTGGCGATATGACGTGCCTCATCGCGCATATGGAGCTGGATGACCTGTCTGATCACAGGGCAGCTGATTCCATCCAGGTGTAATATTTTCCGGTTAATCCGGTCAGGCAAGGCCTCGCCCAGGTAATGCGCCACCTGATAGGCCAGGCTGTTAGTAGATACGTGACGACCGAGCAGACTTAGCAGACGAGGGCGCTTCATGCTCATGCATATGGATGGATATCCGGAATGCTGTTGCAGCTGGCGAAACATCAACGAATGGCCGGCTTCCTCACGTATATGGTGCAGGTGATATAACGACTGTGTTGGTGAATGCGTGTTAGCCAGGCCGGCCCGGCTGATGCGGTAGATAAACAGGTTTTCCAGCCATAGTCCGATTTCGCATAAATGAAGAAATTCAAGCTGACTCAAGCGTATACGCTGTTCCTGACTCAGAGCGTCATAGTCAGGCAGGCCAAACAGGGAAATCGCAGTTTCTGGCAGCCAGAACGCGTCGCGATCGAGTTTTGGCCAGTCGACCAGAGCCACTGGGTCCCGGTAGGGAATACTGTTTTCGCCTAACTGGGAAAGCAGGGCGGATCGAGTTTGATCAGGCATGGCAGCTCCAAAATGTGCTGATGGATTGTAGCATCGCCAAATCAGCGATGTCATTGTAATACATGCGTAATTCGACTGGATAGTGGTGCCCGCAAGATGGTATAGTTCGCCCTCCTGGAGATAGCCATATAAGGTATATATGATAAATACCAGCTGACAGGTTTCTGGAGAAGTGTCCGAGTGGTTGAGCCGAGGCGCAGCCGAGACAACGCGAAGCCCATCGAAGATGGGCGGCAGCGGCCCCGCAGGGGCGAGGCCATGCAGTGGCCGAGTAACGAGCACGTGGCGTGCGACAGGTAAAGAAGTAGAGAGAATTTTTAATTAAACAGGTTTCTGGAGAAGTGTCCGAGTGGTTGAGCCGAGGCGCAGCCGAGACAACGCG
>CAMYJU010000027.1:0-4274 GCA_947258795.1 uncultured Gammaproteobacteria bacterium | reverse complement strand
CGTGGCGTGCGACAGGTAGGTAATAGAAAGAATTTAATTACAGCAGGTTTCTGGAGAAGTGTCCGAGTGGCTGAAGGAGCACGCCTGGAAAGTGTGTATACGTTAATAGCGTATCGAGGGTTCGAATCCCTCCTTCTCCGCCAAATATAAAAAGGGGGCCAAAGGCCCCCTTTTTATATTTGATGTGGCGGGTTCGAACCCTCGATATAAAAAAGCCTGGGTTCGACAAATCGGCAGGAAAGCCGATTTGGACGGCCGCAGGCCACCCCGAAGGGGCGAGCGACAGGGATGTCGCGAGTCAATCCCTCCTTCTCCGCCAGAAATAAAACGGGTGTCGAAAGGCACCCGTTTTTTTTTGGGGAGGAGGGATGAGAACCCTCGATATAAATAAAGTGGTTGGTTTGAGATACCGCAGAATATATACTGTTGTTTCAATTATAATTACAAGTGCACAAATATGGATATATTGAGCATCGTTTTGTCTCGGCGCCAAGCAATCTTTGGTATTGTTCTTTTGGCATTATTTGGTTATTCATCGTTAAAAGCTGAAACTACCAACTGTACGGCTATCACCTCGTTACCGTATACGATTACTACCCAGGGTGTGTATTGTTTTACGGGTAACCTCAGTACAGCTATCACATCAGGTAAGGCCATAACTATAAATGTTAACAATGTTACTATTGATATGAATGGTTATAAACTGGGCGGATTGGCTGGAGGGTCGGATACGAATGCCACTGGTATTTATGCTTATCAATACAGGAATATAACCATTAGAAATGGAACAATAAGAGGGTTTCGTTTTGGCATTGATATATATGATGCTTTCCCACCTACGAACTCCCAGGGGCATCTTATCAGCAATATTCTCGCAGAAAAAAACACCACTGTAGGTATTCAGGTACGAGGTAGTGGCGTGATGATTCGCGGCAACCGGATTGTGGATACCGGCGGCTCGACACTTGGTGGTCTTGTATATGGTATCAATGTAAGTGGCCCCGGGAATAGTGTACTCGATAACCAGATAGTCACGACTAAGACGGCGAGTGCCGGTAACTCATTTGGAATTCACGCAGGTAATGCAGATAATTCAATGATCAGTGATAATCGACTGAGTGAGGTGGTGTCAGAAACAGGAACCAGTTTCGGCATTAATATAGTTGCTTCAAATGATGTTATTGTCAGGAATAACATGATTTCAGTGGCTGATAATGGCATTAACTACGCTTTTAGCACTGGTCTATATGGAGATAATTACACCAGTGGTGTCACTACACCATTCACAGGTGGTACAGCAGCTGGTGGTACAAATTATACTAATCCTTGAAAAAGCCCTTATATCTATAAGAAGAAAACATGAACATGAACATACAATATCGTATACAAACCATATGCCGACTTCTAACAGGAATATCGGTTTATAGTATCCTGGGTCTGTCTCTTGCCAATGCTGAGACGACCAACTGTACAGCCATTACCTCTTTACCATACACTGTTACTACTCAGGGTGTGTATTGTTTTACGGACAACCTCAGTACCAGCATCTCTTCGGGGTATGCTATCGCGATCTACGCAAATAATGTCACCATTGATATGAATGGATATAAATTGGGCGGTCTCGCGGCAGGAGCCGGGACACTAGCCGATGGTATTTATGCATCAAAGCGCAAGAACATCACAATTCGAAACGGTACCATCCGGGGGTTTTTTCGTGGCATCTCGCTTACTGGTGAGTTTCCTTTTACCACTTCACAGGGTCATGTTATCCAAGATATCCTGGCTGATCAGAACACATATATAGGTTTCGCTTTGCAAGGACGTGGTATGACGATTCGCAACAACCGGGTAGTGAGTACTGGTGGATCAACAATGGTATCCGGAGCCCACGGTATACAGGTTGGTGGGCCAGGTAATAATATAATCGATAACCAGGTGAGTACGACCACCGCGACGGGTAATGGTGGTGCCTTTGGCATCTATCCTGGCAGTGCGGATTATGCAATGGTGAAAGATAATCGCGTGAGTGATACGAGCTCGCCCAGCGGGACCAGTAGAGGAATTTATGTTGCTTTTTCAAATGACGTTATTGTCAGAGACAACATGATATCGATGGCGGGCCATGGGGTGTATTACTTTAACAGCACTGGCCTGTATGGGGGTAATTATACCAGCGGTGTTACTTCGCCATTTACCGGTGGTACAGCTGCTGGCGCTTCTAACTATTCCAATCCCTGATTATATACACTTCTCTCTAACTACTTGCCCGGTCCTGTTGGACCGGGTGGTATCATCGCTGGACCATTTACCCCGGCATTTTCTGCTTTGCTACCCATGCCGACACATGCATATCGTGGTAGAAGATAGAAATTATTTCAGGATATGTTGACCTGTTTCAAGGTAATGTAGCAATAAACCCGTAATGTTATTATAGGGTTACAGTAACGCAGGTGATATATATGAGTCTAAGATAGCAGTTTCTAGGCTATTTAAGAATCTTATAAAACAGACGCTATATAAGGTATATTTCTAAAGATAGGCTTAACGCCGTGTACATATTCCGCACCGTTCAATCCATTTACTACTCGGTCTACGGTATCGTGCTATACACAGTCTTCGCGATGTCAGCGGCACAGGCCGAGACCACTAATTGCACGGTTATCACCTATTTACCTTATGTGATCACTACCCAGGGTTCATACTGTTTTACTGGACACCTCAGTACCAGTATGACAACAGGTAGTGCATGCTGTTAAGAGTGTTCTTGCGGACCAGAACACTTCTATAGGCATATTTGTACGGGGTCGCGGCACGGAGCTTCGTAACAACCGGGTGCTGGATACCGGTGGTTCAACTGTCGACCTGGATAGTTATGGTGTTTTCCTGGCGGGACCGGGTAATAATGTAATCGATAACCAGGTGAGTACGATTACGGCAACAAATACAGGAAACGCCTACGGGTTATATATCGGTATCGCGGATAGTTCAATCATCTCGAATAACCAGTTGAGTGAAGCCGTGGCGACAGGATCAGGAATCAGTTATGGGGTATTTATCAGTTCATCCAATGATGTTGTTGCCAGGCATAACCTGATAACGTCGGCAGATAATGGGATTTACTACATCAGTAGTACTGGTCTGTATGGGCGTAATTACACCGGTAATGTCACCACGCCATTTACCGATGGAACTGCGGCTGGTAGCACCAACCATTCTATCCCTTAAGTATATACACTGGCAAACAGTATCGATGTTAGTGAAGAATATATCGAAAGAGATATCAGACTAACTATTATATTTACCAAAGATAGGTGTATCATCATGAGCATTTTCCATATCATACGATCAAAATACAGCACGGCTCTCGGTATCGTGTTGTACACTGTATCGACCTTGTCTACAGCACGGGCCGAGACCATTAACTGCACGGCCATCACCTCATTACCCTATGTTATTACCAGTCAGGGAATATACTGTTTTACCGGTCATCTCAGTACCAGCATCACTTCAGGTCATGCTATCGAGATACAAACCAATAATGTCACCATTGATATGAACGGCTTTAAACTAGGCGGCCTGGGTGCGGGAGATAGTACGCAGGCTAATGGAATATACGCCAACCAACGCAAGAACATTACAATACGAAATGGTGTTATTCGTGGATTTTACCGCGGTATTATACTTACTGATAGCAGCCCTTACACTACTTCGCAGGGTCATGCGATTAGTGAAGTGCTAGTGGATCAGAGTACCTATATTGGCATTCTTGCATATGGCCGAGGTATGACGATTCGCCGCAACCAGGTGGTTGATACCGGTGGCTCAACAATCGCGTTCGATGGATACGGTATTTTTCTGCGAGGTCCCGGTAATAATATTATTGATAACCAGGTAATCACGACCACGGCAACGAGTACCGGTAATGCCTATGGAGCCTTTCTTGGTCAAGCAGGTAACTCAATGGTGAAGGAAAATCGAATGAGTGAAGTGGTGGCATCAGGAACAGGGATTAGTTATGGAATTAACATCACAGGTTCAAACGATGTCATGGTGAGGGATAACATACTCACGTCTGCAGATAACGGGATTTTCTATACCGGTGGTAGTACTGGTTTGTATGGAGACAACTACACCAGTGGTATTACCACGCCATTCACGAGTGGAACAGCCGCAGGCACCACCAACTACAGCAACCCCTGAATTTATATACTTCAGACTATCAGCATACCCAGTCTTACCTATGGGCTGATTTATTACCGGACCTTAAGGTCCGG
>CAMYJU010000026.1 GCA_947258795.1 uncultured Gammaproteobacteria bacterium | reverse complement strand
GAGGTTGGCCGGATTGAACCGGCCACCAACCCTTTTGATCCGGAAAAGTGTTAACTATGTCTCCGGTATAAAATGTAAACCATGTTTCCGGTCTACACCGTACTAAATATGGCGCGCCCGGCACGATTCGAACGTGCGACCGCCTGGTTCGTAGCCAGGTACTCTATCCAGCTGAGCTACGGGCGCTTTGACTAGTATTGAGCCGATCTGAGTCTGCTCAAGAAGCGGTGAACTATACGGATACCGCCCTGATTTTTCAAGTATAACAGCCAGTTTTCAGGCCCGAAAACGGCTATTTCCATATGACAGAAGGTATCAAGCTCCCCTCTTCTCTGATGTTATGGCGGAGAGAGAGGGATTACTCAGGCCAAAGCCCTTCGCCCTGCGGGCCGGCCTGCGGCCGTTCTGCGCGACTTCCAGTCGCTGGTCGAACCGTCTATATATAAATCTCGGATTCGAACCCCTCTCTTCCTTCATGTTATGGCGGAGAGAGAGGGATTCGAACCCTCGATGGGCTTTTAACCCATACTCCCTTAGCAGGGGAGCGCCTTCAGCCTCTCGGCCATCTCTCCAATACTACGCTTTTTCGGTAACCTGACCTCATGTCTTCCGACAATCGGCACTCAGCTTTTGAACGCAGGGTCGCGCGTTACTCGGGGCTGAAGCCCCTCGCCCTTCGGGCCGGCCTGCGGCCGTTCTTCGCAGCTTGCGCTGCTCGTCAGCCTCATAGAACCCCTTCGGGGTTCATTATGCCTACCCTACACCTTCGGTGTCAGGGCATCTCGGCCATCTCTCCAAAACAACGCTTTGTAAGCCTCTCAGCCTTGTTCATAGCTGGGCTTCTGCCACTCAGCACAGGCTGTTTGTGACACACTCCGGCCTAGAGAGGACTTTCTTCAAAGAGCGGGCATCATACCAAACTGGCATGATAATGTGAACGAAAACAGCCGATCGAGTCACCCCGAGCGGCTGCCTATAGTAGTATTTTTATTGTCAGGAGACTAGATGAGTGCTTCAGCTATTCCCTTCGCCAACATTACTATTTCCTTCGTTTTTAATCCGTTCGTAAATTTCTTCACGATGAACGGCTATTTCCTTGGGAGCATTGACGCCAATCCTTACCTGATTGCCTTTTACGCCCAGTACGGTAACGGTGATTTCATCACCGATCATGAGTGTTTCTCCCACGCGCCGTGTCAGTATTAACATGTCGCAGTCTCCTTGCTATTCCAGATTCGCTTAGTGCTTGATATATCCAGGGTGTTACCCTTTCCATGCGCAACTTATCGGCCACCGTATTGAAAACTATAGCCTATTTGCACCTTAAATATAGAGCCCAGAAGCAATCATTTACCTAAAAAAAGTGAATAATTTCAATCATACCAGTACTGGAATCAACCTTCTTCCAGACCAAATGCGCTATGGAGCGCGCGTACTGCGAGCTCCAGGTATTTTTCATCCATAACCACCGAAACCTTGATCTCGGAGGTCGATATCATTCTGATATTGATACCTTCTTCCGCCAGTGTCCTGAACATGGTACTGGCGATCCCGGCATGGGATCGCATGCCGACCCCGACCAGGGACACTTTGACGATCTTGTCGTCACCACTGACTTCACGTGCACCCAGCTGATCAGCGGTTTTCTGCATGATTTCCAGTGTATGCGCATAGTCATTTCGATGGACGGTGAAGGTGAAATCCGTGGTCTCGTCCTCGGCGATATTCTGAATGATCATATCGACTTCGACATTCGCATCGGCGACCGGGCCCAATATTTGATTGGCGACACCCGGCTGGTCCGGCACCCCCAGTATGGTCAGCTTGGCCTCATCACGATTAAACGCGATACCGGAGATCAGGGCTTGTTCCATTGACTCATCCTCAATACTAATAAGGGTGCCATCCCCTTCCTCGAACGAAGACAGCACACGCATGGGTACATTGTATTTTCCGGCTAGCTCAACGGCACGGATCTGCAAGACCTTGGAGCCCAGGCTGGCCATTTCCAGCATTTCCTCAAAGGTGATCTGCTCCAGGCGGCGGGCCTCCGGCACAACCCTCGGGTCTGTGGTATACACGCCGTCCACATCAGTAAAGATCTGACACTCATCCGCCTTCAGCGCGGCCGCTAGTGCGACGGCCGTGGTATCAGAACCACCGCGGCCCAGGGTGGTGATATTGCCATGCTCGTCCACGCCCTGAAATCCGGCCACCACCACGACCTTGCCCTGCTTCAGGTCGGCACGAATCTTGGTGTCATCCACCTCTTGGATACGCGCCTTGTTATGGACATTGTCCGTCAGGATATGGACCTGCGATCCGGTATACGAGCAAGCCGGACAACCCATCGCCTTCAATGTCATACTGAGCAGGGCGATGGTGATCTGCTCGCCGGTTGACACCAGTACATCAAACTCGCGTGGGTCCGGGCGCTCCTGAACCGACTTTGCCAGCTCGACCAGACGATTGGTCTCACCGCTCATCGCAGAAACCACGACCACGACATCGTCTCCGGCATCACGACGTGCCTTGACCTTGGTCGCCACGTTCTCGATACGATCAACGCTGCCGACCGAGGTGCCACCATATTTTTGAACAATTAGCGCCATTGTACTCTGATTTAAAGATTGGCATATGAGCCAAATCAAGCAAAGGGCGGTGATTAAACTACAAATACCGACAAAATTAAAGAGGAAGCCGTTATTTTTCTGCTTTTTGGGCGCATTTTTCTTGCGCGGCAGGTGCTTTCTCGTTTTTTTCGTCGGATTTCTCGTTCATCCGTACCCACCCTGCCCTGCTACCTCAGGATGCCAGGTTTTCACGCACCCAGTCGGGAACGGACTTTAACGCATCATCCAGTGCTGCCGGGTCATTACCGCCGGCCTGTGCCATATCCGGCCTACCGCCACCACGGCCACCGACCTGGGTTGCCACCGCATTGACCAGGTCCCCGGCCTTGATACGTTGGGTCTGATCCTTACTGACACCGGCGATCAGGCTGACCTTTTCACCCTTGACCGAGGCCAGTACCACCGCTGCCGAACCCAGTTTGTTCTTGAGCTGGTCGACCGTATCGCGTAGTGATTTGGCATCCGCCCCATCCAGACGCGCCGCCAGTACCTGCAGGCCTTCAATCTCGACTGCCTGGTTGCTCAACTCACTACCGGCCGAGCTGGCCTGTTTGGCCTTGACCTGCTCCAGCTCTTTTTCCAGCTTGCGGTTTTTATCCATTAGCTGGCTGATTTTCTCAACGGTTTCACCGCTGGACGATTTCAGCATCTGCGCGATGCGGACCAGGTTTTTTTCGGTCTCCCCGATATATTTCATCGCCGCCTGACCGGTCACCGCCTCGATGCGGCGCACCCCGGATGCGATACCCGACTCGGCGGTGATCTTGAACAGCCCGATATCACCGGCGCGCTCGACATGGGTACCACCGCAAAGCTCGGTCGAGAAATCGCCGATCTTCAGTACCCGTACCTGGTCGCCGTATTTTTCCCCAAACAGGGCCATCGCACCGGCCTCGACGGCCGAATCATAGTCGGTGACCATGGTCTCGACCGCGGCATTGTCACGGATCTGCTCATTGACCATCGTTTCAATGGTGCTGAGTTGTTCGCCACTGACCGGCTCGTAATGGGAAAAGTCGAAACGCAGACGTTCCGGATCGACCAACGAGCCCTTCTGGGTGACATGCTCTCCCAGTACTTTGCGCAGGGCGGCGTGTAACAGGTGGGTGGCGGAATGATTCAGCCTGATCTCGGCACGTCGCTGCTGGTCGACCTCGGCCGCCAGCTTGTCGCCAAGGCTCAATTCGCCTTGCAATAAGGTACCGATATGCCCGGTCTGACCGCTTTTTTGTTTCTGGGTGTCGCTCACTTCGAACACAATACCCTTGCCCAGCAAACGCCCGGTATCACCGACCTGGCCACCGGATTCACCATAAAAAGGGGTACGCTGCAGATAGACAATGGCCTGATCACCGCTACTGATCGCATCGACCAGATCGCCATCCCGAACCATCGCCGTCACCACACCGTCATCCCGAAGGTGCTCATACCCACTGAATTCGGTCTCACCCTCGATCTGCACATTGACATTGTCGCCGACCGCAAACTGGCTTGCTGCGCGGGCGCGTTCACGCTGGTCCTGCATGGCTTGCTCAAACCCGGCCATATCCAGACTCAAGCTTCGCTCACGCGCAATATCCGCTGTCAGGTCAACCGGAAAACCGTAGGTATCATATAATTTGAACGCTGTTTCTCCGCTGATTTCCTTGCCTTGCATACTATTGATTACATCTTCGAGCAGTCGCATTCCCTGTTCCAGAGTTTCTGCAAAGCGTTCTTCTTCCAGCTTCAGCACCTTGATCACATGCTTGGCGTTACTGACCAATTCCGGATAGGCCTGACCCATCTCATCCTGCAGTGGCTCTACCAGCTTGTGGAAAAACGGCTGATGCATGCCCAGCATATAACCATGACGGATCGCGCGTCGGATAATACGGCGTAATACATACCCCCGTCCTTCATTGGACGGCAGCACCCCATCCACAATCAGGAATGCACAGGAACGGATATGATCGGCAATCACGCGCAGTGATTTACTGTGCAGATCGCTACTGCCGGTAAGCTCGGCAGCGGCCCTGATCAGATTCTTGAACAGGTCGATCTCGTAATTACTGTGCACACCCTGCATCACCGCGACCAGGCGCTCCAGGCCCATACCGGTATCCACAGACGGCCTGGGTAGCGGGTTCAGTTTGCCTTCGGCATCCCGATCATACTGCATGAACACCAGGTTCCAGATCTCGATATAACGGTCGCCATCCTCATCCGGTGAACCGGGAGGGCCGCCTTCGACCTCTTCACCATGGTCATAAAAAATCTCGGAACAGGGTCCACAAGGGCCGGTATCGCCCATGGACCAGAAGTTGTCTTTCGCGCCGATCCGGCCGATGCGGTCTATCGGTACCCCGATATCCTTGAGCCAGATATCGTAGGCCTCGTCGTCGTCCTCGAATACCGTTACCCAGAGCTTGTCAGCCGGAATCTCCAGCACCCCGGTCAGGAATTCCCAGGCGTACTGGATCGCCTCGAGCTTGAAATAATCGCCAAAACTGAAGTTGCCGAGCATTTCAAAAAAGGTATGGTGACGCGCCGTGTATCCGACATTTTCGAGGTCATTATGCTTGCCACCGGCACGCACACAGCGCTGGGAAGACGCGGCACGCACATAGTTACGCTGCTCCTGCCCGGTAAACACATCCTTGAACGGTACCATGCCGGCATTGGTAAACAGCAGGGTCGGGTCATTGCCCGGCACCAGTGGGCTACTGGCAACGATTTCGTGGCCACGGTCACGAAAATAGTCCAGAAAAAGTTGGCGAATTTCAGCGCTGGTCTTCATATGTCTACTGTCTGCAGTTACATTCACGTCAGATAATAGTCCATTGTACGACAGACAGTACTCAGGGTTCCATCACAGACTGGATGTGCTCCGGTTCAAAACCCCGATATTGAAGAAATCGCATGCGTTTGCTTCGCTCCCGGTAATCGACCGGCGCCTGCTGGTGGTATTTTTTCGTGTAGACATGCTGGGCAGCGGCATACCAGTCGGTGCTGTCGTCCGCCAGCGCCTGCCCGATCTCGCTGTCGCTCAGACCGCGTTCGGCCAGTTCCATACGGATACGCTGCGGCCCGTAACCTCGCTCACCCCGTAAGCGCACATACTGCTCGGCATATCGCTGATTACTCAGATAACCGGCCTCGATCAACCTGGCCTGGACAACGGCAATGACATCCGACTCAAATCCCCGCCTGCCCAGCTTGCGCGCAATCTCCAGCTCGCTGTGCTCACGCTGCGCCAGCAGGCGTACCGCACACTGCTCGGCATCAACTAACGGATCACGCTCTGCCTGACTGAAATCTTCATTCAATGGCATTAATAATAGATCCCCTCACCCTAACCCTCTCCCTGAGGGAGAGGGGATAGATAGAAGTGTTATTAATGTTTTTCTCTACATCAGCCAGCCGACCTGGATCAAGCCTCGGCTTTAGCCTCTTCGGCCTGATCCTGGTCAGCAACATTGGCCTCAGGTGTGGTTTCAAGCAATTCTGCACGCAGGCGCTGATCGATTTCATTGGCCATGTCCGGGTGCTCTTTCATATAGGTACGTACGTTTTCCTTACCCTGGCCAATACGCTCGCCATTGTAGCTGTACCAGGCGCCGGACTTGTCGATCATGTTATGTTCCACGCCCAGGTCAATCAGCTCGCCTTCACGCGAAATACCCTCTCCATAGAGAATTTCAAACTCGGTCTGCTTGAATGGCGGCGCCACCTTGTTTTTCACTACCTTCACGCGGGTCTGGTTACCGACCACCTCGTCACCCTTCTTGATCGCACCGATACGACGGATATCCAGACGTACCGATGAGTAGAACTTGAGTGCATTACCACCGGTGGTGGTTTCCGGGCTGCCGAACATGACACCGATCTTCATACGAATCTGGTTAATAAAGATCACCATGGTATTGGAACGTTTGATATTACCGGTCAGCTTGCGCAGGGCCTGTGACATCAGGCGCGCCTGCAGACCAACATGACTGTCACCCATATCGCCCTCGATTTCAGCCTTTGGTGTCAGTGCCGCAACCGAGTCGACCACGACCACATCGACGGCCCCGGACCGTACCAGCATGTCGGTAATCTCCAGTGCCTGCTCACCGGTATCCGGCTGTGACACCAGCAACTCGTCCACGTCGACCCCCAGCTTGCCGGCATAGACCGGATCCAGCGCATGTTCGGCGTCGACAAATGCACAGGTACCACCCAGCTTCTGCGATTCGGCAATCACCTGCAGGGTCAGGGTGGTTTTACCGGATGACTCCGGACCATAGATCTCAACGACACGGCCACGCGGCAGACCACCGATGCCCAGTGCGATATCCAGCCCCAGCGATCCGGTGGAGACCGCCTGCACATCCGATACCGTGGCGTCCCCCATACGCATCACCGAGCCCTTGCCAAACTGCTTTTCGATCTGACCCAGTGCCGCCGCCAGTGCCTTCTTCTTCTGATCATCTGCCATTGTTTTATCTCCTGTAGGAATGTTTGTGCCGGTATTCATGGACACCCTTGTTGTCCGAATATCTGTGTTATGGGTTTAATGTAGGCTATACTTTTCACAATGTCAATATTTTTTACTACCTTCATATTTTTTACTATCTAATAATTTATATGTGGTTTCTGACCGAACCATATATGATAGAGGGAGCAAAACCCGGGAGACCCACCGTGGCAACACCGCTAAAGCTCGCTGCCGACCTGAAATGGAACGTACTGCAACGACTGCAGTATATTGAAATCATGGCGTTTTATACCGGTGTGATAACGCGCGGTGACGTCGTGAATGCATTCGGATTGTCCGATGCGGCCGCGACCAAGGACCTGAAACTGTACAACGACCTGGCCCCGGACAATCTGATCTATAGGCATACGGTATTTGGCTTTGTGCCGGGACCGGCGTTTACCGAGCTGTTTGCCGACCTGTCACCGGCGGCAATATTACCCCGGATTGCCAATAACCAGGCCGCGACCGGTGGACCTTACGGACAACAACTGATCTATGGCATCGGCGTCGACACCCTGCCCTTGCCGATTCGGCTGCCGGACAAACACATCGTCGCCCAGGTGATGCGTGCTGCCCATCAACACAACAAACTGGAAATACGCTACCGGTCGATGTCGGATAGCGACCAGGACCGTATCCGCATTATCGAGCCGCATTCGTTAATCGACACCGGCCTGCGCTGGCATGTACGCGCATACAGTGAAGAACATTTCGATTTCCGCGACTATGTGTTGTCACGTATCGTCGAGGCGCGCATGCTGGATCAGCAGGCCGAATCCAGCCCGGACTATGATGATGACTGGGTCGAATCCATCACCTTGAAACTAGCTCCCCATCCCGGCCTGCATGAGCGCAATCAGCAAAGCCTGCTGGTCGATTACGGAGCTGAAAACGGCATCATTGATGTCAGTGTGCGCAGGGCCCTGCTAGGCTACACCCTGCAAAAACTGTCGGTGGATACCAGCAGGGATCACTCACTGAACCCGGACGCCTATCAGCTGATCATCGTCAATCGGGATGAAATCGAGGCCTATGCGGCCTGGGCATTTTTACACTAGACACTAAAAATAGTCACGGAGTCAGGCGTCGCTCGGACCCCATTGATCCATCACCTCGTAACGCACACCGGCCGGGTCGGTCACCGACGAAACCAGCGCCAGGTTGCGCACATCCCAGTTCAACACTTCCGCTAAGACTACAGGCAGGTCCACAGACCTGGGCGGGCGACATTTGCGCGCCAGGGTCAGATGGGGGTGAAACGCACGCTGCTCCGGCTCAAAATCACAATGCAACAGCCCCTGCCTGAGCTGACGTACCATATCAGTCAACTGCTCAGGTGTTTGCGTCACACCGAACCAGGCTACGCGTGGACGATGCCAGTAACCCAACTGATCAAGCTGCAGGGTAAATGGCTGCCAGCGAATATTTTCAACGGCAGCCCTGATACAGTCGACACGATCGAAACTGACCGTGCCCAGAAACGCGAGCGTCACATGCAGGTTCTGTTTATCAACCAGACGCCCTTGCCAGCCGTCCTTTTTCGGCATCATTTTTCTGGAACTATCGTATACCACCTCACGCAGCTCCGCGTCCGGCCACAGGGCCACAAACAGTCGCACGGGTTTTGGCTCAGCCTGGTTCAATGGCTTGCCAGATCAATCAATCCGCGCAGGGCCCCGGCTACCGCCTGACGCCTGACTGCCTCACGGTCACCAGCAAAATGTTTACGTACACTGATTGCCTGTTCACCGCTACGGCACCAACCCAGACAGACCGTACCAACCGGTTTTTCTGCCGAACCCCCACCCGGTCCGGCGATACCACTGACTGACACTGCCAGATCAGCCGTGCAGTTCTGAAATACCCCGGCAACCATTTCCTGCACCACCTGTTCACTGACCGCACCATACTGATCCAGGGTTTTTGCAGACACGCCGAGCAAGTCCTGCTTGGCCTGGTTACTGTAAGTGACAAAACCACGGTCGAACCATGCGGAACTGCCGACCACTGCGGTCAGGATCTGTGCGATCCAGCCACCGGTGCACGACTCGGCGGTTGCCAGTAGCAAGGATTTTTCAAACAGAATTCTACCCAGCTGCTCAGCCAGTTGCAGCAGTTGTTGATCGGACGGGATATGACTAGTCGAGGAATTCACGGATCTCGCAGGCGTACTGATACTTGTTGTCGTCGAGTTTGCTGACACGCAGGATTTCAACGATCGCATTCATTGGCGGTACCACCCGGTAGGCCGGATTGATATTGACCTCCAGCCGGGTACCGACTGGCAGATCCTGGTCACACGTCATCGCCAGCCCCCTGGCACTGAGGTTGATCGCCTGCGCATGATACATACTGTCACCGTCTTCCAGTCGCCAGAGTATCTCGCAGTCAATCTGCATACGGCGAAAATCACGCTTTTCAGAAGAATCAACCATACCCGTACCTTATTCTGTATGTTCTTATATTATGGATAGTTTATACCTGTCCAGATACCCGCTGCTTACATTCTGCATGATAGTTTTGCGCTATACCAGCCTGTTGAGCCAGTTTAGCCAATTCACCCCGGTAGCCATATTAGGTACACTGCAGCTCATGAATATGGCCGAAACAGCATTGACTGCGCATACCCCGATGATGCAGCAATACCTGCGCATTAAGGCAGATCATCCGGACATCCTGGTGTTCTACCGCATGGGTGATTTCTACGAGCTGTTTTTCGACGATGCGCGCAAGGCCGCCCGCCTGTTGGACATTACCCTGACCGCGCGCGGCCAGTCTGCCGGCAACCCGATCCCGATGGCCGGTGTGCCGATACACGCGGCCGAAAACTACCTGGCGCGACTGGTGCGCATGGGTGAATCGGTCGCTATCTGCGAACAAATCGGTGATCCGGCCACCAGCAAGGGGCCGGTCGAGCGCAAGGTCGTCCGCGTGGTCACACCGGGCACGGTCACCGATGAGGCCCTGCTGGACGAACAGCGAGACCAGCTACTGGTATCGGTGTTTGCGAAACAGGACCACTATGGCCTGGCCTGTCTGGATCTCGCCGCCGGCCGGTTTGCAGTGCAGGAGATCAGCAGCGTGCAGGCTCTGTCTGCGGAACTGGCTCGCTTGCAGCCGGCCGAGATCCTGATTAGCGAAGACATGCCGGACAGCCCGGCGCTGTCTGCCTATACCTGCCTCCATCGTCAAGCTCCATGGCATTACGAACAGGACAGTGCGTACCGGCTGCTAACCAGACAGTTCGGCACCCGCGACCTGCGCGGTTTCGGTTGTGAAGACATGGTACTGGCGATCTGTGCTGCTGGTGCGTTACTGCAGTATCTAAACGACACCCAGCAGACCAGCCTGCCGCATATTACCGGCCTGTCCCTGGAACAAAGCAGCGATATGGTTATTCTGGATGCATCAACGCGCCGTAATCTGGAACTGGATACCACCCTGTCAGGTAATAGCGACTGGACCCTGGCTGGTGTACTGGACCATACTGCCACGCCGATGGGCGGACGCATGTTACGGCGCTGGATACACCGCCCGATACGGGATCATCAAGCCCTGGAGCTGCGCTACCAGTGTTTGCAGACCATCATCGATCAGCAATTCTTTACTGAGCTGCACGACGCCCTCGGCGCCATTGGCGATCTGGAACGCATCCTCACCCGTATCGCACTCGGCTCTGCCCGTCCACGTGACCTGAGCACCTTGCGCGAATCGCTGCGACAGGTCCCGGCACTGGCCAGTACACTGATGGAACTGGACAGCCCCTTACTGCAAAGCCTGCGTGATCAGCTCGGTGATCCTGAACCCGTGATCAGCCTGCTGGACCAGGCCATTATCGAGCTACCACCGGTGCTGATCCGTGACGGTGGTGTGATCGCGGCTGGTTACAACGACGAGCTGGACCAGTTGCGCCAGCTCAGTGAGAACGCCGATCAATACCTGACCGATCTGGAACTGCGTGAACAGCAACGAACCGGTGTCGCCAAACTCAAGGTGCGCTATAACCGCGTTCACGGTTACTACATCGAACTGCCGCGCAGCCGCTCCGAAGATGTACCGGACGACTATCAACGTCGTCAGACCCTGAAAAATGTCGAGCGCTTTATCACGCCGGAACTCAAGCAGTACGAGGACCAGGTACTGGGCGCACGCGAGCGCTCGCTCAGCCTGGAAAAGGCCTTGTATGAAACATTGCTCGAAAAACTGGCCGAGCACCTGCCGTTATTACGTCTCTGTGCCGAGGCACTGGCTGAACTGGATGTGTTGGTCAGCCTGGCCTCCGTTGCGGACCACAACGATTACCGACGACCCGAGCTGGACACCCGCCCGGGCATCCTGATCAGGGCCGGCCGCCATCCAGTGGTTGAACAGGTATCGGAACAGGCCTTTGTGCCGAACGATACCGATATGTCCGAGCGCCGTTGCCTTCATATCATCACCGGTCCGAATATGGGCGGCAAGTCAACCTATATGCGCCAGGTCGCGCTGATTACACTGATGGCGCATATCGGCAGCTTTGTCCCGGTCGAATCGGCCCGCATTGGCCCGCTGGACCGCATCTTTACCCGTATCGGTGCATCAGACGATCTGAGTAGCGGCCTGTCGACCTTCATGGTCGAGATGACCGAGGCGGCCAATATCCTGAACAATGCGACTGAGCACAGTCTGGTGTTAATGGACGAGATCGGCCGCGGTACCAGTACCTACGACGGTATGTCGCTGGCCAGCGCCTGTGCCGAGCACCTGATCGGCCAGGTGCGAGCATTCTGCCTGTTTGCGACCCATTACTTCGAATTGACCCGACTGGCTGAGCAATATGAAGGCATCGTCAATGTCCACCTGGATGCCGTCGAGCATGGCAACAGTATCGTGTTTCTGCATGCCTTACGCGACGGCCCGGCAGATCGCAGCTATGGCCTGCATGTAGCAGCGCTGGCCGGGGTGCCAGGCAAGGTGATCGCCACCGCACAGCGGCGCCTGGATCAGCTCGAATCAGGCAATCCGGGCACGTCACCGACCCATGTGGAGCCGGACCCGCAAATTTCCCTGTTTCAACCCGAACCCGGCCACCGCCACATGGCGCTGGACAAGCTGGAACAACTGGAGCCTGACCAACTGAGCCCTCGTGAAGCCCTTAATGTGCTGTACGAGCTTAAGGCACTACTGGAGCAAAAATAGTCTGTACACTGTCGATTCAACACGCTAAACCCGACCTAATTTTCAAAACCGATAAAAATAACTTATTTTCAGTAGCTTATAAATTTATACCAGGCACTCCGCGGTTTCAATCAGGATCTAATCTGGCCTGTGATAGCCATCAACATCCCCTGCTCGATCTTCCGCCTGATTGAACAGATTGACCCGTTGATTGATCGCTTTCGACCATTTCTGGTCCGAAAACAGGGTATTCCAAGCACTTTTACTATAGATATCAGCCCTTCAGCCGATAGGAGGACATGGAAATCAACCCAGCACAGAGCGGGGCTTAACTTTCGATCGTGGGCAGGCAAGACTGATGAAGATCAAAATAAACAGAAACCAATTGACCATAAAACAAAAGATGCTATCCGGGTTTGCGGTGATGCTGGTTATCCTCGCGATCATTGGTGTGCAGACCATCAACAGTGTACTCGGCATACGAGCCGCAACACGTACTGTGGTCGAGGATCATCAACCCGCCCTGCTATTGTCCAAGGCATTGGAAACCCGTATATCAGAAGCCTTCGGAAGTATGGGTTACTACCTGCTCAGTAAAGATGAGCGTATGAAGGATTCGTCCATTACGGATATAGAACAGGCTAACAAACTGCTTGCCCAGATACGCTCCCTGCCGATCATGACAGATTTTGTTGAGGCGCAGTTACTGCTGGACAATATTGCTGATGAGATATCACAGTATACCGAGTTTCAGAAACAGATGTTCAAGTTAACCAGCAGCAGACGCCTCAATTTCCCGGCTATGCAATTCTCTGTCGAAAACCTGAACCCAGTCAGTGAAGAAATCATCCTGAACCTGAACAACATGCTGGAAGGAGAGGATGAAGGTAATGCGGATGATACCGCCACGGTCCGCGATATTATCCAACATTTACGCTATTCCTGGGTACGCAATATGTCCGAGGTACGCAGCTATCTTGGCTTCAAGTATCAAGGTGCCCTGAATCAGCGTCAGCTCTATTTCCAGGCTTTTCGAGAAAAACTGGATGAGTTACAGAATGAATATGCCGATAATCTAAATCTGGAACAGGAGGCCGGGATTGAAAAACTGAATTTCCTGGTACTTCAGTTTGAAAAGAACATAGAAACCATGGTTTCCATGCACAGCAGTGAGAAGTGGCGCACTGATGCCTATCTGGTACGAGATCGTATCATCCCGTTACTGAACAATCTCTCAGCTACCATTGCCAAACTGATTGATACTCAGACTGGTAAAATTACTGAAGATAGTAAGAACCTGCTGAATATGGCAGATACTACTGCCTACGTGGTGTTGGCCATGCTGGCCATTGCCCTGGTTGTCATATTGGTACTGGCATATGTTTTCATCAGTCGCCTGCTGGTACCGATGACCACGGCCGTTGAGTCCGGCATTCGTTCACTGGCTGAATTATTACCTGACCAATCTGTTCTAGGGGATTTGGGTAAAGGTAGCGCGCTGGACCAGGCAGAGACCCTGTTCGACTTAATGTCCGACACCCTGCATGACACTATCGAACAACAGAAACAGGCCAATGAAAAATTACATGGCCAGGTAATCCAGATCCTGACCATGGTTAGTGCAGCTGCTGAAGGGGATATGTCACATAATATCACTGGCTTTGATGGCGATGACACCATCGACCATCTTGCAAATGGTATTGACAAGATGATTGAAAACCTGAACGGACTGGTGCGGCAGGTACAAAAATCAGGCATCCAGGTTAACTCGTCTGCCACACAGATCGCCGCCACCGCCAAGCAGCAGGAAGCAACCGTCACCGAGCAGGCAGCCAGTACCAACCAGGTCATGGCGACCGTGAACGAGATCTCAGCCACGTCCAGAGAACTGGCCAGCACCATGGAAGATGTACAGCAAGCTTCCGGCCAGGCCGCCGATGCTGCCAATAGCGGTCAGCAAGCACTGAACATGATGGAAGAGACCATGAAGCGTATGCGCAGCGCAACAGAAAGCATCACCAACAAGCTGGCCGTTCTGAATGATAAGGCCAATAACATTAATAATGTTGTTACGACCATCAATAAGGTCGCAGACCAGACCAATCTACTATCCCTGAATGCGGCTATCGAGGCTGAAAAAGCGGGCGAATTTGGTCGTGGCTTCTCAGTAGTCGCCACAGAAATACGTCGTCTTGCCGACCAGACTGCCGTATCGACCTGGGACATCGAACAAATGATCCAGGAAATGCAATCGGCTGTAACCGCCGGTGTAATGGGTATGGACAAATTCTCAGAAGAAGTAGGCAGCGGTGTCAGGGATATTGGCCAGATCAGTTCACAGCTGGGTGAAATTATCCAGCAGGTACACGCCATGAAACCCAAGTTCGAATCAGTTGCCGAAGGCATGCAGGCCCAGGCGCTGGGTAACGAGCAGATCAGTCAAAGCATGTCGCAGTTGAACGAAACTGCTCAACAGACTGCAAACTCCTTGCGCCAGTCAAATAAATCCATTGACCATTTGAAGGATGCAGCACAGGGACTACAGCAAGGCGTTACACGATTCAAGCTGAAGGACGCAGGCTAGCGGCGGACTGTGCACCATGTTACACATGTGCTTTTATATCGATGAAATTCACTATGCTGTCCCGGCGCGCAGTATTGAATCGGTAATTCCCTACGTCAATCTGCAGCCGAGCACCGAACATCAAAGCCATCAGATTGGTAGCCTGGTGTACAAACAGCAATTAGTACCAATCTTTGACCTGTGTCAGATCCTGCTGGCACGCTGCGCAGAATCGATGCTCAGCACGCGCATACTTTTGCTCGGAGACGAATCAGGCTATAGCGGGCTGTACGGTATTATCGTTGAACGTGCAACCGGTATGATCAACCTGGCTGACACCATAAAGGACCAGGCGTCCCACAGCAGCTCTTCACTGTCCAGTACCGTGTATGGTAAAAACCAGGAAACCATACAGCTACTCGACCTTGCACGACTACATAAGCTCCTGCTGTCACCTGCCACCAGCAGCCAGGGTACGCAAGCCCTGCCGACAGACCAGCAACTGACAGATTCGGCACCATGATACTGGACCAGATCAAATACCTGCTCAAGTCACGTACCGGCATGCATATCCCCACGGTAGGTAATGCAGTACTGGAAACGGCCATCCAGACCCGTTGCCGGGTACTGGAAATCAACGAGACGATAGACTATCTGCTCCTGTTACAGAGAAGCGACGCTGAACTGACCGAACTGATAGAGGAGGTTGTTATCCCTGAAACCTGGTTTTTCAGAGACCGGCATCCATTTGATACATTGACAAACCTGGCCAAAGACGCCTTGTCTGCGAACAATAATTTTTTCTGGCGTATTCTAAGCATACCCAGTTCAACAGGTGAAGAGCCCTACTCCATTGCAATGACCCTGCTGATGGCCGGAATGAAACCTGAACAGTTCAGCATAGAGGGTATCGACATCAGCCAGCGTGCGCTGGATCGCGCCAGGGCCGGCTATTATGGCCCACATTCATTCAGAGGTGCGCAGGACGCCCGTGTCCGTCAACGTTATTTTGACGACATGGACAAGGCCTGGCTGATCAAACCGGAAATCAGGGATCTGGTCAGGTTTGAACGCGCCAATCTGCTCGATACCCAATTTCGTACAGGGCGGGAATATGACATCATTTTCTGCCGCAACCTGTTGATCTATTTTGATGCCGATGACAAGAAGATCGCCTACAAAACAATACATCAACTCCTGAGTGATGAAGGCTACCTGTTCATCGGCCATTCAGAAGGTGGCGCGATACCTGACTGTTTCACCAATACCGGTCATACCGGTGCATTCGCTTATCAAAAAAGTATCCGGAATGGAGAGGCTGATGACATGTCTGCCGGTACCAAGCTTACCCAAACCAGTATCTCGACAGGCATCAGTACTGCGGCCATACAGACTGAAACAGAGCGCAACGTGATTAAAGAGGATCTGCAATCTGCCGCCACAGCCACAGCCGAAACCGAACAAGACCAGGAATCACCGCTTGAACTGGCAAGAAAGTACGCTGACGCCGGTAACCTGGTCGATGCCGAACACATCTGCGAGGCATATCTCAATGAACACGAACAGGATGCATCAGCATACTACTTACTCGGCCTGATTCAGGAAGCCGGCGATACGACCGATCTGGCTGAAAAAAGCTACCGCAAGGCACTATATCTGGATCCGCACTACAGGGATGCACTGATTCATCTCTCATTGTTGCTGGAGCAACAGGGAAAGACCAGGCAGGCACAGCAGCTACGCCAGCGCGCTGAAAGGCAACAGGAAAAAAGTGCATGACAGCCAATACAGAACAAACATCGAGTGAGATAACCGATTGCTGGAACATACTGGGCGTCTGGTCACGCACATCGGAACGCTGCCCTCAGCTGGAAAAAGTCATCCATTGCCAGAATTGTGATATTTACAAACAGGTGGGACGTTCCCGGCTTGTACAAAAGACCGATGATGCATACCTGCAGGAATGGACCGACAATCTGGCACAAAAGCAGGCCGTAGAAAATCATGATATGTGCTCGGCAATCACATTCAGACTGGGAAATGACCTTTACGGGCTTTCCACAAAACTGCTTAACGATGTCAGCCATCCACGCAAGGCGCATCATATTCCGCATCGCAGCAATCAGATCCTGACTGGTCTGGTCAATATTCGGGGCGAACTGATTTTATGTATTTCCTTGAACGGCCTGTTGGGATTGCGCAATCATCAACAGACAAATCCGGAACGAATGATTATCGCACAATTTGACGATGTGCGTATCGCCTTTCCGGTAGATCGCGTCGATGGCATCACTCACTATGACAGGCATACCGTCCAGGATGCACCTGCTACCCTGTCCAGCCATGACGGTACTTATATTCAGGGACTGCTGGATAGTTCTGAGGGCAAGATTGGCCTGTTAAATCACCACCTCATTCAGAAAACCCTGGGCAGGATGTTACGATGACAGATAACCAGGCATTACAGCAGTCTGTCAATGACTTTTTCCACCAGGAAATGCATCAGCATTGTCAGGTATTACGCGCGCAAGTTTCTGATAACACCATAGACGATGACGAGCCAGCAACAAATCTGACGCATACACTGGGCATACTCAGCAGCGCTGCCAAACTGGCTGGCATGGACAAAGCGGTTTCCCTGATTGCGAGCATGCGTGAATTGGCATTACCCGGCAGTACCGGCTTTCGGGAGCATTGCGATCAGTGGAAGCGTTCGATTGATGCCCTGCTGGCACTCGCTGATGCGCCGGAACCGACTGACCCTGGTCATGATGCTGCCATACGCAGGATCAACCAATGCATGGAATTCAATCAACCCGCAACCCATACCGGACAGGCAGACACAGAAGAGACCCAGGAACCCGTTGTAGCAAACACTTCCCCGTTCTGTGAACATACCCCTGAAAACAGGGATCCGGCGATGCTTGAACTATATCGGATCGAATGCCAGCGGCATGGTGAGCAACTGGTCAACAAACTGGGTGAGGCCGAAAACACCCCACTGGATACCGACAGCATCAAAGCCATGCTCAAGGCATGCCAGTCCATACGCAGTGCAGCCCTGCTGGTTTATGATCAGACTCTGGCCGACACGGCTTCAGAATTACAGGAACGACTGCACTCACATATCCATCAAGATGGCAACATACCGGAAAAGCTGTTGAGCGAATACCGGAAAATCAGCATGCGCCTGACTCGTGCAGATGATCAGACATCAGAAAGCGGTACCGTAACCCCTGCTTCTGTTCCCGGATGTGAAACAGAGCCAGAACCTGAGCCGGTCAAGACAGATAAACCGGTACAACAACAGACAACACAAACCAACAGCAAGCCGACAACGCAGCCTGAAGATAATACTGATATCGAACTGCCCGAGACACCTCTGTTTGAAATTACCAGCCAGATAGATGAGTCCATCCTGGACCTGTTTCGGATAGAAATCGAAACACATAGTGAAGCCCTGTCGGATGATCTACTCATACTTGAGAAAAATCACGAAGATAAACAGGTCCTGGAAAAGCTGATGCGCACATCACACTCAATCAAGGGTGCTGCGCGTATGGTTGGCGCCAATGCAGCCGTCGGGCTCGCACATGCAATGGAAGATTATTTTGTTGCCGTACAGGAAGGACGCGCCGACATCCAGGTGTCATCTATCGACATACTGCTTGCCTCCCTGGACAACATCAATCACATCTCCCGGATTCCGGCAGCGGCGATGTGCAGTTGGCCGGAAGAACATCGCGAAACACTCAGCCAGCTAATTTACAGGTTGCAGTTGGCAGCGGAAGGAAGCCAGGTCAGCGCCATAGTCACACCCGTCAAAACTGGAACTAAACAGAAAATCCTGTCACCGCTAAGCGAACCACCAGGCAAAGAGGAACCGCAAAACAATTTTGTTCGAATCAATGCAGAACACCTGGACACTATGATGGGATTATCCGGCGAACTGCTGGTCGGATCGAGATGGATAGGGCAGCACGCAGATGAACTGATCAATCTCAAGCGACAGCACAACCATCTGATCAAACAGCTGGGACAAATTCGCGACACATTGAATGAACAGCTTGTCAGTGAAGACGCACTTGAATCCTTCCAGTCTCTGGAACAGCAGGCGGAATCCTGTCGCACCATACTGTCCGAGCGTCTCAACGATGTTGAAGACTTTGACCGTCGCAATCACGGCCTTACTGACCGCCTGAACCATGAGGTCATTGCCGGACGTATGCGGCCTTTTGGCGAGGGTATACAGGGCTTCACACGCATGGTGCGCGACCTGGCACAAAATCTCGGCAAGCAGGTGGACCTTATCATCGACGGGGAAAATACCCAGGTCGACCGTGATATCCTTGAACGCATAGAAGCACCTCTGAACCACATGCTCAGAAACGCGATTGATCATGGCATCGAGAAACCATCCGAGCGCGTGCAGGCCGGCAAACCGGAAACAGGTACAATCAGATTACGCGCCTACCATAATGCCGGTATGTTATCGATCGATATTATCGACGATGGCAAAGGCATTGATGTGGAGGCCTTGCGTAACAGAATCGTTGAACGGGACATGATTACCGCTCATGTCTCGGAGGAGTTGAGCGAATCTGAACTACTCGACTTCCTGTATTTACCCGGATTCTCTACCCGTGATGATGTAACCGACATTTCCGGACGCGGTGTAGGCCTGGATGTGGTGCATAGCACCATTCAGGAACTCCGTGGACAGATACACTCCAGCAGCACTGTCGGGGAAGGCCTGAGAATTCATCTTCAGTTACCTCTCACCCTGTCTGTCATTCGTACCCTGCTGGTCGAACTGGACCAGGAAACCTACGCCTTTCCGATGACCCGGATAGACCACATTATCAAGGTAAGCCCGGGCGAAATCGAGTCACTGGCTGGCAAGCAATATATCAGGGTACAGAACCAGACCGCCGGCCTGGTTCATGGCGCACAGATACTTGGCCTGAAACAACTGTCAACAGACGCCCCGGAGATACCGGTCATCATAATTAGCGACCGGAATCATAGCTATGGCGTGGTTGTTGAACGACTGATAGGTGAACGTGAACTGGCCATCCACTCACTGGATGAACGTCTTGGTAAAATCAGGGATATCAGTGCCGCTGCGATCCTGGAAGACGGCACACCTACACTGATCGTCGACATAGATGACATGTTGCGCTCGATTGAAAAACTGTCCTCAACCAGCGCATTGCATGCCGTAACACGAACTGATCAACCAGCAACTGAACAACAGGCTATCAAACGCATACTCGTCGTCGATGACTCACTGACCGTGCGTGAGGCAGAACGCAAGATGATTGAAGCACGTGGCTATCAGGTAGAGGTCGCTGTCGATGGCATGGATGGATGGAACACTCTCCGCGAAGGCGAGTTTGATCTGGTCGTCAGCGACATTGACATGCCACGTATGAACGGGATCGAATTCATCAGCCAGATCAAGCAAGAAGAGGCCTATCAGGACATCCCGGTCATGATCGTGTCCTACAAAGACAGGGAGGAAGACCGTATGCTGGGCCTTGAGGCTGGCGCCGATTATTACCTGACCAAAGGCAGTTTTCATGATGAAAGCCTGATTGATGCCATTTATGATTTGATAGGGCCCGCCTGATGCGTATCGCTATTGCACACACTGATACGCCTACTCGTCAACTGATCAGACAGTTTCTGTCGATCCAGGCTGATATCCAGATTTGCTGGGAAAGCGCTACACTTGAAGAAACCATCGAACAGGCTTCACAAAGCTGCCCGGATATCCTGCTACTGGATATAAAGATTCCTGTGAATGGTGATATCTCAACAACCGTTGATCACATCATGCAAAACCACCCCTGTCCAATATTGTTACTGACTTCATCGATACATGATCAGGCTGGCAGGGTATTCGAAGCACTGGGCGCTGGCGCTACAGATGTTGCTGCAGTTACTCCATCGGAGATCAGTTTGAACACCAACGACCTCGAGCAATTATCGCACAAGCTGCATACCCTGCGTCTGTTATATACTGGTCGACATACCACTTCATATAAAACCGGCCGGCAGCACGGGCCGCGTTATATACCACTGGTCGCTATAGGTGCATCCACCGGTGGCCCAGCCGCACTGGCTACTATACTCTCCGGATTACCAGCCAACCTGGAAGCAGCGATTGTGGTTATCCAACACGTTGATGCCGAGTTCTCACCTGGGCTGGCCAAATGGTTAAACAGTCAATGCCCACTGAATGTCCGTACAGCGCGCAGTAATGATTCGATAGAATGCGGTAATGTCTATCTCGCTGCCAGCGAGGACCACATGGTGTTAACAACGGCTGGCAAGCTGGCCTATACACCGGAACCAGCAGACTATGTATACCGACCGTCCGTTGATGTATTTTATAACAGCCTGTCCGAGCACTGGGCTGATTCAGCTATGGCCATACTGCTAACCGGTATGGGGCGGGATGGTGCTGCAGGTATGGCAACACTGCATAAAAACAATATCATGACCATTGCCCAGACAGAAACCAGTTGCGCCGTGTACGGTATGCCAAAGGCCGCCATCGAGGCTGGTGCTGTCGACCGTGTACTGGATCTCGATGAAATCAGTATTGCAATAAAACAATTTGTTCAATCCTGTCAACCATCACAACAGGCTACCACGGTAAAACTGGCACGATGACAGCACTACAGAACACAAACAGTCCACAGCCCTTACTCAGGATATTACTGGTTGATGACCAGCAGATCATAGCCGAGGGTATCCGCCGTATGCTTACCGATGAACAGGACCTGGAGTTACACTACTGTCCAGACCCGGCCATGGCCATCCAGATGGCAATGGAAATCGATGCATCCTTGATCCTGCAGGATCTGGTCATGCCGGATATCGATGGCATGACGCTGGTGCGTTTTTACCGTGCTAACAATTCAACCAGCAACATACCGGTCATCGTACTATCGTCCAAGGAAGACCCGGCCATCAAGAGCGAGGCCTTTGCCAGTGGCGCGACAGACTACCTGGTCAAACTGCCCGACCAGGTAGAACTGATTGCTCGTATTCGTGCCCACACTCGCCAGTATCTGCTGCAACGTGAACGTGACGCCGCCCTGGCCGAATTGCGCGAACTGAAACTGATACTGGAAGAACGTAATGCAGAGCTTGATTTACTGTCATCCCAGGATGGCCTGACCGGCATACCCAATCGTCGTACTTTTGACAATACCCTGGCTGATGAATGGGGACGTGCACAACGCAACCGACGGCAAATCAGCCTGATCATGATCGATGTTGATCACTTCAAACTATTCAACGACACCTACGGTCACCAGAAAGGTGATGAGTGCCTGCAGGCAGTGGCCAGCTCGATTGACGCGGCCGTATCGCGTAACGGCGACCTGGTTGCCCGATATGGTGGCGAGGAGTTTGCAGTCATCCTGCCCGAAACCGATTTGAAAGGGGCCAAAACCGTTGCCGAGGCAATCCGTTCAGCGATTGCCGGTCTGAATATCGAACACAGTTCCTCGCAGACAACTGATCATGTAACGGTCAGTCTGGGATGCGCCAGCATTACACCAAACCATGGCGTTGACCATGAATCGCTGATCAAGCATGCTGACTCTGCCTTGTATCAGGCCAAAAAGAAAGGACGTAATCGCGCTGTGTGCAGCACCGTCAAGGCAGCCTGAATTCCAGTCCCGCCCATGCGGTTGCATTCTGTCCGTAACCCAATAATAATAAATCGATCTCTGCTTAAGGAACTCATACATGACTTACATCGTCACTGAAAACTGTATCCGTTGCAAATATACCGACTGCGTAGAGGTCTGTCCGGTAGACTGTTTTCATGAAGGACCCAATTTCCTGGTCATTGATCCCGAGGAATGTATCGACTGTAGCCTGTGTGAGCCGGAGTGTCCTGCCGAAGCGATATTTGCTGAGGATGACCTGCCCGATGAGATGGCCCATTTCCTGGAGCTCAATATCGAGCTATCTGCAATCTGGCCGGTGATTTCGGAAATGAAACCGGCACCAGAAGACGCAGAAGAATGGGATGGCAAGCCGGACAAGCTGCAGTATCTGGAGCGTTAACACGGGAATTCAACATAACCCCTGGACACCTGGCTTGTGCATCATCGTGCCTGCAACCCAGGATATGCGTTGCTTCACTTATGGCAAAGAACCCATACAGGGTTCGTTATGTTGTCCCATAGAACCTGTGCGGCGTATAGAATCCTTTCGAGTTTCATAATACGTACCTCACCCTTCGGGTCGAGACACCTCCGCGGCATCAACGCGTCATTCATACGAAAAACCAATAAACGGTAAAATGCATCCATGCATAAAAAAGCGGCCGGCATAAAATGCCGGCCGCCTGGTCCCTTTCTGGATCTTCCAGACCCAAGGAATATCCGTATTGCCTTCCCCGTCATTCCCTGGTTTTTTAACCTTCCTGGTGCTCCTCGAGCTGAATAATCTCTCGCTATTGACTAGAAAGCAATAGGTGTTTTCCTTAGGTAATCAAACGATTAGTAATATTACCGTAAAGCATGTCTGGTTAAGTTTAAGCCAAACAAGCGCTTAGCGAACATCTGTATTAGCGATCACCAATCCTTGTAAGATTAGTCCTACAAAAAATTCAGACAACACTGATAAAGCTTGCAAGGATTTGTCCTGGTCCTACTGTTAAGTGGTATGGTACACATCGTGTTGTCTGCTGTATAACAGCTAATATTGATGAACTGCTTTATTTGGCTCGCATCGAAGAGGTTCAATGCTTTCCCCATAGATCCACTGCGTGGATCATTAATGGATACCCCAACCGATGAAGAATATATAAACGGTGAAATATATTCCTGTATAAAACAAAGGCGACTTACGTCGCCTTTGCCAACTCCCTACCGGACTAACCCTGTCCGAAGCAATTCCATTTGCAATTGAGTTCCTGCTCATCCCTGATTGCCTTCCTGGCAACATACTCAATACATTTGGTACAGCTATAGTAAAACCCCTTTCAGGTGCATTTGCAATCGCCCGAAACTCAATCTATTTACCAGAACGTGTAGACAATCACAGGAATGAAATTTTCGAAAAACCTTTTATTTTAAGCGCTTAGTTTATTGTCATGTTTTAAGCATGGTATGAACATGACAGACTCAATTACACCTGGCTCACAGAAATTTCAGAAAATTCCTACAAGAATATCAAGGATAATGTGATCGATTTCACACAGCGTCAAAGGCCTTCTGGCCATATTTTGATTATTCTGCTTTGGCGGTCTCGGTTTGCAGCTTTTTGAACTGGTCGAGTTTCGGTGCGAGTTCCTCAGGCGGCACATAACCCGGCAGTTTGTCACCCGACTCCAGAAAGATGGTAGGTGTACCACCGACGCCCATTTGCTTGCCCAGCGCCATGATGGATGTTACCGGATTATCACAAGTTGCGCTCTTTACGGCATTGCCGGCATTGGCCGATGTAAACACCTGCTTACGATTTTTCGCACACCACACAGAGACCGACTTATTGTATGAAGCTGATCCAACCACATCACGGGGATAAAGCAGATAGCGAACCGAGATACCACGATCGTTATAATCCTTGATCTTGCTATGCATCAGGCGGCAGTACGGGCAATCCAGATCAGTAAACACGGTGATTGTGTGTTTGGCCTTTTCAGCAGGGAAGATAATCATCTGCTCCTTGCCCAGACCATTGATAACATCCATACGCAGACCGGAACGCTTGATCTCGCTAACATTTCGGCCACTGTGCAGATCCAGCAGGCTGCCGTTAATCAGGTAACGCCCGTCGTGAGTGGCGTAATACAGATTGGAACCAATCACAACTTCAAATATACCCGGAATCTCAGAGGGCCTGATCTGATCGATGTCCCCGCCTCTCATCAAGGGTTGCAGCGCTTTGCGTATCGTTTCTTCCACCTGTTCAGGGATCTCGGCATGGACCGGCTGAGCCAGTGTCAGGATTGTTATAAGCGGCAGGTATATGCGTATCAGGTGCTTCATCAGGCCTCCAGGGCAGGGTTTTCTGTTGCGGGTCGCGGCATTGTCCAGAGTTAAGACCAGTAGTGCAACAGCTAGTTCCGGCAGCAGTCCGGAAATATGACGCCTGCACTGTCTCCGCAGTTGATTGTACCAGACATTATCAAAAACAGGGACTTAGCCACGCGGATGATGCTGACTGTGCAATGATTTCATACGTTCCCGGGCAACATGGGTGTATATCTGCGTGGTGGACAGGTCACTATGGCCCAATAACATCTGCACCACCCTCAGGTCGGCGCCATGATTAATCAGGTGGGTCGCGAATGCGTGGCGCAGGCTGTGGGGTGACAGATCTGACAACAAGCCACTGAGACGGGCATAGTGCTTGATTCGATACCAGAACGCCTGACGGGTCATACCGCTTCCACGCCGGGTAACAAACAGGGTCTTGCTGTCCCGTCCATCCAGTAGTGATGGGCGAGCCTTGCGCATGTATTGTTCCAGCCAGTCCAGAGCCAACTCGCCCAGCGGCACCATGCGCTCTTTCCCCCCCTTGCCGGTGATGCGCACCACACCCTGACGGGTATTACACTGCTCGATCCCCAGATTGACCAGCTCACTGACCCGCAGCCCGGTCGCATATAACAGCTCCAGCATGGCTTTATCCCGCAGGCCCTCATCAGTGTCCAGATCCGGGGCCGCCAGTAACTGCTCAACGTCCTGTTCAGACAACATCTTCGGCAGTGGCCTACCCAGTTTCGGAGATTCGATATCCGCGGTTGGATCTGACTGGATCTGGCCTTCACGCAAGGCGTACTGGTAATAACGCCGCAGGCTGGACAGCAGTCGTGCGGTAGAACGGGGTTTCATACCCTGTTGTACCCGATTGGCCAGAAAGGCCATCACCTGTGTGCGCTGGCAATTCATCAGGTCAGCCCCCTGGGTGGACAACCAGGCCGCATAGCGATTTAGATCACTGGCATAGGCCTTCAGGGTATGTGTACTGAGTCCCGATTCCATCCATAGTGCATCGGTGAAGGCCTCAATCCGGTGTTGGTCCTGGGCGTTTGCTTGCATAACAATGCGGATACCCGCTATCAGCCAGGCTGCAGAAAATACATCATGCGGCGACTAGTGAACCAGCCGGGCGCCGTCTTCTTCACGCTCAAGATCGGTGGTTTTACTGTCTTCAGCGACCTGCCTGTCGGTCTCGGTAACCTCGATCGGAGAGTCATCAGCAACGACCTGCCCGGCGGGTATCTCCGCAGCAGCAGGGGCTACGGTTTTCTCTGTCGGGCGGTGTGGTGTTTTACCGCCGGACGGGTCGGCATAGCGATCATTCAGTCTCTGGATAAATTTATCCGCATCCGCATACACGCGCCGCAAACGCCGTCGTGCAAGCCAGCCCCAGCCTGCCGGTTGCGGTTTGAAGATGCTGTTCCAGAAACGGGTGTTCTTGACAAAGGCTCGGATCAGACGCTCTTTCTCAGGTGTTGCTTCCTGTCCCTTGCGCATCTGGCGCACTACATGTCTGGCGGCACTACGTCGCGCGATGTGGTAAAGCCCGAATAATAACAACACAACCGATATTGCTCCAAGGTAGCGGTTCAGGTTGCTGTCCAGCAAGGGCGTTAACCAGGGCGCATTAAACGACAGGCCATCCCAGTACCCCGCCCAGATGCTGCCACCCAGCAAGACCGCAAACAGTACCGTGTAAATGATACCGGTACGCCACAGTACTGAATGCTCCCATTTGCGCTTCAATTCGATCAATCTGGGAATGGTCTGTTCCTCGATATCACGCGCTGTTTTTTCCAGTGCATCGATAATACGGTAGGACCTTTCCACACTGACCTGCTGCATGCGATCCTGTATCAACTCCATATCCTGATCACGTTTGGTCTCATAACGCTCACGCAATGCGTCATCTTCTATCGGGATCGCTACATCCGGGTTATAGACACAATAGAACTTGCCCGCAGTCAGACCTTCCTGTGCAATTGCCCGCTGCCAGGCACCGACGACCTCCTCCGGGTTGTCTTCACGGGCCGTGACATCGATCTGGTTCAGGATATACAGAAATTTACTGGAATCACTGCGTTTGATGGTGTCACCAACCAGATGCTTCAAGGTATCGCGCATCGCACCCGGTTCCGGGTGCCGGGCATCGAAGAACACCAACACCAGGTCGGACAGATCGATGATGTAATCGGTGATGCGCAGAGTTGCATCACGTTGGGCATCCGCATCAAAGCCCGGTGAGTCAATCAGTATAGTGCCACGTAAATGCTCCGCCTCGCAGGTCTTTAACTGTAAATAGGCATCGATACGGCTACCCTGCCCCGGTGCGACCAGTTCCAGTTCTTCACTCATCTGGTAGAACGGAAAGCGCGGGTCTGCATCCAGTGCAATTCCGGGTAGTACCCTGGTTTCACCTTCATGGCTGTAACAAATCACCGTGAACTTGTCGTCCACGGCCTGGTTGCCGGTATCCTGCAGATCAGAATGCAGGTAATGATTGATAAAGCTGGACTTGCCGGCCGAAAAGGTTCCGAGCACCGAGATCAATGGCCACCACGGGATCATCATGGCATAGGACTGGTCCCGTCTGAGCAGACCGAGCCGATAGCCGAGTTTGTCCAGGCGGCGGAAGCTGCGTACCATATCAGTTAACAGCGGATTTTCCCGTTTCAGGTGTGACTGCAAGCGGCTGAGGCGTTTACGGGTTTGTCTGTCTGCACCTAAAAACATTGGCACTCCT
>CAMYJU010000025.1 GCA_947258795.1 uncultured Gammaproteobacteria bacterium | reverse complement strand
AAATGGATATTTTGAAGTGACTAAATCAAAAAATGGAAAAAAACTTAGTGTTCAAACAAACACTGACTATTTAAGCGCGCCAAATTCATATTTTCTTTTATATACTGGAAGTGGCGTCGAAATAATTCCCTTTCAACATCTCGCATTAAACATATGAATCAATGATATATGATTGTAACTAAATCCAGGTAGTGCATAAACACCGCTTTATAATTGAGTCTTATTAATTTCGTCTTGCATTAGTAACCGCCTCATGAAAACTCAGATAAAAGTATAGATAATCTGATATTGACCTCTACTAGCTTGGATTAACTTTATATTTTACAATCTTGTTATGAAGCTAATTATCAGGTGAGTCCGGATGTTTCCAGTCAAAAAACGAGTGGAGCAAATACCACCCGGAGAATTGATGACGAACTCGAGTGCCAGGACCTGGATGGTAGCGGTCGTGATCCTGCTTATGCTAGGAGTTGGCCTGTTCGTGGCAGGCCTCGCCCGCCTCGGTTGGCTTCCGGTCGGTCGCTCACTCGAGCCCGAAGTGATTCCGATCGAGGTAATCGACGGCGGTTGGAAGCAGCTATCGGAGAGAAACGGCATGTTGAAGGCCTGGATTCACCACATCCGTCCTGAGCAGGTGGTGAAGTATCACCAACATCCAGTCCGGCCCGAGCTCGTCGCCGTGCTGCGCGGGAAGGTCCGCGTTCGTGGCCTTCGCAAGCTGCCCGGTGAGAGCGAGCCCCTCATCCGCGAGGAGATCCTCGATTCAGGAAACCTTGTGTACTCGCCTCCGGGCCAGGTGCACGAGTACACGAACGTCGGGGACGAGTCGGCTTGGTGTTTCGTGCTCCAATCGCCCCCCTTCAGGGGGAACATGCGCGAAAATATGACGATCACCGAAGACGACTTCCTGGTGATCCCGTGGGCCGACTCCGGTCCGCCGCGCTCCGACCCATTGCCCGAGTGGGCGAGACGGGGTGGGTCACCGTGGAGTGGTGCCATCGAGGTTTTCCCCGGCATTCCCACTGACTTACGGCGCGGCACAGGTCGTCTCGATTCGAACGAGCACGACGGGGAGACCTGGATGCTTTTGTTGGCGGGATCAGGAAGCCTGACCGTCGGGGAGCGGAGCTACACGGTTGCAGCACCCAGCTGGGTGCGGGCACCCGCAGGAAGCTGGTCCTTCGAGGGCCAGGGGGAAGCCGTCGCTCTCGAGCTCCAGCTTCCCTTCTTTGATGCGCGCCTGCTGCGGCTGAAGCTCGAAGAGAAATTTTTCGGATCCTGACTAGCTGGAGATCTCGACTTCGACCATGTAACGCCAAAAGTCGGCCTAGAGATGGGTAATCCCTCCTAAAAACCAGCGGAATCAAAAGTAGTATTAAGGAGCCAAGATGTGGATCGGGGCTATCAATCCATGGAGAATAAGTTTCAACGGCTACATTTTTGCTAGTTGAACTGGTATCGATAGTTATGACTCTCAAGTAACCCGAATCATTATTAGATCCCGTATTACTGTAGTTTTGATAATTTGATAACATCAAATTTACGTCACCCATGCAAGCACGTTGTGCATCACTACTGGTGCGCGTAATCCATTTTCACCGCGGCAATACCTGGCGAAGCAACCAAGCCTATTTTATTTGCACTACATTCGCTCACAACTTGTTGCGTGAACTACAGATGATCGCATCTAGCACCACAAGAACTACTCAAAAAAACGCCCAGTATTGGGACAATTTGAACAATTAGAAATTGTTAGATTTCGCATTATTCAACGTGCAGGCAGGTTGATTAGACCTCTGAGGAGGTTGACACTATCGATGAGTGCTAACTAAGATATTCAAGATGAATTGTTGAACTATTTAGACGAAATTTCTAGGGCTGGTTAAGTAAGTTTTATGCATCGATAGAGTATACGAATTGATTGCTAAAATTCCGCGCTCACGGCGTTGGCGCTGTTGAGCGCAGCGGTGTCATTGATAGAGGAATCCATTTCTGTATTTATGCGCATTCTTGTGTTTAACTTATCTTCGAAGGATTCGGAAGAAGTTATAGACAAAAAATCTATACATAGCGAAACAACGCTCAGGAGGACGACGCATGGTGCACAGCAACACAGGCACAACCTTGACGTTGTGTCTAGGAGGGGTTGTGATTTGGGCTCTGCTATGGGCAGTGCCTGCCGGAGCGGAGAAGTTCTCGATCGCAGTGCTGCCGGATACACAATACTATTCAGCGTCAACTAACGTTCCTAACACGTTTACACAGCAAACAACCTGGATTCGGGATAACCGAACCCATGGTGGAACTGCTGGCGATCCACATCCGATTATTTATGTCGCTCACCTGGGTGATTTAGTCGCTAATAATTACTGCGACTCCGGTGGCAGTGCTGGTTCAACGGAATGGCAAAGGGCGACAGATGCTATGGAGATTCTACGAGCGGCAGGAATTCCCCACGGGGTGGTTCCTGGCAACCATGACTTTGATGAGGTGGGTGCAGGTGATCCCCCAAACGGATTTTGCCAGGATCTGGCGGATCCGGATGACTATAATGGTGCTGGTCCAGAAAATACGGGCCCATTATTTGGTGCAGGCCCTTCTGGATATGGAGCCGAAGCCTATCATGGCGGGGTTCGACCCGGAGGGGGAAACGAGAATAATTACACGCTGTTTCAGTCGGCCGGAGGTATAGAGTTTATCTCCATCAATCTGGTCTACTCGCAAGATGCTCTTAACACAGTAAGTGACTGGGCGGATGGGTTACTGAAACAGTATCCTGACCGTCGAGCTATCATTACGGCTCATTTTATTCTTGCCCAAGGATCCACATGTAATAGTGCGGATCCTAATTTCGGCAATTTTGGCCAAGAGCTCTGGAATGAACTCCGCGACAACCCGAACCTGTTCATGATGCTGAGTGGGCATTGCCGGGGGGAGAAATGGTTGAGGATCAATCCCGGGGAAAGTGTCGCAGGTATCGCTGATAGTGCCCGTTCTTCATGTATGGGTCGCGTGGACGCCCTGATGTCGAACTACCAAAACTATGGCGCGCCGCAAAATAATTCTGGCAATATGCGGATCATGCGGTTTGATACGGTTGCCAATACGCTAACTATTGACACGTTTTCCCCGATTGGGAGCACCGTGGGCACTCCCAATACGAGTACGAGTCCAAGTGCAATGGTTGATGGCACTGCCTCAGATGTAACCATCACAAATTATAAATTAGACCCAATTTTACGGCCGAGCGTGGTGCTGTTGCAGGATGTCTCCGGCAGCATGGGCTGGGCGATTGATGGCACTCCCGGTGTTCCCCCTAACCAGCAGCGTCTGGGCTTCGCGCAGGAAGCGTCAAAGCAATTTCTTGACCTGATGCAACTGGCTCCTCCAGACCCCGGGATCGTCAATATCGGGATTGCCAAGTTCGGCGGGGCTGCCAGTGAGGTTTTTGGGTTAGAGGTGGATACAGCTTCCAATATTTTGACCGCCAAAGCCGAGATCGACAATTTGACAGCCGGTGGGGGAACCCCTTTGGTGGCGGGAGTGGAGACGGCGGAGAATATGCTCAACACCCAGACTTGTCGGGCGGTGGTGCTCCTCAGCGATGGGTACCACAATGTGCCTAGTCGCGCTACAGTAGGTGATTCCCCTATTACCAATTTGCTTGCTTCCTTAGACGCCAACACCCGCATCTTCTCCGTGGCTTTTGGCAATACCGTCGAGGTAGACATTCCCCTTCTCAAAGAACTGGCCAACGAAACCCGTCCAAGCGGTCTCGCGCTAGATAGCCAATTTTTTGATGCGACCACCTCCGCGGCTTCTGCTGGCAATGCGACTGCATGGAGCCCACCAACCGCATTAGCGACTGTGTATAATAAAATTATCGGCGATGTTTTAGGCCTTCAGGCTGCGGTGGATCCCTTCGGACGTATCGCAGCCGGGGAAGCTCAGTCCTTTCCCGTACAGGTCACCGAGCATGACCGGCAAGTGACCTTTCATGTGAGCTGGGCAACACCCCAGCACCAGCTGCTCTCTTTTCGGGTGTTTGACTCCAGTGGCAACCAGATTCCGCCACCCGGCTCGGAATTTTATCCGGGTGTGAAGATTGTCCACGGCGCCTCTTATCAGATCATGGCGGTGCAGAAAGAGGCGCTGAGGGTACCGGGCCGCATTGGCCCAGATCCGTGGCGACTGGAGATAATCAATCACAGTAAACGCTCTAAAGAGACCGAACCCTTCATGTACAGTGTTCTAATGGATTCAGGACTGAAATTGCATGCCGGATTGGATCGTGCAGGGCACGTCGTGGGTGATACCGTGACCCTGACGGCGGAATTACGGGAAGGCCGGAGGCCGATCCTTGGCCTGACTGATGTGACGGTCACCGTCACGGCCCCCGAGGATGGGCGAGGGAATTGGTTATCGACTCATGCTGTGAGTCCGCAACAACTCAAGCAGATCCCGGCCCAGAAAGGCGCCGAAGCATTAGCGCCTGTTGTGCGCAAGGGATTGTATCTGACCGACATTGCCAAGGTGCCGTTTCCCAGTCAAAAGGGCCCTCGCACACTTCGGCTGTTTGATGATGGCAGCCATGGCGATGCGACGGGCGCTGATGGAATCTACACGAATCGCTTCTCGGACACGCGAAAGGAAGGGACCTACTCATTCTACTTCCAGGCCAAGGGTCCCACCCACAATGGCAATAACTTTAGGCGGGAACACCAGATCCAGGCTTATTTATCGGTCCAACCCACACCGGAGACCATTGAGATTAATGTTGTGCGTTTAGCGAGCGACGATGATAAACGATTCGATGTCCGGGTCACCCCTAAAGACCCCCACGGCAACTTTTTAGGGCCGGGGTACAGCGGGCTCATTACCGTTGCAGTCACGGGCGGGAGGGACTCTGGTCCTTTGCGCGACAACCTGGACGGCAGCTACACACAAACCGTGATCGTTCCCCTGTCCACCGACGAGCAAGATGTACAGGTCACGGTCACGGTGGGTGAAGCGAGCACGGACTTTGGTTTAGATGAGAAGTTGGATGGTAAGCTGTCGAAGCCCCTGAAGAGCCTACATGCTGGGATCGTCCGTCCGTTTGGTGACTTGGATGATATAACGGATGCTGGCCCCACTGTGAACCTTGACCTCCTGTATCCTCTCAACCGCAATCTCGCCTGGGATCTGAGGCTGGGCTTCTCGAATTTTGACGGAAGCGACGGGCACTCGGACATAAATCTTCTGACGGTGGGGGCGAATCTCAAGTATACGTTCAACCCCACGTCGCCGATGCGGGTATTTGTAAATGGCGGGGGCGGGCTCTATGCTTTCGATCCCGGTGATGTGGAAGGGGGACTGAATGTCGGAATCGGGCTGAATATTCCGTTGAGTGGCCGTTATTCCTTTGAGGCCACATACAATTACCACAAGGCGGTGACGGCTTCAGACAGTCTGCATTTTGATCAATTTCAACTAGGCGTGTTGGCCTCGTTTTAAGGTCATCCTGCAATGCGGGCACGAGAATGTCTCGTGCCCGCTAGAGGTGGCAGCTTGGTGAGTGCTGAGCAGAAGAATGACCGTTGAATACCGAAAACACCCTTAGGCTGATGAGTAAGGTGATGGAGTCTCTCGTTTGGCCCGAGTTCGTCCTAAGTCCTTGTGTAATCGGAGATCGCCTATCCCGGTGGTGGTGAGATATGCTGGCTGAGTCTCTCAAGTCAGAAGGCTTTGATCAGTTGACTCGAAGCAGCGCCCGTGGCACTGAGCATGGCCACCATGCTGAACCGTTTGGGTGGGAGAGCATTTACTCATAGCGATGACCCTCCGCAACCGTGGTGGAGAAGCGATGCAGAGGAAGGTGGTAGGCCTCTCTTCGTGGTCAGAATGGGTTAATCGTCCGACTTGTCGATTGATACAAACCGCGTTCCGGTCCAATAGTAAGTCGGAAAGTAGGCGCCTGGCGCCTGGCCATCTCGTCGCACATTAATGGCTGGACGTTTCAACGTGATAGTCCCCAGCGGTAGCTGCATCTCCCCCGCCTCTTGTCTCTCTAGTTTGACCAGAACCTGGTTCTTCTTGTCGATAGCTCCCACATATCGAAAAATCTGATGGGTGGGTTGAGCCGAGTCCTTGGTGGAATAGAGAATCACGAGGTCCAAATAGTTGGCCCCAATCCGTTCCGTAGGACCTGAATACTCATACAGCCCTACATAATCGACAATGCCATCATCATTAAAATCAGCAGTAAGAGAGCAAGGGGCTTTTGCACTGCAGCCTATCGGTTTCATGTAGGGTAAACTTTGCTGGTCGAAATAGTTCAGATATTGTTTGGCCAGTACAGAATTTGATTTGTCGCTATGGTGTGTATCAAGAGTATTTGTTGAAGATGTGGCGCAACTTGTAAGTAACAATGCGGCACAAAATATTGGTATAATATGCAACATAACTCCTCCTTAAAGAAGTATTATCAAGCTAATTTAAAAGCTATTCAACTATAATATTTTGAAAAACCCCTTTTATAATCATTGCTCGTGTCCCATATAACACCGCAATCTACATGCTATGCAGAAAACTTGATAACACTTAAAAATCAATATCATGAATGCTTTGATCTTATCAAAAATAAGTCTTGCTCTTGCTTCTTGCCCCTTGTCGTTAAAATGGCAGTCGTCAATTAAATAGTCTCGCAGGTTGCCGGAAAGTTCGTTGGCTATATCTACCAATATGAGATCATGCTTGTTGGCAAGCTTTCTGACGATTTCGTTTTCTTTCTTGATGTGATTATCGATAGCGGAGAGAATCGATTCGTCCCTTGGAATTATACCGGAGCTGTACTTCTCTTTTAGAAAAGCGTATGTTGATAAAACAACATCCATATTCCCTTGTTCCTTTGCTAATAAAATGATCGACTCCACATTATTTTGATACGTAGCCAGTCCTTGGTCGTTCGCTAAATTCTCGATAACCTCCTTGTTTGCTGGTTTGTTTTCAAACCGTACTGAGCCATAGTGGGGGTTTTCCGCCGTCTTCGACCAGCCCAAATTACCGTCTCCCCGGGTCGCTAACCACATAAATAGGTAAGAGACTCTGAATAGATATTTATGAATATAGTTCGCATTAGTGAAGCTGTAATCCCGTTCTCTATAATGCTGAAAGTCAGGCGTAAAATTGTTAAAGGCCTGAGGGAAAACATCATTTCTCGCCTGGTAGAATATCACCATGTCAGGTGCAAGGTTTAAAACCCTTAAGTAGAAGTTTATGAAGGTTTCCGTCGTGTTATATCCTGTCACCCCTGCGTTTATGACCTCAACATTGAGAATGCCATTTTCACTAATAATTTTTTCCAACTGGGCAGGATAAGTATTTGTGTCCGAATTTGCGACCCCATACGTAGTCGAGGCACCAATGGCGATAATGCGAAAAACGTCTTCCGGCTTATTTATTTGAAATTCACTGCCGCGAAAGCCATAGCTGTTGTTTGTGTATTTACCATTTGCTGTTTGATGATTGGCTCTTAGAATATATGGCAGGTAGGGGTGACTTGCGTAGCGTCCTTTCTCTTCTTCGTGATGAGTATATGCGTATACTATTTCTTCGGGCCAGGTAATCATGATATAGACACGTGCTGCGACTTCCGTGATGATTAGAGCAAAAACAATGCTGAGAAGTGTTAAATGCCAATTTTTCATGCTTATCCTTACCTCCGAGTAGACTTGCTAATCCACAAACCGGGTAATTGGTCTCGATTGCAGTATGTAAAATGAGTGGTCATCGGCTAATGCCCACTCAATATCTTGTGGTCTGCCAAACATGGACTCTATTTTTTTTCCTATTTCACATAACTCTTTTAACTGATTTTCAGCAATGCAAAAGGTCGTCTGTTGGTCGGCTGATACTGCTGTTGAGTTATCCGGCAAGGCTACTTTTGAACCAATTCTTTTTGCGATTATTTCAAATGAGTCATTGTTTGCGATTTCAAAATAATCCGGTGTCACGCTGCCTGATACGACATTTTCACCGCAGCCCCAACTCGCTTCGGCGAGCATCACGTTTTTATCCATGGTATAGGGGTTTGCTGTAAAAAGTACACCTGCTGATTCAGGGTCAAGCATTGTCTGGACGACCACGGCCATTGTTAGATAGTCATCAGGGATATTCATCCTTTTTCTGTAAAGCACGGATCTTTCACTAAACAATGAGTGCCAGCAATCTATAACATGCCCAAGGAGCTCATCTAAAGTATTGACGTTGAGATAGGTATCATATTGACCGGCAAAGGATGAGCTTGCCGTGTCTTCAGCGGAGGCGGATGAGCGTACGGCGACAACTCTATTACCGGTTATATCAATAAGCTTGTTATAACAAATTTCAATTTCATTCTTGATTGACTCAGGTATCCGCGCTTCGTGCTTGAATTGAGAATAAGCATCGGTGGTGATGACAAACCCCGGAGGAACCGGAAAATTATTAACAGTGAGCGTAATAAGGTTTTTACCTTTGCCGCCACTTTTGTTTGGATCGACTTCTTGTAAAAAACCTACTGTTTTCATATTTGTTTGAATAAATCAACTCTGATGATATAAGGCGTTTAAATTAGATAAACGTTGTTTTTTTATCTATTAATTTCGATGTGTCATTATGTTGCCGCCGCTTTAATGTCAGGGAAGTCGTTCTTATTCTTGGCAAGATGGATATTTGAACGCCCCCAACGAATTCTTAGATTTCTTTAAATAATATAGATAATACTAAAACAAATATAGCGTGTATTAGCGTGATGCATATTCTGGCGCAAGATGATCACAGATCCTGGTTTTAGGTGATTACTTTTTAATCATTTTCAGAATCCTTGATCAGCTTCGACCAGATTACTTCATAATATATTGATTTAACTTTTAATTTTATATTATCTCCTGTTTTTTTAAACAGGAATTCAAGCCCATGCCAAGTAAAAGGGATATATAATAAGGTGAGTAGAGATATCTGATGCATATTTTCACTTCTCTGATAATAACCGAGGTGATTCGTGAATATCAGGCATAAGTGGTGACTGGAATAATTTTCCTTCCTGCTGAAACCTCCTGACATAACGCTGTCAGGAGGGGCTTGCTAGTCTGTTCTCTCCATCAAGACAATTCAAAATCAAGAGGAGATAACTATGGATCAGGAAGCAATGAAGCAACATGGCGCGTTTAGCTGGAATGAACTCATGACCAGTGACGTCAACGGTGCCAAGGCCTTTTATGGTGAACTATTCGGCTGGGAAATGTTTGACGAGGAGATCCCGGAAGGCAGCTATACCATGCTCAAGGCAGGTGAGCGCGAGGTCGGCGGCATGATGGCCATCCCGTCAGAAAATCATGGGATGCCTCCAAGCTGGGGCGCCTATGTTACGGTAGATGATGTCGACCAGCAGATATTACGGGCAAAACAGCTGGGTGGCAGAATTGTTCTGGAGCCACGTGATATCCCGAATGTAGGGCGATTTGCCGTGATCAGCGACCCACAAGGTGCTATGCTGACATTGATTACCTACACCTGTCAGGGATAGACACCGTTATGGCGAAAACCAACCGTTACTTCACAGCCGAGAGCCTGGCGTTTTTACGGAACCTGGCGGCGAATAATAACCGCGACTGGTTTGAACAGCACAAGCCAGACTATGAAGCGACGGTTCGCTCACCGGCCCTGGCGTTTATTACCGATATGGCTGATGAGCTGGCCATGATCTCCCCCCACTTTCTGGCCATGCCCCGGAAGGTGGGGGGCTCGCTGATGCGGGTTTACCGGGATGTGCGTTTTAGCAAGGATAAACGCCCGTACAAAACCAACATCGGTATCCAGTTTCGGCATGAACGAGGCAAGGATGTGCATGCTCCCGGATTCTATCTGCATGTCGAACCGGACGACTGTTTTGTCGGGGTTGGCATCTGGCGTCCGGATTCGACCGCACTGTGCAAGATCCGTGACACCATAGTGGACCAATCTCAACAATGGCAAACAGCCATTGCCGGAAAAACCTTCAATAAACATTTTAGCCTGCGCGGTGACTCACTGACCCGACCGCCCAGGGGCTATGACAAGGACCATCCGCTGATCGACGATCTGAAACGCAAGGACTTTATCGCGATCGCGCCTGTCGATGACCAGCAGCTTACCGGTCCACGTATGAAATCACTGGTACTTGATCGATTCAGTGCGGCGGACGATTATATGCGCTTTCTGTGCAAGTCACTGGAGTTGCGCTACTGACATGCGTCGTGCAGACAGGCTGTTTCAGATCGTACAGAACCTGCATCACGAGCGGGTCATCACTGCGCATGAACTGGCTGAAGAACTCGAGGTTTCCGAACGCACGATCTATCGCGATATCCAGGACCTGAGTTTATCAGGGGTGCCGATTACCGGTGAGGCCGGACAGGGTTATCGTCTGTTACGCGGTTTTCACCTGCCCCCGCTGATGTTCAATGCAGAAGGACCGACAAAGGCCTGGCGCGCGCCGCCCACTCTGCGTTGCAAAAGATCGAAAGCGTTGTACCTGACAAGCTCAAGCTGGAATTCGATAAACAGGAAATTATCGTTCCGGATTTCCCCATGGAAGGCATGGCGGGTGAGCAGTTACTGGTTGTCCGCAAGGCGATAAGGGAACTACGCAAAATCCGCATCGACTACACACGTGAGGACGGCAAGACATCAAGGCGTATCGTGCAGCCGCTGGGCGTATTTTACTGGGGCAAGGTCTGGACCCTGGTTGGCTGGTGCGAATTACGTGACGCCTTCAGGCATTTCAGGTTGGACCGTATGCAATGTGTCGAAAAGCTGGACCTGAAATTTACACTGGTAGAAGGACGCACACTGCAGGACTACTTGCGTTTGGAGTGCGGTATGTAATCCTGTCAAAAAACCATGTGAGAGAATTATATATTCTAATCTTGTGATGTGTTTTCAGGTCCGATTTCACAGTCTCAATTAAACTTCACATCTTCAAGTCGTACAGGTTTTCCGATCAGATAGCCCTGTGCATAATTAACGCCTAATTCACTCAATCGCGCTAGGATTTCCTTATTTTCGACGTATTCCGCAATCGTCTTTTTGCCCATTACCTGGCCAATCTCGTTAATGGATTTCACCATGGCAAGGTCGATGGGGTCGTCCAGCATATCCTTTACAAATAAACCGGAGATTTTCAGATATTCTACTGGTAGTGTTTTGAGGTATCCAAATGATGATAAACCGCTGCCAAAATCATCCAGTGCGAAAACACATCCCAACTGTTTGAGGGCATGCATAAAACGGTTGGCACTAGTGAGATTGGTAATTGCTGTAGTTTCGGTAATTTCAAAACAAATTTTCTCGGGAGGCACCTGATACTTTTTTAGTTCTGTTATCGTAAAGTTCAGGAAATCTTCATCTCCCAGCGATTGTCCGGATAAATTGATAGTGAAGAAGGCTGCACGCTTCAGTTTCTCTGGATTCTTGGAAAGCCAATCAAATATCCTGCTGATGACCCACTGGTCCAGCTTGACTGAGAGATTGTAGCGTTCGGCAGCACCAAGAAACGCCTCTGGCAGAATGACATTTCCATCATCGTCCAGCATGCGCAGCAAGACTTCGTGCGAGATATTACTACCGCTACCACCATTGACAGATGCAATCGCTTGAAGTGTGAGGTACAGGCGATTTTCTTCCAGCGCTCTGTTGATACGGGCAACCCATTGCATTTCCCCGTGCCTTGTCGCCAGTATCGTGTCTTGCTCATGGTAGACGTGTATGCGATTACGGCCACTCTCCTTCGCTGCATAGCAGGCAGCATCGGCTGCTTTTAATGCATCGGTTATATCACCGGCATTCTCTGAAATAGAAACCACACCAATACTTACACCGACTGTATGGGTCTTACCTTCCCATTGGAATCGAAAATCCGCAACTGCATCACGCATGCTATTGGCAACACGCGTTCCCTCATGCTGATCACAGTGTTCCAGTAGCACAGCAAATTCATCGCCACCCAGCCGAGCCAGTGTATCCCGCTTCCTGACGTGTTCTCCTAACAAGCCGGCGATCCGCCGTAGTAATTCGTCTCCCGCCAGATGCCCACAAGTATCGTTAATCACCTTGAACTGATCCAGATCGAGGTAGCATAATATATGCCCAGTCTGGTTATGTTTGGCACTTTCAAGTACACGACCAAGTCGCTCTTCAAATTCACGCCGGTTAACCAGTCCTGTTAATGAGTCGTGTCGCGCCAGATGATCAAGCTTGCTAGAGATTGCTACTTCTTCAGTCATATCTCTGAATATAACTACAGCTCCGGTTACATTCTTGCGCTCTATAATTGGTTCCACGGAATACAGGGTCGGGAACGATGTGCCGTCCTTGCGCCATGCAAGGTCATGACCACCCTTGGCGCTGACACCATTCTTAAGACAGTGATAAACGAAGCAATCCTCCCAGGGATAGAGCGAACCATCTGAACGGGTATGGTGGATCAATTTATGTACAGCACTACCAAGCACCTCATCCGAGGTAAATCCCAGTTGTTCCAGAAGTTTGTCATTAACAAAAGTGCAATATCCCTTCTCATCAACGCCATAAATCGCTTCGCCAGTTGATTTAAGCAGCAGTTCAACACGCTCTTTTGATCTGGCTAGTGACTGTTCAGCCTGCTTGAGGTGTGTAACATCAACGAACGTAGCGACAACACCATCGATTATGTTGTCTTCTGTGCGAAAAGGCAGAATGCGCATGATAAAACACTCACCATTTTCATTGTGCACCTCCTTTTCGATAGGCGTCAGATTCGTTAACACGGTGTCGGCGTCCTGCAGCAAGGTCATGTTACGGATCCTGTGGGAGATATCACCTATCGGTCTACCCACATCCGAAACAATCAAATTGAATAGTTTGGTGGTGGACGGTGTAAAGCGCTTGATGCGGAACTGTGGATCCAGGAAGAGTGCGGCGATATCGGTGTTACTTAACAGGTTAGACAGATCATCATTGGTCGATGCTAATTCCTCTACTTTATCCTGAAGTTGATTGTTGACTGTTGTTAGTTCTTCATTTAGGGATTGAAGTTCTTCTTTGGAGGTTTCAAGTTCTTCGTTGGTCGACTGAAGCTCCTCATTCATCGACAAAACTTCCTCGTTGGAAGTCTTTAGTTCTTCGTTGGAGGCCTCCAGCTCCTCTACACTGCTTCGCAGGTCATCCTGGGTTTCACTAAGTTCGGTTTCCAGCTGACGCACTAATGTCTCGTTAGATACCTCCATTTCCTTGTCCAGCTCGGAAACTTTTATAGCAGCTACTTTTATATCTTCGAAGGTGACAACTATCAGCCCTTTGGCTACCGCTGGTGCCTCGACCGGCAATACCGTAAGTCGAACAGGATAATAGGTCCCGGCGCGTTTGACCCGTGCCTTGATCACGATCTCCTGCTCATTCTTAGTGACCTTTTGTACTGCGGCCCGGAGCTTACTGCGTAGTCCCTCGCGGGCAATGGCCATCAGATCCTGGCTTGGTTCACCTGTGGTCAGTTCCAGGTAGGGACCAGATTGGCCATAAAGATACAGAATCTCGTACTTGCGATTAATTAATACTGCAAATGGTGCGTAGCGCCCCAGCAGTAATTGCTGGGTTATTTTCCCAAGGTTGGCGGGCTCGGTAGGTCTCGCTAGAAGACTATGCCCGGCACTAACAAGCTTCTCTAGACCGCTTGCAAAGGGTAAATCGAGCTTATCTCGCCGCTTTGGCCCGATACGCCGGTATAGGCGGGATTTTTTAGAAACAGGTTGGAACATGTCCTCATGTTGTCCAATCGTCTCTGAACTTCCCAGAAACAGGAAGCCATCATCATTGAGTACGAAATGGAACAAGGAAATAATATTCCTCTGTACCTCAGGTTCAAGGTATATCAACAGGTTTCGACAGCTGATCAGATCCAGTTTTGAAAACGGCGGATCTCTGATCAGGTTTTGCAAAGCGAACACGACGATATCGCGCAGTTGCTTTACGACCTGGTAAAACTCATCCCGTTTATTGAAAAACTGCCGCAAGCGTACAGCGGATACATCTGCTGCAATGTTCACCGGATAGATGCCCGCTCGTGCAACTGTCAGTGCTTGCTCGTCAATATCTGACGCAAAGATCTGTAATGGGCAATGCTTTTGTTTCGCCTGGATCTGCTCTAGAAACAGGATGCCTATCGAATAAGGTTCTTCTCCCGTTGAACAGCCAGGAACCCAGACGCGTATCGGCTCCTCATCATCTTTCTCCCGCACTATCGTATGGATCACTTCTTTCTCAAGCAGCTTGTATGCCTCCGGCTCACGATAGAAACCCGTGACACCAATTAACAGGTCTTTGAAAAGCTGTATGGCCTCTTGTTCGTCTTTCTGTATGATATGCGCATAATCTGTAATATCCTCGAGATGCTTGAGCCCCATGCGTCGTTCGATACGACGCATCAGGGTACCCTTTTTATAACAGTGAAAATCGTATTTAGTGTGCAACTGGAGCGCTGCAAGAATCAAACCCAGTTGATCAGGCGGTGCGGTCACAATCGTACCGGGTCTCAATAATTCATGAGCGTGTTGAACGTACTTGATCAGGATATCGGGCATTTCATCAACAGGCACTATATAGTCGACCATACCCGTATCGATAGCACTGCGCGGCATACCGTCGAATTGCGCCGTCTCGGGAGACTGGGCCATGACCATGCCACCATTCCCTTTAATTGCCTTGAGACCCAGCGTGCCATCTGTACCAGTACCGGACAAGATGGCGCACAGGGCTTTTTCCTGCTGGTCCTCGGCCATTGACCGGAAGAAGAAGTCGATCGGCAGGCGCATGCCATGGCGCTGAACAGGCTCAATCAGGTGCAAAACACCGTTCTCGATGGTCAGGTCTGTGTTGGGTGGGATAACGTAAACATGGTTAGCCTCAACCGGCGTTGAGTCCTCGATCTGTGCTACTTTCATAACTGTGTGCCTGGCCAGCAGGTCAGCGGTAATGCTTTCGTGTGAAGGATCGAGATGTTGTATTAACACGAAGGCCATACCGCTCTCAGAGGGCATGGTATTGAAGAACCTTTTAAAGGCGTCCAGACCACCTGCGGAAGCACCTAACCCAACAATGGGATAATCAATTGCACCCCTACCCTTATAAGCAGCCCTTGTTTTCTTGCGGCTATCTGTCTTCTTAATTCGCTTTTTGCTTGGTGACGCCACAGAATTCCTTTTTATGTTATGGATTATTAGTTAATTAATACGTCATTTTTGAAATAATTGCTATTTAAATAATGGCTAGAACTTTAATTACAATAAATGTCAGTCTTGTTCATGAGAAATGACGTCATTCTAGAACTTGTCCACTGTAGTACCAGTTCCACTCGGCCTTACTTTGACCGTTCTGAGTAATCTACATGCTCACAGCTGCGTCTTGATGAAAAATACGATCTGGTCTTGTGTTACATATCCGGATTCCGTATCGTTTCACGCTAGATGAGTCAGAATAATCAGGACAAGCTGAGGGTCGAATTCTGCGGCCTGGACTTCGTGACGCCGCTGGTATTGCTGTCCGGCTGTGTCGGTTTCGGTGAGGAATACACCCGAGTGGAAGGATTCAGCAACCGCGATGCCGGGGCGGTGTGCCTAAAAGGCACCACGCTGGAGCCGCGTCTGGGCAACCAACCGCACCGTGTTTATGAAACCCCGGCCGGCATGCTCAATGCGATCGGCCTGCAGAATCCGGGTGTCGGCCACGTGGTCGATAACATCCTGCCGCAGCTCGATTTTAGCGAGACCCGCTTTATTGCGAATGTGTCCGGCTCGACGGTGGAGGAGTACCATGAGGTCACCCGGCGATTCGATGATTCGCCGATTGATGCGATCGAGATCAATATCTCCTGCCCGAACGTGAAGGAAGGTGGCGTTGCATTTGGCAATGATCCGGACATGTCGGCACGCGTGGTTGAGACCTGCCGCAACGCGACAAACAAGCCACTTATCACCAAGTTATCGCCAAATCAGACCGATATCGCCGAAAATGCACGAAGATGTATTGATGCGGGTACGGACGGTCTGGCCGTGATCAATACCCTAATGGGCATGGCCATCGATATCGACCAGCGTGTCCCGGTGATCGGCAATAACCAGGGCGGTCTGTCCGGTCCGGCGATCAAGCCGATCGCGCTGCTCAAGGTGCACCAGGTCTACCAGGTATGCCGCGAGCATAATATCCCGATCATTGGTCAGGGGGGGGTGACCACGCCTGAGGATGCGATCGAATTCCTGATTGCCGGGGCCTCGGCCGTTGGGGTGGGCACAGCCCTGTTTTACGATCCGCATATACTGACAAAAATAAATGACGGCATCAGGCAGTACCTGGACCAACATGAGCTGATGTCCGTTGCACAGATTACCGGCAGTCTAACGCTAAATAGCTGATATGGCGGGCTGGGTGCCGGGTGACGGTGAGTGGCAGACCGAGTACGCTGATTTAAGGTACGAAAATTGCTTTAAATAATAATTAATGACAAATAAATGGCATCAGACACCGGGGGACAGAATGCCAGGCTATGAAATTAATATCTGAAAAACGATTCCAGCTAATCTGCATGATGGTATTGCTTGTGCCGATCATGTTGTTTGCCGTGTTTGGCAGTGTGCTGGACGCACACTATGGGCTGGTCCTGCCGATGGTCAGCCTTGGCCTGTTGGTCGGCGTGTGTGCCTTGCTGGCTTACCGGCGTTTTCATCAATCCTATACGCGGCTGCGTGAACAGGCCGATGTGGTCAGGCAGGGCCTGCTCGAATCGCATGAATCACTGAAGCTGCAATTTCATGAACAGACCGGGCAGTTACGGCGCAGTTACAAGAATTACGAACAACTGGTGCAGAGCGCAAACAGTATTATTCTGCGCTGGGACACCGAGGGCATTATCCGTTTCATGAATCCATACGCGCTGGAGTTTTTCGGTTTTTCCGAACACGAGATCATCGGCCATAGCGTGCTGGACACCATCGTACCGGCCACCGAGGTGACCGGCCGTGACCTGGTGTATATGATTGATGATATCTGCCGGAATCCGGAAGATTACAAGCACAATGAAAACCAGAATATCAAGAAAGACGGCAGCCGCGCCTGGATTGCCTGGACCAACAAGGCGGTAATGGATGAACGCGGCCGAAAAATCGAGATCCTCTCCATTGGTAACGATATCACCGATAAAAAGGTCTATGAACAACAGATTCATTCCCTGGCCCATTACGATACCCTGACCGGCCTGCCCAATCGCATATTATTCATGAAGCGCCTGAATGAAGAGATGCAGGCAGCCAGGACATCCGGCCGGGTACTGCCAGTGATGTACCTGGACCTTGATCGCTTTAAAACCATTAACGACTCACTCGGCCACGACTTGGGTGATTTGTTGCTGGAACAGTTGGCGCACCGGTTCGACCGTTGCCTGTCAGAAACGGAAACCCTGTCACGCATGAGTGGTGATGAATTCGCCGTGATCCTGGATAACGAGGCGGATAACGACAGCGCGTTTGATAGTGTACATCGCAAGGCCAATCATCTCCTGTCGGTGATACGCGAACCGTTCAGCCTGAACGGACACCAGATTTTCGTAACAGGCAGCATTGGCATCGTATTGTTCCCGACGGACGGTATGCAGGCGGAAGTGTTACTGAAGAACGCGGACATGGCGATGTATCAGGCCAAATCACAGGGTAACGACTGCTTTGTTTTTTACGAATCGTACATGAATGAGCGCATCATGCAACGGTTGCAACTGGAAAACGCGATGCGTGAAGCGATCGATACAGGCAGTATGGGCCTGGTATACCAGCCGACCATCAACCTGCAAACCCTACGTGTCGAATCTGTTGAAGCACTGTTACGTTGGCATCACCCTGAACTGGGCGAGGTGACTCCGGAGCAGTTCATCCCGGTGGCAGAAGATACCGGCATGATTATCGAATTGGGTAGCCAGGTGGTCAAGAATGCGATCAGCCAGGCAGCAACCTGGTACCGGGCTGGTTTTACTGACATTAATGTCGCGGTTAACCTGTCACTTCGGCAGGTGCATCAGCCGGGCCTGGTCGATCTTATCGAACAGGTCTTGCAGGAACATGAACTGCCCGCGTCGATGTTTGGCCTGGAGATAACCGAGTCAACCATCATGCAGGACAGCGAACAGGGTATGTCCATACTCAATCAATTACACGAGCTAGGTATCAGGCTGTATATCGATGACTTTGGAACCGGCTACTCGTCGTTGGCGCGCCTGCGTGATATGCCGATACATAGTCTGAAAATCGACCGCTCATTTGTGTCTGAAGAAAAGCATATGAAAAACAATGCACGCATCATAGACGCGATTATTGCGATGGCGCACAGCCTGAATATCAAGGTGATTGCCGAGGGTGTCGAAACCGCGGCACAATTGTGTTACCTGAAACGGCGTCAGTGTGAATATGCGCAGGGCTTTTACCTGGCACAGCCCTGCGACGTGTACAGTATGCAGCAGTTCCTGCAACAGGGTATCAGCCTGCAACAGGATGAAAACGAGGCTGTGCCGGTCTAGACGCTTGTTCTGAAAAGCGGCCGATGCTCAGGCAGATCTGGCCTCGGCATCGCCGATGTTCAGTTCCTTGATCTTGCGGGTCAGCGTGTTGCGGCCCCAGCCCAGCAGGCGTGCGGCATCCTGCTTGCGCCCGCCACTGTGCTTCAGCGCGATAGCTATCAGGATGCGTTCGAATTCCGGTGTGGCGGTGTCGAGCAGGTTGGTTTCACCGTTGGACAGCGCCTGGTCGGCCCAACGTTTCAGGCAGGCCTGCCAGTCTTCACCGCCTGATGGTGTAGCCGCCGTAGTATCCAGCAGTTCCGGTGGCAGGTCACTCATATGGATTTCGCGGCTGCTGGACATGACCGTCAACCAGCGGCATGCGTTTTCCAGCTGGCGCACATTGCCGGGCCAAGTCAGGGTCATCAAGTATTTGACCACCTCGGGACGCAGCAGCTTGGGTTCCATATCCAGTTCGCTGGCAACCTTTTTCAGAAAGAAGTTGGACAACAGTTCGACATCTTCGCGGCGTTCGCGCATCGCCGGTATGTGAATGCGAATCACGTTCAGGCGGTGCAGCAGGTCCTCTCGGAATTCACCGGCCTGCACACGCGCCTCCAGGTCCTGGTGGGTGGCGGCGATGATGCGCACATCGACTTTGACCGGTGTATGCCCGCCGACCCGGTAGAATTCGCCATCCGCGAGTACGCGCAGTAAACGGGTTTGCAACTCGGCCGGCATATCGCCGATTTCATCCAGAAACAGCGTGCCGCCATCGGCCTGCTCGAAGCGGCCTTCGCGCTTGGTCTGGGCACCGGTAAACGCGCCACGTTCGTGGCCGAACAGCTCTGATTCAAGGAGGTCACGCGGGATGGCAGCCATATTCAGCGCGATAAACGGTTTGTCTGAGCGCGGGCTGTGCTGATGCAGGGCCTTGGCGACCAGCTCCTTGCCGGTACCGGATTCGCCATTGATCAACACCGTGATATTGGAGCGCGACAGACGCCCGATCGCCCGAAACACCTCCTGCATGGCCGGCGCCTTGCCGATGATTTCACCGTGGGTATCCAGTTCGGTAACCTGACTGGACTTATCGGCCTCGCGCCGGTGCTGCAGGGCCCGTTCTACCAGTGCCACCGCGTCATCAGTATCGAAAGGTTTGGGCAGATATTCAAACGCACCACCCTCATAGGCCTGTAGCGCGCTGTCCAGATCTGAGTGTGCGGTGATGATGATTACCGGTATCGATGGATAGGCGTCCTGGATCTGCTTCAGCAAATCGATTCCGTCAATACCAGGCATACGGATGTCGCTGACGATCACCTCTGGCTGCTCCTTCTCGAGCTGCTGCAATATCCTGTTGCCGTCTTCAAAACTGGATACGCGCATATCGGCACGGCTCAGTGCCTTTTCCAGTACCCAGCGTATTGATCGATCATCGTCGATAATCCAGACGTGTGGTTGTTGACTCATACTTCTAGCTCCAGCGGCAACAGGATATTAAACACGGTATAACCGGGCTTACTGTCGCATTCGATTAATCCATTGTGTCGATTGACCAGTGACTGGGCGATCGACAGGCCCAGACCGGTGCCGTCGGAACGGCCGGTAATCATGGGTAAAAATATCCGTTCGATCAATTCCGGCGGAATACCGGGACCGTTATCGATGATCTTCAGGTCCAGCACCAGCTTGTGGCGGGTGCGCCCGATGGTGAACTGTCTGAGTACACGGGTGGACAGGGTGATCTCACCGCTGTCATCCAGTGCCTGCATTGCATTTCGTATCAGATTCAGCACCGCCTGGATCAGCTGATCCGGGTCGGCCGAGAAATCCGGGATGCTGGGGTCGTAATCGCGGTGAATCACAATTCCTTTTTGCGTTTCAGCCAGCACCAGTGTGCGTACCCGTTCCAGCAGCTCATGGATATTCACTTGCTGTTTATGCGGTACCGCATTCGGGCCCAGCATACGGTCGACCAGCTGGCGCATGCGGTCTGCCTCGGCAATGATCACCTGGGTGTATTCTTTCTGCTCTTCCGAATGCAGCTCACTCTGCAACAGCTGCGCCGCACCACGGATACCGCCGAGCGGATTCTTGATCTCGTGAGCTAGGCTGCGCACCAGCTCGCGCGAGGCATCACCCTGTTCAAGTAGGCTCTCCTCCTTACTGATGCGAATCTGGCGGTCGACATTGAGCAGCTCGATCAGCAGCTCGGTACGCCCGGCCTCCTCGACTGGCGTGACCGTGCAATCAATCGATAACAGCCGTTGGCCAGACAGTTCCAGCTCAAGTGCGCGGCGCGTGAACGGCTGGCCGGATTTCAGTGCGTTCTGGATATGACGGAGCAGGTCGAACGGGCCGGTAATCAGCTCGGTCAGCTTACGCTGGCAGGCCTTTTTACTGCTGAGCTGGAACAGCATTTCCCCAGCCGGATTCAGATATACAATTTGCATGTCCTGATCGGTGAGCAATATGCAGGTATTCAGGTTTTCCAGTACACGCTGCGGGAGAGTGCTCGATTTGCGTAAATTAACCAACATAGCGCTTACCCTGCAAAATCCAATCCAGATATCATGAACCATGTACCGAAATAGAGCAATTTCGGGGTCACAGGCAAATCTCTAAGACAAACAATACCTTGCCAACGAAAAACCTGATAGGAAAATGGAAATTCCTGGCAGGCTGGCCAGCAACAATGTTGTACGATGGTGCCCAGTCAGATTATTATGCACCATTATAGTGCATTAGTTAATGGATGTCCCGGTTTTGCCCGTGGTGTACGGCAACCCACCATAGGCGGATGCCTGGATTGGCTAATTTGTTCTGGGCGTAGGCCGTGGATTGAAATTCACGGAATGGCGTTTGACATAGACCTCGTGGGTCAGGGTAGCACTGAGTGTCTTGCCCCGGCCGTCGACCACCTTGACCGACACGGTATGTGTACCGCGATCGATATTACTCAGTTGATAGCGGCTGGTGGTGAAGCGTACCGGCTTTTGATCATCCAGCCAGACCAGCAGCTGGTGGCCGTGTTCACGTTTCAGGGCAGGCGAGACCTCCACTTCGATCGGTATATTACCGTTATTGTCACGCACGGTTTCCTTGTCGGCCGGTGATACCAGCGTGACCTTGTAGGTCTTTGCCGGGTCGGCGGGCGCTTTCTTGCCGGGTGTAATCTTCTGGTAGGGCTGTGATTTGAACGTGGTGACATCAGGCAGCTCGACCTTTTCGGCTTTCTCCACCGGTGTATCGGTAAAGATGATATTGCCTTCCGCATCCTGTGTTCGGTAGATTTCCGCAGACAGGCTGCCTGCAGCGATACATGTGAACAGTAAAACCAGTGTATTGATGGCCCTGATCATAGTGAACCTCGTTCATCTCATCCTGAACGCTTAGACTGCCATAGTTTGAAGGAGTTGCATAGCCTGCACGCCATCCAGGAGCTGATTTGTGAAGCCGGTTGGCGGGAATCCGGCGGGCAGCAGGGTAAAAAAAAGCCCCCATACGGGGGCTTTCTGGTCTCGAAAGACTGTGCTTACAGGCTGTAGTACATATCGAACTCAACCGGGTGCGTGGTCATACGCAGACGGGTGACTTCTTCCATCTTCTGGTCGATATAGGCATCGAGCATATCGGTGGAGAACACGTCGCCGGCGGTCAGGAAGCCACGATTGGTATCCAGTGCCTCTAGCGCCTGCTCCAGAGAAGAGGCTACGGTCGGAATGTCAGCCGCTTCTTCCGGTGACAGGTCATACAGATCCTTGTCCATCGCATCGCCCGGGTTGATCTTGTTCTTGATACCGTCCAGGCCGGCCATCATGATTGCCGAGAAAGCCAGGTACGGGTTGGCGGTTGAATCCGGGAAGCGTACCTCGATACGGCGTGCCTTCGGGTTCATCACGTATGGAATACGGATCGAAGCGGAACGGTTACGGGCAGAGTATGCCAGCATAACCGGTGCCTCGAAGCCCGGTACCAGGCGCTTGTAGCTGTTGGTAGACGCGTTAGCGAATGCATTGATTGCACGCGCGTGTTTGATGATGCCGCCGATGTAGTACAGCGCCAGGTCAGACAGGCCGCCATAGCGTTTGCCAGCAAACAGGTTTTTACCGGCCTTGGCCAGTGATGAATGCACATGCATACCGTTACCATTATCACCGACGATTGGCTTGGGCATGAAGGTTGCGGTCTTGCCATAGGCATGGGCAACGTTCTGCACCACGTATTTCAGGATCTGGACCTCGTCAGCCTTCTTGACCAGGGTGTTGAAGCCGACACCGATCTCACACTGGCCGGCAGTGGCGACCTCGTGGTGGTGTACTTCGGTTACCAGGCCCATGTCGTCCAGCGCCAGACACATCGCGGAGCGGATGTCCTGCAGGCTGTCGACCGGTGGTACCGGGAAGTAACCGCCTTTGACAGTCGGACGGTGACCCATGTTGCCATCGCCGTAGACCTTTTCTGTGTTCCAGCAGGCCTCTTCAGAATCGATCTTGACGAAACTGCCAGCCAGGTCGGCACCCCAGCGTACGTCGTCCAGGATAAAGAACTCGTTTTCTGGGCCAAAGTATGCCGTATCGGCTATCTTGGTTGATTTAAGGTAGGCCTCGGCACGATTCGCGATCGAGCGAGGATCACGTTCGTAGCCTTTCATGGTGTCAGGCTCAACGATGTCGCAACGCAGGTTCAGGGTCGGTTCTTCGCAGAACGGATCCACGACCGCAGTAGCGGTATCAGGCATCAGGATCATGTCTGATTCGTTAATGCCCTTCCATCCGGAGATAGAAGAACCATCAAACATCTTGCCTTCTTTGAAAAAGCCGGCATCGATTTGTGCGGAAGGCAGGGAAACGTGCTGTTCCTTGCCCAAGGTATCGGTAAAGCGCAGATCAACGAAACGGATATCGTTGTCTTTCAACATTTTAGTTACTTTGGTTGCGGACATTGAGGTCACTCCTCTGGATCACTATCATTATAAAAAGTTACAAATTGCCTTGCGGCGTCTTATTTCCAGGATATTGCATCAATAAGCATGAACTATGCCATTGCTTAGTACTGCAATATCAACAGCTTTTGAACTCTAAATGGTACAGCATCGCCCAGGACGCACTATTTTTGCACCATATTTGGGCGATCAAAAAAGTTAATCTGGACCTCCCCTACCGGATTGATCTCCTTGACGGCCTGGCTGATTTGACTGGTTATTTGCCGGGCCTGAGTTATATCCTTAACAGCAGCCAGGGGTATCTGGATATCAATATGTATCTGACCATGCAGGTAGTGCAGGGTCACGTCGTCTATTTTATCGGCTCCTTCGATATCCTGCCAACGTTGTTGCAGCTGTAATAATAAATCGTTGCGCATCGGCAGGCCATCGCAAGGTGGACCGAGTTCATCGTTTTCCGGATCGATATGTACCAGTACATCGGTGACATCGTCAACACTGTCGATCACGGCCTGGCGTACAGTTTCACTGACCTGGTGGCCTTCGGACACACTCAGACGTGGCTCCACCTGGATGTGCACATCTACCAGCGCGTCCGGACCCATGTGCCGGCTACGCAGAAAATGCAGGCCGCGTACCCCCTGGACGCCGTTGATGGTTTGCTTGATGGTCTCGATCTGGTCTGCGTCCAGACCGGTATCGACCAGCTCGCGCAGGCTGTTCCAGACCAGATCCCAGCCGATCCTGGCAATCATCACCGCCACACCAACCGCGGCCACTGCGTCCAGGTAGTCCAGTCCGGCCATGGTACCGGCCACACCGACCACCACGATCACCGACGAGATCGCGTCACTGCGGCTGTGCCAGGCATTGGCGCGTAACAGGTTGGAGCGCAGGCGTCGCGCCGCATTCATGGTGTAATGGTAGATGCCTTCCTTGGACAGGATGGAAATGCCGGCAACCAGCAGTGCCGGCCAGCTTGGCTTGAGTAACTGCTCCGGATGGAACATGCGTTCGATGGCCTCGTAGGCGATGCCGATCGCGACGAAGGTCAACACGGTTCCGAGGATCACGGTCATAACGGTTTCGATACGCGCATGGCCATACGGATGGTCCTCGTCGGCACCCTTGCTGGCATGCTTGGCCGCAAACAGCACCATCACATCGGTGACCAGGTCAGACAACGAGTGGACACCATCGGCAATCAGGGCCTGTGAATGCGCCGTATAACCGATCACCACCTTGGCCACACCGAGCAGCAGGTCGACAATCGAGCCGATAATGGTGACCTTGCGTGCCTCTTGGTAGCGCACATCGGCCAGCGTTTGTTCAGCCTGTGTGTTTATGATTCGGTTCCTACCTGTACAGTAATCATTAATTCGTCACCATCGTGTTCGATAGACAGGACGGTATGGCCATTCAGCCTGCACCAGGCCGGGATATCCTGTGCGGCACCCGGATCGGTACAGGTGATCGTCAGCTCGTCACCGGTCCGGAGTTCGGCAACGCGGTCCTGGGTACGGATAACCGGCATCGGACATAACAGTCGTCGTGCGTCTAATTGGAAATTGGCCATAGTTGTTTTTACGGGATTACCGCAAACGGAAGCGTACTAAATGTCAGGGTGGGCATCAAATATACCAGCTCTCCGATATCTGTTCCGGCGGCATCGGTGTGACCACCAGTTGCTGTGCCTGGTCATCGCCTGGCAGGTGCAGATCGACCGTCACCTGGTCGGCGTTGCGGCCCTTGCTGAAACGCGCGACGATTCGTGCCGCTAGCTGGACATCGTCTTGCGTCGGGGTGCCGTCGAGCAGTGCAATCGGTCCGCTGTGGCTGGTCACTTTTAATGTCGGGTAGCGATAGGCATAGCCTTGCAAGAATTTTACCTCGCCCTCTTCACGCGCGATGATCAGCTTGAAGCGCGGGCTAGGGCGCACATGTCGACCGACCTTGAGCAGCATGATGTCGTCGAGTTCGTATTCACGGTTACCGCGCGCCTGCCACATGTCGACCAGCTTGCGCGAGTAATTCGCGTCAGTCAGGAAGCAACAACCACCGGCCGGGGTCGCGTAGTCTTCGAAGCCGTATTCAGCGGCCAGGGCCATTTGCGGCTTGCGCGAACGGCCGCTGAAATCGAGCAGTTTGTCGCGGTCGACCCAGCCTTCGCGTTCCGGTAGGGTCGGCGGCAGATGTTGTGCACACAGCGGTCTGAGCAGCAGGTCGCCGGCACCGGATTCGCGTGCGACCACCGGCATGGTATCCTTGCGCTGTGACATCGGGCGTTGCCCCATCACCTCGCCAGTGATAATGAAGTCGAAATTGTGCTCTCTGATCCAATCCAGCGCCTTGTGCACCATAAAACCCTTGCAGTCCAGGCACGGGTTCATGTTGGCGCCGTAACCGTGACTCGGGTTCAGCAGTACGGATTTGTATTCTTCGATCACATCGACGATATGCAGCTTGATGCCGAGCTGTTCCGCGACCCATAGTGCATTGTTTCGCTTGGGCTTGGCGCGGTCCTTCTTACGGATCGCGTGGGTGTGTCCCTCGACGCAAAATCCGGTGAAGAAATTGATGCCCTCGACATGGATACCCTGTTCCAGCATGACCCTGGCGGCGAGCAGGCTGTCCAGACCGCCGGAAATCAGGGCAACGGCCTTGCGCTGACGTTCGTCCGCTTGTGTCGGTACGCTATTCATCATTCAGGCCGTTTCGGGTTTTTGCTCGCGACTGAACAGATCGGTTACCGCCTTGTGCGGGTCCATGTCTTCATACAGGATACGGTAGACCTCGTTGGTAATCGGCATGTCGACACCGAGGCGCTGGGCCAGCATGTAGACCTCATAGGTGGTCTGGCGTCCCTCAACCACCTGGCCGATGGATTGCAGTGCTTCCTCGGTGCTCATCCCCTGTGCCAGGGCGAGACCAAAGCGTCGGTTACGCGACTGGTTGTCGGTACAGGTCAGTGCCAGATCGCCGAGTCCGGCCAGGCCCATAAAGGTTTCCGCCTTGCCGCCCAGGTGAGTACCCAGGCGCATGATTTCAGCCAGTCCACGGGTGATCAGTGCCGAGCGGCTGTTGGCACCAAAACCAAGTCCGTCGGAGATGCCGGCGGCGATGGCCATCACATTCTTGACTGCACCGCCGATCTGCACACCGATCATGTCATCACTGGTATAGGCGCGGAAGGTGTTGTTGTGCAGCAAGTCCGCAAGGGTTGCGGCATAGTCGGCATCGTGCGATGCGACGGTCAGCGCGGTTGGCAAACCTGTTGCCACTTCCATCGCAAAGGTTGGTCCGGAAAGCACGGCCGTGGGTGTGGTGGATGGCAGCACTTCATCGGCGATATCGCTAAGCAGCTTGTTGCTGCCCGGCTCCAGGCCCTTGGTCGCCCAGACCACGCGCATACCGGGCTGGATCCGGCTCGTGACCTGTTCCAGTACGATACGGAATGCGTGACTGGGTACCACGATCAGTATATCGGTAACGTCCGCCACGGCCTGATCCAGGGTCATGACCGGTTCGAGCGGGTCTGGAAAGCGGATGTCCGGCAGAAATTCCTGGTTCAGGCGCTGTTCGATCAGGCGCTGCATGTGGTCGGTTTCGTGACCCCAGAGACGGGTGGGCAGGCCATTTCCGGCCAGCAGGATGGCCAGCGCGGTACCCCACGATCCTGCGCCGATCACTGCAAAGGCATTGGTTTGCTTGGCACCCATCGTGGCGATACCCGTACTAGTGGGTTGATTCAGACCCTTCTTTGGCAGCCTGCTGATTCTGTGCATACAGCGCTTCGAAGTTCACCGGCTCCAGCAGCAACGGCGGGAAACCGCCGCGAGTGACCATACTGGAAACCGTTTCCCTGGCGTATGGAAACAGCATATTTGGAATGAATATGCCGAGCATCGAGTTGATACCCGCTTCGTCAAAACCTTTCACAGTGAAGATACCCGCCTGCTGGATCTCGATCAGGAAGGTGGTGGCCTCCTTTTCCTTGGCATCCACGGTGACATTCAGCACGACCTCGAATACGCCGTCTTCCAGTTCGTTATGGGTGACGCCCAGGGTCAGCTGTATCGAGGGTTTCGGGCTGGTTCTGAATACCTGTGGAGAATTCGGCGACTCAAACGAAGAGTCTTTCAGGTAGATATTGTGTATCGCAAATTCATGCTGTGCATCAACGGCAGCGGTGTCTTCATTACTCATATCAGTATCTGTCTTCAAATGATGGAACGGTTGCGGGCGTCAGCTTGTATCAACGTCCGTGATTAAGTCTTGATCAGGGGCAGATTCTCGCGTTGCCAGGCCATGACACCGCCACGCAGATTATAAACCTTGTCGAAACCCTGCTTGCGTAGTTTCGCAGCGGCACTGTTGGAACGGCTGCCGCTACGGCAATAGGCGATAATCGGCCGCTGTTTGAATTTTTCCAGGCGCTTGATGTTCGCGTCCAGCTGGGTCAGCGGAATATGCTCTGAATTGATAATGCTTCCGTCGGTGATTTCCTTGTCTTCACGTACGTCCAGTAACACGGCATTGTCATGATTGATCATACGTGTGGCATCGGCCGGCCCGACACTGGAACTCGCACCGTTCAGACGACGGATCTCGCCGAGCAGCAGCATGACCACCAGTGCGGCCCACATGGTGCTTAAAAATGCGTGATTGACAATAAATTCAGCCAACTGCGACATGGATCAGGATACCTTAATCTTTCTTAACCGGAAGTGGGTGAGGCAAGGAGTATATACTCATCAGGGAATACAGGCCACTGGCAGGACGGACAACCTGCGTAGTGAGCAGCCGGCTTGACCAGCCTGGACGGCTTAGCCGATACCGGTGCTACAGAATACTTCGCGCATCATGCCGATCAGGCGCAGGGTGCGCGGGTCCTCGACCCGGTAATACACCCGGTTGGCATCCTTGCGAGAGGCAAGTATGCCCTTGTCGCGCAGGATAGCCAGATGCTGCGAAATATTGCTTTGCGATGTACCGACGTGCTCTACGATGTCCTGTACGCTTACCTCACGATCACCCAGTGTACACAGGATCTTCAGGCGTAACGGATGGGACATGGCTTTCAGTGAGCGGGACGCACGTTCGATATCGTCGTCCTGGGTCATCAGCAGTTCGATTTCAGAATTCATGAGCTTGCCTGCTATTGCTGTTAGGTATCTATCGAACACCCTGACATTTAACAATGAAAATCACGCAAATGTCCATATTTTTTGCTGTGACTCGTGTAAATGCTAGCGTACCTGCATCCAGTTTTTTAAAATGGATGTCTTTATTAGTGGAACATTATACAATAATACTATGTTTATGCAGCCACTTTATTAACATTTTTGTCATATCCGCGGTTCAAGGTCTGTTCTGGCGCTCGTCAGAGTAAGGCAAAACAGGTTAGACTATGTCTAAACATCCAGCTCGCAATGGATATGGTTTTTCAGGATTGAGTACAGTATGTCGGTGAGTAAAAGGCCCATAGCACTGATCATTTTCGATGGTTGGGGCTATAGTGAATCCCCGGAAAGTAACGCGATTATGGCCGCTGATACCCCGGTCTGGGACCGCCTGTGGGATCAGTATGCGCACACCCTGATCCGGACCTCGGGCGCTGCTGTCGGCCTGCCGGGTGACCAGATGGGGAATTCCGAAGTCGGCCACCTGAACCTGGGCTCCGGTCGCGTGGTATATCAGGAGTTTACCCGTGTCAGCCGCGCGATCCGCACCGGCAGTTTTTTCACCAACCAGACCCTGACGGATATGGTCGATCAGGCCATCGAAGACGACAAGGCCGTGCATATCCTCGGCCTGCTGTCACCGGGTGGTGTGCATAGCCACCAGGACCAGATTTTCGCAATGGTCAAGCTGGCGGTCGAACGCGGTGCAAAAAAGGTTTATGTGCACGCCTTTCTGGACGGCCGCGATACCCCGCCGAAAAGTGCCAAGGCTTCCATTCAGGCCATGCAGGCGGTTTTTGACGAGATAGGCGGTGGCCGGATCGTGTCACTGGTCGGGCGCTATTATGCGATGGACAGGGATCACCGCTGGCCACGTATCAAGGCGGCCTACGACCTGCTTACCCAGGGCAAGGGGCGTTTCAGCGCAGCGGATACCGAGACCGGTCTGGCTATGGCCTATGAGCGTGACGAGACCGACGAGTTCGTGCAGCCGACCAGTATTGTCGCTGACGGTGAGACAGCGATACGCATCGAAGATGGCGACATGGTGATGTTCATGAACTACCGCTCTGATCGTGCCCGGCAGATCACGCGGCCGTTTATTGAGTCGGACTTCGACTGTTTTGAACGCGAATACCAGCCAAAGCTGGGCCGCTTTGTCAGCCTGACCGAATACAGTGCTGAATTCAATATTCCGGTGGCTTTTCCTGCCGAGCGCATGAACAAGGTATTCGGTCAGGTACTGGCGCAGCGTGGTATGCGCCAGCTGCGTATCGCCGAAACCGAGAAATACGCGCATGTGACGTTTTTCTTCAATGGCGGTGTCGAGACACCGTTCGAGGGAGAAGACCGGATCCTGGTGCCGTCCCCGCAGGTCAAGACCTATGATCTACAGCCGGAGATGGCTGCGCCGGAACTCACCGACCAGCTGATCGAGGCGATCGAATCCGGTAAATATGACGTCATCATTTGCAATTATGCCAACCCGGATATGGTCGGTCATACCGGCAAAATCGATGCGACCGTCAAGGCTATCGAGGTGCTGGATAAGTGTCTGGCACGGGTATATGATGCGATCATGGCTGCAGGGGGCGAAATGTTGATTACGGCAGATCATGGCAACGCAGAGAAAATGAGCGACCAGGAATCTGGCCAGGCACATACTGCCCATACCATTAACCCGGTGCCTCTGATCTACGTGGGCCGCCCGGCCACGCTGCAGGACAAGGGCTGTCTCGCGGATATCGTGCCCAGTATGCTGACGCTGATGGACATCGACCAGCCGATCGAGATGACAGGTCGTAATCTGATTGAACTGCAAGCGGAATGATCACGGACCCCTGCGTCACATCCTGTTGCAAGTCCGCTAATACCCAGTACCTTTCTATTCGACTTCAGCAACTGCTGGTTGTGGCGATGCTGCTGGTTTGCGGAACGGCCAGTGCCGCGAAGGATCAGGCAACCGAACTGGAGGCCTTGCAGAAAAAAATCGAGACCGTGCGCGAAGATGTGCAGGGTACACGTGACCGGCGTAACAACGCACAGCAATCCCTGAAGAAGACGGAAACCCGCATTGGTCGCATCAACCGGGAACTGCGGCGCCTGCGCCGCGAAAGTCGCAGTGCCAAAAAGGAGTTGCAGAAGCTCCAGGCACGGCAACAGCAGGAACGCAGACAATTGGTAAAACAGCGCAACCTGATGGCCACCCAGGTGCGCGCACGTTACGCGATGGGCCGGCAGGAACAGGTCAAGATACTGCTCAGCCAGTCCGAACCGGGCAGTGTTCAGCGGGTTTTGGTGTACTACGACTACCTGAACCAGGCGCGCTTGCGCAATATCAACAGCGTCAGGGAACAGCTGGAAAGTCTACTGGTCGTTGAGCAGGAGATCAGTAGCCGTCAGCAAGGCCTGCAGCGGTTGCTGCAAACGCGCAAGCAGTCCCGTTCGGAACTGAAAAAACAACGCAAGCAACGCAAAAAGTTGCTGGTCGGGCTGAATCGCAAACTGAAAACCAAGCAGGCGGTTTTGAATCGCCTGCTCGAAGACGAACGGCGCTTACAGGAGCTGCTGTCGGATATCAACAAGCTCAGCGCCCCGGTCGAGGATATTCGACAAGCCGGACAGCGACAGCGGCCATTCAGAAAGCTCAAGGGTGCCCTGCCCTGGCCGACGGCGGGACGTCTGCGCGCCCGCTATGGTCAGCGTCGCAGCAGTCACGGTGGTAGCTGGAAAGGCGTACTGATTAGCGCTAACCATGGCGAAGCGGTCACCGCCGTTGCGCATGGCCGGGTCGCATTTGCTGACTGGCTGCGTGGCTATGGCCTGCTCATTATCGTTGACCATGGCGAGGGTTATATGTCCCTGTATGGCCATAACCAGGGCCTGTACAAGGAGGTCGGCGAGTGGGTCGATGCCGGCACGGTGATTGCCAGTGTGGGTGACAGTGGTGGCCAGAGCCGCAGCGCCCTGTATTACGAAATTCGCAAACAGGGTCAACCGGTGGATCCACAGCGCTGGAGTTCACGCCGCAAGCCGCGTCTGGCGCGGACCGCAGCCAGACCATAAACAGCGCACAAAACAGGGAATTCATCCTGTTAGATGGCGGGTTTTTGTTTCCTGAACTGGAACATCTGTGCTATGTTGCGATCATAGATATAAGGAAAGCTGCCGGTTCGGACAGTCGAGGGTACCGTTTCCGGGTCCATTTGGAACGGGCCTTGCGGTGCTGATCAGCAGCCAGAGCGGTAGTCAACTGGCAGACGGAATTGCTGGCCTGCCATAATCTTTTCAGGAAAGATGCCGATATAGACGATAGAGCGCCACTGGAGCCTAATCCACTGCAAAATCAGTTACTTTACCGGTTGCGTGGCTCTGATATCAGCAGAAAGAGAGGTTTGAATGAGTAGCAAATCAAGGTTTTTTGCAACCATCAGTCTGGGTGTTGTACTGGGTCTGAGCGCCAGTATCGGCAGCGGTGTGTTCGCCAATCGTGCGCTTGAAGAAAGCCAGATCCCGCTGGAAGCCCTGCGATCGTTCACGGATGCCTATACCCGGATCAAGAATGATTACGTCGAGGAAGTGGACGACAAGCAACTGCTGGAAAACGCGATCCGCGGTATGCTATCAGGTCTGGATCCGCACTCCTCATACCTGGACGGTGAAGAATTCAAGGACCTGCAGATCGGCACCACCGGTGAGTTCGGCGGCCTGGGTATCGAGGTCGGCATGGAAGGCGGTTTCGTCAAGGTGATTTCGCCGATCGATGACACCCCTGCGCAACGCGCCGGTGTGAAGGCTGGTGACCTGATCATTCGCCTGGACGACGAGCCGGTCAAAGGCAAGTCACTGGGTGATGCGGTCAAGATCATGCGCGGCAAGCCCGGCAGCCAGATCGTACTGACCATTATTCGTGAAGGCGAGGAAAAGCCGATCAAGCTGACCCTTACCCGCGCGGTGATCAAGGTGACTAGTGTAAAAAGCCGTATGCTGGACGATGGTTTTGGCTATATCCGGGTCACCCAGTTCCAGTCCAATAGCGGACCGAGCCTGGCCAAGGCCGCCACCGCGCTAAAGAAGCAATACGATGGTCCGCTCAAGGGCATGATAGTGGATTTACGTAATAACCCGGGTGGCGTACTGAGCGCTGCCGTACAGATATCCGATGCGTTTCTGGACAAGGGCCTGATCGTCTACACTGAAGGACGTGTGACTGACTCCAAGCTGCGTTTCAATGCCGCGCCCGGAGACATACTGGACGGCTCACCGCTGGTTATCCTGATTAATGGTGGTTCGGCATCGGCATCCGAAATTGTTGCCGGTGCGCTGCAGGATCACAAGCGTGCAATCGTGATGGGCACGCGCAGCTTTGGTAAGGGCTCGGTGCAGACCATCATGCCGGCCCGTGGCGGTACGGCAATCAAGCTCACCACTGCCCGTTACTTTACCCCGAATGGCCGTTCTATCCAGGCCGAAGGGATCGAGCCGGACATCGCGGTCAAACCGCGCCAGGTAACGGAAGTGGAAAAACCGGTAATCGAATCCTTGAAGGAAAAGGATCTGAGCGGTCACCTTTCCAATGGAAATGGCAAAGAACAAAAAAACAACAACAAGGTTGATGATGAAGACAAGGCAGGAAAACTGGCCCAGGAAGACTACCAGCTGTTCGAAGCCCTTAACCTGCTCAAGGGGCTCAATATCGCCAGACAGTTCGCACCCTGATCTGACTCCAGGGTGTCTTGACCAGTGATGACGGCCAGGGAGGCCATCATGCGCTGCCGTGCGTGGCTGCATACCATCCTGCTGGTATTGTTTTCAGCCCAGACCGCCGTTGCCGCGCAACACCCGGATCCGATTATTGCGATCATTATCGATGATCTGGGCATGCAGCATGAACGCGGTATCCAGGTCGCGACGCTACCCGCCCCGATCGCCTGTTCCATCCTGCCACACAGCCCCTATGCCAAAGCCATTGCCCGGCAGGCACACCGAAATGGCAAGGAAGTACTGTTGCATTTACCTATGCAGTCCGAACAGGGCCACCTGCTGGAGCCGGGCGCGCTGACCAGCAATATGAGCCGGCAGGACATGCACAATACCCTGCTGAACGATCTGGCCAGCATCCCGCATGTCAGTGGTATTAACAATCACATGGGCAGCTTGCTGACCCAGCGTCCCGAGGCGATGGACTGGCTGATGTATGCGGTCAAGCAGCGTGGTCAGCTGTACTTTGTTGACAGTCGCACCACGGCCGCTACAGTTGCATTACAGGCAGCCCGCGCCCATCGCATACCCAGTACCCGCCGCGATGTCTTTCTGGACCACGACCCGCGACCGCAGGCGATACGCATCCAGCTCAGACGATTGTTACAGGCGGCGCGCAGGCATGGCACGGCCCTGGCGATAGGTCACCCGCATATCGATACCATGCAGGTGCTGAGCGAATGGTTGCCGACACTGGCGTCGGAAGGGGTCAGGCTGGTACCGGTGGCCAGCATCATCGAGCGCCGCAAACACAGGAGCCACCAGATATGGCACGCGTATTGGTCCCCCTTGCAGAAGGCTGTGAAGAACTCGAAGCCGTAACCATTATCGATTTGTTGCGCCGCGCCGGTATCGAGGTGGTCAGTGCCGGTCTGCAGGAAGGCCCGGTCAAGGCCTCGCGTGGCACGGTGCTGGTGCCGGACATGCCACTGGACCAGGCACTGCAAAACGAATACGACATGGTGGTGCTACCGGGAGGTATGCCCGGCTCCGACCACCTGAATAATGACGCGCGTATCCAGTCACTGATTACCTCCATGGCCCGGCAACAATCCTGGGTCGCGGCCATCTGCGCGGCGCCAAAGGTACTGGCGACTGCCGGTGTGCTCGACGGCAGGCAGGCCACCGCCTATCCGGGGGTGCTGCAGGCCATGCAGGTGCCCGGGCTGGCGATCCAGCAGGAATCGGCCGTGGTTTGCGATGACAAGGTGATTACCTCACGCGGGCCGGGGACCGCAATGGACTTTGCGTTAACCCTGATCGAGTCGCTGTCTGGCCAGGCAAAGCGGGACGAGGTCGAGCAGGGCCTGGTACGCAGTTAGTTCAGGCAGCAGGCCCGTGCTGTTCCCTTCAGTCGTCGTTACCGAGCAGGCCCGAGATTAACACGCTCGCGCCGAGACCGCCCAGTATCCAGCTCAGTACCGGTGCACCGTAAATCATCGCCGGGGCGTAGTTATCCAGCGCGAGAATAATAAAGGCACTGATCAGTAATGCGCTACCGGCTATTGTCATGCGCGTCAGTTGCTGCGCGCGCCTGAGCTCCTTACGCAGTTTCTCGATCGCTCCGCGGTCACTGTCACCCTGCGCAGGTTGTGAGGTATTTTCGGTCAGATAGCGATGCAGCAAGTCGGGCAACTCCGGCAGCTTTTCGGTCCACACCGGGATGTTGTTGCGTACCTGGCGCAGGAAAGCGCGCGGACCGACCTGTTCGCGCATCCAGCTTTCAAGAAATGGCTTGGCTGTCGACCACAGATCCAGGTCAGGATAGAGCTGGCGACCCAGTCCTTCGACATTGAGCAGGGTCTTTTGCAGCAGGGCCAGCTGCGGCTGCACTTCCATATTAAATCGTCGCGCGGTCTGGAACAGTCTTAACAACACCTGGCCGAGCGAGATCTCCTTCAGCGGGCGATTGAAGTTCGGCTCACACACGGTACGGATCGCCGACTCGAATTCATCCACACGCGTGCCTGCCGGCACCCAGCCGGATTCGACATGTAATTCCGCGACCCGGCGGTAGTCACTGTTAAAGAACGCGACAAAGTTTTCTGCCAGGTAACGCTTGTCGGCCTCGGTCAGCGAACCCATGATGCCGAAGTCGACCGCGATATAGTGACCGTCATCGGCGACAAAGATATTGCCCGGGTGCATGTCGGCATGAAAGAAATTATGTTTGAACACCTGGGTATAGAAAATTTCGACGCCATTTTCGGCCAGTCGCTTCATGTCGATGCCGGCGGTGTGCAGGCTGGCGATATCACCGATCGGTATACCCGAGATACGTTCCATGACCAGCGCATTCTGTTGCACATGATCCCAGTCTATCCTGGGCACATACAGTAGTGCCGAGCCTTCGAAATTGCGTCGCAACTGGGTGGCATTGGCCGCCTCGCGTACCAGGTCCAGTTCATCATGGATGACCTTGTCGAATTCACCGACCACATCGACCGGGCGCAAACGTTTGCCGTCTTTCCAGAAACGTTCCGCGAGAGCGGCGATGGTGTACATCAGGTCCAGGTCGCGCTGTATCACCGGTTCGATATCGGGACGCAGTACCTTGACCACCACCTCACGGCCGTCATGCATGGTCGCCGCATGCACCTGTGCAATCGATGCCGAGGCCAGCGGTTGTTCATCAAACGATGCAAACAGTTCACCGACCGGCTTGCCGAATGACTGCTCGATGATCTGGCGTGCCTGTGCCGGATCGAATGGTGGCACCTGGTCCTGCAGGCGTATCAGTTCTTCTGCAATATCATCAGGCAACAGGTCACGGCGGGTGGACAGGATCTGGCCGAACTTGACGAATATCGGTCCCAGATCCTCCAGTGTACGACGGATACGCAAGCCCCGCGACAGGCTACGGTCGCGTACCCAGTACCACGGCGCCAGATACATCAGGAAACGTACCGGACGTAACAGGTGGGTCGCAAAGATCAGCTCGTCCAGCCCGTGGCGTACCAGCACCATGTTGATATGGACAACTCGGATAATTTGAGACGGGCGTAGCATATTCAGTAATATTCAACTGCTTACAGAGGTAAACAACGATACAGCATCGGCCGTCCACGTGCCAGTTTCGTGGTTTGGACGTAGGCGGGTGGTCTGCCGGACTGGACCGTCGAAACTGTACTTCATTGGCAATTTGATGCTATACAAACAAACAACAGGACAGACAAGGTAACCTCATGTCAGGGATAATTGCCAGCTTTATCGAAATGTATCATGCCAGTTCGGAAAAACGTCACAATCGGCCTTTTCTGGAAGCGGCCATGGCGGCTTGCGCGATCGTCGCAGCGTCTGAAGGCGAGGTGACATTCAGCGAACGTATCCGGGTGGACCAGATTATGGAAACCCTGGAGAGCCTGAAAATATTTGACCCACATGAAGGCGTGAACCTGTTCAATGAATTTACCGATAGTATCCTCGCATCACCCAAGCAGGGACACGAGCAGGCGCTGGCGGTGATCAGGTCAGTAGCGCTGGATAGCGATACCGCCGAGTTACTGATTAATTTATGTCTGGCTATTGGTAAAAGCGACGGCCATGTCAGCCTGGTCGAACACATCGAGATCATTTCCCTGTGTGGAATGCTAGGCGTGGATCCGGACAAGCTCGGGCTGGATACCCGGCAGGTGCTTGATCGACTTTCCGGGCTATCGACAGGCTGATGGGTGGTACTGATGAGAGTACCCGCAATCACCGGGCCCGCAGTGCGGGCAACCGGTATTGCGGATATGATTCCGTCGTTTTACTCGACGATGACACTGGTGTGGATTACACCGATTTTCTTGCCTTCACTGATAACCGGGTAGGAAACCTGAATGCTGGCCAGGTTAGTGGTCGGGTCAGGCTTGACCTTGGTTGAATTCCAGCCCAGGCCTGGCTTGGCCTTGGTAAACGCAGGACGCGTGGCGATGTTATAGATAGCCGGTTTCTTGCTGCCAGCAACATAGTTGCCTTTCTTGTCGCGGATGAATAATTTTCCAAGGGATTTGTCTTCATTCCACTTGCTCAGCTTTTTGCCGGCAGGGCTGTTCTGATAACTCAGAACCTTGCCATCGGACTTGTTCATGGACTTCCAGGTGGGATTGTCCATCTTGGTGCCCTTCAGGTTGGCATTCTTGACGGCGGCTACCACATCGGGGTCCTGTGCCCAGTTTGCGAGTTTCTGTTTGTAGGCGTCTATCTTGGCCTGTGTGCCAGCGTCCAGTCCACCGGCATTTGCTGTTGTGATCAGCATCAAGCCAAGCAAGACAGACGGGATCAGTCGGGTCGAAAATTTTATAATATCCATTATGGTTTTCTCCTTAGTAGCTGTGTGTTTTTATGCTTTATTGAAAGCGAAAAAAATAGTAAGTAGATGAATTATGTTTAGCAAGGAGAAACTGATAAAAGTTTGTTCGAAAAGTGACAGCGTACACACTATGCGCAGATAATTATTCATACCCATATTTATATAAATATTTTAAGACCAGAGTAATAATAAGGGACATGATGGTTAACACATAAGTTGTATGGAAACTGTATGATGAACATAAGTTGGTTGGCAGGTTTTCTGTTGTCAGTGATGCTGGTTGCCTGCTCCAGTACGCATCCCGAGATACAGCCACTGTCCGCGCAGGGAGTGGTGCTGGCGTTTGGTGATAGCCTCACCGCCGGTACCGGAGCGAGCACGCAAAACAGTTATCCCAGTGTACTGGCCAGTCTGATCAACAGAAAGGTGATTAATGGCGGCGTACCGGGCGAGATCAGTGACCGGGGTCTGAAACGCCTGCCTGCCTTGCTGGATGATGTTCAGCCCGAACTGGTCATCATTGCGCATGGTGGTAATGACATGATCAGAAAACTGGATCGTGCAAAGCTCGATCAGAACATCCGCAACATGATCCATCATGTGCGACAGCGTGGTGTCAGTGTGATATTGATTGGTGTGCCAAGACCCGGTTTATTCTTGTCCAGTGATGGGTTTTATAAAACCATAGCCGAAGACTATAATATTCCTATAGAGGACCAGATACTTGCTGATGTATTATCTGAACCGTCATTAAAATCGGATCCGATACATCCGAATTCCAGGGGTTACGGACTGATTGCTGAATCCATCTACGAACTGATGAGAAAGACTGGCGCAATATAACAAATAAAAATACGGGTGACGCAGATGAAAAAAATAATGTCATACCTCAGTGTTGCATTTGGCGTGGCCCTGGTCTCGGGCCTGGTATACGGCGTGATTGAAATGTTTTACCTGACAGGCCAGCCAGGTGCGATGTTTTTGCAGCCGGCGACATGGTTTGATCCGACTTATTTTCAATACAACCTGCTGCTTGCACTGTTCGCAATCCTGATTGTCCCTGTCATCACAATATTCTATGTGGTCAGGATGAAGGAAGAAAAAATCCGTTCGGTCAAAACCGAATTGACAGAAGATGAATACAGCAAAAACCGTGACTATATACACAAGACTATCGACAAATCATTCCGGATACGGAATTACATCGGCAGTATTATCACGCTGACCTCGGTAGTTATATTTGGCGTATCGATATTCCTGTTGTTTAAACCGGTACCGCTGGTAGCGCCCGAAGCAGGTGTAGTATTAAGCGGCGTCGATTTCAACAAGGGCGCGAACTTCCTGATGCTGGGCCCTTACATGTATCAGTACATCACTGGTGATACGGCCTATGTGACCCGCTTGATGATCAGCCTGACCGCGTTTATGTACGGCTTTGCCGGCGCCTATACCTATTTGATCGGGCACATGGTACGCAGCTACTACACGCTGGACCTGGTGCCGAATATTTTCGTGTCCAGTGCAATCCGTATGATGACCGGCAGTATCCTGGCGCTGGTTTTGTCATTTGCGTTTGCGGACACATCTTCCTACATGCTTGATTTGTCCGGCAAGGCTGAAGAAACGGGTACCAGCCTGATTCCAATATTCAGTTTTTTCATCGGGTTTTTTCCGGGCCGTGGCCTGATGTTGTTGACCAAGATTGCCAACAAGGGCCTGGGCCTCGGTATGAAAAGCGAGGAATACAAATCGATACCATTGAACAACCTGTCCGGCATGAGTCAAAGCCATGAGATGCGCCTGAACCGTGAAGGATTTGATAACCTCGACAATATGGCCAATGCCTGCTGGCTGGATCTTGCACTGCGCACCGGGTTCTCCTATTCGCAATTACGCTCCTGGGCTGGCCAGGCCTGGCTGTATAATCACTTCGGTATTGAAGACTACGAGAAATTCAAAAGTCTGAGTGGTATCTCTGACGCCCATGATCTGGAGCAATATCTTGCCGCTGTCGCAGACAGCAAGGCACCGGACTGGCAAACTATTTTCAACAAACCCGCTACGGCCCACCTGGTAAACAAGGCAGAGGTAGTCAGCCAGCTGTTGCCGGGTTGGTTGAACAGTCGTACCCCTCAGATCTGAGTGCTCGTATTAACCACAGGGTATCGGCGTACCTGATGCTGGAACTGAAAATACTGTTTTTACTGGGTATCGCCAACGGTGCACCGATTATCGCTATGAAGCTGTTCGGCGACAGTCTGGCGATGCCGCTGGACCGTGGTTACCAACTGTATGGGCAGCCGCTGTTTGGTCCTTCCAAAACCGTACGCGGCATACTTGCTGCACTGCTGCTGACCGGCCTGTGTTCAGGTCTGATGGGTCTTGGTTTTTTGATGGGTATTGTTATTGCCACACTCGCGATGTGTGGTGACCTGTTATCCAGTTTCATCAAGCGTCGCCTGGGCAGGCCGTCAAGCAGCAGGTTTCTTGGCCTGGACCAGATACCGGAGGCCCTGCTACCGCTGTTGTATTGCAAACAGGTATACGGACTGGATTGGGGTATGGTGTTCCTGGTAGTGGCCGGATTTATCGTTGTGGAGTTGCTGCTGTCACGCGTACTGTTTGCGTTGCATGTCAGAAAGCGTCCCTACTAGGCGACTTATCGCCGCTGTGCCGATGACCCTTGTTGTGATTTTGTGCCTGCAGTGAGCCGGTGCAGGGTAATTTCCGGGGGACAGTTAAAGCGTACGTTGACGATAGACGAGCCGGCGCCAACCGAGGTGTAGCCATGCATAGTGTGGTATTGCCAGCTACCCGAACCCATGTAACGCGGACATTTTGCATCCAGCGTGATCGGGTAACCACCCGGTATGCAGATCTGTCCACCGTGGGTGTGACCGCAAAGATAGGCGTTAAAGTCGGCGTGTGCAGCCTGTTGATAGATCTCCGGCGTATGTGACAGCAACAACGACGGTGCGTCCTCCGGGATATTGCTGCGCGCTTTCTGGATATTGTCCACCCTGAAATAATGCGCGTCATCCACACCGGCCAGGTAGATTTGTTCCTCACCGCGCTCCAGCACGACCGATTCATTCAGTAACAGGCGAAAGCCCATGTCTTCCAGCTCAGGCACCATCAGGATACTGTCATGATTGCCGAGTACCGCGAACGCCGGTTTGTCGATCACATGTGCGACCTGCGACATGCCGGCGATGGTGGCATCGATCGCGCCAAAGGTCCTGGCGCGGTAATCGCCGGTCAATACACACAGGTCATAATCCATCTCACTGATCATGCTGGTCATATGCCGCATGGCTTGCTGGTTCATGTCGACATGCAAATCACTCAGATGCAGGATGGTGTAGCCCTCGAAGGCCCCGGGCAGTCCGGGCAGGCAAAGTGAGTTGTGAACCACGCGCAGGCGTCTGGTGTTGCGCTGACCCAGATAATAGAGTCCGGTTAGTTTCAGGGTATAGCGCAAGATTGCGGCCAGTGAATACCAGTTTTCCGGATGAAAAAAATTCAGGCCACCGCCGAAGATATGGCGTTCCTTGTCAGACTCGATGCCCAGGCGTTGCCGTGCGTGTACACGCCCGAGGCGTTTGTGGAGTTTGTTCTCGATATCATCCTTCATTAATAAAGTATATAAGATATCCATTGGACGGGTGTTTATCCGGGTCAGGCCGTGCAGCAGGCAAAAAAAAGCGCATAGTCCATAAGGATTATGCGCTAGTCGCATGGTGCAGCAATGCGAAAACTGTTACATCAATTGATTTTTACTTCCAGCGAGTCGCTTTTACCCTTGTTATCGTTCCAGCTAATGGTCAGGGCGTCGCCCTTGTTAGCACCTTTGAACTTGAAGTTCAGGAACGGGTTCTTGGAAACGGCAGGGCCCAGATAGCCGTGCAGTACTTGCTCGCCGTTATGGGTTACGATCAGGTCCTGAATAAAATGTGCCGGAATGATCTGGCCGCTGGCCTTGTCTTTACGCAGTCCGGTTTCCATCGGGTGACTGATCAGTGCCTTGACGTTGGTAACACCGTCCTTCATCCAGGCGCGTGGTCGAATTGTACTAGCCATAGTCTTATACCTCGTTATGCTTGTTGATCAGCCGCCGCAGCCGCCGAGTGTTACCTTGACTTCACGGCGGGCGCTAAAAATCTTGCCGCCGGAACGGACCATCGCAACGATGCCGGATGTCTTGGCAACCTTGACGCGGGTCTTGATGTAGGCCTCGGTACGCGGGTTCAGGTCGAAAGTGGCTGCCAGCGGGCTGCCGTTCTGTTCAACCAGGATGCTGATAGACTCTACGCCTGGCAGCGTTGAGGAAACGGCAACGTTGACTACGGCACCGTTTTCAGCAATCGAGGGGGTCTTGATCTTGATATCTTTGCTTGCTGTGGCGCTGGAACCTCCCAGCAGGGCGTTGGTGGCGTTATCCATTCCCTTTGCCTCAAAAGCGGCTTTTGGCCAGGCTGCGAGCACAGTGTGCGGCTTCAGCAAGCCGGCACCGGCCGCGACGACAGCGATTCCAGCTGTCAGGGTACCCTTGAGCAGGGTGCGTCGGTTCGGATTATGCATCGAGTTGACTCCTTAGCAAATAAGTTAAAAAAACGTGTAAATCAGCGTAGTCTGTCTGGTTTTAAAGGCAATTCCCGTACCAAAAATGTTTTTTTAATTAATTCATACACTTATAAAAAGTAATCGAAAAGTTCATGGAAAAACAGGTGCAAATTGCAACAATCATTGCAATTGTCGCTGGTTCGGGCATTAAAAAACCCGTATCAGCAAGCTGATACGGGTTTTGCATTTCCGCCGGATGGCAGAATTACTTGATGGTGACTTCAGTGGAACTGGATTCGCCCTTGTTGTCGACCCAGCTCAGTTTGAGTTTGTCACCTTTGTTGCCACCCTTGAACTTGAATGACAGGTAC
>CAMYJU010000024.1 GCA_947258795.1 uncultured Gammaproteobacteria bacterium | reverse complement strand
AAAGCCGGCGGCCATCCACATCACCAGTGCACCCATCACCAGAAAGTAAAACGTATCGATCGCGTATTGCAGCTCGAATACATTATTCAATATTTGATTATCCATTATTCTCTCCCAACTCTATAGTGCATCCGGGCCGGATTCACCGGTACGGATACGGATAACCTGCCCCAGGTCGTAAACAAATATCTTGCCGTCACCAATCTTGCCGGTATTGGCAGCTTTGCTGATTGCCTCGATTACCTGATCGATCAGATCATCATCGATCGCAATCTCAAGCTTTACCTTGGGTAAAAAATCGACAACGTATTCAGCGCCACGATACAGTTCGGTGTGACCTTTTTGACGGCCAAATCCCTTGACCTCTGTGACGGTGATGCCTTGCACCCCGATTTCAGACAACGCTTCACGTACGTCGTCCAGTTTGAATGGCTTGATAATAGCCGAAACCAGTTTCATGGTTGTACCCCCATGTTTCGCCGCCTGTACAGGCGTAGTGTTAACCAACAGACGTGTTACCTAGTCCAGACCAATACCCCTGATATCGAGGATCACTGAGACTGAATCGACGCCCCTAAACTCTCGTCTATCTGTAGTGCATGTCCTGTGCCAGTTATTTAGGGCTATAATAAACAACGAGATAGCGACGTTTTTTGGCTCAACGCGTGCTCTTCTGCATCAAATATGTGCATTGGCACCAATTTGGTGCGCATTTAGAGTGCAACATAGGGCGGATTGTGAGTAAACTGTAGGCCTGAATATTTCTAGCAATGGAACACGATTATGGACCCGAAATTTCTCGATGACCTGTCACACAAGCTTGCCGACAGTCTGCCTGCTGACCTAAGGGCGCTGGGCACTGACATTGAAAAGAACCTGCGTTCGGTTTTGCAGTCGACCCTGTCACGCATGCAAATCGTTAATCGGGAGGAATTCGAGGTACAACAGGCCGTGCTACAACGCACGCGCGAGAAACTGGAACACCTGGAAAAACTGGTGGCCGAGCTGGAACAGAAACAGCATGATCAACACTAGCTGCTGCAGATCACGCCTGCCGCAATCACCCCGTTCCATACCTTAATATATAGAAACACGTTTAACATCTTTTACAATTTCTGATACTTTGTTTCAGCTAAACTAAATTTAGACAGGTCGCAAAAAAGTCTTCCGGAATACTGTCACCCTGACAGGAGTCTAAAATATGGCTGGCATTGTATGGCTGATCATTGCACTGGCAGTGGCAATAGCGATCATAACGGTCCTCATCAAACGTTCTGGCCTACCCGTCAGAGGCCACGCGCAGGCGTACACCCCGCAACCACATCAGGCCTGGCATGCACTGGGAGTCGACCAGGTATTGTCTGCGATTCACGCAACGTCGGACGGGCTCGACAGCCGTGAGGCAGAGACACGCCGGCAGCGCTATGGACCCAACCGGTTGCCCGAGCTCAAGCCGCAAGGAGCCCTGGTACGCTTTGCGCTGCAGTTTCACAATGTGCTGATCTATGTGCTGCTGATCGCCGGTGTGATCACCTTCGTGCTTGGCCACCTGATCGACTCCAGTGTGATCTTCGGTGTCATAATTGCGAATGCGGTGATCGGTTTCGTTCAGGAAGGCAAGGCCGAGGATGCGCTCAAGGCTATACGCCAGATGCTGTCACCAAAGGCTATGGTGGTACGCGATGGCCATCGTGTCAGCATCGATGCGGTCAACCTGGTACCCGGTGATATCGTGGTATTGCAATCCGGTGACAAGGTACCGGCGGATCTGCGCCTGCTGCATAGCAGGGGGCTGCTGATACAGGAAGCGGTATTGACCGGCGAGTCACTGGCTGTTGAAAAGCACAGCGGGCAGCTGACTGAACAGACCGTGCTCGGCGACCGCCTGTGCATGGCCTACTCGGGAACGCTGGTCAGCTCCGGTCTGGGTAACGGCGTGGTGATCGCGACCGGGGCGAATACCGAGATCGGCCGCATCAGCGAGATGGTTGCCCAGGTAGATAAGTTGACCACACCGCTGTTACGGCAGATTGCACAGTTCGGCCGCTGGCTGACCACGGTGATACTCACGGTCGCCGCCGCACTGTTCCTGTTTGGCATACTGGTACGCGATTACAGCCTGACCGATATGTTTCTGGCCTCGGTCGGACTGGCCGTCGCCGCAATACCGGAGGGCCTGCCTGCGATCATGACCATCACACTGGCGATCGGCGTGCAACGCATGGCCAGGCGACGTGCGATTATCCGCCGCCTGCCGGCTGTGGAAACCCTGGGTGCGGTATCAGTGATCTGCTCGGACAAGACGGGCACCCTGACGCGCAATCAAATGACGGTGCATCATATTGCCTGTGACCATGATGTGTTTGGGCTGACCGGTACCGGCTACGATATCCATGGCGATATCCTGCTCGACAACCGTCCTGTCGACTTTGACCAGCACCCGGTTTTGATCGAAACCATACGCGCAGCCACGCTGTGCAACGACGCCAGCCTGTTCCAGAAAGATCAACAGTGGCAGGTCCATGGCAGCCCGATGGAAGGCGCCCTGCTGGTGGCCGCACACAAGGCCAACCTCGATCCCGAGCAGGAAAACAAGTATTACCCTCGCGATGACCTGATCCCGTTTGAGTCTGAACATCGGTTTATGGCCACGCTGCATCACAGCCATACCGGCGAAGGCATGATACTACTGAAAGGCGCACCGGAACGGGTGCTGGAGATCTGTAGCAGCCAGCGCAGCATGGGTGGCGACATCGCCCTGGACAAGGACTACTGGGATAAACTGGTAGACCAACTCGCCGCCCGCGGCGAACGGGTCCTCGCGATTGCATGCAAGGCGACCACAGCCAACCAGTCGGAACTGGAATTCAGCGATATCAATAATGACCTGGTGTTCCTCGGCCTGTTCGGCCTGATCGACCCGCCGCGTAACCAGGCTATTACCGCGGTACAGAAATGCCAGTCTGCCGGCATACGTGTGAAGATGATTACCGGCGACCACGCCTCGACCGCCTGCGCAATTGCACACCAGCTTGGTCTAGAGCATCCTGACGAGGCCATCACTGGCAACGCGCTGCAGCAGATGAGCGAGGAGCAACTGCAACAGCGCGTTCAGCAAGTCGATGTATACGCCCGCGTCAGTCCGGAGCACAAACTCAATCTGGTCAAGGCCCTGCAATCCAGCGGACTGATCGTGGCAATGACCGGCGATGGCGTCAATGACGCCCCGGCTCTGAAACGCGCCGATGTCGGTACCGCGATGGGGCATTCCGGTACCGATGCGGCACGCGAGGCCTCGGAAATGGTACTGGCGGACGACAATTTCGCATCCATCGCCCATGCGGTCGAGGAAGGCCGCACCGTCTACGACAACCTGAGAAAGGCGATCCTGTTTATATTGCCGACCAACGGCGGTGAGGCGCTGGTGATCCTGGCCGCGATCCTGTTCGGCTTTCAGGAACTGCCGTTGACACCGGCACAGATACTGTGGGTAAACATGGTTACCGCAATCACACTGGCGCTGGCACTGGCGTTTGAACCGGGGGAGGTCAGTGTCATGCGACGCCCTCCTCGTAACGCAAAAGAGCCCCTGCTGGGCACCCTGTTCATGTGGCGCATCGCGTTTGTTTCCATCATTCTGCTGAGCGGCACCTTTGGCCTGTTTATCTGGGAAATGCAACAGGGGGCCAGTATCGAAAAGGGGCGTACGGTCGCGGTCAACACTCTGGTCATGTTCGAGATATTTTACCTGTTTAACTCGCGCTATATCACCGCGCCGATTTTCAATCGCGATGGTCTGCTCGGTAACCGCTATGTGTTGTATGCGATCAGCTTACTGTTGTTGTTTCAGATGGCCTTTACCTATCTGCCATTCATGCACACCCTGTTCGGCACGGCTTCGATTGATCCGCAAACCTGGGCAAGAGTGATCGTGGTGTCGTCGTCCGTACTGTTTCTGGTTGAGATAGAAAAAGCCATCCTGCGCAGGCGATATGAGAATTATCAGGACGATATGGCGTAGTGCGCAATTGCCCTAACCACCTACGGTGATTCAGGGCAATTCGCTATGACGACTACAAAAGGCTGTCATCGTGAGGTATCTCGATAAACAATATCGAAGCAGACCCATTACCAAGTGCCGTGATCTCTATCTTGTTCTCGCCATTCACACCGATCGCATCGCATTTGTTCAAGCGCTCACCGGCCACTTCGATCTGCCCTTCGAGGACAAACACATACACACCGGTACCCTGTCCTTGTAGTTGATATTTGATCGAGTTGCCGGCATCCAGATCGCTTAGTGCAAACCAGGCATCCTGGTTGATCTGCATCGCATCCTCTCTGGCGTCGGTCGTAATCACGAACTGCAAGCGGTTCTGTCGCTGCGCCGGATCAAATCGTTGTTGCGCATAACGCGGTTCGATACCATAGAGTTTCGGTTGCACCCATATTTGCAGGAAATTGACCGGATCGTCGTTCGAACCGTTATATTCAGAATGCGTAATGCCGGTACCAGCCGACATCACCTGGATCTCGCCGGCGCTGATCTGATGCACATTGCCCATACTGTCCTGGTGACGCAGACTACCCGATAGTGGAATTGAGATGATCTCCATGTCCTGATGCGGATGGGTCGGGAAGCCGGCTCCGGGTTCGACCAGGTCATCGTTCAGCACACGCAACAGTCCGAACCCCATACGCTCCGGATTGTAATAACTTGCGAAACTGAAACTGTGCTTGCTATGCAGCCAGCCATGTTCGGCCGCGCCGCGACTGTCTGCCCGATGGATAACTTTGTTCATTACCTGTTCTCCTTAACCCATACCGGTTTCCCGATCCTGGCCTGTCGAGTAGCTATGCCTGTTCGGCCTGCAAATAACGGTCGACGCTCCAACCATGTTGTGTTGCGCTAACGGATACGACCAGCAGTCCACCGGCAATAGCCAGATTTTTCATAAACAGTATGCCCTGAATCTGATCATTGAGATTGCCGTGAAACACGAAGGCCGCAACCAATGTAAACACGGCCAGCGCCCAGGCCGCCCAACGGGTCTTCCAGCCCACCAGCAGCGCTATCCCGGCGCCCAGTTCCAGCACTATTACCAGTGGCAACAGCATAGCGGCAACCCCCATCGCCTCCATATAGGCCTGGGTTGCGGCGTAGGCACCGATCTTGTTGATCCCGGCCAGTATAAAGATCTGGGCCAGTAACACCCGCCCGGCGATATTCATAACTTTGTCCATGATTCTTCCCTCCAGTTGTCAAACACGTAATAACTACTCGGGATTCATTATCGTTTATAATTTTAGATAATAAAGTTCATAATATTGTTAATAATGATCTAAAATATCGATATGTCTTACCATCCACGTACCACATTGGAACAATGGCGCGCGCTGCAGGCGGTGGTCGACCACAATGGTTATGCCCAGGCTGCGCAGTACCTGCATCGCAGCCAGTCGACCATCAGTTATGCAATCGACAAGCTGGAAACGCAGCTTGGTGTCGAGCTACTGGTCATCAACGGGCGCAAGGCCGAACTCACCGATCAAGGCCGCGCGCTGCTGCAACGCGCGCGTCACCTGCTCGATGACGCCGCCACAATCGAGGCCTTTGCACAGAGCCTGGAACAGGGATGGGAGGCGGAAATCCGGCTGGTGGTCGATGCGGCCTTTCCGGACCGGCTGTTAATGCAGGCCCTGCAGGGATTTCACCCGCTCAGTCGCGGCAGCCAGGTCAGGCTGACCCAGGTGGTGATGTCCGGCGCGGACGATGCGCTGGAACAGGACCGGGCCGACCTGGTCATCACCGGCACCCTGCCGGCCGGCTATCTTGGCGAACTGCTGACCGAAATCGAATTCGTCGCGGTCGCCCATCCTGATCACAGGCTGCATCAACTCGGCCGTGAACTGACCCTGGCCGACCTGCAATCCGAACTGCATGTAGTAATCAGCGATTCCGGAATACGTAAACAGCGCGATGCCGGCTTTCTGCCATCCGAGCTACAATGGACGGTGACCCACCTGAACAGCGCGGTCGAGGCAGTGATGGCCGGGCTCGGGTTTAGCTGGCTGCCGACCCATCATATCCGCCCAGCCCTGGACCAGGGGCTGCTCAGACCCCTGCCGTTACAACAGGGCCGCTGCTACCGCAGCCATCTGTACCTGGTTTACGGCTGTAGCGCTGAGCCTGGTCCGGCTACCCGGGAACTGGCGGCGCAGTTCCAGCAGCTGTTCACAAACGGGCCTTGCTGAATTGCACCGGGACGGTGCATGCAATTGTACAAATCGCAATATATCTAGTATCTTCTGGGGTCCAACTACTAGGAAAGGATTCCTGCTATGGCACTTGCCATTATCTCTACCCGCGCCCAGGACGGCGTCGATGCCCCGCCGGTCACGGTCGAGGTGCATCTGTCGAATGGCCTGCCCGGCCTGTCTATCGTTGGTCTGCCTGAAACCGCTGTACGCGAGAGCAAGGACCGCGTACGTGGCGCGATCCAGAACAGTCATTTCGAGTTCCCGAACCGCCGCATCACCATCAACCTGGCACCGGCCGATATACCCAAGGAAGGCAGTCGTTATGACCTACCGATCGCACTGGGCGTGCTGGCCGCGTCCGGACAGATCCCGGTTGAGGAGCTGGATCAGTACGAATTTATCGGTGAGCTGGCGCTTAGTGGTGTGCTGCGACCGGTCCACGGTGTGCTGCCGGTCAGCCTGCATACCCGCCGTGCCGGGCGCCGTCTGATCTGTCCAACTGAAAATGAGGCCGAGGCGGCACTGGTCGATGCCGGTAATGTCTATACCGCCGGTCACCTGAGCGATGTCTGTGCACACCTGGCCGGCTCGTTGCAGCTGTCCTGCGCCCGCCACGCCACCCCGAGCGCGACCGGACCGCTGACCGATATGGGCCAGGTGCAGGGCCAGAGCGCCGCCCGCCGGGCACTGGAAGTCGCAGCGGCCGGGGGGCATAACCTGCTCATGTGCGGCCCGCCCGGTACCGGCAAAACCATGCTGGCCAGCTGCCTGCCCGGCATACTGCCCGAACTGAACGAACAGCAGGCGCTGGAGGTGGCCAGTATCGCGTCTTTGTGCGGGGAGCGCGATATCAGCAAACAGTGGGCCCAGCGGCCGTTCAGGACACCCCATCACACCACCTCTGCCGTGGCCCTGGTTGGCGGCAGCACCCACCCGCGCCCAGGCGAGATCTCGCGCGCGCATCACGGCGTTCTGTTTCTGGACGAGCTGCCTGAATTTGAACGACGCAGCCTGGAAGTGCTGCGCGAACCGCTGGAATCCGGCCGTATCGTGATCTCGCGTGCCGCGCGGCAATCCGAATTCCCGGCTCAGTTCCAGCTGATCGCGGCGATGAACCCCTGCCCTTGCGGTTACCTGGGTGACAACAGTGGCCGTTGCCGTTGCAGCCCAGGGCTGATCAGCCGCTACCATAGCCGCCTGTCAGGACCGTTGCTGGACCGCATCGACCTGCATATCGATGTACCCAGGCAGCCACTGACCCTGCTCCAGAAGGATCAAACCGTCGAGGATAGCGCCACGGTCCGTACACGGGTCTGTCAGGCCCACGCCGTCCAGCAGCAACGTTCAGGCAAGCTGAACGCGCGCCTGGATGCCAACGACATCGAGGCACACTGCAACCTGTCGGAAGCCGATGCCTCGATACTGCAAAAGGCCATCGACAAGCTGTCGATGTCGTCTCGCTCCTACCATCGCGCACTGAAACTGGCGCGCACGATAGCCGATCTTGACCAGTCAGCCGTAATCAGTACCGCACACTTGACCGAGGCACTGAGCTATCACCAGCGCGACCCAGGACGTATCCACGCGATCATCTGACAAGCTGTGAACTGCTTCCCATGATACAGGGCTGCAACAAAATTTAACCTTGTTTTACCACAGGTTTGATGCTTTATGCCGCTGTTCATACTACAGTTTATGTCTGGATATTGTGACTGGCCGTCGTTGACATCAAATGGGATAAGACAATCCTGTTGCACAGCCGCAAACGGTGAAGCCCCGGAATCAGGCATACCGATATAGCTGCCAGAGACAATGAGGCATACACCGGGCGATTATACCTGGCAGACAGACATGGCCCTGAATACCAATATGTATCAAAAAATGATGTTCCTGAGCAAACAACTGCTGTTACTGCCATTGATCGGTTTCCTGACCACCGGATTCACTGCCAGTGTACCTGATGCCAACGGCCCCAATGCAGCACAACAGCAACCCCTGGTGATGGGGATCTTCCCACGCCGGAATGCAATCAACACCATCAGGATGTTCCAGCCACTGACCGACTATCTGAGCGAACAACTCGGCCGGCCGGTCAAACTGGTCACGGCACATGACTTCGGTTCATTCTGGGAAGGCGTGGCAAAACAGGAATATGATATAGTGCATTACAACCAGCTCCATTATATTGAGAGCAACAAGGACCACGGATACCAGGTGATTCTTGCCAATGAGGAATTCGGAATTAAAACTATCAGTGCCGCGATCATTGCCCGCACTGACGGTGGCATAGACAAACTGTCCGACCTGAAAGGCAAGCGCGTTATCTTTGGCGGAGGACGCAAGGCAATGATTTCCTATATCGCAACCACTGCGATGTTACGCGATGCCGGTTTAAAGGCCGGTGATTACCGCGAACTGTTTGCGAAAAATCCGCCGAACGCCAGCCTGGCTACCTGGCACCATCAATCCGATGCGGCCGGTGTCGGTTCACCGGCATTGAAAATGCCGATGGTCAGATCCAGCATCGACATCAACAAAATCAAGTTCCTGGCGAAATCCGAACCACTGGTACACCTGCCCTGGGCGGTCAATAAACGCCTTGGGCAACAACTGAAACAGCAAATCACCCGCGCCATGCTTACCCTTAAGCGGTCCGAACGAGGCCAGCGGATTCTGGCCAGTGCCAAACTGACTGGCCTGTACCGGGTAACTGACAAGGACTTTGATCCGCACAGGCGACTGATTGCCAAAGTAGCCCAATGACAGCTACTGTGCCCGCATCACGCACAATACGCCACAGGATCAGCCTGGGCATGAAGTTTATTATCGTGGTGATCGTGATACTGGCGATCACCATGAGCATCGGCGCATTCATTAACTATTACACCCAGAAAAAAAACTTCCATGACCAGCTGATCCAGCAAGGCAACATGCTGGGCTCGTTTGTTGCGCTGATCAGCCCGGAAGCGATACTGGGCTATGATTTCGTGCTGTTGGAACAGTACATGCGTGAAATCACGCAGCAGGAGGATGTGGTCTATGGTGTAATCCTGTCGCCGGCCAACGATAACCTGACCTCCTACCTGGACCCGGATAACCCGCATCTGGCCGGTAACATCCGCGCCAATCTGACCGATACGCTGTCCTACGTGGACAAACAGGAAGATATCTTGCCTATGCGCTTCCCGATCCTGTCCAACGGCCAGTTGATCGGCACCGTCGCGTTGGGCATCAGCGACCGTCGTGTCAATGAGCTGTCGGAGCAGGTGCTATACCAGCAACTGGTCGAAGGCAGTGTGATCATTATCTTTCTGAGTCTGTGTATCTACCTGGTGTTTCGCTATGACGCCCTGCACCCGATACGCGACCTGATCCACAGCGCCAAGGAAGTAGCCAGTGGCAACCTGAATCATCGCACGCAGATCAATTCACGTGACGAACTGGGTGAGCTGGCCAGTTCATTTAACGAAATGACCCGCGCAATACGCGCCAGTACCGATGAAAAAGACCAGATCATGGAAAAACTGCGCGATGCCAATCACCAGCTGGAGACCGCGACGCGCGCCAAGAGCGCCTTCCTGGCCAGCATGAGTCACGAGATCCGCACCCCGCTGACTGCAATCATCGGTTTTGCCGAGACCATGATGGACAATACCGCCACACCATCAGACCGTCAGACCTCGGTACAGACCATTATTCGCAACGGCCAGCACCTGTTGCATATCATTAACGATATCCTCGACCTGTCGAAAATCGAGGCCGACCGGCTCGATATCGATATTATCCCGCTGCCCATTTTTGACCTGATCAGCGACCTGGATTCACTGCTGACCATGCAGGCCAAACAGAAGGGTCTGGTCAGCGGCATCAACTATCGCTTTCCATTGCCGGAACTGATTTATACCGACCCGTTACGACTGAAACAGATCCTGATTAATCTGTGTAACAACGCGATCAAGTTTACCGACAAGGGCAGCGTCTATATCGAGGTGGGCTTTGACCAGCTGAACCAGAAGCTGTGTATCGATATCGTCGACACCGGTATCGGCATGTCCAGGGAACAACAGAAAAAGATCTTCGAGCCATTTACCCAGGCCGACTCTTCCACAACACGCGAGTTCGGTGGTACCGGTCTGGGCCTGAGCCTGTCACTGCAATTGGCCAATATGCTGGGTGGCTCGATCGCCGTGGACAGCAGACCGGGCCGCGGCAGCAAATTCTCTGTCACCATCGATAGCGGTGACACCAGCCAGGTACGCATACTGAATTCCCTGCCCATGCAGCGGAAAGCCGGTACCGCATCCGGCACCCATAGCAATGACCGGCCGGCAATGCAGGGTCACGTACTGCTCGCCGAAGACATGCCCGATAACCAGCGGCTGATCAGTATCTTCCTGCGTCGCGCAGGCGTTGAAGTCAAGATCGTTGACTCCGGACTGGCGGCGGTCAATGCCGGACTGGGCAGTGAATACGATCTGGTACTGATGGATATGCAGATGCCGGTTATGGATGGCCTGACCGCAACACGCCGATTACGCAACCTGGGCTACAAGGGTCCCATAGTTGCCTTGACGGCCAACGCCTCGATGCAGGATCGTGAAGCATGCCTGGATGCGGGTTGCAACGACTTTATTACCAAGCCTATCACCCAGAATGTGTTTTACGACGTGCTGCAACGTTACCTGTCCGCATCGACGGATGTCGTGAGCAATGCCCCAACTATCAACTCCAGCCTGCTCGATCTGGGTGACGAATTTCGCGAAGTCGTCGACCTCTTTCTTGCGCGTCTGCCTGATATCAAAAAAAACATCCAGCGTTTGCACCAGGACGGTAACTGGCAAGAAATGCAACGCCAGATCCATGACCTGAAAGGGCTGGGCGGCAATATGGGCTACCCAATGCTGACGGATCTGGCCACTGACATCGAACAGCAGCTGAAGGATGGTGCTTATGACAAACTACCCGGGCTAATGCAGCAGCTTGAAAAATTGTGCCGACAGATTATGGGGTCTGCTAATACGGACGGTTCCGTGGCGCTAAGACAGGATTAACATAGCCTATTGTCCCGGCTTACACGGCCAGATGGCGGTGCACCAGGTCGTCATCCAGGTCAGCCATTGGACCCTGTGCAACTATCCGGCCTTTTTCCATCAAGTGAAAATACTGGCCAACCCGCCTCGCAAAGGCGAGTTTTTGCTCGACCAGTAACACGGTAAGATGCTCATCCCGATTCAACTTCAGGATAATATCGCCTATTTCGCTAACGATATTCGGCTGGATACCCTCCGTTGGCTCATCCAGTATCAGGACCTTTGGATCAATTGCCAATGCCCTGCCTATCGCGAGCTGTTGTTGCTGCCCACCTGACAAATCGCCTCCACGCCGGTTCAGCATGGATTTGAGTACCGGAAACAGGTCGAATATCCGTTCAGGAATTTCCTTCAGACCATCCTGTCGCGCAGCCAGGCCGGTACGCAGGTTTTCCTCCACCGTCAGCTGTGAAAAGATCTCACGACCCTGTGGCACATATCCAATCCCGACCCGTGCCCGATAATCCGCCGGTTTCACGCTCAGGTCCTGGTCCTGGTAGTTTATCTGTCCGGATCTAACCGGCAGCAGACCCATAATGCATTTGAGCAAGGTGGTCTTGCCCACTCCGTTGCGTCCCATCAGACAGGTACAACTACCCGGTTCGATATGTAAATCCAGGTCCCAAAGAATATGGCTTTCTCCGTAGAACTGATTGAGTTTCTCGATTGACAGCATCATCAGTCTCCCAGATAAACTTCCCTTACCCGGGGATCATTCTGGACCGTATCCATATCACCTTGTGCCAGTACGCTACCTTGATGGAGCACCGTGACCGTACGCGCAATCGAACGCACAAACTCCATATCATGCTCAACTACCACAACGGAATGCTGACCGGCCAGTGAGGTCAGCAGCTCTGCTGTGCGTTCGGTTTCGTGTCCGGTCATACCAGCTACCGGCTCATCCACCAGCAACAGGCGTGGGTCCTGCATCAGTAACATGCCAATTTCGAGCCATTGCTTCTGACCATGCGAAAGCAGGCCGGCCCGTTTGTAAGCCTCGTTTTTCAGCCCGATTATCTCCAGTACCTCGTCGATCCGGTCTCGTTGCTCACCACTCAGTCTGGCAGACAGGGTTGTCCAGACTCGCTTGTCCATACGCATGGACAATTCCAGATTTACCAGCACATCGTGTTGTTCGAATACCGTCGGCTTCTGGAACTTTCGCCCGATTCCCAGTGCGGCAATCTCGGGTTCGGACAGACGTAACAGGTCTATTCGCTGACCATAAAACACCGATCCGTGATCCGGCCGGGTCTTGCCGGTTATAACGTCCATCATGGTCGTCTTGCCCGCCCCGTTGGCCCCGATAATACAACGCAGCTCACCATCATTAATGTACAGCGTGAGATCATCCAGCGCCCTGAATCCGTCGAAGCTGACAGTGACATCTTCCAGATACAGGATGGGGCCCTTACTGGTATCCAGCACATCTTCATAGGTATAGCGCGGCATCAGGAAGTTCCATACCTGATCACGGCGGAAGGTCTCGCGCATTTTATCCAGCCCGCTCATGTCTGTGCCTGCTTACGAGTAATGAGACCTGCCAGACCTCTTGGCAGATAGAGTGTAACCACAACAAACATCGCACCGAGCGCAAATATCCAGCCCTCAGGCAACACCCCGGTAAACCAGGTTTTGGACAGGTTGACCAGTATCGCACCTGCTATCGCGCCATACAGGGTTCCGCGACCACCTATCGCCACCCAGATCACCAGCTCAATTGAATTTAGTGGAGAAAATTCACCGGGATTGATGATACCGACCTGGGGTACATATAGTGCACCGGCGATACCAGCCAGTACCGCAGACAGTACGAATAACCAGAGCTTGTAATACTCAACACGGTAACCAAGGAACCGCGTTCTGTCTTCGGAATCCCTGACTGCAACCACAACCCGCCCCAGCTTGGAATTTACAATATTGCGACATAGTAAATACGCCAACACCAGGATAAGGGCGGAAGCAGCAAACAGACCTGCACGTGTATAATCAGATTGCAGACTGTATCCCAGTATATCCTTGAAATCAGTCAGACCGTTGTTACCACCAAACCCCATTTCATTCCTGAAAAAGGCCAGCATCAAGGCATAGGTCAGGGCCTGGGTAATAATGGAAAGGTAGACACCGGTCACGCGGGATCGAAACGCAAGCCAGCCAAACACAAAGGCAAGCAGGCCTGGTACGAGGATCACCATCAATGCCGCGAACCAGAACATGTCAAAGCCATACCAGTACCATGGCAGCTCCTGCCAGTTCAGGAAAACCATGAAGTCGGGTAATTCCGGATTACCGTAAACACCCCGGTCTCCGATCTGGCGCATCAGGTACATGCCCATTACATACCCACCCAGCGCAAAAAACGCGCCATGCCCCAGGCTCAGAATGCCGCAGTAACCCCAGATCAGATCCACCGCCAGGGCCAGCAGTGCATAAGTCAGATACTTGCCGATCAGCGTAACCGTGTAGGTCGATACATGAAAAACAGACGATTCCGGTACGGCCAGATTTAAAATCGGAACCAGTATGGCAATCGCCAACAGGGCGCCCAGCATGCTGTTACCAGCCCGGTCACTCTGGAAATACTGTTGCAGGTAACTCATGCCTCAGTTCTCCGCCGATCGACCCTTTTGCGGGAATAGTCCACGCGGGTATTTCTGGATAAACATGATAATAAAGACCAGCACCAGTATTTTTGCCAGCACCGCACCTGAAAAAGGCTCAATAAACTTGTTAGCCACACCAAGTGACAGGGCGCCGACAAAGGTCCCCCACAGATTTCCAACACCGCCAAACACCACGACCATGAAGGAATCGATAATATAAGACTGGCCCATATTGGGACCGACATTGGTCAGCTGACTCAGGGCAACGCCGGCAATACCGGCAACGCCGGAGCCGAGTCCAAAGGTCATTGCGTCCACCCAATCACTACGTATACCCATCGCCTTCGCCATCGAACGATTCTGGGATACCGCACGTACCTGCAGACCCAATGCCGTCTTTTTCAGAATCAGCAACAATGCAACAAACACAATCATCGCGAAAATAAAAATAAACAGGCGATTATAGGTCAACGAAAGTGCTGCATTGATCTGGATTGACCCACTCATCCAGGAAGGATTGGAAACCGCTACATTTTGAGCCGATACCACAGTACGTACCAGCTGTTGCAGAATAAGACTCACCCCGAATGTAGCCAGCAGGGTTTCCAGTGGACGGCCATACAGGTGACGAATAATAAATCGTTCAATCAGTATGCCAAAAATGGCGGACACCAGAAATGCAGCAGGTATTGCAACCAATAGAGACAAATCCGTGTAATTAGGCATGACCGACTGTACCAGGTAGGTAGTATAGGCACCGATCATGATCAGCTCACCATGGGCCATATTGATCACACCCATGACACCAAAGGTGATAGCCAGACCGATCGCAGCCAACAACAATACCGAACCCAGACTCAGCCCGAAAAAGGTGGTCTCGATAATGGAATTTATCTTCAGGCGTTCGTTTATCCTGTCGAGAGCCTTGATTGCCGCCTTGCGTACTTCCTTCTCCAGATCATCCTGCTCCAGTAAGGCCTGAAGCCGATTGCTAACCACCTGCGCAAGATTGCCTGAAAGAACTTCTATCGCCTTTATGCGTTGATCGGCTGACCCATTATCCAGCTCATACAACGCCAGTGCCGCCACCATGGCTGAACGCACATCATCATCCCTTTCCTGTTCTAGCAGCTTTTTGATGTATAAATACTGTGACTCATCGAGCTGGCCCTGCATCTGCTCGATGGCCGAAAGGCGTACCGACGGGTCCGGACCTTCCAGGCTCAGGCTGGCCAGTTTCGACTTAAGCAGTTTTCGCAGCTTGTTATTGATACCGATTTTTTTGATTTTTCGCTTGGGTACCGTACCCAGTTCTTCAGCCGTAACGGGGTCAGTCATCCTGAACTGACCATCAACCCGTTCAACGATAACAACACGCTTGTCAGCCTTGCGATAGTAAAGACGTGCGTCCAGCAGGGCCTGCAATACGGGCATGGTACGCTTGTCCTGAACAGCGGCCAGTTCACGTACCGCTTTTTCCTTATCCCTGAACTTGCTGGTGGTCAGTGATTGTACAATCTGCTCAAAACCGGTGGTTTCGGCCATGACACTGTTTGCATTTGTCCATGCCACAACCAAACCAAATAACAGTAGCAGTAAACGGCTACCATACCGAATCCTGCTGAAGGTTTTTTGGACTGCGGAACAGTGATCCATATTCACTTCTTTGTTTTATTTAACGCCCGTTACAGTCGCCCACTGAACAACCCTGCGCGAACAGTCAGTGTAACGGTTATTTAAAGAGGGGTACAACAAAAAAACAGACAGGCCGGGGTCAGCAAACCCCGGCCATGGTCCGGATCAGAAATTCTGACCAGAACACTTGCCTGTCTTGACGTTATAGTTTCCGCAAGTTAGCGGGGCACGCCAATCAGAGATAAGATCCTTGGAACCTGGCAGGAAATCAGACCAGGCATCGCCGACGACTGTACCGTCAGTCTGCCAGACCACTTCGAACTGCCCGTCTTCCTGGATCTCACCGATCAGTACCGGTTTGGTCAAATGATGATTAGGCATCATGGTTGCAATACCGCCGGTCAGATTAGGCACAGAGATACCGATCATTGCAGCCTCAACAGCATCGGTATCGGTGGTACCGGCCTTTTCAACGGCCTTCACCCACATCTTGAAGCCGATATAGGTTGCCTCCATCGGGTCATTGGTAACACGCTTGTCGCTCTTGATGAACTTCTTCCATGCCTTGATGAAATCACTGTTCACGTCGGCATCAACACTCTGGAAATAGTTCCATGCAGCCAGGTGACCAACCAGTGGCTTGGTATCAATACCGGAAAGTTCTTCTTCACCAACGGAGAAGGCAACCACAGGGATGTCATCAGAACCAATGCCCTGGTTACCGAGCTCCTTGTAGAAGGGTACATTGGCATCACCGTTGATGGTTGAAACAACAGCGGTTTTCTTGCCCTTGGATCCGAATTTCTTGATATCAGATACAATACTCTGCCAGTCAGAATGACCAAACGGTGTATAGTTGATCATGATGTCTTTTTGCTTGACACCCTTGGCTTTCAGATAGGCCTCGAGAATCTTGTTGGTAGTACGCGGATAGACGTAGTCGGTACCGGCCAGCACCCAACGTTTCACACCCAGGTCATTCATCAAATAATCAACCGCAGGGATAGCCTGCTGGTTCGGTGCAGCACCGGTGTAAAACACATTCTTGGAAGATTCTTCGCCCTCATACTGAACCGGGTAGAAAAGCAATCCATTTAATTCTTCAATCACCGGCAACACAGACTTGCGTGAAACGGAAGTCCAGCAACCGAAAATTACATCAACTTTTTTCTTGGCCAGCAATTCACGGGTTTTTTCTGCGAACAACGGCCAGTTGGATGCCGGGTCGACAACAACGGCCTCGAGCTTCTTGCCCATGACACCGCCAGCCTTGTTCTGTTCATCAATCATCATCAACACGGTGTCTTTCAGTGTCGTTTCACTGATCGCCATCGTGCCTGACAGGGAGTGCAATACACCCACCTTGATTGTATCTGCCGCCTGTGTCAGTGCGGAAAACGATAATGCAGCACCGGCAAGCGCAAATTTAACTACGTTTAACCTGCGTATCATGCTCATCTGGTATCTCCAGTTAATTTTTGTTAAGACGCTGTATATTATTGTTGTCACAATTCCTCTGCGACAAAAAGGATTGTCCCGGGCTGAGGTCCCGGGACAATCCGTCTGATATCAAACGATCAGATATCGAAGTCGTAGGTGATACCTGCAACGATAGTATCGTCATATTCGGCACCGGTGCGATCATCACCAGCAAACGTATACTGTACATACATGTCGGCACCTGTATTGCCGACCGCATGTGACAGGGTGATATTGAAATGACGGAAGGCACTGTCTTCGGTAGTCACACTGCAAGGACCAGGAAAACCGGCGCAGCCACCGAGATCAGAGTTATCGTCATCATCATAGGTGTAATAACCCAGGTCGAAGGCCAGACCGAAGCCCTTCGGCAGATCCATTGAATAACCGGCCTTCCAGTAGATATCACCGGCGTTACCCCACCAGCCATCATTGAGCAGGTATTGCAGGCCGACGTAGAAATTGTTGTACGACAGCGATCCAACAAACTCAGTCAGGTTGGAGTCATCAACATTCAAGTATACATACTGCAACAGCTGGGCGTCCCAACCAATACCGGTATCACCGAATTCACCGGCAAAGCCTAAATAAAAGTCATTTTCGAAACCTCTGGCTTTAGTATCTATACCCATAGTATCTGGATCGCCAGCCAGGTCTGAATCATATGAATACCCCAGATTAGAGAACCACCAGCCGGCATAAAAACCGTTGTCCAGGCCATAGTCCAGGCCACCCTGTACCGCACCATCAGGCGCTTCTTCAAAAATACCGCGTAACAGGTACTTGGAGTGGACGCCTATGTTACCGGTGAAGCTGTCAGCCTGTGCGGTGACCGGTGTCACCATAACCGGTGCAGTCATAGCGGCAGCAATAGCGACTGGTAATAGTTTTTTACTTAATTTCATGTTTGATCTCCCGTGTTCTTGGATATTCGGTTGTAAATGAAATGTCTTATCGTTAATAACTGCTTGAACCCCAGTCCTGCATGCGATCCAGACATTCACTGCGTAGCTACTATGCATAGCACGTGCCAAATTAAAATTTTTGTGTTGAATCAGCCGATTAGCAACATCTGTAGCTTTCTTGCAACATTTGTCTGTGATAATGGTGCACGGTTATGGTGCGCGCACACCAAAATGATGCGTATTAATGGCCAGATTGAGGGCTTTACGTGGTTACGGGAAAGATGAAGGTTTTGTTACAGCATACCGTGATGGACGATGAAATCGCGTACGACATCGACACCTTGTCCGGTCTTCAGGTTGGTGAATACGAAGGGTCGCTCACCGCGCATTTTATTCGTATCGCGTTCCATCACCTCCAGTGAGGCACCGACGTATGGTGCGAGGTCGATCTTGTTGATCACCAGCAGGTCCGAACGTGTAATACCAGGACCACCCTTGCGGGGGATCTTGTCACCGGCAGAGACATCAATCACATAGATGGTCAGGTCGGATAATTCCGGGCTGAACGTAGCACTGAGATTATCACCGCCACTTTCGATCATCACCAAATCCAGGTTCTGGAAGCGGCTATTCAGCTGCTCCACGGCGGTCAGGTTCATCGAGGCATCCTCGCGTATGGCTGTATGCGGACAACCACCGGTCTCAACGCCGATAATCCGGTCTGCATCCAGTGCTTCGCGCCGGGTCAGGAATTCGGCATCTTCACGTGTATAGATATCATTGGTAACTACGGCAATGTTGTAGTCATCACGCATGTCGCGACACAGCGCCTCGACCAGTGCTGTTTTACCGGAGCCTACTGGTCCGCCAACACCTACCCTTAATGTCTGTTTATTTATCATATGAATCTTTGATATCCCCTCATCCTGTCCTTCTCCCTGAGGGAGAAGGGATCATTGTTTTAATCCCGCCACAGTTTTAACCCCCTATCCCCCAGGGAGAGGATGTCCTCCAATAGCATCTATCTACTATGGAGTGCTGATAGCCACTCACGACCTGAATAATCGAGAGTATTGGTGTTCATGCCAGGCACTGGCCATGGCCTGCATATGGGCAACCTGCCCGATCTCATCATCCTTGATCTGCTGTGCCGATTCGACCAGCGCTGGTATTGTCTGACCGAGTTGTAACAGGATACGTTGTCCGGCCGTTTGGCCCAATGGTACAAGCTTGATTGCAGCGGCGACCTGGTTCTCTGCCCATGACCACAAGTAACCAGCAATGGTATCGCCTGCACTAATTTGCCACTGCACAGCAGCCAGTGCAAACGGACATGCATAACTCAGGCGTTTTTTTTCTTTTAACAGCGACGTATGTCTGATGTCCAGATCGATCAGCAAACGTATCAGGGCGCGTGCAAGCGTATAGTCTTCTGCTTGCAACTCTGCCGTTTCACGACTGGCATACAGGTATTGGTTCCAGTACATCACCCGTTCATGATCATCTGCCTGCCAGGCCTGATGCAAGCGCAATAGCACGGGGGCATCCAGATGAACCTGTGCATGCCTCATCAAGCCGGCTATCCAGTCTGCAGCCTGCTGTTCGTTAGTCACCCAGCCTGCATCAACCGCATATTCCAGTGCCTGTGAATAGGCATAAGCACCCACCGGTAAGGCCGGACTAACCAGTTGTAGCAAGGGTAACGGCACTGTACAGCTCGTACCACGCTGTGTATCAGTCATGGCCATGATGGTGCCCATACCCGCCGCCGCTATAGGCGCCGGCCTCGGGTTCAAACACAGCCTGCTCCTGCGTAACTTGTAGCCCCATTTCCTCGACCATATGATCCAGAACATGGTCATGGTGATATCGCAGCCAACCGTCGCCAACCTGTAATGGCATGTGGCGATTACCCAGATGATAGGCTGCTCTTGCCAGCAATCGGGGGTCTTCAGCACGCGCAGTCGACACACTTTCGGGTGCAGCACGCACCTCAATGACCTGGCCAGTATCGGCACGCAGACAATCACCATCGCGTAATACATGGCCACGTGGTAGCATCCAGCCGACCTCTTCACCGCTATCCAGATTGGCGCGTAAACGGCTGCGCTGGCGGTCCTGGAAACTCAGGGTCAGCACCGCATCAGCCGGTTCGGGTTGTTCCAGTATGGTATGGATTTCGATCATCTAAAACAGAAAATACCGTTGTGCCAACGGCAACTCCTGCGCCGGCTCACATACCAATAACTCACCGTCGGCACGTACTTCATAGGTCTGCGGATCGACGTCGATCTGCGGTTGCAGGCTGTTATGGATCATATCCTGCTTACGCACCGTTCTGCATCCCCTGACACCAACCAGGCGCTTGTGTAGCCCCAGTGTTTCACCAATGTTCTGCTGCAGTGATGCCTGGGATACAAAGCTGACACTGGTCGCAGTCCGCGCCTTGCCCAGTGCGCCGAACATCGGACGATAATGTACCGGCTGCGGTGTCGGGATCGATGCATTCGGATCGCCCATCGGTGCGGCAACAATCATCCCGCCTTTGATAATGGTAGCCGGCTTGGCAGCGAAAAACGCCGGCTTCCACAATACCAGGTCTGCCAGCTTACCGACTTCGACCGAACCAACTTCATCGGCAATACCGTGGGTCAGTGCCGGATTGATCGTGTACTTGGCAATGTAACGTTTTGCACGGAAATTATCGTGCTCGGCCGGGTCACTGTCCAGGCTACCACGTTGCACTTTCATCTTGTGTGCGGTTTGCCAGGTACGGGTAATCACTTCACCAATACGCCCCATTGCCTGCGAATCGGATGCAATCATGGAAAATGCGCCCAGGTCATGCAGGATATCCTCAGCTGCAATGGTCTCGCGGCGGATACGTGATTCGGCAAACGCGATATCCTCAGCGATATTCGGATCCAGATGGTGACAGACCATCAGCATATCCAGGTGTTCATCAATCGTATTGATCGTATAGGGCCGGGTCGGGTTGGTTGATGACGGCAGTACATTGGCCGCACCACAGGCCTTGATAATATCCGGTGCATGCCCGCCACCGGCACCCTCGGTATGATAGGTATGGATCGTACGATCCTTCATCGCAGCCAGGGTGTCTTCAACAAAGCCTGACTCGTTCAGTGTGTCCGTGTGAATTGCAACCTGTATATCATAGGTCTCGGCGACACTGAGACAGTTATCGATCGCAGCCGGTGTTGTCCCCCAGTCCTCATGCAGCTTTAGCCCCATGGCGCCGGCCTTGATCTGTTCCTCAAGTGGCGCTGGCAGGCTGGCATTTCCCTTGCCGAGAAAACCGAAATTGATAGGCAACTCTTCAACGGCCTGATACATACGATGGATATTCCAGGGCCCTGGCGTACAGGTTGTTGCATTGGTACCGGCAGCCGGTCCGGTACCGCCTCCCAGCATGGTGGTGACACCGGACATCATGGCATCCTCGACCTGCTGTGGACAAATAAAGTGAATATGCGCATCAATCGCGCCGGCTGTCAGAATCTGACCCTCACCGGCAATTGCCTCGGTACCCGGTCCAATGATGACATCCACACCGGACTGCACATCCGGATTACCGGCCTTGCCGATACCACTGATACGGCCGTCCTTGATACCGACATCGGCCTTGATAATGCCCCAATGGTCCAGAATCAGTGCATTGGTTATAACAACATCAACCACTTCATCACTACTGCGCTGGCTTTGCCCCATACCATCACGGATAACCTTGCCGCCACCAAATTTCACTTCTTCACCATATAGGGTCTTGTCATCCTCGACCTGTATCCATAGCTCGGTATCACCAAGACGCACACGATCCCCGGTCGTCGGGCCATACATCTCTGCATAGGCCTGTCTGCTGATACGCGTCATGACTGTGCCTCCAGTTCCCCCATCACTTTGGCATTAAAGCCAAACACCTTCCGGTCTCCCCCATAGGCTACCAGTTCTACCTCACGACTCTGCCCCGGCTCGAAGCGCACCGAAGTCCCTGCCGGAATATTCAGCCGATACCCCCTGGCTGCCTCGCGATCGAAATCCAGCGCACTGTTGGTTTCATAAAAATGGTAGTGTGAGCCTACCTGTATTGGACGATCGCCACTGTTGGCGACCGTTACTGTGACGGTATCACGGTCGACGTTCAATTCCAGTTCACCATCAGCTGTTACGATTTCTCCGGGTATCATCGCTATGCTCCTCTATACTATCGGTGCATGGACGGTAACCAGCTTGGTCCCGTCAGGAAAAGTGGCCTCGACCTGTACTTCGGGAATCATTTCGGCGATGCCTTCCATTACCTGGTCACGACTCAACAAGGTTGCGCCGTAACTCATCAGCTCGGCGACCGTCTTGCCATCACGCGCACCTTCCATAATCGCGGCGCTGATATAGGCCACAGCCTCCGGATAATTCAGTTTCAACCCACGCGCCAGACGTCGCTCAGCCAATAGCGCTGCCGTAAACAACAGCAACTTGTCTTTTTCTCTGGGTGAAAGCTCCATAAGCTATCCTCTTGTACGATCAAGTGTTCCAGATTCGCGGTTCGCAGGCCGGAAGGCCCAGTAACTTTGGCCGTATTAATTGCCAGGCTGCAACCAGACACTGCCTGGCACGTTGCGCCTCGGTACCAAGATAACGGCACACCAGCACATCATCAAGCCGAGTCACAGAAAAATAATCGCCTGCTATCGCACTAACATGCTGTCTTATCTCCTCAGCCAGTCCGTCCACGGGACCAACAGCAACCATGGTTGCTGCCAGTGCCCGGCCGGACATACCCCATGGCGCCTGCAGCATCTCCCCATTACCACTTATTGCTGTCTGTTCCAGCCACAGGGGTATATCCTTGCGCCGGATTTCAAGTCGCTGGCTGATATGGCCTTGTGTGAAGTATTCGTTCGCCGCGGGACGTCCAAGACAGTACATCTCCCAGCCTATAAAGCAGCTGTTCTCGTCTAGCTCAACCCGGGTAGTACTGCATACTTCCGCGGCGTTGTAGTAAATCGTCTCCTGCGGCAGCCACTCCAGTTTCGCGTAATCCGCCAGGTGCAAGGTTTGATGCAATTTTGCCTGATCACCGGCGCTACGGTAAAACTTGGCTGCGGCCGGACTGGTCACCAGCGCATGTGCGCCTGACTGTAGACTGATATCGATGCTTAACTGGTCACCACCGACAACACCACCCGGTGGATGAAGGATGTAAATGTGAGGGCAGGCCTGCTCGGGATAAAACGCCCGCTGGACACCGAGTGGTCCATGATGTTTCCTGTATGCAAGCACAGTACGTGAATCGCGCTGTTCGAATTCAAGTTGCAGACTGGCCTGCCAGCCACTATCGTTTTGCGGCATCATGCATCCAGGCATCAGGAATGACCGGCTATCAGGTAACCGCCTATGACAATCGTTCCGGACGCTACACAGGTGCGGACTATTTTAATCACGGTCAGGCCGGAGCGACTCAGCCATGCGTATACGGCGCCCAGTGCACCACCAAAAACCAGCATGGCCATCAAGACACCCAGACCAAACACCAGCAAATAAACCATACCATACCAGGGCGAACCCTGTGCCCCCAGTGGAAGTAACGCCAATAATGGTGCCGAACCGGCCATGCCATGCAGTACACCTACCATGACGGCCCCATGGAAATGGTGATGATCTTCCTGATTTTGATGTCTATGCCAGTGCGCATGCCGTGTGGCATCGTCGTGATTGTGAAAGTGCAAATGTGCATCAGAATGGTGCAAATTCCAGAAAACATATAGACCAAGTCCCACCAGCATCCATCCGACTGCATATTCAGCGAGTTGACTCATTTCGGCTGGTATCGCCATTCCCATCATTAACACGGCTATACCAACAATCAGCAGTGTCATGCCATGCCCGATCGCCCAGTTGCCACAAAATTTCAGGGTATCACGCAAGCTGGCACGTTTACCGGACAGGCTGGACACAGCCATGATGTGGTCGGCATCCAGTGCATGGGTAAGACCCAGACCAAACGCCAGGCCCAGAATCGCCAGTAAGCTACTTGACTCGGGCACCTGTCAGCTCCTTTCCCGTTAGCGGTTACGCTCAGGTTTCTTATCATAATCAAGAGGGGTATTAACAACATCGGGCTCAATGTTGCACCGGAAAACCCTCCTTCCAGGAGATATTGTTTTTCACCCTATTTATAACTTCAGGTAATGCCAGTTGGCAATATACACCACAATAAAAGCAGCCGGCAATCAGGACAACTGCCCGGTCGCGCCGATCCAGAACGGCAGGCCCTTGTCCAGGAAGGTGTCATAGGACACATAGTGCGAACCGTCGCATGAAAAGGTCAGACCGACCACGCCATTGAACAGATTCAGGGAACCCGAACGCAGGTAGACCATGTCATCAGCAAAGCGCAGGGCACGGAACTGATCCAGTATCGGCCTGATCGCCTGCTCCGGTACCAGTGAACCTTCAGGATATTCCCGATGCGGGTAGGCCAGGCAGATATCCGGGTTTTGCAAAGCATCAAACTCGAGGATGCGATAACGATACGGATCGTCGTACAGCCAGATAGACAGACGGCTGCTGGAGAAATGCAGCTTGCCATGGAACACGCCGCGCTCCAGGAACAGCTCCTCCATGATGCTCAGTATGGTATCCATGTGCCGGTCCATCATGCTCTCGTTGCGGGTTTGAGCAAACACCGTACCGCGGATGGCCGGATCGCCTTTCATCTGCCGCCAGCCGACCGGCTCCTCATAGACCTCACTGGTCAGGGGCAGGTCGCGCAGGTCAAAATCGGCGCCGAGGTAGCCGAGCAAATCACCGTCATCATTACGCACACATTGTACCGCCGTTATCGACGGCCGCTGTGCGCGCAAACTGATATAGGAACCAGACAGGTTGAAGTCACGCGTACGATCCATGTTATTGATATAAGGCCTGGTAGAGCGGTCGCGACCATAGTGCTCGCTATGCAGCCCGTACTGTGAGGCATTATCAGTAATTTGCACAGCCTGCTGGTCCAGTGCATACATGAATGTGCAATACGGAAATGCCTTGATGTTTTCCTGCAACAGATCATTCAGTTTTTCACGATCCGTCCAGACACGCGCGAACTGCCGGGCCATTTCAGCGAATGGCTGCCGTAGCATCTCGTTCAGCGAATCACGTTGCCTGGTGATAACGGCCTGCAAGGACGGCAGGCTTCCAGGCTGCTCAGCCTGAGTCATACTCAATTCTCCAACGATCGGTTTTCAGGGTCTGTTCATACTTCTATGGACAAGCATATCAACAGGCCGTTCTGTGACATACGCATTGTCTCATAAAAAAACTTCCAGACAATGACCAATTGACACTTCTCAGTAATAGTCGAATTCTTTACAATAACTACTGCCTGAGCGTACCGCTGAATGGCTACTGTAAAGACCATATATGAAGTTAAAGTTAAATCCCCGACAAAAAAAAGCAATCAGCTGTACAAACAGGCCACTACTGGTACTAGCCGGGGCCGGCAGCGGCAAGACCCGTGTCATTACCGAGAAAATTGCCTACCTGATTCGCGAAGGTAAATACCAGGCAAAGCACATCGCCGCGCTGACCTTTACCAACAAGGCCGCGCGCGAGATGAAACAGCGCCTGGAAAAAACCGGCCTGGACTGTGAGGGGCTGCGTGTCTCCACGTTTCATCGTCTGGGCCTGGACATCCTGCGCCGCGAATACCGCAAACTGGATTACCGCAAAAACTTCACCCTCTACGATGCGCAGGACAGCGCCTCGCTGGTACAGGAACTAATGCGCAAAACCGGCCTGCAGGCATATGAACAGGCACAGGCGATCCACTGGCAAATCTCATCGTGGAAAAATGCGGCAATCTCGCCCGAACAGGCCCATAGCGATGCGGCTGATGAAAAACAACTGGCCGCGGCGCGCCTGTATTTACAGTACAGCCACTACCTGCACACCTATAACGCGTTTGATTTCGACGACCTGATCAGTCGCCCATTACAGCTGTTTACAGAACATCCGGACATACTGGACAAATGGCGCGAACGTATTCGCTACCTGTTGGTTGACGAATACCAGGACACCAATACCAGCCAGTATCGCCTGTTACAGCTACTGGTCGGTGATCGTAGCGGCCTGACGGTGGTCGGTGATGACGACCAGTCCATCTATGGCTGGCGCGGCGCACAGGCTGACAACCTGGTGCACCTGAAAAACGATTACCCGAAACTGGAGGTCGTGCTGCTGGAACAGAACTACCGGTCGATGAACAACATTCTGCATACAGCGAACCACCTGATCGCAAACAATCCCCACGTGTTTGAAAAGCGTCTGTGGAGTGAACAGGGGGCCGGTGAGCCGGTCCGGATACTGACCTGCAAACATACCGATCACGAAGCCGAACGCGTAGTATCGCAGTTATTGCATCATCGCTTCCAGAAAAACACCGCATACTCGGCTTATGCGATCCTGTACCGCGGCAATCACCAGTCGCGTCCATTTGAGCGCGTGTTGCGCGAACACCAGATACCCTACCAGATCAGTGGTGGCACGTCTTTTTTCGAACGTAGCGAAATCAAGGACCTGTTTGCCTATTGTCGCCTGGTCGTCAATGTAGAAGACGATGCCGCCTTCCTGCGTGTGATCAACACACCCAGGCGCGGCCTGGGTCCGGCGACCATGGAGCGACTCACTGATTTTGCGCATCAACAGCACACCAGCCTGCTGCTGGCCTGCATAGACGATCAACTGGATAACCATCTCAAGCCGGACGCGGCCAGGCGACTGCGCGAATTCGCCGGCTGGTTCCTGCCATTGACCGAACAGGCCGAGGATGGAGATCCGATCGGGGTCATACAGGACCTGATCAGCCAGACCGATTATAATGACTGGTTGCGCGACCAGAGTCCGGACCCGGATAGCGCGCAGCGGCGGCTGGACAATGTCGATGAACTGATAGACTGGTGCAAGCGCTTGTCGCAAAAGAATCCGCAACACAAACTGCAGCATATCCTGAATACCATCCAGCTACTCGATCGGCTGGACCGTGACGAGGAAGATGCACAGAACAACCAGGTACAATTGATGACCCTGCACGCTGCCAAGGGCCTGGAGTTTGATCATGTATTCCTGGTCGGTGTCGAGGAAGAACTACTGCCACATCGCAACTGCATGGATGACAGCTCGCTGGAGGAGGAACGCCGCCTGGCCTATGTCGGTATTACCCGCGCCCGTGAGACCCTGACCCTGACCCATGCACGCCAACGCAAGCGCTTTGGTGACATCATCGACTGCGAGCCCAGCCGCTTCCTGAACGAGCTGCCGCAAGAACTGGTGTCATGGGAAAGCAGGGTCGAACGTACACCCGAGCAGCGCAAGGAACGTGGTCGGGCACATATCGCACAGATGCGCGGTATGCTGGTGGATTAATTCTCTTATTCTTTTTTGCAGGGTTGCCTTAACGAAGCCTGGCAGGGTTCCAATACCCAGAATCACCACGGCTTTATGCTGTACTCACAATGACAGGGATTCTAGACGGAAATCCCGCTCTACCCAAATAATAAAAAAAGGCCCGCAGGTTTTTCACCGTGCGGGCCTTTAACAGCTCTGCAAACTACTTACTGTGCGCTGACACCGGATTTTTCCAGCATCGCAGAAATCGCCGCCTGTAATCCCGCTTCGTCCATCAGTGCGGCCTGCGGAGGCATACTGCCCTTGCCATTTTTCGCACTTGCGACTAATGCTGCCATACCCTGTCCTACACGGGCTGACCAGTCATCTGCGCTACCTACCTTCGGTGCACCCAGCACACCGGCAGCATGGCAACCCATGCAGGCGGCTGGCACCTCAGATCCCGCTGCTGCCGTACCTGTTGCTGCCGCTGCTGCCGGCGCCTCACCAACAGTGACCTCGCCGACCGGTTTGATCCGTTCGAGCATGGCCTTCTCACCCAGCTTGCTGAGTCTGGGCCTGGAAACATCCTCTGAAACCACCTGGGCGATGATATAAATCACCACACCCAGCGCTATCAGAGCCAGAATAAATAACGTTAAATTGCGTTTTGCTGTTGTATCGTCGCTCACGAAGTTCTCTCCCATCGTGTCAGTCACCGCCTGACCCAGGTCGGCTAGCGATGAATTTGCCTATCTGATATTCCGAGACATTGATTATACAGCCATTCTGACTCTAGGGAAATCAGGCGCTTGTCACAGTAGCGCAAGCTCTGAAATATCCATATGGACGGCTGTAATAGCAACCGGTAACATACTGTGCCAGAATGATATCTGATCTTTAGATCGCCTGGGACAGGCTGCGCCCGTAGCTCAACTGGGCGAGACAGAAATATCGAGGAAGGTCCGGTGGACCCTCCTCCTGACGAGCGCCCCGCCACGGACGGCGGGGCCGGTGGTTAGCGAAAGCAACACTGCGACGCCAGGACGGCGATAATGCGTTTTACTGTGCGCCCGTAGCTCAGCTGGATAGAGCGCTGCCCTCCGGAGGGTGTAGACCGGAAACATGGTTTACATTTTATACCGGAGACATAGTTAACACTTTTCCGGATCAAAAGGGTTGGTGGCCGGTTCAATCCGGCCAACCTCCTCATCAAAGAATCCTAGATCATAATCCATGAAGCTGACAAGCCAGATATTGTCGGCGACTTCCTTAATCCCCACGGTTTGCCCGGCAAATACAACACTCAGGTTGATTTTGCGTTGTTTGATGCAGATTCTCCCGCATTGGGTCACTCTGGCTGTACGGTCGTGAAACGGGTACTCTGGCTCCTGGGGTTGCTCGTATATTCGGGTTGAGGGTGTATACACTTCGCCCGGGTAGTTACCGTTAAGCGCCTGGTGCGGTCGCTGATTATTGTAAACCTCGATGAAATCATCGAACCGGCCCTGCTGCTGCAGGCAGTTGAAGGATGCGGGCTGAGTTGCTTCCTTCTTCAGGGTCAGGTGCATGCGTTCGTGGCGGCCGTTCTGCTCGGGGTGGCCGGGCTGGATGCGCTCGATGCGGATGCCCAGGCGCAGCCACCACACCGAGAGCTTGCTCAGGCCAAACAGGGCATTGGGACTTGAGAACGGCACGCCGTTGTCGGTACGAATGGCTCTGGGCAACCCGTAGTCCTTAAACACCCGTTCAAAGACGCTAAAGGCAAAGGCCGACCGGGTAGACTCCAGCCCCTCACAGGCCAGCAGGTAACGGGAGCGATAGTCAGTGATGGTGAGCGGATAACAGTACTGCTTGTTACCCAGCAAGAACTCACCCTTGTAGTCAGCACACCACAGTCCGTTGGGGGCATGGGTGTCACTGAGCGGAGTTCCCTCGGCCTTGTAACGGCGCCGCTTGCGCCGTTTGACCAGACCGTGCCGGTCCAGCACGGCATGTACTGTGCTCTTGGCCGGTGGCTTGATCATGGGGTATTCCTTGATCAGCTTGTCACGGATTTTTGGTGCACCCCAGGAGGGGTGTTGACGCTTGAGATGCAGGATTGTCCGTTCGATCTGGTAGGGCAGTTTGTTGGCATGCCGATAGGGTCGGCGGCTTCGGTCTTGCAGGCCATCCAGGCCGCAGTTCTTGTAGCGGTTAAAGATCTTATAGCCGGTGACCCGGGAAATGCCAAACTCCCGACACAGTGGTGCCATCTTCTCGCCATCGAGCAGGCGGGCTATAAACTTCAGGCGTTCATCCATCGATTTACACTCTTTCCAGGGCATCCGGGATCCTCCCCAAATGCCTCTATGTGTAAACCATGTCTCCGGTATCCGCTGTAAACTATCTCTCGGGTACTACATAAAAAAGGGTCCTAACAAGGGCCCTTTTTTTGTATGTTTGTTGTTCGAACGCGATTCGAACCTCTGACGTATCAAATAGGCCGGCCCGAATGGTGCACAAATACCTAGGTTTGCGGGACATGAATGAGATACCCAAGATAATCCCTGCACAAGGTCTATGGGGCCAACCTTATGACTATCTATGGTAAAACCCTAAAAGGATACTAAGGTCCCACCGCCGCACTCGGGTCCTCCTCGTACATGGCCGGTAACGAATGCGCTATCCCCTTATGGCAGTCGATACAGGTCTTGCCTTCATCAAAACCCCGGGTATGGTTGTCCACCGCCCGCCGGCCCTGCTTCAGATAATCCATGGATTCAAATTCATGGCAGTTGCGGCATTCACGTGAATCGGTTTTCTTCATCACTTTCCAGACATTACGCGCGAGCTGCAGTCTTTTCTCTTCGAACTTTTCAGGTGTACTGATTGAGCCCATAACCTTGTGATACAGCTCATTCGTGGCTTTTATCTTTCTTGCCACTTTCCAGTGCCATTCTTTCGGTACATGACAATCCGGACAGGTCGCACGCACACCACTGCGGTTGTTATAGTGAATAGTATTCTGGTATTCCTTGTAAACATTTTCCTCCATCTCGTGACACGAGATGCAGAAAGTTTCCGTGTTACTGACTTCCAGCGCTGTATTGAAACCACCCCAAAGGATCACACCGGTAATGATTCCGACTATCAGAATGCCGCCCAGGGAATATTTGGCACTGGGCTGCTTCAGGCTTTTAAACCAACTGGTTTTATTGTTTGACATAGCGGCTTCCCAAGACTTTAAAACCTAAACGACTACAGCAACTATCTTCCGATATTTCCTGCAGGCTTGAATGTGTTTTCCACCAGCGGTTTCGCGTCGACCTGCGAAACATGACATTGTGTACAGAAATAGCGCCGCGCAGACACATTGGCCAGATCATTGCCATCCCGGTCTGAAAAATGTGTCAGGCTGATCTTGGTAGCACCTCGTTCCTTGTAATTCGCCCAGCTATGACAGGTCAGGCATTTATTGAACTTCACATTAATCACATAGCCTTCAATGGTATGCGGGATCAGTGGTGGCTGATGCACAAACTCCCTTTCGATCGGTGAGCGATCAGCCTGCCAGCTTTTTATCTCGGGTTTGCTGGCATCGGAATTTAGAGGATTGATCCCGCGTAAGGATCTCAGTTCCTCGGCCTGTGACACAGGCAGTAAAAGTAACGCACCAAGCACACACAAAAGCGTATACATCATACTGTTTTTCATGGCATGACCTCACTTTGGTCTAGTTTTTTGTACGAATCCGTCCGTTTGTCATAACGGATGGTAAATTTAAAAACGTCTTTCGAGCACACATCGATACAACGTGCACAGTTGGTGCAATTGATACCGGTTATTCGCGGCCCCACGCCCTTGTCAGCACCTTTCAATGCCGGCGGAATAACCTGGGGCTCAGGGCAGATGGCATAACAGTCCATGCAATCATTGCATTGTTCGCGGCTGACTGCGCTGACACGTACCGGTGTGTAAAGCGCCAACAGACTGTAAAAGGCACCCATCGGACACAAGTGACTGCACCAGCCGCGAGGGCTGACCAGCAGGTCAAACAGAAACAGCGCCAGCACCAGCCACCAGACCATCCCCATGCCGAAAATCAGGCCGCGATACAGCATCGTAACCGGATTGACCAGCTCCCAGACCAGACCACCTGTCAAAGCGGCGATGACAAAAGTCATACCCAGTATCCAGTAGCGGCTCTGCCTCGGTATCCGCGCCCCGGTCTTGATACCGAGTCGCAGGCGTAACCACGCGGCTGCATCCGTGATAACATTGACCGGACATATCCAACCACAGTACACGCGCCCGCCGACCAGAAAATAAAACACCAGTATGATTGCAGCGCCGATCAACACGCTCGTCTCCGGCCAGTGACCGGCAAACAGACTTTGCATCAGCACAAACGGATCACTGAGCGGCAACACGTCCAGCGTCAGGCTCGAGGCGATATTGCCCTTGATAATCCAGACACCCAGCCAGGGACCTGACAGGAACAGCAGCAACACGCCGAATTGCGTCATACGCCGCAGCAGCAACCATTTGTTTGCTGCCAGCCAGCCTTTGCTGGCTACCGCTTCGGCACCAGGACGTGTAACACTATTCATTGCCCACGCTCCTGCTGTGGCCTGCTCAGGGTATCCAGCGGGTTATCGGCAAATGGGGTTCCTTTGTTAATCTCCTCTTTAATCAGCCCCTGGCCTTCATAATCATAACGATAACCTTCCGGCAACGTGTATTGATGCTCCTTATCAGGAGATACCAGGCTGCCACCAGCTTTCTGTTTTTCTTCCCAGCCCAGGCGGTAATGTTCGGCCGCCTGTCCTTTTGCCATACGCTGTGGAAACACCTTGATCGCCGCTTCAGGTAATACACAGGCCTTCTCACACTTGCCACAGCCAGTACAGGCATCCGAATGCACCACCGGTATAAACAGCGTGTGCTTGCCGGTTCTGGGGTTGTGGCGCGGCTCCAGCGTAATCGCCTTGTTGATTAACGGGCATACGCGAAAACAGACATCACAGCGCAGACCCAGAAAGTTCAGGCAGGTCTCCTGATCAACCAGTACGGCCAGCCCCATGCGTGAATCGTCGATATCGGTCAGCGACTTTTCCAGTGCCCCGGTAGGACAGGCCACAACGCATGGAATATCCTCACACATCTCGCATGGAATGTGTCGCGCGGTAAAGTAGGGCGTACCGGTGGCCACATCTTCACCCAACCTGGCCAGCTTCAGCGTATCGTATGGACAATCCCGGACACACAGGCCGCAACGCACACAGGCGCCCAAAAAATCCGCTTCTGGCAGTGCCCCCGGTGGCCGTAAGGCCATCGCCGGCAGTGAACTGGCCTGACGTGAATAAATCAGCAACCCGGTGCCGAGTAAGGCAACGCCACAGGCACTGCTTGCCAAACGCGTCAGGAAGTACCGCCGACTGATGCGTGCCTTGTTTGAAGGTTCTGTCATACATACCTATCTCAGGCCCTTACAACCTTCACCGCACATTTTTTATAGTCCGTTTCTTTGGAAAGTGGATCGGTTGCATCCAGCGTGAGTTTGTTGATCAGACGGCTGGCATCAAACCACGGTACAAACACCAGACCTTCCGGTACACGGTTACGCCCGCGGGTCTCGACCTGGGCGACGATTTCACCGCGCCGCGACTGGATTTTCGCGGTCATGCCCCGGCGCAAACCACGTTTCTTCGCATCAGCCGGATGCATGAAAATGACAGCATCGGGGAACGCGCGATACAGCTCGGGTACCCGCCGGGTCATCGATCCGGAATGCCAGTGCTCCAGTACACGGCCGGTGGATAGCCACAGATCATATTCCTGGTCTGGCGCTTCGGCTGCAGGCTCATACGGTGCAAAAATGATATTCGCACGGCCATCAGGTTTGCCATAGAACTCGACCCCGGCGCCTTTTTTGACCAACGGGTCATAACCTTCACGATAGCGCCACAGTGTTTCCTTGCCATCGATTACCGGCCAACGCAGGCCACGTACCTGGTGATAGTGATCGAACTCGGCCAGTTCATGGCCTTTTTTCGGCCCCTGCAGTCCAAACAGGCGATATTCCTCGTAAAGCCCCTTTTGCACATAGAAACCGAAGTCCTCCATTTCCTGATTGTGGTATATACCATCTCGTCCATCGGTAACCTGCTGAACCGGATACTTGTCGACCTGACCGTTTTTGTACAGGATGTCGTACAGGGTCTTGCCTTTGTACTCCGGCATCTTTGCAACCAGCTCTTCAGGCCAGACCTCTTCCACCTTAAAGCGCTTGGAAAACTCCATTAACTGCCACAGGTCAGATCTGGACTCGCCCGGTGGCGTTACCTGCTGACGCCAAAACTGGGTACGGCGTTCAGCATTACCATAGGCACCTTCCTTTTCGACCCACATCGCGGTCGGTAAAATCAAATCGGCAGCCTGAGCAGTAACCGTTGGATAAGGATCGGATACCACAATAAAGTTTTCGGGATTGCGATAACCCGGATAGCCCTCTTCATTCATATTGGGCGCTGCCTGCATATTGTTATTGCACATGACCCAATAGGCATTGAGCTTGCCATCTTTCAGCATGCGGTTTTGCAGAACGGCATGGTAACCGGGCTTGCCCGGGATGGTGCCTTCCGGCAGTTTCCAGATCTTTTCAGAAAAATCCCGGTGCTTTTTGTTCTTGACCACCAGGTCGGCCGGCAGGCGATGTGCAAAGGTACCCACTTCACGCGCCGTACCACAGGCTGACGGTTGCCCGGTCAGCGAGAACGGGCTGTTACCGGGCTCGGATATCTTGCCCATCAGCAAATGCACATTGTACAGCAGACCGTTTACCCACACGCCGCGGGTGTGCTGGTTGAAGCCCATGGTCCAGTAGGAGGCCACTTTCTTGTTCGGGTCTGCATAGACCTTGGCCAGGCGCTCCAGCTGCTCCTTCGGCACACCACTCAGTTCGGAAGCATAATCCAGCGTATATTTTGAAACGGATTTCGCGTATTCATCGAAACTGATTTTGCTGAGCTTGCCCTTACCCGGATTTTTGGCTTTCTTTTCCAGTGGGTGCTCAGGACGAAGTCCATAACCGATATCAGTTGCTGTTTTGGTGAAATTGACATGCTTGTCAACAAAGTCCTTGTTATAGGCCTTGTTCTGGATGATGTAATTGGCGATGTAATTCAGGATCGCCAGATCGGTCTGTGGTGTAAACACCATGCCATTGTCCGCCAGGTCAAAACAACGGTGCTCGAAAGTGGACAATACATGGACTTCGCTGCCGGGCCGGGTTAGACGCGTGTCTGACAGGCGTGACCACAGGATCGGGTGCATTTCTGCCATATTCGCACCCCAGAGTACAAATACATCCGCGTGCTCCAGATCATCGTAACAACCCATCGGCTCATCGGCGCCAAAACCACGGATAAACGCACCCACCGCCGAGGCCATACAATGACGGGCATTCGGATCGATGTTATTCGAACGAAAACCTGCCTTGAACAGTTTTGAAGCGGCATAGCCCTCCCATACCGTCCATTGACCGGAACCAAACATCCCCACCGACGTAGGTCCTTTTTTCTTTAACGCCTGTTTCCATTTTTCAGCCATCACATCAAACGCTTGGTCCCAGCTGACCTCGGCAAATTCACCATTCTTGTCGTACTTGCCGTTGGTCATGCGCAGCAGGGGTTTGGTCAATCGGTCTCTGCCATACATGATCTTGGACAGGAAATAGCCCTTGATACAATTCAGGCCACGATTAACCGGCGCATCAGGGTCACCCTGTGTTGCTACCACCCTGTCGTTTTGTGTACCGACCAGCACGCTGCACCCGGTCCCGCAGAACCGGCATGGCGCCTTGTCCCACCGAATCATGTCACGCGTCTGCGTAGCCTCGGCCAGCTTGACGCCAGGCAGGGTCACACCGGCGGCTGCGGCTGTCGCAGCAATCGCGTTGTTCTTGATAAATTCACGCCTCGTTTGTTTCATTAGAAAGCCTCCTGTAGGCAGTCCTTGATTATTCGTGATGTTGATAAACCATTGCAGCGGAGAGTATGCCCTCCACTGTATTGATACTGTTAATGGTGTCGATCATCTCTCCCGGGTCGCGCTTGTCGATGGTCACAACCATGCGCCCGTCGTCGCTCAGATCATGCACTTCAACGCCCTCGAATTCGAGCAGCCTGTGCTGGACCTTGTGTACATTTTCAGGCCGCGCATGCACCAGTAATCCGCATATATTGATCGAGCCTGCCTGTTCAATTTCAGCAGCGGTATTCATCTGTCTTCTCCGTAGGAATGCATGGCTATGGCGGATGTCGGGCAGATCTGGACACAAGCGCCACAGCCATTGCAGGTTTCGGTATCCAGTACGGGTATCGCCACCCCACCGGCAACCATTCGTAAGCGGATCGCCCTGAGCTCACATTCGTCTGCACAGCTCATACAGACAACCCCTTTCAGCGGCAGACAGGCATCACCGATGCCCGCCCTGATGCTCCAGGGACTGGCTGACTGATCATAATTTAATGCCTGGGTTGGACACTGCTGCGCACAGGCAGCACAAAAAGTGCATTCACCTGATTGAAAACTGACCATTGGAAAGCCATGCCTGTCTTTCTGGATGATTTTTTCTGGACATGCCGCTATGCACTCACTACAGCGTGTGCAGGCATCAACGAAATGTGGCTCACTGGCATGCCAGGGTGGACGTATTAGGTGATTGCGACCACGAAAGTTGCCCCGTAAGAACTGGGCCCGAGTGATTGTACGCTTCATAAAATACAGTTAACTATTTTGTGCTGTCATCCTGGATCGTAGATAAAGTGTAGACGAATTCGAGAAAACAACATCAGAGCGCTATTAAAAGTTACAAATTTACTAATATACTATTAATAACAGAAACCATGCTGCCCAGATACAGATGCTGACAGTAGACTGAACAAGGATTGATTTGGATCAATAAAACCGTTTCAGCCTGTAAATACTAATCGTAACTATTCTTGTTTATCTGAAAAGTAAACGATTTTTATATATTTTCAGTCGTCAAACGTGCTTAAAATGACATCAGTTAAAACCATGTCATTTTAGGGGAATAATGCTTGTGTTAAGGTAATTGCCAATACCCAGGCGTACCGTAGCTTACCGGATGGTCAGGATTAGTCCTTCTCCGCCCACTCACGAATTTTGCGTTTCAGTTTCTTCTCGACTTTCTCACCGATTTCATCCCAGTCTCCCTTGTCAGCTGAGTTCTCGTCTTCCGCCCATTCCTTTAATTTACGCATGACCTTAGCCTCGACCTTTTCGCCGATCTCATCCCACTCCTTTTCATGCTGTTTTTCAGCCGCGCTCTTGCAGGACATCTTGCAACCACCACCCCAGATGCCGATCACACCCAGCAGAAAACCGAAATCGTACCAGCCGCCGGTATTGTTGGTTTCATACACAACTACAGAATCATTGAAGATATGAATTATCAGGCTGATTACCGATATAATGCCATGCCAGAGTCCATACCAAAATCCGGCCGGCGCCTCCGTAGTAAATTGAGAATCGCCAGCCGCGCAGGCAGTCAGAAGAATCATAAAAACAGATACGGAAAACAGCCCGAACGGCACCAGTATACGCCCTGTCATAGTTACCCCCATCCGTATATTTACGTCGTCAGGTTCTAACTCCGGAGTCATATATCACCTGTACAACTATATACGCCTGACAAGGATAGGCGCAACCCGGTTAGTTACCTTTGCTCGAGCAAGCGTCTCGGCTTCTATTCAGACCAGCTCGAACTTTGCACCGTCAAACTGCCGGTGCATCATGTTCTGGATAAAATCCAGACCCTGGTATACCAGTTCGGTATGAGACTGGATAATTGCGGTCGCCATGTTGAATATTTCCTGACTATCCTGTTTTATCAACGACTGTCTCAGAATATTTTTTTCGACAAACTGTACCAGCTGAACCATCCGGCTATCCTGCATCTGTAAATCGGCCAGGCACGGGATATCACTTAGCATGTATTTTTGCAGGGTCTGGAACAGATTACGGAAACGTTCTTTCTTGATATTGATTTCCCTGAGCAGGTATTCCAGCCAGGAGTAATGGTCGCTGTCACATGTCCCAATCACCATCGCGTGAGTGGACAGGCCGCGGGTCTTGGCCAGTAGCTCAATCAGCTCCAGCGTCTCATGCAGAATAAACTGTATCAGCAGCGCATAACCATCGTTAATTTCACTATCATTTGTATCCCTGTACGTATTGGTCTTGCTCACACCTATATAGAAATAGTTGGTCTTTTCCTTCGCGCGCCAGACCAGCTTCATCTGCTTTTCGATAAAATGGCTTTGCAGATTGAAGTTCTCGAGCACCTTGCCGCCTGACCAGGCCCTGATATTGATCCACTCCTGGCGCAAATGTTCTAATTCAAGGTCATTAACCGGCCTGGATAATTCCTGGTTCAGCAACTGCAGTGTCGTCAGACGGTATTCGATCTCGTTCTGAAATTCGACAACCTTGCCCTGGTAGGCCTTATCGCCTTCCAACAAGGCGAGGCTTGCGCCACGATGCTGTTGGCTCACGATAATAACGGGGATCAGATGACGGATTATCGTAATAGCCCTTAACTGGTGCAGATATCTCGCGACCGAGGTAATTGCAGCCGTTTCTTTAGCCCGACTGACAGTATCCTGATTGTTTGCAATTTTCAGCATTTTTCTTCATAAGATTCACGATTAAAAAAGGCCTTCCCTGGCATACACACAAACTCGTTAAGTACTTATGCAGCTATTCCTTCCTTATCATCCTGCTTGTCCTTCGTTCCCTTGTCTTCAGAGGCAGTTGGTACCGACTCGATCTTGCGCTGACGTTCGTACAGGAACTTCAATACTTCAGCACGATACTCGTTATACTGCGCGTCACCGGCCAGCTTGACACGGTTACGTGGTCGTGGCAGATCAATCGGAAGTATCTCGCCCACTGTTGCTGCCGGGCCGTTAGTCATCATCACGATCCGGTCAGACAGCAATACCGCCTCATCCACATCATGGGTAATCATGATTACCGTGTTATTTAACCTGGCCTGGATCTCAATCAGGGAATCCTGCATATGCGCACGGGTCAGCGCATCCAGCGCACCGAACGGTTCATCCATAAGCAGCACCTTCGGTTCCATGGCCAGGGCCCGAGCGATTCCGACACGCTGTTTCATGCCGCCTGATATTTCGCTCGGGCGCTTGTCCATCGCGTGTTCCATATGCACCAGTTCAAGGTTGTGTTTGATCCAGTCACGCATTTCAGCATTTGACTTACTGCCCCTGAATACCTGCTTTACGGCCAACTCGACATTTTCATAGGCAGTCAGCCAGGGCAACAGTGAGTGGTTCTGGAACACCACGGCCCGGTCCGGCCCTGGCTCATTCACCTCCTTACCGTCCAGGATCACGCCACCACGTGTCGCCTGATGTAGTCCGGCAACGATATTCAATACGGTGGACTTACCACAGCCCGAGTGGCCGATCAGGGATACGAATTCACCCTCTGCGATCGTCAGATCCACATTCTCCAACGCGACAAACGGCCCGGCCGGAGTTTCAAATTCCATCGATACCTGTGATATTTCAAGATGTTTCATTGTCATACCTCCTAGCGAATAACCGCTGATTTATCCCAGCTAACCGACTTTTGTAACGATAGCATTAGCCAATCCAGCAGAAATCCGATTAAACCGATTGCAAAAACAGCCACCATGATACGGGCCAGTGAGTTGGAACTGCCATTCTGGAACTCATCCCAGACGAACTTGCCCAGTCCCGGGTTTTGCGCCAGCATCTCGGCCGCGATCAGTACCATCCAGCCAATACCCAGTGAAACACGCAGACCGGCAAACATCATCGGTATGGATGATGGCAATACGATCTTGAACACATTGGTCATCCAGCCCAGGCGGAGTACGCGACTGACATTGACCAGGTCCTTGTCAATCGTGGACACGCCGACCGTGGTATTGATAATGGTTGGCCACATACAACACAGCATCACGGTAATCGCCGAGTTAATGAATGATTTATCGAACATCGGGTCATCGCTGATATAGACCGCACTGACGATCATGGTCACAATCGGCAGCCAGGCCAGTGGCGATACCGGCTTGAAGGTCTGGATCAACGGGTTCAACGCGGTATACAGGGTGGTACTCAGGCCACAGACGATTCCGACCGGTATCGCGATCAGGCTGGCCAGCAGGAACCCGGTTATTACCGTAACGATACTGGTCAGTACCTGGTCGAAAAACGTTGGCTTGCCAGTATAGGGACGGATTTTTACCTTTGCATCCGGATTCTTCTCCAGCTTTTTCGCGTTACGCTTTTCCTGGCGTTCGTAAAATGCAACTTCTTTATTCCGTTCCTCGACATGTTCGGCATAAAGCGTTTTGGTTTGCTCCCAGACCTTTGAGGGCCCTGGCAACTGCCCAAGTGATGTATTCACCTGTGCTGCCAGACCACCCCAGACCATAAGAAAGATCATGATGGATAACGCCGGGATACCAATCGCATTGAATACCTTAGGTGCATCCGTTATCCATTCAATAAACTTTGTCGTCTGATTTCTGATGTTCAGATTTCCGATGATGTTTATAACTTGTGTGCTCATTGTGTGTGTCCTCTAAAATCACCCCGGCATCAATGCCGGGGTTACTGCCTTTATCTACAGCTATCAGATCTTGTCCTTCCCTTTCAGACCGATCTTGAACTTCTTCAGATACTCATTCGGCTTGGTACCGTCATAGGTCACCCCATCTATGAATTCGGTCTGAGGTTTGCGGAAACCGGTCTCGGTTTTGAACTCGGGGAAGTCCGAGGCCTTGACCTTGCCTTCCTTGATCAGCTCTTTCGCAGCCTGCGCATAAATGTCCGGACGGTAGACCTTCTTGGCGATGTCCTTGTACCAGCTATCCGGTTTCTGTTCGGAAATCTGGCCCCAGCGGCGCATCTGGGTCAGATACCAGATCGCATCACTGTAATACGGATAGGTCGCGTTATAACGGAAGAACACGTTGAAGTCCGGCACTTCACGCTTGTCGCCCTTTTCATATTCAAAAGTACCGGTCATGCTGTTCGCGATCACATCATAGTCGGCGCCTACATACTGGCTCTTGGACAGAATCTTGACCGCCTCCGGACGGTTCTTGTTGTTACCCTCGTCCAGCCACTGCGCAGCACGGATCATCGCCTTGACCACACGGATGTGGGTGTTCGGATACTTGTCGGCCCAGCCCTTGCTGACACCAAAAACCTTTTCAGGGTTATCTTTCCAGATTTCGTAGTCAGTAATCACCGGTACGCCGATGCCCTTGAATACGGCCTGCTGGTTCCACGGTTCACCGACGCAATAGCCATAGATGGTTCCAGCCTCCATGGTCGATGGCATCTGTGGTGGTGGTGTAACCGAAAGCAATGCATCGGCATCCAGGTTGCCACTGGTATCACCCTTGTGCGGGGCATAGTAACCGGGATGGATACCGCCGGCGGCCAACCAGTAACGCAACTCATAGTTATGCGTCGATACCGGGAATACCATACCCATCTTGAACGGCTTGCCTTCCTTCTGGTACTGGTCAACTACCGGTTTCAGGTAGTCCGCCTTGATTGGATGAACCGGTTTGCCGTCCTTGTGAGGGACATGTTTCTTCATCTGTTTCCAGATTTCATTGGAAACCGTGATGCCGTTACCATTCAGGTCCATACTGAACGCAGTAATTATATGGGCCTTGGTACCAAAACCGATGGTCGCGCCCAGCGGCTGACCGGCCAGCATGTGCGCGCCGTCCAGTTCACCGTCAATGACACGGTCGAGCAGGACTTTCCAGTTAGCCTGGGCCTCCAGCGTCACATACAGACCTTCGTCCTCGAAGTAGCCTTTCTCATAGGCCACGGCCAAGGGCGCCATATCGGTCAGCTTGATAAAGCCGAACTTGAGCTCTTCCTTTTCAGGCTCTCCAACTTCGGCGACGGCCTGGCTGCCGAATACCGACATGGCCAGACCGGCGATCATGGCCATACTCGATTTCAAAAAACGCTTGCGCTTAGTTATTATGTTCATACTGCTTTTCAACCTCTTTGCTTTCCGTAAAAAATCCTGCCAATAAAAAAGGCGCCTACGAACACACGCGAAACACGTGTACTCATAGGCGCCTTTGCCTTCGATTCAACATGACCCGCCATTGGGCCATCAACTTAATCGGTATATTGCAAGCACTGTGCCAAAACATTAGGAAATACTTATCTAGCTGTTTTATATAGTGATTTATTGCAAGTATGTACGGTGGCTGCATCACTGTAGCCGGGCATTTGCACTAATACAGAGCGATTCTTCGAAGCGCTGCACCAGGATCGGCTGATTATTTGGGCATACGCTAGTGATATCTGTCCTGTTTTGGTGCAAAAGCAGCGGGCAAAAAAAAAGCCCTGTGTGGCGAAGCACAGGGCCAAGGCTCAGGAGGTTTGAGCGTTATGCAGCCATGCTAGCTGCAGCATTTTTCATTGTTGTTGCTAGAAGTACATAGGTGTCGGTCCAGGCCTGCTTGACCTCATCGGTAAAGGCATCACCGAGACCTGCGCCCAGGGTCCATAACAGGGCCTCGCCGACGACATCGTAATCTTCTTCCTTGACGCCATAGCCGACATGACGCTTGCCCATTTCTTCAACCGCAGGAACCACGGCTTCAAGGTTGTTCAGGCTGTTGACCGCCGTGTTGATCATGGCCATCAGCTTGCGGCCTTGCTCAACCATGTCTTCAGGAAACAGCTCCCTGTATGCCGGGTTAAGTTCAAACAACTTGCCGTAAAACAGCTCCGCTGCCTTTTCGGAAATTGGTTTTACGCTGGCCCAGCTTTCCTGTACAAGTTTGATTTGTTCTGGTGTCATAACAACTCTCCTGTTTTGTCAGTTTTGATTTAAAGTGGAATACGGATGACAACGCCGCCCATGACCTCACCCATCTTGAAGTCGGTACGCGGGCTGTCCTTGTGCTTGTTGTGACATGAAGTACATGCCGGTGCGACCGCGATATCCGGGTACACGGCTGTGAAGTACTTGATGCCACCGAGTTCTTCCTCGGAATAGAAATTCTTGCCCGGGTTCTCGGCTATATAGTTAAGCCCGCTTACCTCGGCATCGGTCTTGGGCTTGTTCTGCTTGTTGACCGGCCATAAGGACAACAGCGAGTAACTGAATGGCGCACCTTTCTCGGCAACTCGTTCAGCGCCATAGCGGAACATCTGTGCAGGCAATACCAGGGCCTTGTCATCCTTCCAGTGCTCGGAGGCCTTGATCACCTTCTCATCCTTGGCCAGCCGATTGATGATCAGCTTGGTATAAACCGTTCTGTCCGCTTCCATAACACTGTGGAGCGAGTCGGCCATTACCTTGGGATCAATGCCGCTCGATTTCTCCTCACCGCCACATGCAGACAGCAATAAAGACGAACTGATGATCCCACTTACCAACACTACGTTTTTCAATTTCATGGTTTCTCTCCTACGTTTTACAATTACAAATCCTGAATGTCTTTTTTTAAATCCAGGCGTTTTTTCACAAGATCCAGGCTTTCGATATATACGCCAGGCTTTTCCGAAAAATTATTTCCGATTAGATTTTCATCAGCCAGTGCATCGATTGAGAACCTCAACCCATGACACTGCATACAGACGCTGCGCAACATTTTTTCATTCGGGCGCAGATTATCGTTCTGGTTGTGTTCGGCCATGACCATGTCCTTGCCATCCAGGCGCACCGTTTTCCTGGGTAGGTGGCAGGTGGCACAGGAGACACCGGTATTTTTTTCTGCCAGCCCGTTTGTCTCCCGATACCAGAGATCGAAATGGGGCGAGTCCTTGTAGGCCAGGCTGTGCTGATCGTCATGACAGCCCAGGCAGGCATCCACTGCCGCATGTGCTCGCTCAAATCGATGGGCACCATGACAGGACACACAACCCACTTCCCGTTCATGCACATTCTTCTTCATCTTGCTGCGTGCCTGTCCGGGCACCATTGCCGGCAGATTCTGCGCCAGGCGCATACCGTGCTTGCCGGCCAGAAAACCTGTAGCCTGGCCACCATGACAAGCGCTACACGCCTGATGACCAGGTCTGTCGACCCAGACAGGAGCGGCCTCTCCATCCAGCCGCTGTTCATGACAAGCACTACAGTTCACGCCGGCTTTACGGTGCGAGCTGTCCATCCAGTCCTGCATGATCCTGGCATCACTCCTGACAGACTCGGGCCGGTCAGCCTCAGAATCTCCCAACACCCTGTACGGATATCGCTCAGTCGGGTAGCTATCTGTGGCCAGGTAAGCGTCCGCCAGTGACAGGGGGTTCAGTTTCAGCTCATCATGTAAATCCGGTTCATCCAGATGCTTGATCAGGAAGTCTTCATACAGTCCGCGATTATCGTGAAAGTTGTGACAACCTGCTGAAGCACAGGTCGTAAACGCCATACCCTGATGACTGGGTCTGTTCTCAGCCACATCACTATGGCATTTGAAGCAGAAGTCAGCCGGTAAGGTAACTCCCATTTCCAGAGTGATGTCCTCCCTGTGCTCGGTATGACAGGTAACGCATTTTCTGGCATCCAGTTTTTTCACTCGGTCTGCATTCCTTGGATTGGTAAACTTGGACTTTGGATGAGAGTCATCAGCCACTTCCAGCTCTTCGCCATGACAGTTCATACAGGCCTGTTGCAATACTTCGCCACCACCAAGTGGATCGGTATGGCATGCCGAACAGGCCAGCTCGATCTGGTAATGGCCATTACTGGTTTTACCCGGCAAAAACACCGATTTGTCTTCACCCGTTAACTGCATCGTTAAAAATATGCCTGTGCCTGCACTCAATATCAGCCACAAACCCCACCAGGCCCTGTTTCCGCTACTCATGACCTGCGCCTAGAAGTAATAGGTTTTGAAAACATGAAAGGTCAACAACACCGGTACCGGCCAGAACAGCAACAGGTGTATCCAGTTCATATATCCGCGAATACGTTGCACCAGCACGCCATCGAACCGGTGCTGGAATGACATAAAGGCGCCATACACACTGCCCGCGAGGACCAGCCCGCTGAAGCTGATCATAAGCCAGGCATTCAGATTGTTGCCAAAACGCAAGCCGGTATGTGTAACCAATGCTGCAACGACCAGCACGCCAAGCAGAACATGCACATATCGCCAGACGGAATAGTCAAACAGACGAAAGCGTTTCCACCGCTTTCTCAATGACACCAGCAAGCCAACAGCCAGTATTGCGAGCATGCTGTAACCACTGATCTGCTTGAGCAGGTTCTCGCGCCACACCATGTCCCATTGCAACGCATCAGTTGCAGATGTGTTATAGCTGATACCTGGTGTTAAAAAGGCGGCGCCGGCCAGCAACATCGCCAGCAACGAATAGAGCAGGAAGGATTTTGCCGCCTTTATTTTTTCGGCCTTGACCACACCACCAAGCAGCTCGCCGAGTAACGGCCGGCATCCACCACATACGGTCGAAGCCGAGGTCTTTTGCATGATTTCCGGCACCGTCGTACAACCGGCATTAATCGCTTTGCTGCATTCACTCCGCGTGACACTCATGCAATTACATACGATTGCACTGGACGGCCATTGCGCTACATGCTTGCCTTCGACTGCAGGCCATAGATCACCAGTCCTTTCAAACCGCTTCAATTGCCAGGGCCACACATATCGTTTCTTGCAAATACTCTCCTGTACGCGGTGCAGGGATTCCCATTCACCTACCGATATTGCGCCGACCAGCCGGTTCCTGAACACGATGATTTTCTGGTAGTGACCGGAATCCGGTTTGTTATACACATACTCGGTATAGATACTTTTACTCTCGCCCTCTCCGGTATGCCCCATACTGAACACAGGTAGCCCGACCACCTTTAGCTGTGTTGCCGTAACCGAACCCTTGTATGCGGTTTTTTGTTCGAGCATGTCCGCAACCGCGACTTTGGCCTGCTCATAGCCCGGGGCAACCAAACCATAAACCTTGTTACGATGCTCGGCACACTCACCGACTGCATAGATATCCGGATCATTGGTCTGCATCGTGTCGGACACACGGATACCGCGGCCGACGATCAGTCGTGCATTACGCGCCAGCTTGATGTTTGGTTTTATCCCGGTCGAAAAAACCACGGTATCGCAAACTATGGTTCTGCCATCATGTAACAAAACACCACTAACACTGGATTCACCAATCACACGCTTGATCCCTGAACCCAGGTACAGATAGATACCCAGTGACAGGATGTGCTCCTTCAACAACTCGGCCGCATCGTCATCGAGCTGGTTGGACATCAGGTTCAAGGCATGATCGACAACAATTACCCTGGTATTGTCACGCGACATGGCCCTGGCTGTTTCCAGGCCCAATACACCGCCACCAACAATCACCACCGTCCTACTCCTGGCGCGCCTGGCCAACAGACTTTGTGTGTCGGTCATATCACGAAAGGTAAATACACCCTGCAAATCAGTACCTTCTATCGCTGGCACGTGCGGGCTAGATCCCAGCGCCAGTATCAGTTTGCTGTAGCCCTGCCTTCTGCCGGTCTCATCGGTAACCAGTCTAGCTTCCCTGTCTATGCCAGTGATCCTGCAATTATGATGCTGCACCAGATTTTCCAGATCGGGAACTCTTTGCGATTCGGTAAGGTCTGACCAGCCCAGCTCGCCAGCCAGGAACGATGACAGCTTGACCCGGTTATACGGCTCCCAGGGCTCATCCCCGTAAATCACGATTTTTTCTTCCGGATTCTTTTCCAGCAAGGTCAACAGTGCCTTGATACCCACAGGCCCTGTGCCGATGATCACTACCGGGTTTTCCAGGCTCTCTTTAGCCATGCTTTCATTTACCAAATGAACCGCTGTGTTCACTTTTCCGCTCCAAAAAAAAAGACGTCGATCCATGTAGGTTGTACCCACACGAATGACGTCTTTGTCTATATTTGAGGCCGGCGTTGGCCTCGATAATAACTTTTTAGCTCTACGTCGAGCTGCTTACATCAGTAATTCTGACACCGATACCACATCGGTCGCTACATCAATCAGCCTCTGGTTCCGGTCCATGGCCAGTTTGCGTAATGCCTTGTAGGCCTCATCTTCACTCAGATTGCGACTTTTCATGATCAGGCCCTTGGCCTTTTCGATGATCTTGCGCTCTTCGAGCTGAGACTTCGTCTTCTCCAGTTCGTTACGCAAGGACTGGTCCTGTACAAACCTCGCTATGGCGACTTCCAGTACCGGTTCCACCCGATCGGCAGTCAGTCCGTCCACCACGTAGGCACTCACACCCGCCTTGATCGCACTGTCTATCAATCCTCTTTCACTCTTGTCCGTGAAAATAACTATCGGTCTCGGGTTCTCCTGATTCAAATTGTATAACTGGTTCATCAGATAGTTGCTGGATACCTCGGTTTTCACTATCACGATATCCGGGTCACAACTGTTTACCTCTTCCAGCACATCATCCGCTACATTGATGTGCGATTTGATCTGGTAACCCGCTTCCCTGATTGTATCCTCTAATGCCTCCGTCTTGTCCGGTGTTTCACTAACCAGCAAGACACCCGGTGTTACGTTCATGACTGTCCAACAAACCTGATTGATTAAGACTGATAGACTATGAGCAAGTTTGATGCCAACAAAAGCAATGCTCTGAAAATCAGCATATTAGTGACTTCTGTGATCAAATTTGCGCTATTAAGGTAATATAACCGACCATAATAGAGCAGCGATGCACCAGAACTGAACATTCTCGGACAGTCCTGTCTTTGACATGCCCCGAACAGAGGCCGGTTACCGGCAAGTATGCACGTACTCCTTAATAATATAAGTTTCGTCAATCATCGCTGAACTGCTATGCTAATGCACATGTTCTTTTGTAGCACAAAGGTGCATGACCACAGTATATGGCAAGCTCCGCACAGCAAACCCATCCCGAAACCAGTGTCGTCTTACTAAGCCTGCTGGCCTCAACTGGCCTGGCCCTGTATTTGTTTGCCATATTCGGCATCAGACAGGCCGCCCTGTTCCTGACCGGTATCGGCCTGGGGGTATCCCTGCTGCATGCCGCGTTTGGCTTTTCCAGCGTCTGGCGCAATTTCATACACCGGCGTGAAAGCGCAGGTATCCGTGCACAGCTGGCCCTGTTCATGCTCACCTCGATACTGTTCTTTCCGATCTTCGGGCATATATTCCCGCAACTGTCAGTCACCCCGGCAATCGGGCCGGTCGGGATCTCCGTGCTAACCGGCGCTTTTCTATTCGGCATCGGTATGGAACTGGGTAACGGCTGCGGCTCAGGCACCCTGTGGACCGTTGGCGGTGGCCATGTCAACATGCTGGTGGTACTGGTCTTTTTCATTATTGGCTCGGTAATTGGCACGGCCCATTTGCAATGGTGGCTGGACCTGCCCAGCTACGGCAAGATTTCACTCATTGATTCGTTCGGCTGGCTACCGGCCCTGTTACTACAACTACTGCTGTTACTGGCACTTTACTGGCTGGTGCGTTTTCTGGAACAACGTCGTCATGGGCGTATCAAGCCGGTCCGGCAAGCCCGGTTGGAACGCAGCTTTGTGAACCGGCTGGTGTTTGGACCGTGGCCGTTGAGCTGGGGCGTGGCCGGCCTGTTGCTATTCAGCCTGCTGACCCTGCTGATTGCCGGGCATCCGTGGTCGATCACCTTTGCCTATGGCCTATGGGGCGCAAAAATCTGGAATGCACTGGGTGGCGATATCGCCACCCTGTCCTACTGGAGTAGCGGCTACCCGGCCCGTGCGCTGAACAGCAGTGTACTGGCCGATGTCACCTCGATCATGAATTTCGGTATCATCCTCGGCGCGGTGCTCGCCGCCGCACTGGCCGGCAGTTTTGCCCCGGCCAAGAAGCTCAACATGGGCCTGATACTCAGTGCTGCAGCAGGCGGGCTGTTGCTAGGCTATGGCGCCCGTCTGGCATTCGGTTGCAATATCGGCGGCCTGTACAGTGGTATAGTCTCCGGCAGCGTGCATGGCTGGCTGTGGCTGGTTGCCGGTTTCTGCGGCACCATTGCAGGCGTGTATCTCCGCTCCCTGGTCGGCCTGGACCGTACGTTGGTGAAAAAATCATGAATCACAAGCAAAGCAAACTGGTGATTGGTTCTGCACTCGGGCTGGCGGCACTGGCTGCTGCGATCGATCACACTCGTCACCCGTTGCCCGATCCGGAACTACAGCAGTATGAACAGGCCGGTTCGTATAGTGAGGATGAGGCGCCGTGCGGTCTGGATATGCCCTGTGGCCTGGGCAATCCCTGCAGCCTGGATGATGAAGCCGCACCCTGCGGCCTGGACTAGACCACATATACCTGGCAAAGGCCGGCATGACGAGTTCCAGAAACACCGCGATAGAAGGCCTGTACCAGAGCCTGCTCGATCTGGGTAACGCGGACACCAACCCGGTACTGGCCATACTTTCCGATCCGGACAACATCAGGCGGGATATCAAATATCCCGAAGGTGATTTACGCTTCGCCGATATCGGCCTGCGTGCCTATTATCACAGTCACGCGGAACCCTGGCTGCGTAAACTGGAGCATGGACATTTCCATATTTTTTTGCGCGACAGTCACGAACACGGGCAAGCCGGCTGGAGCCATCTCGCCGCCCTGTCAGTCGACAAGATGGGACAGCCGCGCAACTGGTTCTGTGTCAACAACTGGGTCACCGGTGGCGCCTGGCTGGATATCGACGAGGCCCGGGAAAGACTGTCAGCGCTTTCCGGTCAGGATACCGGCTCGTTAACAATGGTGGAAAGATGGCTGTTTTACATGCTCATGGTGTACCAGGAACAGCTGCTCGAACTGCTGGGACAACGTGAACTGAAACTGCAAGAACTCTGTAGCAATAATGATCTTAGTCAGGCCATGAACGATCGCAATATCTATGATCTGGCGGAATTACCGGTTGATTTAATTAGTGACCTGACAATAATGACTGAAACAGACATAAAATAATCTGAAATCCCGGGCTCTTCAGACCAGACATGACACCCGGATGGTATTCAGGTAAGGATAGGCTTATGAAGTTTATAAAATCACTATTACTGTTCACGCTGTATGTATCACTGGTTTCATACGCACACGCCGTACAGGTACCCGGTCCGTTGGTGGAAACCGATTGGCTGGCCAGTAACCTGAACAAGGTCACCATCCTCGACCTGCGTGTCGATGTAAAAAGTTTTACCCGCAAACCGGTTTACCGCAAAGATAAAAAAACCGGCAAAAAAAAACTGGTCAGTGTCGGCGGCCATATACCCGGTGCCAATCTGGTCAATTACAGGAAGATCCGTACTAACAACGTCAAGCTCAGCGGCAAAAAAGTGCAGAAGATGCTGCCGGCAAAGGCGGATTTTGAAAAAGTCATGCAAGTTAGCGGACTAAACAGGAACAGCGCTGTTGTGATCGTCAGCAAGGGGCAAAGCAATGCCGATATGACCATGGCCGCACGCCTGTACTGGCAGTTGATGTATTACGGTAACACCAACATGGCGATACTCAACGGCGGTATGGCACAGTGGCTGATAGACGGCCGTAAAATCGCGTTTGATACAAGCAAACCTGGAAAAGGCAACTGGGTCGCAAGCGCAGAGCGAAGAGAGATACTGGCCAGCACTGCTGACGTGGCCAGCGCAGTCAAGGACAAGTCGGCGCAACTGATAGACAATCGTCCTATCGATCTTTATCTGGGTACCTGGAACAAGTCCTATGTCTATGACAAGGGCCATATCCCGGGCGCGAAACTGTGGCCCAATGCGGTGCTGACCTCGCACGGTGCGCCGGCGCGCTACCTGCCTGATGATCAGGTACGCGAACTGACCAAAGGCCTGGGTATCGATGTAGACAAACCGGCAATCACCTACTGCAACAGTGGCCAGCTCGCGGCGGGCGGCTGGTTTGTGATGCATGAACTGTTCGGTAATAAAAATGTAAAGCTCTATGATGGCTCCATGCATGAATGGACACTGGACAAGCATCCGGTCAAGGCACTGAAGATGGAATAAAATTCAAACAGGCACAGACCGGCATCCACACTGTAGCCGACATTCGCAATACCGGGCTGTGGAATATAGGACTGCCCGGTTACATCCAGCGACTCAAACAGGATAAAGCGTGGCGCATAGGGCAGACCGTCCGAGAAACTGCCACCAGCCGGGATCTGGTGCCCCTGGTGACGCGGGTCAAAGGCCAGCCGGCCAGTGACATTTTTAGCATCCAGCAGGACATTTTATCCTTAATAACAACAGGGTGGTCCCACTGTTGTCACTCTGGAAAGTCTGTAGCACTTGTCCAGAATCGATTTTAGTTCAAAGACTCGCGAGCACCTTGATTATATCTGCCGGCTCCATGCGCTGCTTGTAATCGGTGTCGGCATGGGCTGCGCGAATAATGCCTTTTTGATCGATCACATAAGTACCGGGAATGGGTAATATGGTCCGCCCCTCACCGTTAAAGGCCTCTACATCCAGTCCATGTTTTTTGTACACCGCAACCAGTTCCGGACTCAGCGAATACAGCAAGCGATAGGATTTCATCACATGATCATCCAGATCGCTCAGTACCGTAAACGCATACTTGTCCTTGTTGATCTGCTCACGTGACTTGTCCGGTATTTGTGGGGTTACCGCAATCAACTGTGCATCATATCTTTTAAAATGTGACTGGCTGCGATGCAGGGCATTCAGGTGCAGGTTACAAAACGGGCACCATGCACCACGGTAGAACACCAGCACCACCGGACCGTGTTTCAGTTGATCGGACAACTTGACCGTTTTGCCCCAGGCATCCGGCAGGCTGAAGTCGGGTGCCTTCTCTCCGACCTTGAGCCCCGGATCCGGCATCGCCTTCGCCAGGTCAGCGCCGGCCTGCTTCATAATGCGCATATCCGTCTCGGAAAATTTCGACGCTTTTTTATCCGCCTTCTGTTTTTCTGCCATCTGGTCGACAGAATGCTGATAATTCGGGATCTCCTGTCCTGCCAATGCGAACATGCTGACACTAGCCAGCATAAACAGGATCAGTAGTGTGTGTTTACGTGTTCTATCCATGACATCCTCCATAACTACCCGCCGGTATGTGTTTGACGCCAGGTATACGAAAAAATTCAATTCTTTCGCAACTCTTCCACCTGCTCAAGCCTGACGGTGCGTCCACTGTTATTACCCCATGCGTTTTCACAATAGCTGATAATGGCCGCAATCTCGCCGTTATCCAGTACCGCGGCAAAGGCCGGCATGGTGCTGCCTTCGCGGGTGTGCAGTAGCTTGTTGATCGCATCATGACCAGTTCGCAACAGCACGGGTTACCGCGCAGTTTTGCTGCGCTAATACTAATCTCACCAGCACCATCGCGTTTGTGACATGCTGCGCAGTTCTTGTGATACAGGGCCTCTCCGTGTATCAGGATATCAATGACCTGTTTTGTCCAATGTGGAGTCAGTGCACGCCGTTACTTTGCTAGCAAAGCCGTATCCGCTCCAGGTTCCCTGGTCACAGGATAACAACAGAGCAAGACCAGCAGGCACAGCAGAAAGTTTTGAATCCTGTCGCATCCCGGTAAACGCGCTACTGTTCCTGACGATTCGCGCAATCGATACATAGTTCAACGGCAGGATTATGCTGTAGACGTTTTTCAGCTATCGCTTCCCCACAATGCAGGCAGTAGCCATACACGTCATCCGCTATACGATGCAGGGCACCATCGATCATTAGCAGCTCCTGCTTTCTGCGTCGTTGCGCATCGATCGCCATCTCCTGCGCCTGTAGTGCATCCATTCTCGACAAGCGGCCTGTGCGTGTCTGATCCAGCTCAACCGTACCGGCCGCATCATCCCCGGTCTTGCTGATCTCGCGCAGCATTTCCTGTTGCTCTAGCAATCGCTGCCTGATCGCCGACAATTGTTCCTGACTGAACATGGTCAGGCTATCTTGCTGATCCGGTATGGCAGCAGGCCACGCCTGATCGCCGCACCCAGCCCGGGATCCCGGTTTAGATTGGACCTGAGCGTCCAGGCACTGACCGGTTTCCTGGACAAGGCCACAATCAGGTTTTCATATTGTTGTAGTTGCAGGCTGTATACCGATCGAAACCGCGAGCGCGTGCGTTTGTTGGTAAAGTAACCACTACCTGTAAAAGACTGTCTGCCGATAAAGTTCATTACCAACATACCCTCGCGATTCAGGTGCCGTAACAACTGGTTGATCCAGCCGGATGTTGCCGCCAGCGCACGTTCCGGTTCGCCATTTATGTCTGTAAACAGGTCTTCGATAATCATGTCGAATGCCGCGCCCCGGTAGTCCTTGACCCATTGCCGCGCATCCGCGCAATGTAGACTGACTGTAGCAGGCGATACACCGAAATGCTCGGTCGCGATTTGTAAATGGACCGGGTCCAGATCGACAGCGGTAATCTGACTATCCGCAAAGCTGGCCTGTAACAACTTGATCACCGCACCACCACCGACACCCAGTACCAGTACCCGTTTCAGCTTCCCGGGCTCCATAAGGAACGCCGGCAACATCAGCAAATCCCAGATACCACCACTGAGTGCACGACCCGGGTGATACTGGCTGTGAAACACCCCATTGGTGTACAGACGGCGCGTCCGGCCGGCTGAACGCACTTCATAACGGGTGTTTCCCGTAATTTTTTGCCAAATAACAGCCATATCAGACTTTCACAATGGTCATTCACACAGAAGTTGGTTTAAAATAGAGTACAGCTTAATTCAGGATAGGTTACGTTGTGTTTGCAGGGAAGCAAGTCCATGTTTGTTGAATTCAATATCTGGCAGCTCTCATTCGGCGCACTGGTTATCGCCGTTGCCTATTTTATCAGAGGTCTGTCCGGCTTTGGTTCCGGCCTGATCGCCATCCCGTTACTCAGTATTGTACTACCCATCCAGATCGTGGTTCCAATGGTGGTGCTGCTGGATTTCATCGGTTCCGCCGCCCAGGGTGTCAAAAACCGCAGTGCCATACAGTGGTATTTTATATTGCCTTTGATCCCGTTTGCACTGATCGGGGTGCTGGCCGGCCTGATCCTGCTACACCAGTTATCCACCCCGGCCCTGTACCAGACCATGGGCGCGTTTATCATTCTGTTCTCGCTATATCTGGCTTCGGATATCCGCGTCAGTCGCCACCGTTCCATCCTGTGGGTGATGCCGGCCGGCTTGTTCGGTGGCATGAGCGGCACCCTGCTCGGAATGGGCGGTCCGTTTTATGCGAGCTACATGCGCTTGCAGGGCCTGCACCCGTTTGTATTCAAGGCCAACTTCGCGATTATCTTTCTGCTAGATGGCAGCTTTCGCCTGACCGGTTACGCCGGAACCGGCATGATAGACATCGACCTGCTCAGATTACTCGTCGTGTCTGTGCCGATCATGTTGCTGGCCATGTTGATCGGCGGCCTGCTGCAAAAGCGCTTGCAGTACTGGACTATGAAACGCGAGATGCGCATCCTGGCCATGGCCAGCGGCATCGCGCTGATCATCAAGTCCTTTGTGATGCCAATATAGACAACCATGGCAATCACATCAAAGGTCTTTAGTACTTTGCCAGGAAATAGATAAAGGCGAGTGCCAAAAGTTACATACTGGAGGCTTACAGGCTCTGGCAGCGATTCCTGCCGGTCTGCTTGGCCTGGTACAGGGCCTTATCGGCACGCTCGAATACCTTCGCCGGATCGTCCTGTTCGGTGAAACTGGTCACCCCGACCGATACGGTAATCGGCACGTCCTGGTCACGGAAGTGAAAACCCATGCCGGCCACTGCCTCGCGACACTTCTCGGCCGCCTTTTCAGCCTCGGGCAGCGCTGTTGCCGGCATGATCAGTACAAATTCCTCACCACCAAAGCGCGCCAGTACATCGGTCTCACGCACGCTCTCATTGAGCTTGACCGCGATCGCACGCAATACCTTGTCGCCAGCCATATGGCCGAACGAGTCATTAATTTTCTTGAAGAAATCGATATCCATTACCAGCAAGGACAGCGCTTCCCGGTAACGCTGCCAGCGCGCGTACTCCTGTGCCATGCGCTCGTCATAGGCATAGCGGTTATACAGGCCGGTCAGACGATCGCGGCGCGCGCGTTCACGTTCGTCGATCACGCGCTGGCGCAGACTACCGGTTTCCTGTTCCATCTGCCGCAGGCGTTCGTTCAACTCCTCGATACGCGCCTCGGCGCGGCTGTTACGCCCGTCTTCCTCATCACGGAACTGGCGCATGTGCTCGTCCAACAGATCCATGCGCTGCTGCACCCGGGTCTTCAGCAGATCCAGGTCGTTTGCGTCGCGTACATCGGACTCGATGTCCTGAACATGGTCGCGCACGGTTTCACCAAGGACGACACCGCGTTGATAAGATTCTTTTCGGTCATCCTCGGCCAGCTTGAAGCTCGCGTCGACCTCACCCAGACGCGTGGTCAGTTCGGACAGAAAGTCCTCGAATTCCTTTTTCTCGTCCTGCACCTTGTTACGCATGCCGGTCACCAGTGCGGCGATATCGGCCAGCACCTCCGGCCATTCCTCGTCCGCGACATCCTCGTGCAGGCGGGTCTGCAAGGCCTCCAGGTCAGTCGCGCCTTCTTCATCCAGTTCGATCAGTTCCAGCAGGCGTAAAAAGGCCTCGTTCAGCGACATCTCCTCGGCATGCAGGTTGGCCGCTGGCACCGCTGTACCACCCAACTGACTACTCAAACCGGCCGCGATGTTGTCCAGTTCGGACTGTAGCTTCGCGCGGTTAACACTGGACAGGGTATCTTTGGAAATTTGTAGTCCGGCACGATTGAGACCGTCGATCAGCTGGGCCAACACACGACGGCCACTGTTCAGTTCATCGATGACATCTGCCCTGGCCGTCGCGACATCAGCCGGGCTTTCCTCTGCCGGCTCTGCCGATGATTTGCGCAAGCGCGAAAACAGCCAGCCACCCTTTTCCTTCGCGGTCTTGTCCGTGTCTTTTGCCAGCGCTTCTGACTCGATCAGCGCCTGTTTGATCAGTTCGACAAAACTACCCCTGAGCTCCTCGACCGGATCACCGGGCCGGTAACGCTTCAGGGATTTCTGGAAGGCCTTGCTGGCCCGTGCGGTTCCACGTGGCAGCTCGATTTGCGCAACAAGCTGTTCGAATACCGCGCCTATATCATGCGGGTTTTCCTGCTGGCGTTCGGCCTCGATTATTTCCAGCCGGTCGGTAATCTGGCGCATGATGCGGTCCAGTTGTGCATTGTCCTGACTGTCGCGTATGCACTTGCGCAGGCTGCCGAGCTGATCGTCCAGGTTCTCATCGATACCGGACAGGGCGATACTCATCCGGCTGACCGCCGAGCGCAGCAGCGTCTCCAGACCCGCCCAGGTCTTTTCCTTGCTTTCCAGCTCTTCCAGGCTTTTGAAATACTTGTCTTTCCAGACTGCGCTATCGTCAGACATGATTCACCCCGGATGGCCGTGCCTAGTCGGTGTCGAACTGCACCGTTTCAGGCAGGCGTATCGACATCGCGATCGGCAAGTGGTCTGAGTAGGTGTGGGTCAATACCGATACGTCTTCGACGGTGATACTGGGCGAGACCAGGATATGGTCGAGGTGGTGCTTGGGTTCCCAGCTCGGGAAGGTCGACAGGTTGGGCTCGGGTTCGAGCAGGTTCGCGCCCTCTAGCAGCACCTCCATTTCCTTGCTGTGCGGGGCACAGTTCATGTCGCCCATAATGACCACATTCTTGTACTCACTGACCGCGTGGCTGACATACTCGAGCTGACGGATACGGTTACGCTTGCCCAGTGACAAATGCATGATAACCACAATCAGGGAGTGTTTATCGCCACCAAAGCGCACGATCATCGCACCCCGGCCGGGTATCGTGCCCGGCAGCTTGTGGTCAGACACCTGCGACGGCTTGAAACGGCTCAGTACCCCGTTACTGTGCTGCGCGATCTTGCCCAGTTTGCGGTTGGTCTGGTGGAACCAGTACGGAAATTGGGCCCGTTCGGCGATGTACTGGGTCTGGTTGATGAAGCCGGAACGCAGGCTACCGGCATCGACCTCCTGCAGGCCGACCAGATCATACTCGGCAAGCATATCGGCGATCTGGGGCAGGTTTTCCATGCGTTGTGAGGTCGGCAGCACGTGGCGCCAGCTCTGGGTAAAATACTCGCGGAACTTGCTGGTCGTGGTGCCAGTCTGGATATTGTACGAAACCAGGCGCATACGCTGGCCCGCCGGGGCATCCCCGGTACGGGTTGAGGTATCAAAGGCTTCGTTGGTCATTGACATAAATACCGTATCGGCCGGCCGGGCGCGGCCTTAAACCGGTCTAGATGGGTGATACCATCTCGCCCAGTTGCCGGGTCAGCTTCATATTTTCGCTGTAGTCTACCGGGCAATCAATTATACACAGTGTAGACTGTTGCAAGGCCTCGTTCAGGGTGGGCAGTAGCTGTTCGGTACGTTCTATGCGGTAGCCCTTCGCGCCGAAGGATTCGGCATATTTGACGAAATCCGGGTTGCCGAAGTCCACATTCGATTTACGCCCGAACTGCGCCATCTGCTTCCACTCGATCAGGCCATAACCGGCATCATTCCATATTAATATGACGATCGCGACATTCATCCTGATCGCGGTCTCGATTTCCTGCGAATTCATCAGAAAACCGGCGTCACCCGTGACCGCCACCACGGCACGGTCCGGGTTGACCAGCTTGGCCGCGATCGCACCCGGTACCGCAACCCCCATGCTGGCAAAACCGTTGGAAATAATGCAGGTATTCGGGTATTCACAGCGAAACATGCGTGCCATCCACATCTTATGCGCACCGACATCACAAACCACGATATCCTCCAGGTCCATCGCGGTACGCAGGTCCCAGATCAGCTTCTGCGGCTTGACCGGGTAGTCGATGTCTTCACAGTGACGGTTCATTTCCTTGATCAACGCGTCACGTAACGGCCGCATCAGGTGGCCGACATGCGGTGTGGCCAGTTCGCCGATACGCACCAGGCTTTTCTTGATATCACCGACCACGCCGACACAGACATCGTAGGCCTCATCGACCTCGGCGTGACGGCTGTCGATATGAATAATCTGGCGGTCACCGGACGGGTGCCATAAATAAGGATGGTACTCGACCAGGTCATATCCGATGCAAATGACCACATCGGCCCGATCGAAACCGCAATTGACATAATCATGTGTCTGTAGACCGGCACTTCCCAGCGCCATCGGGTGCTTGAATGGCAGCGCGCCCTTGGCCATAAAGGTGTTAGCGGTCGGGATGTTCAGCTTTTCGGCAAATTCAGCAAGCTGTTTCCAGGCACGCGCACGTATCACACCATTGCCGGCCAGGATGATCGGGCTGCGCGCACTCGAGATGATATCAGCGGCCTTGGCCACCCGGTCAGCCGGCGGTTCGGACGCTTGCGGATGTCGCGCCACCATCGGCTTGCCGTCGAGCCGCATTGCGGCGATATTCTCAGGGATCTCGATAAAGCAGGCGCCAGCCTTCTCGGTCTGCGCGACCTTGAACACCTTGCGCACCACTTCCGGAATCACGCCCGGCGTCAGCAGGCGCGTGGAATACTTGGTGATCGGCCGGAACATTTCTTCCAGGTCCAGTACCTGGTGGGACTCCTTGTGCAGTCGGTGGGTACTGGCCTGCCCGGCAATCGCAACCAGCGGCGCATGGTCCATGTTCGCATCGGCGACACCGGTCATCAGGTTGGTCGCACCGGGACCCAGAGTCGACATACACACACCGGCACGCCCGGTCAGGCGCCCGTACAGGTCGGCCATGAATGCCGCGCCCTGCTCGTGCCGGGTGGTCACAAAGTGGATGCTGGAATCAAGCAGCGCATCCATCAGGTCCAGGTTTTCTTCACCCGGTATACCGAATATGTACTCTACACCTTCCGTTTCCAGGCATTTTACAAACAGCTCGGCTGCTTTCACATTTTTATATTGTTCATCCATACGGAATGATTTTTACTGATTACGCTCCTTGTTAATCAGAAAATTGATAACATTGATTAAATCCTTGTACGTACCACCAGCCGTAGTCGCGTCACTACGGTATTTACCATTGATAATCACAGTCGGCACACTGTGAGCGCCATAACGCTGTGCCATACCTCGTGCATTCGCCAGTTTGGTTTTCACGCCAAAGGAATTGAATACCTTGTCGAATTTTTCCCGGCTGATGCCGTTCTCGACAAACACGGCCGCAATCTCGTCAACGGTTTTCAGTTTGCGCTTTTTCTTATGCATGGCCTCGAACAGCTTGTGATGCAATTTTTCTGTTACACCCAGTGCCTCGGCCGTGTAATAGGCCTGCGCATGGATCACCCAGCCTGGGTTGAACTGCGCCGGCATCCGGACAAACACCACGTCTTCTGGTTTGTCCTGTAGCCATTTATTCAGATCAGGCTCAAAGCGATTGCAAGCTGGACAGCCATACCAGAACAGCTCGACAACTTCGATTTTGCCCTTTGGGACTTGTGTCTGCTGCGCCGGGACAATGCGTTTGTACTCAAAACCCTCGACGATCTTCGGGGCCGCCTGCAGACCCAGCGGTAATAACAGAATCAGACCAGACAACAGATATTTCAAACGTAACATATTTTAACTCCCTGATTTTGTGCGGCACTCATTTTTTACCTGCACGACTCTATATATATGGTGTATTGACCACAATGACAAGTAATTTGTTCATAGCCTAGGGGTTTCATGCTGAACAGGGGCTGAACAGGCGTTTATCTACACAATCCCGTACCCCCAGGGAACCATTTGTGCCAGTAGCTGTCATATTGTACAGATTGGGCCAACCTCCTCCCTGGCCTGATTCATTTCAGAGTGTTACGACTCGATTGTACGGCAGGGTCCCCCTACCCTGCCGTTTTTTTATTTATCCACACTCTGCCCGTATAATAAGCAGCCATCATGGCTGACAATAACAATACACTCCCGCACCGCCTGATCGGCTGGATCGACACCCTGATCGGTGTTTGTGGCCGCAGTATCGCCTGGCTGGTGGTGTTCATGGTACTGATCAGCTTTGTCGTCGCCGTATTGCGCTACCTGTTCGATATCGGCTGGATTGCGCTACAGGAATCCGTGACCTATCTGCATGCGTTGGTGTTCATGCTCGGTATCCCGTACACCCTGCAACGCGATCGCCATGTACGTGTGGATATTTTCAACCGCAGATTCAGTGAACGCACCCGCAACTGGATAGACCTGCTGGGTACGGTTCTGTTGCTGATGCCGGTATTCATCACTCTGTTCTGGCTCAGCCTGAACTATGTGTCCGCCTCATGGAGCGTACTGGAAGGCTCGCCCGAGGCCGGTGGTATACCACTGGTGTTCCTGCTCAAAACCCTGTTACTGGTCATGCCACTACTGATGATCCTGCAGGGCATCGGCTGGATACTTCGCAACATCCTGTTATTGACCGGCCGGACACCAGCGGCCCGGGGTGAGAAAACCGAATAATGGCCATCACCCTGTTTATTGTGATCTGCCTGATGCTGATGATCGGTTTTCCGGTCGCAATCACGCTGGCCGGCACCGCATTACTGTTTGCTGCAATCGGTACACTGACCGGCACATTTGATCCATTACTGGGAACCCTGCCCAGCCGCCTGTATGGCATCATGACCAACACCACCCTGATCGCGGTCCCGCTGTTCGTGTTCATGGGCGTGATGCTGGAGCGCTCGCAGGTCGCGGAAAACCTGCTCGATACCATGGCCGCGCTGTTCGGTCGACGGCGCGGTGGCCTTGGCATCTCGGTCATACTGGTCGGCATGCTGATGGCGGCCAGTACCGGCATCGTCGGCGCCACCGTGGTCACCATGGGCCTGCTCGCACTACCGACCATGCTCAAGCGTGGCTACGATCCGGCCGTGGCCACCGGTACGATCTGCGCGTCCGGTACGCTCGGACAGATCATTCCGCCATCGATCATCCTGATCCTGCTCGGTGACGTGATTGCTAACGCATACAGCCAGTCGCAACTGAGCAAACAGCAGGAGCTGGCCAGCCAGGGCATCTTCGAATACAGCGCCCCGACCACCGTGTCGGTTGGCGACCTGTTTGCCGGCGCACTGCTCCCCGGTCTGATGCTGGTCGGGTTGTATATTCTTTATATAATGTTTCTTACTTTTTTCCGTAAAGAAAGCGTACCGGCCCTGTCGCAGGATCAGCAAAATGAACTGGCCGGACACAAATTACTCCAGCAGGTATTCTCTGCACTGCTACCACCACTACTGCTGATTATCGCAGTACTCGGTTCGATCATCACCGGACTGGCCACACCGACCGAGGCCGCATCCGTCGGTGCCATCGGCGCGATACTGCTGGCTGCATCCAGAAAACAGTTAAACCTGGATATCCTGCGCAAAGTCGTGATCAACACCACCGAGGTCACCAGCATGGTGTTCCTGATCCTGATCGGTGCGTCCATCTTCTCGGTGGTATTCCGCGGATTTGGCGGTGACGAGATCATCGCCGATTTTCTCGGCAACCTGCCCGGCGGGGTGTTCACCGCGATGCTGGTGGTCATGTTACTGATGTTCGTACTCGGCTTCGTGCTCGACTTTATCGAGATCACCTTTGTGGTCGTACCGATCGTCGGGCCGGTACTGCTCGGCATGGGACTGGACCCGGTGTGGCTCGGCGTGATGATTGCGATCAACCTGCAGACTTCATTCCTGACCCCGCCGTTCGGCTTTGCATTGTTTTACCTGCGCGGCGTCGCGCCGGCTGCCGTGCAGACCGCACAGATATATAAAGGTGTGATCCCGTATATCGCGATCCAGCTACTGGCCATGGCCATGCTCGCCTACTGGCCGGCGCTGGCGACCTGGTTACCGAAGGTGCTGTATCCGGGTTAGCCCCGCGCATTCAGATAGGCGCGTTCCGATACCTCGTGCCAGTCTATGACCTGATCGCGGAACTGCTTGTAGGACTCGTACACCTTTCGGCTGAGCGGGTCCTTGTCGGCGACTTCAGCAACAACGGTATCTGACAGGCTACGCAATTTATCCAGCACTTCGTCCGGGAAGCGGCGCAGGTCGACCTGGTGCTCATTGACCAGGGTATACAGGGCCTGGTTGTTGCGTGCGGTGTATTCGGCCAGCATGTCCTGGTTGGCGATACGGCAGGCGCTCATGACTATACTCTGCAAGTCCTCGGGCAGCGCGTCGAATGCCTTCTTGCTCACAAAGGCCTCAAGCGTGGTACCCGGTTCGTGCCAACCCGGGTAGTAATAATGTTTCGCTGCCTTGTACAGACCAAAGGCCAGGTCGTTGTATGGCCCGACCCACTCAGTCGCGTCGATCGCGCCGGACTGCAGCGAGGTAAAGATCTCGCCACCCGGCAGACTCACTGGCGTGCCACCGGCACGCTTCAGTACTTCACCGCCGAGGCCGGGGATGCGCATTTTCAGACCCTGCAGGTCGGCCAGGCTGTTGATCTCCCGGTTAAACCAGCCACCCATTTGCACACCGGTATTACCGGCCGCGGCCGGTACCAGTCCAAACGGCTCGTACACCTCGTGCCACAGTTCCATGCCGCCGCCGTAGTACAGCCAGCTGTTCATTTCCTGTGCGGTCAGGCCAAACGGCACCGCGGCAAAAAACTGTGCCGCCTCGCTTTTACCCTTCCAGTAATAACTGGCGCCATGCCCCATCTCGGCGGTACCACCCGATACGGCATCAAATATCTCGAATGCCGGCACCAGTTCCTTTGCGCCGTAAACCTTGACCATAATGCGGCCGCCGGACATCTCGCCGATCAGTCGCGCCAGCGTGTTCGCACCGGTACCCAGCCCCGGAAAGTCCTTCGGCCAGGTGGTCACCATTTTCCATTGGTATTCGGTCTTGAAATCCTTGCCACTCTTGTCCTGTTGCGTAGTTTTCTCGCCACAAGCTGCCAACAGACCGGCACCGGCTACCGTACCCAAACCCAGCTTTGATACAAAATCGCGACGTTTCATGACCCACTCCTGTTTTATTATTGCTGTCTACTTTAACCGATTTTGGCAATGTTCCATAGCGTGACACAGTCGTCGGCAAGCCGGATCAGGCTGATCTATTCCTTTTATATGATCCGAAACATGGCAATAAGCAGGCTGATTTGAGATACTTCCACAAAGCCAATCCTCTGCCTGGCTACGCAAGGTATTAAGTTTGGATAAACAGGTCGACAAAATTAGAAACCGGGTAACCTGGGTCGTCGCACTGGTTTTCCTGATTAGCCCGATCCTGGGCCTGACCACCCTGGTGTTTTTTGGCCTAATGGATTTGACCGTGGTCCAGGCGATGCTAAACAAGGGCCGTGTACCGGCCATTGGCCTGGGCATGATGCTGCTCGCCAGTGGTTGGATATACAACACTTTCCAGAACCTCGAGACCTGGAGCCGTCGGCGTGAAGGCGACGGCGACGCACCGGAACTGGTGTATCACTACCTGAAACGTTTCAACCGGCTTTACTGGGGACTGCTGATCCTGTCTACACTGGCCGCCCCTGTCCTTTACCACACCCAGGCACCAGGCGGCATTGCAGTAACTGTCGGCCACGCAACCATGCTCGGCGCCCTACTGATGACGGTCAGTATTATTATCGGGCTGCCCGCCTACCTGATCTGCATGGACCAACTCAGCAAAATCGCACAGTGGACCGGCCTGTTTCACGTACAGAACAGTATTCGTAACAAGATTCTGCTGCTTGGCGCGTTCCTGCCGATCCTCAGTTATTCGTTCATGATGGTGTACTACTGGCAACAGACCGGACTCCTGAACCTGTACGCCTTGTTACTATGGAGTTCGCTCGCGCTGGCCACCGGCCTGATCAGTTTGCTGACGGTACGCAGCCTTAAGCACTCACTGACGCCGGTGCAACATGCGCTCGGACGCACCGGTGCAACCGCTTATAACGAGCTTGCCGGGGTGCGCCCGGCATCGACCGACGAGATCGGCATCCTGACCCAGACCCTGGGCCGGGTGTTCGAACGCCTGTCCGACCAGGAACAGCAGATCCGCGCGGTTGTTGACCGTGCCGCTGAAGGGATTATCGTGGTCACCGAGGCCGGCCGTATCGATACCTTTAACCAGGCTGCGCAAAAACTGTTTGGCTATCACTCGCACGAGGTACGCGGCAAACCATTGTCCAACCTGCTGCCATTCCTGAGTGAAACCCGCGGCAAACCCGAACTGTTTGCGAGTGAGCGTGAAGAGATCGGCATCCACCGTGATGGCCACAGCGTACTGGTTTCGGTGATGGTCAGCGACATGCGTACGCGCAGCAAACACATGTTTACCTATATCGTTGCGGACCGCTCCGAACGCCAGCAGTTACTTGAGCAGCAACGCAAGGCCGAGGCGCGTTATCGTAACCTGGTCGAGACCGCGCAGGACCTGGTCTGGACCATGGATGCCGGAGGCCACTGGACCTATGTCAATGCTGCTTCCGTACAGATCTACGGTTACACCCCCGAACAGATGACCGGCATGCACCTGCGTGAATTCCTGTTACCTGAAACCATGGAACAGGACACCATCACTTTTCGTGATGTACTGCGGGGCAAGAAATTAAGTCAGTACGAGACGGTGCATCTGGACAAGAACGGTAACAAACATTACCTGAGTTTCAACGCGACACCCGAGCTGGACGAAAACGGTTTATTGGTCGATCCTGAAGTGTGGGATGAAACCGTTGCCACTGAGCTGGCTGCAATGTATGGCGTCGGTGAGTTAACCAATGACCACTGGCTTGTGATCCATGCCTTACGAAACTACTTTGTAAAATTTGGTGTTGCCCCTGCTATGAAAAATGTTTGTTATCACTATGATCAGGATAAATACTGGATACATGGTTTATTTGGTTCATGCTTAAATGCCTGGCGTGTTGCTGGTTTGCCGAATCCCGGAGAAGAAGCCAAATCCTACCTTGACGATATGTAGACAACTTAGCTGAGTCTGGTGATTCGGCACGGATACCGGTTTACTGGTATCTGTTTTCTGAGATCTATTTCATTATTTATTGTAGAATTCCATCTTTCATTTTTCATAACCAGCATTAAGTAGTAACCATGAAAAACACCAAAGTGCTATTCGTCTGCATGGGCAATATCTGCCGATCTCCAACTGCGGAAGGTGTCTTCCGTCACATCGTGGAACAGGAAGGCCTGTCGCATGCGATTACCACGGATTCAGCCGGAACGCATGCCTATCATGTTGGTGAACCGCCTGATCGTCGGGCACAATCTACGGCTGTTTCCCGAGGCCTGGATATCTCTGATCTTCGCGCGCGTCGCGTACATGGCAATGATTTTGATGAGTTTGATTATGTGATTGCTATGGACTCAGATAATCATGCCATCCTGATGAGCGAATCTCCGGCAAACTTGCAGGACAGGATTTATATGTTTCTGGATTTTGCGGCAGATCTAAATGTCCGTGATGTGCCTGATCCTTATTATGGTGGTCAACAAGGTTTTGAAAAGGTCTTCGATATGGTTGAGGCTGCGTCGCGAGGTTTGCTTGACGATATCAAGCAAAAGGCGGATTTATAGTTTACTGGATAATGAACCCGGTAAAGTAAATCTCATCTATTGCTTCATTCCCGATTTGTTCTTTTAATAAGGACTGAACTTCTGCCAAGGTTTTCGCACGCAACTTTTCTTTTCCTGCTACGGTTCGAACGTCATTTTGAGATTGTTCACTCAAGACCAGCATCATGGTGTGCCGAATGGCCGGTAAATGGGTGTTCAGATGTGCCTTTAATTCCTGATTGGTTACCTTAAATTGCGCATTGACCTGCAGGAAGACCAGGCCGTCATCGCCTGTGATTTCACGCCCTGAACGATTTCCGCAATGTCGGGCCGTCGTTCCTTTAGTTCCTCGGGTGTGAGTGCATCGAGTTCGTGCGGAAACACCAGCCACTCCG
>CAMYJU010000023.1 GCA_947258795.1 uncultured Gammaproteobacteria bacterium | reverse complement strand
TGTGGTTGCTACTAAATCAGGCGGCTTAACTTTTACTGGCAAGGTAACTATACCAGTTGGAATTATAATAGGTGATATTAAAATAAGTTACAGTAGAACCATTAATGTACGTAGTGCATTTATAAATAGCTCTGGTTTAATAGGCCCTGCTACACGGGGGCTAGTAAATAGAAATCAATATATTGACCGCCAGACGTGTCAAGCCAGTGGTGGTAACTGCTAAACTTTGGGTATAATTTATGTTAAAAAATATTGTCATATTAATTGTTCTTACTAATATACAGATTACTAACGTATATGGATCTGATCAATTAGTTATAGAAAGCTTTAGAAACTATAGAAATGCGTTAGAGCAAGAAGATATATCGGTGTTGGGATATTTTTCACGAGGATATCTGGAGGAGTGGCTGGATGCTGTCGTAAATGTTAAAGATGAAAATGTATCGCATAATATAAATGTTATAAAGAAAGAAATAAAAATAGGTACAGATATTGATAATGTATATAGTTATGAAGTTAGAGAAATATCTAATGACAGAATACTTTTAAAGATATCTTATTCTAGTCATGGTGATGACGACTTAAGGAAAATCATTTTCACATATAAAAAAAATTCACCTAATTATCTAATTGATGGTATGGAAAGATATTTTAAAGGGTTTGGGAAGAGACCATCGACCGCTATTGAGAGATTTAAATAAAAAAACGAAAAACGGGGTCAGAGAACGAAACAGTTAAAGAACAGGAAAACGGGGTCAGAGAACAATTGTTTCTAATATTAGCGGTTGCTGCTAGAAATATTTTTTATTATGTGTGAATTGCGATAGCCATATGTAAAAAGTAGGTCAAATTAATTAAAGAGATGAGTTAAGTATGAAAAGATTATTATTTGGTTTGATTATAACCTGTATACCTTTTTCAGCCGTATCTGGCACAGCAACAGGTAAAATTGTAAATCTACTTGTTCATAAACAGGGAGGAAATGGTGCAGGTGTGTTTATGTTTGAGATGGATGGAAGTAGAGCAGGAGCGCCTGCGTGCAGTACTATTGCAAATGGTAAAGCCTGGGCGATGTCGCTTGAACAGGAATCAGGTCGTGCTATGTACTCGTTAGTACTGGCTGCATACTCGTCAGGTAAAACTATTACTGTAAATGGTAGCAATACATGCGATTCTTGGGGAGATAGGGAAGAACCAATATATATAAGAGGTCTGTAAAATAAAAGAAAAACGGAAAGAAAAACGGGGTCAGGAAAGAAAAACGGAGAAAAACGGGGTCAGAAAAACGGGGTCAGAGAACAATTGTTGCTAATATAAGAGGTTGCTACTAAAAAATTAAACAAGCCATGATGGCGATACTCATAAGGAGGTGAAGTGTGCCACGTAAACCAAGGTTTAATCTGGTGGGTGTGCCGCAACATGTGATACAGCGGGGCAATAACCGCGAGCCGTGTTTTTTTGATGAGTCAGACTATTATCGCTATTTGTCTGACTTGAAAGAGGCTGCGAGCAAGTATGACTGCCGAATTCATGCCTATGTATTGATGACAAATCATGTGCATCTGTTGGTAACGCCGATGGCAGAGTTTGCAATATCGGAGATGATGCAGTCATTGGGCAGACGCTATGTGCGTTATATCAACAAGATATACAGACGTACGGGGACCTTGTGGGAGGGGCGTTTTAAAGCAAGCCTGATTGATAGTGAAAATTATTTACTGACCTGTATGCGTTATATCGAAATGAATCCAGTCAGGGCGGCAATGGTTACTCATCCAGGCGATTACCAGTGGAGCAGTTATGCTGTTAATGCACAGGGGCGACGGTCTGATCTGATTGAGCAGCATCCGGTGTATAACAGCCTGGGTGGAACTCCTGTCCAACGGCAGGAGGCCTACAGAGAGCTATTCATGGATCACATCGATAGTAATGCGTTACATGAGATCAGGGAGGCTTTGAATCATGAATTGGTGCTGGGGCGCAGCTATTTTAAAGAAAAGATAGAAACGATGACCAAGCGGAAAATAGAGTTGGGTAGGCCGGGCAGGCCAAGTGTTGAGGAAAATATTGCGAATTATCATTCTGGCTATTTGGTATATTAGGAACAATTGTTCTCTGACCCGGTTTTTTTCATTCCTGCTCAAGGTTGTACTCACAATGACAGGGCGGTCATAGTGGACGATGGAAGTGTGGGACCCAATGCGATGTTACAGGTAGCTATGAAAGGGCTAAACAAGAGGCACTCTATAGTGTTGAGAGTAAGTGGATGCGCATCTATGAATCCACCTGCCAATACAAATACCGCGCCAAAGATTGTCAATATAATGATATTTGGTGTCTGGTAGGGAGTATTGATTTTTGATGCACGCTGTTAGTAGCGAGTGATTCTTTAAACTGATGGAGTTCTGAATGAAAAAAATTATTTACCTTTTCTTGTTGCTTGTTTTAGCTGCCACTGCACGAGCAGAGGGTGTTGCGCAAATGCTAGATATCGATTTTGTCCGTGTAGACAGGAACGGTTTGGGCTTGGTTAGATTCATATCAGACCTGACCAATACACCTCCATCCTGCACGCAGACGGCCTATACCAGATCGATGGCATTTGATACCAATACAGCAGGTGGCCGCTCAATCCTTTCTGTAGTACTTGCGGCCAAGGCATCAGGCAAGAAGGTGTATGCGAGAGGGACTGGCAGTTGCGATGTCTATGGTGTCATGGAAGATTGGGGCTGGGGCTATATCCAGTAATATTCCAAGGAAAAACGGGGTCAGAGAACAATTGTTGCTAATATTAGACGATATGTGCGTTATATCAACAAGATATATGGACGTACGGGGACCTTGTGGGAGGGGCGTTTTAAAGCAAGCTTGATTGATAGTGAAAATTATTTATTGACCTGTATGCGTTATATCGAAATGAATCCGGTCAGGGCTGCAATGGTTACTCATTCAGGCGATTACCAGTGGAGCAGTTATCCTGTTAATGCAAAGGGGCGACGACCTCAAAACCAATGTTCTGAATCATCTGCTCCAGCATCTGCTGAATGAGTTTGGATGGTTCGATAACCAGTATCTTCATATGATTGTCCTACTATCGTTGTTTTCGGCCTTGTTATCTGATTCTGAACCCTGGATATTCCGGCAATAATAAGTGATCCTGGCGCAACAGAATAGTCCGCTGTCAGCAATATGTCATTGACAGACAAAGAATTTTCAGTACGCCCATTCCTGGTGTGGCGACTGATCAACTGATGACAATAAGGTTATATGTACTATATTTGTCTGGTAATGTGGTTTTATTGTGGGCGGCAGGCTCGCTATCAGCTAACAGGCCGTTGATCATGGAGTGAGTAATGATCGAAGTGAATACCATTGTATTTGTGATTCTGGTGGAATTATTGATCGTACTATTGGTGTTGAGCGCGGGCCTGGCTTATGTGCTGATGAGAATGAAAAACAGCTTGTCATCCGGGCAGGAAATGATCGATGAGCTGAAAAACAGGAAGCCCGATGCCAGCTTGTATTTTAAGAGTGAGAGCCGGATGACCACAGACCGTCACAGTGCACTGGGTCTGAATCAGGAAAAGCGGAAAAGCTGGTGCGATCTGGAACATGAGGCTGTACTGTTAGTCAGGGCGGACCTGCTGAACCTGGAAAAAGAATACGCAAAAATTCCGGAAGAGCGGGATGACAGTTTCTGGGCGCATTATCACAAGTCTTTCGAAGAGCTGCTGAAAAAACACGAACTATACAACTGCCTGCACGCGCGTTTTATGGAGGACGAGACTGGTATACGCGAGCTGTTTTCAACAACAAAAGACGAGATTGAGCAGCTCAGGCAGTATGTCGATACCAATATTGCAGATAAATCAGTCAAGGCCGAACTGTCCGGTTTGCTGGACAGCCTGGTAAACCGGCAACGTGAGATGGGTGATTGTATTTTTGTGCTGGAAGACGAGAGCGCTTTTCTACGCGACCAGGTCGCCACGTTGCTGAAATAGAATTCTCTATCACCTGCCTGGCCTCTGGACCGTGCTTCTATTATCCTGACAGTTAAATAAATCGGGAAGGCATATGAAACGCGCACGTATACTCACCTGGAATGAAGTGGAATACGATGAAGAGGACCCTGAGTGGAACCCGGATGACGATTATTACGAATATCGTATCCTGGCCGAGGGCGATTCATGGTTTTCCTCTTCCGGAAACCCCGGCTCGAACCTGCTGTTTCCAATGCGTTTCAGGGAGCCGACAGTGATCGTCAACTGCGCATCCAGCGGCAACTGTCAGCGATTGGCTACCAGGGCGCCTGGCAATATCGATTTTTATCACGCGATCAGCGAATCGCATGGAAGCCGTTGGGATGCCATCCTGCTCAGCTGTGGCGCGATGCATCTGATTAAAAACGCTGGACAGATTATCCGCTCGACTGACGATGGCGCAGAGCCATCGAGCTATTGTGACCAGGCCCGTTTGCAGGAACAGTTGCAGGTTATACGCGCGAGCTATCGCACGGTGATCGAGTTGCGCGATGGTCCGAACAGCAGTTGCAGTGGCAAGCCGGTAATTGCACATAGCTATGACTGGATTACACCGCGTAACGCCCCGTCGCGTTTTTTCGGCATACCCTTGTCCGGGGCTTACCTGTACAAGGCCCTGAGCAAGGCACAAATCGATCCGGTTCACTGGAATGCGATTTCCGATTACCTGATCGGGCGCCTGCGCGACACACTACTGGAGCTGTCACAGGGCGATGACGCCTTGCCGAATTTCCATGTAGTGACCGGTCAGGATACCCTGAAAAGGGCGGACCCCAGTGCCAGGGGCAACAGTCACGACTGGTCAGATGAGGCGCATCCAACCGCCGATGGCTATAAAAAGCTGAGTGGTATAGTCGAAAGCCGCATATATCAGTTATTGCCCTGATCCTTGTCATGTTTGGGTGTCCTGGTCATTCTTTTATCTCAGATAATGAAACAACACTGATAAGTATGGACGGACAGTTCCGGTAAACAGGGCAAAAGCCTGAAAATCTTTCTATACTCCGAATTAGTAATAATTATCATACTACGATATCAGGGAGGACTGGGCCATGGCTCTTGCACATGTTATCAGCTGGATGAATGTCTGTTATGACGAAGAAGATCCGCAGTGTAATCCGGATGATGAGTTCTACGATTACCGTATTCTGGCCGAAGGTGATTCGTGGTTTTCTATCGCCGGGATACCAACGTCCAATATCCTGTTTACCATGCGCTTCGACTCGCCTACGGTGATCGTCAACTGTGCGAGGCCCGGAGACACGATACGCAACATGGCGAAAATCGCCAGGAATAACAGTCTGCGCGATGCCATGAGCGCATTGCATGGTTCACAGTGGGATGCGATCCTGCTTAGTGGCGGTGGCAATGACCTGATCGATGATGCAAAAAAAATTATCAAAAAACCGAGAGGTGCTGCGCCGACTGATCCGGCGGCATACTGTAAGGAAGCGCAAATACTAGAAACCATGCAAAACATCATCGATGGATACAGTCGTATTGTTGATCAGCGCGACAAAGCGGGCAGCAGCTGCGCCAACAAGCCCATCGTGGTGCATACCTATGACTGGGTCACGCCACGTAATTCACCGGCGCGTTTCTTTGGTAACAAGGTGCTTGGGCCCTGGCTCTATAAGGCGCTGATCAAGGCCCGGATCCCGGAATCGCGATGGGACGATATTTCCGACTACCTGCTGGGCCGCCTGCGCGATACGATCAAGAGTCTGGGGCGCGGCGGCACCAATAAATTGCCGCACTTTCACGTGGTCACAACCCAGGGTGTGTTGAAACGGGCGGATCCGGGTACGGTGTTTGCGAGCAATGACTGGCTGAATGAAATTCATCCAAATACAGATGGTTACAAGAAGATCGGCACCAGGATGACACGGCGTCTGCGAACATTGTTGTAGCCAGGCTGAGCGCGAAGGTCAGCAAAATAATCGAACAGTACCGCGAGCAGGAACCAGAACGTGACATTGAAATCACGGTTGCACCGGATATCATCGCGCAGGCTTCGATATGGCCTATACCGCTAAACTGTTCGGTGTGTTTGAACGGCTGCATGGAAATGAATATGAGGGTACCGGTATCGGGCTGGCGACTGTCAAACGCATTATCGAACGACATGAAGGTGAGGTCTGGGCAAAGTCTGAACCCGACCGGGGCTCGACCTTTTATTTCACACTGGGTTGAACTGTTCCGGTTCTTCCGCTGTCATTAATACCAGAATTGATTAATATGTATCAGTTTTACTGATCTGTACCATTGCGCGTCTGTCGAATTGGCGCATAATGATTATTATTAAGCGGAGGATTATCCCATGAAAAAAACAGTTGTATTTCGTGTGTTGACGATTGCGTTTATCGCCGTGTTTCTCTCTGCTTGCGCCAATATGGATTCACGCGGTCAGAATGAGCAGGCAGGTATGATCATTGGTGGTGTGCTGGGTGGCATACTCGGTAACCAGGTTGGCAAGGGCGACGGACGTACCGCGGCGGTTATTGCCGGTACCATGATCGGCGCTGCAATCGGCGGGAATGTTGGCAGGTCCATGGATGAGGCTGATCGTTTGAAGACAGCGCACTCACTCGAAACCGTGCGCACCGGTGTGCCTTCACAATGGGTCAACCCGGACAGCGGTAACCAGTATACCGTGACCCCGACCCGCACCTATGGTGATGCCAGTGGTCCTTGTCGTGAATACACCGTGGATGCAGTGGTAGGTGGCAAGAAGGACAAGCTATACGGCACCGCATGTCGACAACCGGATGGTAGCTGGAAGGTGACGAACTAATCGTTTGTGATTTTTATAGAGCTACCCGAGTGACGCGATGCCCGTTGGGTATTGCGAGCGGGATGCTATACGGTTTATTGGTCCTCATGGATATTGAAGATCGGGCTTAGCACGCGCTTCAGGGTTTCGATATATTCCTCGAAGGCCTCCCGGCCTGCCGGAGTTAGCCGAAACAGTGTCTGTGGTCGGCCTTTGGTTGCAGGCTGCTTGGTCGAGACCAGATAGTCACTGGCCAGCAGTTTTTTCAGATGTGCGTCCAGGTTACCGTCAGTAATATCCAGTTCTTTTTTCAGTTCCTTGAAAGTGGCTTCGCCGCGTGCAGCCAGAAACGCGGCGATGCGTGTCCTGACCGGCTGGTGCAGTACGTTATCGAGATCTGGTAACGACGGGGCATCCATGTCAGTCAGTCCTGGTTGATCACTTTCATATTGACATCGATCCGTGGGCCCTGATCGGGAGCGAGCCTGCTGAGCAGACGGGTGAAGCGTATACGGAAGTTATACCTGAATTCCTGCCAAGACTGGTCTGCAATCTGGAATCGTCCGGTCGGCTTGCCATTCTCTATCTCTATCGCTATATCCTTTGCCAGTGTAAACGCCAGTTCAGGTTTATCCGGAATATCCAGTATACCACCCTGGACATTATAATTGATCGGTATGTCTGTACCGGCGGGGAGTTGAACAATATGTTTGCCTGAAGGTGCAGCTGGAAGTTGTCGGTATTCATCCAGGGTGATGTAAGGTGCGGTTGCCGCTTCCGATGCCATCAGGGTGACCGTGTACGCTGGTACCAGGATGACACTCAGCCATATCAGTGTGAATAGGAGTCGGTGTAACTGGTTCTTATTTATGCCGCGATGATTGATTGCCCAGGCCAGCAAAGGCCATCCGACTCCGTAACAGAAGATCGTGATCCATTCGATCAACTGCAAGGGTAGTTTAGCTGCGAGCGTGGTCAGGCCCAGGATAATCATGCATACCCCGGCCCAGGACAACATCTGTCGTGAGAACAGTCCGTGTATGTAAAGTGCCATACCCATAAATGACAGGGTCAGGCTGTACAGCATGTAACCGCCACCAAAGAACTGCATGGCCATGTTAATGATAACCAGCAGGGCCAATATCAACCACCATACCTTGATCAGTTGTGTTTGTACGAACGACACGGTCTCATCACGTTGCTCGCGATTCTTGCGCGTGAGTCGATATTCAAGTGTCCCGGCGATGATCAATATGACAGTAATAAACGCAGTCATACTGATAGAACGAATCGCCAGATCTGGGAAGCGCTCATGATTAAATATGTCTGCAGTGAATAAAATGATCAGGGCAGCAGTGATGCCCCATATCACCAGGGTATGTGTTTCGATCCGCACACTGTGATGCCCGGTAGACATCATCGAATGGATAGCTTCGATTTGTTCGCTCGCACTCGTACGCGTCATAGCGGACTCCTTGACTTACTCTGAAACGCAGAGTATATTTACTCTGTAATTCAGAGTTTAACCCATGTTTGCAGAAAACACCAACCATATTAGTCACATAAGGAGAGAAAAATGCGAAAAATATTGACTGTAATGCTGATGACGGGCCTGCTGAGCGCATGTGCGATGGCACCGATACCGGCAGATCTGAAAGGGGTGCCGGTGGTGCCGTTTGGCGAGCAGGTACCCAGTGACCAGGATTTCATTCTGCATTTCCGTGCCGGAGAACCGATCAGTACCCGGGTCAATATTCACGGGGATGTGTTTGCGCAGGAGGCTTCAACGGTAATGAAGGTCAAGTTGAAACGGGATATCTATGCATACAAGCAGTGGATGAGTTATGACCTGCAGCAATGGGTTGCGGCGAACAGTGAATTGGGTCTGGAAATGATCGTCAAGGTGCCGGGTCCGGAGCACCCACAAGCGGGGCTGATTGATTTTCATATGTTTGATAAAAAAGTTTCTGAGTGAAGCACATACTTTCTATAACGGTGGTCAGGCTGATTTGATACTGGTTTTCTGTTGTATAACCAACATGCCGGGTATACGCTTCACCGTGTTGCAGGTCGCTATGGCCCCTGGTCCTTAGAGGATGTTTTCTTCGGGTTCTGCCACAGCACTTCCTGTTTGCCATCGGTCCGTGCAAGCACGCGGGCAACCACAAACAACAGGTCGGACAGCCGGTTCAGGTAGGCCAGCAGTTCCGGGCTCACGGACTCATGCCGGTTCAGACTGACCAGGCTGCGTTCGGCACGCCGGCACACGGTGCGCGCATGATGACTGTGTGCGGCTGCCGGTGTGCCGCCGGGCAGGATAAATTCCTTCATCATCGGCAGTTCCCGGTTGAAGGCTTCCAGGTCGCGTTCCAGGCAGGCGATATGATCCGGGTTGATCATGCGATGGCCGGGGATGGATAGCTCACCGCCGATATCAAACAGGCGATGCTGGCATTCCGTTAGACAGATGCGCACGGGTTCCGGCAGTTCATGACTTAACACGACGCCGATTAAGCTGTTCAGTTCATCGACCTCACCTATCGCGGTAATGCGAGGACTGTCCTTGTCGGCGCGTGAGCCATCTCCGAGTCCGGTGCTACCGGTATCGCCGGTACGGGTATATATTTTTGATAGTCGGTGTCCCATGGTTTACTCCAGGCGGTAGATGACCGGCAAGGTCAGTTCTATAGATTGCAGTTCCAGCAGACTGACGGCTTCGGGCAGTTGCTCGAGTTGCTCGACGCTGTTGATGGCTGCCTGATCGAGCACATAATGCCCGGATGACTTCAGTACGCGAACCGAGCCGATCTGGCCTTGCGTATCCAGCCTGATCGCAAGGTCCACGCGACCTTCCCAGCCGCGCCGTATGGCCGAACGCGGATAATAATGATTGAAACGCAGGCGCGATTGCAGCGCGGTACGTAACTGGCTATGCACAGCCGCGCTGGTCGGTTCGGGCAGTTGCTCGGGTGGATCCGGTTGTGCCCGGGTCTGCTCCGTGTCCCGCAGTTGTTTTGATACACTGGCCACAACAGTCCTGGGTGGCTGTGTGGATTTTTTGACCCGGTTGACAGGATGTTTTTTTACCGGTGCCTGGCTGACAGCAGTGCCGGTACTGGATTTCGAGCCCTGTTTGCCGGGCTGGTGTGATGGGGCCTGTTTTTTGCGCTCTGTTTTAACCTGTTTGACAGGGCTGGCTGTGCCGACGTTGGCTGCGGGGGAAGGCTGGATCAGGGTTATGTTGATCGGTGTCTCGGAGCTGGCACGGATGCTGGACTGGCCATCACCTTTGTAAAGCAACACGCCACCGTGTAATGCTGCTGACACAGACAATAGTGATACGATCAGGCGATGCTCCATTAACAGTGACAGCATGATGATACTTCGAGCCGGGTACTAAAAAATGACGTGTGCAGGAAGGCCTGATAACAAGCTGTCGCCCTCCGCAACACGCCGCCAGTCTGGTGTACTGCAGGCCGGTCTCCGGGCTTGTGTACACGCATACTGAAAAGCGTGTTCACCTACCGTTGCGGGGGCAGCGTCGGAATTGTGTGCACAACCACGCACCGACTTCCCGTTTCATCCTGTTTCCCGTGTTCGGGCGCCGGATCATGGTCAGCCGGCGAGGACACCTGTGTACGCGCTCATCCTGTGGTAATAATATCTTTTTGTCAAGACAGGGTTTTGATATATATTAAATGTATGGTTAGTAAAATCCAGACAGATCAGGGAGACGGGATTTTTACCATCGATACCGGTTTCAGGCGCAAGCACCTGGTTGCCAGTCATCTGATCATCAGCCGTGGCCGGGTCGCGTTTGTCGATGTCGGTGTGGCTGCCTGTGCGAACGTCCTGCTCGATGCGCTGGCTGAGCACCGCATCAGTCCGAAGAATGTTGACTACATCATGGTCACGCATGTGCATCTGGATCATGCCGGTGCGGCCGGCCTGCTGATGTCAGTCTGCCCGAACGCGAAACTGGTTGTACACCCACGTGGTGCGAAACACATGATCGACCCGGCCAAGCTGATTGCCGGGGCGACCGCCGTGTATGGCGAACAGGCTTTTGCGAAGGAGTTCGGCGAGGTCAGGCCGGTTGACGAAAACCGTGTGATCGAGGTGTATGAAGGGGACGTGCTGGAATGGCGTGGGCGGGAATGGACATTCTTCGATACCCCCGGCCATGCACGCCATCATTATTGTATGCTGGACTCGGTCAGCAAGGGCCTGTTTACCGGTGATACCTTTGGCCTGGCCTATCCCGAGTTTGAAACCGAGAATGGCCCGTTTATCCTGCCGACCACCACGCCGGTGCAGTTTGATCCGAAAGAACTGAGCTATACGGTCACACGCCTGGCCGAGCTGGAAATCGATAAACTGTTTCTGACCCATTTCGGCGCAATCGAGATGAGTGCCACGGTGATCAATGCCCTGTTACGACGGGTGCAGCATTTTGTCGATGTGGCCGAGGCGCATCGACACCATCGCAATCGCGTCGATGAGATCGCGATGGCACTGGAAAGCTACTGTTTTGACGAGCTGAAAGCGCATGGCTGTAAATCCGATCTGCCACGTATCAAGAGACTGCTGGACATGGATTGTATGCTGAATGCGCAGGGACTGGACTGCTGGCTCGATCGGGTCACCTGACTAGGCCGGCAGGTAGATGTTCCCATGGCTACCCGGCTGCACGGTCATCGGATGCTGGTAGAGTCGTTCCAGTCGTTCCGGGTCGATCACCTCGTCTATCCTGCCGGCCTCCCATGCACCATTCCCGTATAGCAACAGCACATGGCTGCAATAGCGCAGGCCGAGATTCAATTCATGACTGGCCATGACCACACAGTGTTGTGGTGCAGCGGCCAGGCCGGAGAAATGTTCCAACGTACTGATCTGGTGATGCAGGTCCAGGTGGTTGGTCGGTTCATCGAGCAGGTACAGTTCCGGATCCTGTATCAGCAGCGTGGCCAGTTCCAGTCGCCGGCGTTCGCCACCGGACAACTGGTCGACCGGCAGCTGCATCACGGATGCCAGGTCCATGGTTTGCAAGGCACTGAATACCGTTTCATGCTGATCCTGGTCTGACCAGTCCCACAGACCCCGGTGTGGATGACGACCGGCCAGTGCGGATTCCTGTACCGTAATCGGAAAGCCGCTTTCCTGATGCTGAAACAGTATCGCCATACGCTGCGCGATCTGGCGTCGGCGGTACTGCTGCAGCGGCTGTGAGTGCAAGCTGATTTCACCACCAGCGGCTGGACGCAGTCCGGCCAGGGTCTGTAACAGGGTAGTTTTGCCGCTGCCGTTACGCCCGATCACCAGCCAGAATTGACCTGCTTCGATATCCCAGTCAAGACCGCTGACCAGGGTCTTGCCCGGCACATTGAGCTGTAATTGCTGACAGCTCAGGACAGTCATGTGCGGCGGCCCTTGTTAAGCAGGTACAGGAACAAGGGTACGCCCAGCATCGCGGTCAACACCCCGGTGGGCAATTGCATCGGTGTGAATACGGTACGCGCAAGTGTATCGGCCAGTAACAACAGTATCGCGCCACCCAGTGCAGATGCCGGTATTAAAATGCGATGATCAGCGCCGACCACGCGACGCATGATGTGCGGTATCACCAGTCCGATAAACCCGATTGCACCGGCCAGTTGTACCGCTGTTGCGGTCATGATCGAGGCAATCACAAAGATGGTCCACTGCAAGGGTTGTACCGCGACGCCCAGCGACGCGGCGCGCATCGGTCCCTGGGCATACAGATTCAGGCGCGTCGCTAGTGGCAGGCTGATGATCACGCAGACCAGTAACAGCATGGCCTCCAGTGTCGGTGTGTCGCTATGGCTCATATCACCCATTAACCAGAACAACATACCGCGTAACTGTTGATCCGGACTGATCGCCAGGATAAAGCTGATCAACGCACCCCAGCCGGTTGCAACCACGATCCCGGTCAGCAGTAATTGTTCGCTGTACCAGTTGTTATGTCGATGGCTCAGACCGAACACCAGCAGCATGCTGGCCAGTGCGCCGAACAGGGCACCGCCGGAGACCAGTGAACTACCCAGGCCCAGCATCAGGGCCAGCAAAGCACCGATCGCAGCACCGCCGGAAACGCCGAGTACATACGGATCAGCCAGCGGATTGCGTAATAGCACCTGCATATAGGCGCCGGCCATGGCCAGCAGACCGCCGGTAACCATCGCGGCCAATGCGCGCGGCAGACGCAGTTGCAGGATGATGGTTTGCAGCTGGCCGGCAGCCGGGTCAGCGGCCTGCCCGCCGAGTAACTGCAACACCGTTGCGAATGGGATGGGCACACTGCCGCTGACCAGCGCATGCAGCAGGGTCAGGCCGCACAGCAGCATCAGTACCAACAGAGCAGTCAGATAGCGTCCGCGGCCGGCTATTCGTATTATTTGATCCTGATCTGACACTGGATGCCGGAATCACGCCTCGACCGGGCTGTTATTGTGCAAGCTGATTACCGGCCAGCCATTGCGCATCGCGGTTTCGCGCAGACTGTCGTCCGGGTCCACCGCGACCGGGTGGCTGACTTCCTGCAGCAGGGCCAGGTCGTTGTGTGAGTCACTATAGAACCAGCTGCCATCCAGGTTGTATCCGTGTTCGTCCATCCATACGTGCAGGCGCTTGACCTTGCCGTCCTGGTAACAGGGGATACCCTCGACCCGGCCGGTATAGCGACCATCGACCTGCTCCGGGGTGGTTGCGAGCAGGTTGGTGATACCCAGCTCCCTGGCGATCGGTGCGGTCACAAACTGGTTGGTGGCGGTAATGATTAATAAGGTATCGCCACGTTCAGCATGACTGGCGATCAGTTTACGGCTGGCGTCGCTGATCAGTGGCCGGACCTTGGCCTGCATAAACTCGCGATGCCAGCTGTCCAGTGTGTCCGGGTCATGCTCGGACAGCGGTTGCAATGAAAATTGCAGAAATTTGAATATATCGAGCTCTCCACGTTTGTATTCTTCGTAATAACGCTGGTTTTTGCGCTCATAGGACTCGCCGTCGACTACCCCCTTTTCCACCAGGAACTGACCCCAGAGGTAGTCGCTGTCACCGCCGAGCAGGGTATTGTCCAGATCAAATATGGCCAGTGTCATGTTGCCTTCCCGAACCTCCAGAATATCAATGCGCTAGTATACATGGACGCTATGTATTTGATTAGCCTTTAATTGTATTGCAGGCTATTATGTGCGTTTTATAACAGTCTCCGCGGGAAAGGTTAGTATTTGACGAAATGCTAATTTGATACCCTTGCAGAAATGTGGAAAATAGCATAGCAAGATAGATTAAGGGAAAACAAGGTGATAGACGCAGACGGGTACCGTGCCAATGTGGGGATTATCGTCAGCAGTGCCGAGGGTAAGGTGCTGTGGGCGCGCCGTGTCGGCGGCAAAGACGCCTGGCAGTTTCCGCAGGGCGGTATCAAGAAGGGTGAGACCCATGAGCAGGCCCTGTATCGTGAGTTGTCCGAAGAAATCGGGCTGAGTGTGGACGATGTCGAGATCGTCAGCTGCACTAGCAGCTGGCTGCGCTATCAGTTACCCAAACACCTGATCCGCTATGAAGCCCGGCCATTGTGCATTGGGCAGAAACAGAAATGGTATCTGCTGCGCCTGAACGGTGACGACGGGTTGGTTAAACTGGGCAACAGCGACAAGCCCGAGTTCGACCACTGGCGTTGGGTGGATTACTGGCTGCCTTTACGGGAAGTGGTGTCGTTCAAGCGCAAGGTTTATGAAAAGGCCTTGAAGGAATTTGAACCCTTGATCTTCCCGAATGTATCACAGAAAAAGATCCGTCGACGCGGTCGCTACGGTTTGAGGCGCTAATGCACCGTTAGCAGTGCCGGATCTACCGTTTTGGCGTCTGTCTATCCCGGCCTGATTATCCATCCGGGTCGATAAATCCCTATAGAATAAATACTTACTGGTAAAGCCAGGCCAAATCCTGCATGATGCCTGTATTGCCTTGACGCGCATTAGCCTGTTGCGTCGCGTATTAAACAAAACCCTCCCGGGAGCCCTGGCTTCTGCTTCTGGTTTGCTGGCTGAACATGGGGAGGGGAGAGAAGATATAACATTCTGACATGCTGGAAACACTGCAACGTCTGACCCAGGAAGCCAATGCCGCACAGGATCTTGATGATTTGCTGCAAATCATCGTGCGTGGTGTGCAGTCCATTCTGTCCGCGGAGGTCGTCTCGGTATATCTGAGCGACTTCGAGCAGGAACAACTGATCATGATGATTACCAATGGTCTGGATCTGCGTATGCCCGGTGCAGTGCGGTTGAATATGAACGAGGGACTGGTCGGGCTGATCGCCAGACGGGCGGAACCGGTCAACCTGGCGGATGCCAGAAATCACAAGGAATTCGTCCATGTCGCCGAACTGAATGAAGACGAGTATCACTCCTTCCTGGGTGTGCCGATTATCCAGCAACGCAAGGTGCTGGGTGTACTGGTGGTGCAGCGCAAGCGCGTCTGTCGTTTCGATGAGGACCAGGTCGCCTTTCTGGTAACACTGGCCGCGCAACTGGCCGGTTCCATCGCCCATGCCGAGGCACTGATGAGCGCCACTGAATCGCAATCGCTCAACCGGCCAGCGCATGAGCGTTATTTGCTCGGTGTACCCGGTTCACAGGGTATCGGTATCGGCAAGGCCCTGGTGTTGTATTCGCCGATGCGTCTGCAAAGTATCCCTGACCGTCAATGCAAGGACGTTGAAGACGAGGTCGCCCGTTTCAAGACCGCAGTTACCATTCTGCAAAAGGAGATGCTGAATCTGAAGGAACGCATGCGGCAATTGTTGCCGCAGGAAGACTACGCCCTGTTTGACGCCTATCTGCTAATGCTGAACAGCGAAACCCTGATCCAGGGCACGATCAAGGAAATACACGCCGGTAACTGGGCCGAGGGCGCGGTCAGGCGCGTGGTCTTGCGGCAAATACGCCGTTTTGAAGAAATGGGTGACAGCTATTTGCGCGAACGTGCAGAGGATATGCGCGAGATTGGCCGCCGGTTGCTGATGATTTTGCAGGAAAAGGCCGACCCGCTCGAACAGGTTACAGAGGGCAGCGTGATCATGGGTGAAGAGATCAGCGCGACCCAGCTGGCGCAGCTGGCGCCGATCAAGCTCGGTGGCATCATCTCGGTGCGTGGCTCACAATCTTCTCATGCGGCTATCCTGGCGCGGGCGATGGGTGTCCCGGCGGTAATGGGCGTAGCCGACCTGGATCTGAGTCGTGCCGACGGCTGCATGGTCATCGCCGATGGTTATCAGGGCCGTATCTATATAGAACCGTCTTCCGTGGTCCAGCAGGAATACGACCGCCTGCTGGACGAGCAGGTGGAGCTTAACCATGAACTGGATGCGTTACGCGATTTGTCTGCCGAGACCGTGGATGGTGCTAGGGTATCGCTATACGTCAATACCGGGCTGCTGGCCGATATCGGGCCATCGGTGGAAAGCGGTGCCGAGGGTATAGGTCTGTATCGCACCGAGGTGCCATTCATGGCACGCGACCATTTCCCCGGCGAGGAAGAGCAGACGCGTATCTACCGGCATGTGCTGGAATCGTTTCACCCGCGTCCGGTGACCTTGCGTACCCTGGATATCGGTGGTGACAAATCCTTGCCCTATTTTCCGATCCATGAAGAAAACCCGTTTTTAGGATGGCGTGGTATCCGTGTCACGCTGGATCACCCGGAAATATTTCTGACCCAGATTCGTGCTGCGATGCGTGCCAATGCCGGTCTCGGTAATCTGCGCGTGATGTTGCCGATGGTGACTGATGTCGAGGAGGTGCAGGTGGCCCTGAATCTTATCGACCAGGCATTCGAAGAGCTGGATGAGGAAGATGAACATCTCACCTGGCCTGACGTCGGCGTGATGATCGAGGTGCCTTCATCGGTATACCAGGTCGAACAGATCGTCACACGAGTGGATTTTCTTTCGGTCGGTACCAATGACCTGACCCAGTACATGCTGGCGGTAGATCGAAACAACTCGCGCGTGGCCAAGCTGTACGACTCATTGCATCCGGCCGTGTTACAGGCGGTGATGCAGGTTGTTAACGCCGGTCGTTTATACAACAGGCCGGTCAGTATCTGTGGCGAGATGTCCGGTGATCCGGCTGCAGTGGTGCTATTATTAGGTATGGGGGTCGACAGTCTGAGCATGTCAACCACGCAGTTACCACAGGTCAAATGGGTGATACGCAGTTTTACGCGCCGCCACGCAAAAGAGCTGTTGACCCGCGCACTGAGTATGGAGAACGCCAGATCAATCCGCGATGAACTGAACCAGGCATTGATCGAGGCGGGACTGGGACGGTTGATCCGAGCCGGTGGATAATAACAATGAAGGGTGACTTATAATGGGCAAGCCGATCATATCAGATGAGCCGATGTACCAGTTGCTGCGTGCCGGTGATGTCGAAACCTTTAATCAAAAAAAGACCGGTGGGGAAACGGTGAGTATGAGCGGCTTTGATTTCCGCAATATGAACCTGCAAGGCATCGATGCCAGCGGCCTGGATCTGTCCAACTGTTATTTCCGTAAAACTGATTTACGAGGTGTGGACCTGAGTCAGGCCAATCTGCAAGGGGCGAGTATACACGACGCCCGTATATCCGGGGTGCTGTTCCCGGCTGAACTGATGCCAGAAGAGATTACACTGTCACTCGAGCATGGCGTGCGCATGCGCTATCGCTAATCGATTGAAACAGCTTATGAGTGATGCCGGTGTTTTCGGTGTTTTCTCTGGCGTATCATAATGCGCAACCACAGCCACAAGCCACTGATCGACAGGAACACCAGCAGGATCGCGGCGCCATCCATGACCAGCACACCCTTGTTGCCGAACAATCTGCCGGTGTGCAACTTAAGAATGATCTTGCCCCAGCTCAGAGCCTGATTGCGCCAGCGCTGTTGCAGTTGTTGCAGTCTGGGCGGATCGATATCGACGGCAGTCGACCAGGCGGCCTCGCCACTCCAGCCTTGCCATTTCAGCATGTCCCGGTCTGCCTTAAACCGGCCTAATGGTGTCTCGATAACCAGACGCCCCTGGTCCGACAGACCGATGCGTCGTATCGCGTTAGGCAAGCCGTCCTGGCTACGCAGGCGATCGATCAGCTCGCCCTGGATGCTGAACAGTTGCAGTTCCCCGGGCGTTGCCAGAATCAGCATGTCGTCCGTACGGATCAGACCGGTGACACTGTGATACTCGCCCGCCAGTTGTCTGTTATCCAGCCAGAGTAAAGGCTCGAGCAATACGGTCTGGTGACCCTGGTGCTGATAGCTGCTGGCCGTATCTGGGGGCCTGATCTCAAGCGTATCCAGTAGCCACTGGTTTGTTACAAAGCGTTTATCCAGACCGAGTGAGGTATAGTGATTGAGCGCCAGGCCGGTAGTCGCGAGCAGTAACACAAACAGGGCCGCAGTCAGGCCGATATAGCGGTGCCATACATACAATGAATGCCATTTTTTTCTGCGTTTGTGCCGGCTAGGGTGCGTCATTGTTTTTCTGAATGATAGCGTGATAGTACAGGGCCAGTCGCGAAAGCTTGCTCACCGCGCGTACAGACAGGGTTGCGCCGGAGATGCCGTCGATGTTCCGGTCCAGTCCCATATTGTTAGTCAGTCCGGCCTGGTTGAACTGGTCGGTGAAGGACGGATAACGCACCTCGTATCCGCGGCTTTCGCGGAATACCAGTATCTTCACTTTTTCCAGTTTGCCCTGGTTGACAATAAAACCGGTGGTGATGGGTTGGTCCTTGCCGATTTCATCCAGTATCCAGACACTGCGTCCGTTACTGGTCCAGTAGCGGACGCGCCTGGTTGCCGGTTCATGACCCAGTATCTGTTTAGCTTTTGGGCGAATGCCGCTGGTCAGCCACAGTAGTCGCGCCTCGGGTGGCTTGCCATCAAATGCCTCCTGCACAAATGCATCGGGTTCCTGGTAGACACCACGTGCCCAGACGTTTCCGTAGAACAGCAGAGCAAGAATGACGAACGGCAGCAACCACAAAAGGCTGCTGCCGACGTCAGACGTGTGAATGTTGATTACCGCTTTCATATACCGATTATATCGGTATTAGAACTGGTAGCCGACACCCAGATTGAAGCCATCGTCATCTTTGGCGCCACTCTGGTCCTGGACATCCAGTTTCAGTACAACATTTTCGTGTGGCCAGTAGTTCACACCCAGGTTCCACTGTTCATTTTTTGTATCAGTCGTGCTGCCGCTACCGTCACTGTTATCCCACTCATTGTAGCGTGCAAACACACCGAAGTTGTTATTGATCCGGTAGGACGGTTCGATATACCAGCCGTGCTGTTCGTCTTTACCGACTGCTGCCGGGCCACTGCCATCAAGATCCCACTGCGCATACAGTGCACGCAGGCCATAGGGACCCTTGCGTATCACGGCGTGGGTTTCGATCAGGGTGGCGCTGCCGGCAGTCGGGTCGTTGCCCTGGGTGATGTCTTCCTGGTACTGCGCGGTGGCAGCCAGTTCGATACCCGGGATAGCGGTCCACTTGATCCTGCCGATATAGGCCAGGTCATTGGCAACGGCTTCGGAAACCTTCTGTCTACCGCCACGGATCTTGTAGTCACTGCCAACTTTAAGACCTGAGGTAATGGCGACATCGTATGACCATCCCGGAGCGATCTGACCATTCGCCCCAACGCCGCCTTCCCACCAGGTAGTCGGGATTATGTTCTTTTCAACCGGATTGCGCTCGACGCCATAGAAAGTGTTTGGTTCGTGGGTCTCGTTCAGGATACCGACCGGGAGCAGGAACAGACCGGCCTTGGCATGGTGGTTTTCGCCCAGATCCATCTCGACATAGGCCTGCTCCAGCTCAACCTCACCTTCCTTACCTTCACCGGCGAGTGAGTGTTCCAGTTCCAGTTCCGAGAAAAAGCGGATCGAGTCACTAAACTCATGTCCAAAGAACAATACAAAGCGGTGGAAGTCGATCTCATTCTTGCTGTCGAGATTGTTGTAATGCAGTTCGCCATAGCCGCCAATACTGGTTTTTTGCATATTCGCTCCATGCGTCTTGTGCATAGAGGTCCCCGACGGGGCCACCTTATGTGCGCTTGACTGTGTCTTGATTGCCTCTTCGGCCATATCACCGGCCATGTCGACCTTTTCGGACAGGCGTTTGTTCTCGGTCTTGAGCTTCTTGATTTCGGCCTGCTGCTGTTGCAACAGTTTCCACATGGTCTTCATATCGGGTGGGGTGTCGCTGGCGGCGTAGACCGGTAATGAGAAGCCCAGCAACACCACAGCCATTAATCGGGTAGTTTGTAACATGGTTGATACTCCTGAAAATAAATCTCTGTATTTGTGGTTGTCCATTCTATTCAAATAAAAAGCTAAATGCAAATCATTATCATTAGCAATAGCAAATAACTCGGATATTGATATAACTAATTGAAATAAATAGATAGTTTTAAAGACAGGGTTTTAGTCCGGGCTGATGATATGACAATTCCATTACAGATTGCCGGGTGTTTACTTGATTCAGTTGGCAACTGACCATACTATCCGGGTATACAAGTCTGATATTGGAGAGTGTTATGGCACAAACAGCAGAAGCCATGTTTCAATCTGATCTGAGTCCCGAGGACATCAAGATCAGTGATCTGGCAGGTGAAAAAATCGATGAATTAATGGATGACGCGGACGACGAGATCGAAGCGGTGCGTATCTATGTCAGCGGCGGTGGCTGTGGTGGCATGACCTACGGCATGACCTTTACCGATGCGCGTAATGATTACGATACCGTGCTCGATGCCGGCAAGTTCAAGGTGTATGTCGACAGTGTGGCGCTGGGCTATTTACGCGGTGTTGAGATCGACTATGTCGAACGGCCAACCGGTGCCAGTTTTGTTTTCAATAACGTCTTCCAGGCAACCGGCGGTTCCGGTACATGCGGCGCCTGTGGCGCGGCTGGCGGCGGTTGCGGCTGAATTCTCTGAGCGGGGACCGTGATCAAGCGGTCTCCCGCGTCCTGCTGGTCGCCCCGCCGAACAGCTATCGTATTGCTCCCTATTTGCAGGCAGCCCGCCAACTGGGTATGGAGTGCCTGGTGGTTTCCGAGGGTGAACATGCACTGGTCAGTCAGCTCGACGAGGGCATGCATGTCGATTTTTCCAGGCCGCAACAGGCCTTGCAACTGATCCGTAAACGGCTTCAGGCATCACCCGTTCAGGCCGTCGTCGGCACCGATGACACCACCATCGAGATTGCCGCGCAACTGGCGGCCGGCCTGGGTCTGCGTCACAACACCGCGGAAGCAGCACGGCTGTCACGACGCAAGGATCTGGCGCGCGAGCGGCAGCGGCAGGCCGGTCTGCCGGTTCCGGATTTCCGGCTGATCAACCGCGATCAACCGCTGGAAAAACAAATCGATAATTTCGCTTACCCCTGTGTCGTCAAGCCATTATCACTATCGGGCAGCCGTGGCGTGATTCGGGCTGATACCCCGGCGGCACTTGCACAGGCCGTGAACCGCATCGGACGGATACTCGACCAGGAAGGCCTGCCGGATGAATACGAGCGCCGGCATATGCTGATCGAATCCTTTCTCGAAGGGCCTGAACTGGCATTTGAGGGTCTGCTTTTTGATGGTGAGTTGTTGCCGCTGGCCTTTTTTGACAAGCCCGATCCGCTGGACGGCCCGTACTTCGAAGAGACCTATTACATCACGCCGTCACGACATGCGCCTGAATTGCTGGAAAAGGTGCGGCTGCGTGTCGCCCAGGCCTGTTCGGCCTATGGCCTGCGCGAAGGACCTGTCCACGCCGAATGTCGTCTGGATGCTGGCGATGCCTGGCTGCTGGAACTGGCATCGAGGTCCATCGGTGGGCAATGCGCACGGTTGATCCGTTTTGCGACCGGGCAGTCTCTGGAGTCTATCATCCTCGCCCGGGCGGCTGGTATGCCTTCCGAAATATCGACGATGAGCGGTGCGGCCGGTGTGTTGATGATCCCGATCAGGCAGCAAGGCATCCTGCGCCGGGTGGAGGGAGTCAGTGATGCGATCAAGGTCCCCGGCATAGTCGATCTGGAGATCAGTATTCGGCAGGGATATGAACTGACCCCCTTGCCGGAGGGAGCCAGTTACCTGGGCTTTATCTTTGCCCGGGCCGATACCCCTGCGCAGGCAGAGCAGGCCCTGCGCGAGGCCCATGCCTGTCTGCATGTTGTTACCGCGCCGGTCCTTGCGCTACAACCACAATAAATTACTTGTTGTAGACCCTATTTGGTGTCTTTCCAAATCTATCTACGCCTTATTTGACGCGACAGCGATACAACAACGTTGATATTCATAGGCTTATTTTACCATAATAAAAGAATGGTAATAAACGGTCTGCCTGGTGAATAAGTGTTTGTTAGCGGTTAAGAAATGACGCCCGCTGGCCGATAAACGGTGTGTATTCGGGGATGACCCCGAAGCTGGACTTTAACCGTTATCAGGAGAGATTCGCTGTGGATCTGGCGACGTTAATCGGATTACTGGGTGCCCTGGGTATTATTACGGCCGCCATCTTTGTGGGTGGCAGTGTGCTGGTTTTTATCAACGTGCCGTCGATACTGATCGTGGTGTGCGGATCGCTGCTGGTGGTGTTGATGAAGTTTCCAATGTCTCACACCTTAGGCGCTTTCAAGGTTGCGTTGAAGGCCTTTTTGCATAAATCCGAAAGCCCGGTCGATCTGGTCGAGCAGGGTGTCGAGCTGGCCAATATTGCCCGAAAGGAAGGTCTGCTGGGCCTGGAAAGCGTGGAGATCGACAATCCATTTCTGAAACGTGGTGTGCAGTTTTGTGTGGACGGGCAGGAGCCGGAGATTATTCGCGCGATGCTGTCCAAGGACATCAACCTGACTATTGAACGGCACGAAAAAGGTCAGGCCATCTTCAAGGCCCTGGGTGACGTATCACCGGCCATGGGTATGATCGGCACGTTGATCGGTCTGGTGCAAATGTTGTCGAACATGAACGACCCGAAACAGATTGGTCCGGCGATGGCGGTAGCGTTGCTTACTACCTTGTATGGTGCGATAGTCGCTACAGTCATCGCGCTGCCAATTGCCGACAAACTGGCGCATCGCAGCGATGAGGAACGACTGAACAAAAGCCTGATTCTCGAGGCGATCAATTCGATACAGGAAGGTATCAACCCGCGTGTCATGCGCGAAATGCTGATGACCTATCTGCCGGTCAGCAAACGGGCGGTTGAAGATCAGGATGCCGCCTGAAGCCTGACTGGAACCTGACGCTACGATAGATAATCGCGATGGAAGACGCTCCACAAAAGAAAGAACAGACCGGCCTGCCGGCATGGGTAATGACATTTGCTGATCTGATGTCATTGCTGATGTGTTTTTTCGTGCTGTTGCTGTCATTCTCGGAAATGGACGTCAACAAGTACAAGCAGATTGCCGGTTCCATGTCCGACGCCTTCGGTGTGCAGCGCAAGATCAAGGTCAGGGAGCCACCGCGCGGTATCAATGTCGTGGCGCGTGAATTCAGTCCGGCATTGCCTCAACCGACTGTACTGAACGTGGTACAGCAAAAAACCTCCGACACACTCAAATCGTTTCTTGCGACCGAAGGCAGCAGTTCGAGCAGGAAGGGTGCCAGTACGATTATGAAACGCGATGCGCAGAAAGCAAGCAAGAAATCTGACCAGAAAAAGACCAAGTCTGATAAAAAAGCTGAAAAGAAAAAAGCCGATAGCAAGGGCAAAGGCAAGCAGGACAAGTGGGCCAGGATGATGGCGCTGAATGCCGATCGAATTCGCAAGGCGCTGGCGAAAGAAATCAAGGATGGTGCCGTCGAGGTCGAGGGGACAGATCTGAAGATCCTGATCAGGATACGCGACCAGATTGCGTTTACCCCGGGTAGCGCTACCCTGAAGGAGGGCTTCGAGGATATCCTGCTGCGTGTCGGCAAGGTGCTGCGTACCACTAAAGGTAAGATTACGGTAGCAGGGCATACCGATAACCGGCCTATCCATAACTACTACTTTCTGTCCAACTGGGACCTGTCGGCCATGCGTGCGGTTGTGGTGATGCGTGAACTGCACGAGTTGGCCGAGATCAGGGAGCAGCGTTTCAAGGTCGAAGGTAACGCGGATACCATGCCGATCGTTCCGAACAATACCCCGGCAAACCGTTCCAGGAACCGGCGTGTCGAGATTATGCTGACCCGAGGTGATGATATCTTTGAGGACAGCAACGTCGAGCAACTGGAAAAGAAAGCCGGTCTGGACAAGAAGGCAGAGCCACCGGGACAGGACGCCAGTGTTAAAAAGACGATCATTGATAATACTTCTGGTATTCCAGAGGGTGATCTTGATCCGACCGTTACGCGTGGTGTATTTATGGAGCCATTCGTGATGATCAGGCCAACCGATGCAAAAAACAGGCAGTGAACGCGATAACACAGACAGCAGGGAGACAACGCAATGAATTCGCCAACCAAACGAGAGTCTGAACGACGTGAATATTTCCGGGTATCCGATGACGTGACACTGAGCGTACACAAGATCGATAATGAAGACGATCTGGAAATGGCGCGTGGCAAGATGTGTGATGCTATCCCGGATCGTTTTACGCTGGCGGCCACGTTTACAGCCCAGACTGCGGATATGCAACGCTTGCTGCACAATATGCCGGGCAAGTCCCAGGAGCTGAGTGCCTATTTATCCAAGCTGGACAACAAACTGAATCGTCTGGCGCAATACATGGTACTGGACAGCATGCATGCGGAAGAACTGCCGTTAAAGGCGGTCAGTCTCAGTGCCGGTGGCGTTGCGTTTCATGGCGAGGCTAGTTTCGACGAAAACGATATGCTGGAAATACGCATGGTGTTGTACCCGGATCTGGTCGGTGTGCTGGCCATCGCCCGGGTGGTCGCTTGTGAACCGGAATCCGGAGGCGGGTATCATGTAGCAGTCGAATTTAACGAGATGCGGGAGCGTGACCGCGACCTGCTGGTCAAGCATTCAATCCACCGCGATACCATCCTGCGCCGTAAAGAGCGTGAAGCGGGGGAAGTGGATTAGCCTTACTTCTTCGCCTTGGGTGGCTGAAACGCGCCCGCGCCGGAGAAACTGCCTTCGTCGAACAGAAAACCGAGCATGTGTTGCTCGATCAGTTCAATACTGCGCGGATCGGCCGTGTTCAGGCCATTTTCATTAATGATCATGGTCAGATTCTCGAGCCACTTTGTCCAGCCCTCGGCCGATACGTTTTCATAGATACGTTGACCCAGCTCGCCGGGGTGTGGCGGGTGTTCCAGCCCGGGTGCCTCTTGTTTCAATACGGTACACATGACCATGCGGCTCATGACGAATTCCTTTAAATCCATTGGATACAGCGTTCTATTCTAGCATTGTATGCAGGGATTTTAACCTTAGTATTTATATGAATTTACGATTGTATACCCGTTTTCCGGGTTTGCGCCCTGACACCGGCTAAATCGGGCGTAACACGGCCAGCAGGATGATCGCGATCAGAAACAATACCGGCACTTCATTGAACCAGCGATAGTAGACATGGCTGCGGGTATTGCGGTCGTCACGGAACGCGAACAGGAACTTGCCGCACATCAGGTGGTAGATAATCAGCGCGAGGATCAGTGCCAGCTTTGCCTGTAACCACAGGTGGCTGCCGAAGGCCGCCCAGGCGCCATCCGCGAGCATCCATAGGCCGAATACCATGGTCAGGATCATGCCGGGGGTCATGATGCCGAAAAACAGTTTGCGTTCCATGATCTTGAATCGATCATTCGAGATACTGTCGTCACTCATGCTGTGATAAACATACAGGCGTGGCAAATAGAACAGTCCGGCAAACCAGGTGGTCATGAAAATTAGATGTAGTGCTTTTAACCAGAGCATTTCAGAGGCTCCTTAGTTGTTGTTGAGCAGATCGACGACCTGTTTTCGTAACGCGGTCATGTCCAGTACACCGCTTTTGCGCAACACGATACGGTTGTCTGGCGCAATCAGTATGGTCGTCGGAGTGACCATGGGTTTCAGTCTGAACGCCGTGGCAACCTTTTTCTGTACATCCATGACCACAGGGTACGGGATGTTGCGTTGTTTAACCAGTTTGTCTACCTGGATCGGCGGGTCATAATACATGCTGACCCCGATGATGCTCAGCCCCTGGTCCTTGAGTTCGCGGTACAGCTTGACCAGCGCGGGTTGTTCCTTCAGGCAACTGGCACAGGTCGTGGCCCAGAACACCACCAGTGTCGGCGCATTGCGTTGGCGCAGGTCGATGATGTCGCCACTTGCGGTCTGCATTTGTATATCAGGCGCCGAGTTGTTTGTGTGGTAACGATCTATTCCGAACAGGGTGCCTGTTATCAGTAACAGCAGCAGTGTCACGACGATGCTGGTTTTTTTTGCCTTGCTCATGTGACTGATCTACAGGGTCCGGTCACTCTGGGACGGATCAGGCTCCTTGGGCGTCTCTTCCTTTCTGGCCAGTTCCAGAAACGGCAGCGCCAATGCGCGGTAGATCGGCTCAGGGCAAATCGTGCGGGATATGACGTAGGCGATGAAAGACGCGGCCATGATCGGTAGCAGCAGGGTCTGGTTGGCGGTCATTTCCATCACGATCACGATCGAGGTGATCGGCGCCTGCACCACGGCCGAGAAATACGCGACCATGCCAATGATGACGATGGCATCGGCAGGAATGGAAGTGAACAGTCTTGCCATATTGTCACCGATACCCGCACCGGTGGCCAATGACGGCGCGAATATCCCGCCGGGTATGCCACTAAGATACGACGCAATCGTTGCCAGAATTTTAAAGAACGCATAAGAACCGTCCAGGTCGCCTTCGCCGGTAACCAGGATGCGTGCCTCGTCGTAACCGGTGCCGTATGAGGTGCCACCGGAAACCAGTCCGATTATCGCAATCGTAACGCCGCAGATCGCGGCGATCATCAGCGGTCGGCGATTATGCCAGGGGGCGATCCAGCGACTGCCGCGTATCAAAAACAGGCTGAACAGGCCACCGGCCACACCTCCGGCGATACTGACCGCGAATACCGCCAGCCAGGCACTGCTGACCAGGTCCAGGGTCGCGTTCGACACACCGAAATAGGTGTAGTTGCCCAGTAGCGCAACCGCGGTGATACCGGCAATCACCACCGCGGTGAGCAGCGTACCACTGCTGCGCTGTTCAAATGAGCGGCTCATTTCCTCTATCGCGAATATGATTCCTGCCAGCGGGGTATTGAATGCGGCCGAAATGCCGGCGGCGCCACCGGCCAGGATTAATCCGCGTTCCAGGTACTCGGAGGGCAGTTTCGCCAGGCGTCCGAGCGAGAACATGATCGCGGCGCCGATATGTACGCTTGGGCCTTCGCGTCCGATCGAGGCCCCGCAGCTCAGACCCATCAGGGTCAACAGGATTTTTCCGATCGCGATACGAAAGGTGAGCAGGCTGCGCCGGTAGCTCGAATTGGTCATTTCGATCGCGGCGATGGCCTGCGGGATACCGCTGCCCTGGGCACCCGGGAACAGCTTGCGGTTGAGCCAGGCGATTAACACCAGGCCAGCCGGTGCCAGGATCAGTGTTGCCCATGGCGAGATTGCCATCAGTTGTTTATGCAAATGATAGGCATAGTCACTGCCTTCGGCGAACAGGACCGCGGCCAGTCCAACCAGTATCGCGCCGGTCCAGAATACCAGGCGCCCGCGCCAGGCCTGGGGCGAGATCAATTCCTTGCTGGTGTGCTTAATATGAGAAAACATATTGTTATAATACTCTAATATAATGAATTGTATGCAAAAAAAGCTTGACCTGAAATTAAATATGGATTAGTTTTCGATTAGTATTTATATGCCTGTATATGGTGGGTGTATGGATTGTTCAGGTATAACTATAACGATAAATATCACCACCACTTAAGCGGCTTCGGTCGCTTTTATTTTTTGCGTCATCGTAAATTCCCGTCCGAGCTTTCGCATATCCGTTAAAGTCGATAATATGTGTCCCTCATTATGACGTATTAAAGATGATCAGCGGTAATATAAATGATAAAAGCAGGCATCGTAGGTGGAACCGGTTATACAGGCGTTGAATTACTGCGCCTGTTGGCAGCACATCCGGAAGTAGATCTCGCTGTGATTACCTCGCGGGCCGAGGCCGGACGCGCGGTGTCTGAGTTGTTTCCAAACCTGCGTGGCGCCTGTGACCTGGAATTTAGCGAACCCGATGTGCAGGTGCTGACTACCTGTGACGTGGTCTTTTTTGCGACACCCAATGGTACGGCGATGACCCTGGTGCCAAGCCTGCTGGATGCCGGGGTCAGGGTGGTGGACCTGGCTGCGGATTTCCGTCTCAAGGATGCCACCGAGTGGCAACACTGGTACGGCATGGAGCATGCCTGTCCGGAGCTGCTGGACGCCGCCGTTTATGGCCTGCCAGAACTCAATCGTGAATCGATCCGGAACGCCCACCTGGTTGCCAACCCGGGTTGTTACCCGACGGCGGTTTCACTGGGTTTTCTGCCGCTGATTGAAAAGCAACTGGTTGATCCTGAACAGCTGATCGCCGATACCAAATCAGGGGTCAGTGGTGCAGGCCGTGGCGCCAGTGTCGGCAGTTTACTGGCCGAGGCCAGTGAAAACATGAAGGCCTATGCGGTACCGGGTCACCGGCATTTACCCGAGATACGTCAGACCCTGGAATCGGCCGTCGGCATGCCGGTAGGCCTGACCTTTGTGCCGCATCTGACACCGATGATCCGTGGCATACATGCGACGCTGTATGCCAGAGTCAAACAGCAGGAAGACCTGCAGCAGCTCTACGAACAGCGTTATATCGACGAGCCGTTTGTTGATGTATTGCCTGCCGGCAGTCATGCCGAGACACGAACGGTTCGGGCCAGTAACCATTGCCGCATTGCAATCCACCAGCCCCAGGACCGGGATACAGCGGTGGTGCTGTCGGTAATCGATAACCTGGTCAAGGGCGCTGCCGGACAGGCAGTGCAGAATATGAACCTGATGTTTGGCCTGGAAGAAGAGCTGGGGCTGAACGCGATCGCAGTGTTGCCGTGAAAGACCCGCGCGTGGCCAAATCAAGACTGATCGTGCGCACGCACGAGCCGTGGAAAATGCGCCTGCTGGTTGTAGCGGTATTGATCTCGATACTGGTGGTGGCCTGGTTTATCTTCGATTATGGTCGCCAGCATGCCGGCTATGACAGCGCCGAGTTTGATACAGCCAGAGATGACTGGCAACGTGAGCAGCAAAAGCTGGAGGACCGAATCGCTGAGTTGCGTGCCGAGGTCGCCAGACTGGAAATTGCCGGTGAGGTGTCCAAGCATGCCGCGCAACTGGTGCGCGATGAGCTGGCACAAAACCAGCAGGATTCCCAGGCCATGCGCGAGGAGCTGGCCTTTTACCGCGGTATCGTATCACCCAAACAGGGCCGCAATGGTCTGTATATCCATACAGTCAAACTGTCTCCTGGTGAGCAGGAACGGGAATACCTGTACAACCTGACCGTGATTCACAAACAGGGGCTGAAAAAAAGGCATCGCCGTATCACCGGAACGCTGGAGCTGAAGCTGGAAGGTACCCGGAACGGCAAGCCGGTCACCTTGCCGTTGTCATCACTACAACCGGGCCGCAAGCTACCGATCACGCTGAGCTTCAAATACTTTAACCGGGTCAAGGGGCGCCTGGTATTACCGGACGGGTTTGAACCGCAGCATGTGGTGGTGTCGATTAAACCCAAGCGTAAAAAGGTTAATGGCGACACAAAACGGCAAGCCTGGCGTGTCAAACAGGCCACAAAACAGGGCTGATTTTCTGGAATTGTCGGTACGCACCTGTCAGAATGTAGATATCTCATTAATAAAGATTACCCGAGCCGTTGTGCAGGAGAGAGTTTATGTTTGGAGGACGCAAAGGGCACCGGACAGAACGTATAGATACGCTGGTCGGGCAGAGTACAGAGGTTACCGGAGACGTGGTGTTCAGCGGCGGGCTGCATATTGATGGAGCCGTGAATGGTAATGTTCAGGCCGCGGATGACAGTAATTCGGTGTTGACCATCAGTGAGAATGGCCGGGTTGAAGGTGAGGTGCGGGTGCCGCATGTCGTGCTCAACGGCCAGGTCATAGGCGACGTCTATGCGGCAGAGCGTATCGAATTGGCTGCCAAGGCCAGGGTGCAGGGCAATGTCTACTATAATCTGATTGAGATGGCCATGGGTGCCGAGGTAAATGGCAGCCTGGTACATCAGGCCCTGGAGCAACCCAAGACATTGAAGGAAAAGGAAAAACTGGTAGAACCGGTGATGCAGACGGCGGCCAGCTCGGACTGATAAAGTTGACTGATTTACTCTGGTAAGTCTATTATATCAGCCAATCTTGAATTACAGCGGAGAATTTTCATGAGCAGTGTACAGGTTGAGACTGCCAGCCCGATCACTTTTACCGACAGCGCCGCGCAGAAAGTGCGCAGCCTGATTGAGGAAGAGAACAACGGCAAGCTGATGTTACGGGTTTATGTGAGCGGCGGTGGTTGCTCCGGTTTTCAGTATGGCTTCGATTTTGATGAAAATGCCAATGAAGGCGATGTGACCATTGAAAACGGTGGCGTCAAACTGCTGATCGACCCGATGAGCTTCCAGTACCTGGCCGGCGCGTCGGTGGATTATATCGATGACCTGCAAGGTGCACGTTTTGTAATCAGCAATCCCAATGCGACCACGACCTGTGGTTGTGGGTCATCTTTCTCTATGTAACCGATAGTCATGTTAGTTGAACGGGGCGCATGCGCCCCGTTTTTTTATCTGTGTCTCAGTGTCATTTCCAGATCATCACATGAAAAAAAGGATCATGTCCACTATTCATATATGGTAATGACTGATTTCTGTGGTCAAACTGTCATGGCGCCGGAGCCAGGCTAACTTGTTAGCAGGGATACGAGAGGATAGTATTGGTTGTTCAGCATCTTTCCAGACCCAAAGATTGATAATTAGGTCGATAAACAGCGGGTAGCGCGGTGCAGGAAGAAAGCTAATCGCAAGATCCGATGCAACAGCGTCTTTACGGGTTTGAGTGCTTGGTGGTGCCGTCTTTGTATCAATGAGCAGCTTTTACAAGGTAACACCTTAAAAAGTAAGTCGTTTATGAAGAATACCTGCTTAAAGTCAGTCAGTTGTGCCTGGATCAAGGCGTAGTACAAGCATATTGAAGGGACGGCGCTATCCCAAAATAAGCTGGTGTTAAGAAACCTGAATGAAGCATTTTTGTCTAACTAAAAGACCGGATATAAAGATTATCAGGTCAGGGGAAACAGGATGAGCGAGTACTTGCCAGGTCTGGCCGGGGTGCCGGCAACCAAATCAAATATATCGGATATCGATGGCGAGAAGGGTATCCTGGCCTATCGCGGTTATTCGATAGAGGAACTGGCGCTGGAGAGCACCTTCGAGGAAACCACACTGTTATTGCTCGACGGTGAATTGCCGACAGCCGCTGCCCTGGCCGAATTTGATCAGGAAGTCCGCCACAACCGCAAGGTGAAATACCAGATCCGCGACCTGATGAAAACACTGCCAGCGCGTGGCCACCCGATGGAGATGTTGCAGACGGCGATTGCCAGTCTCGGTATGTTTTATCCGGGTAATGAATGCCTGACCGGCAGTGACATCTGTGAAGACCTGAACTACGTGCATAACATGACCGTGAAGATCATCGCACGTATGGGCACTATCGTGGCGATGTGGGAGCATATTCGCAATGGCTATGATCCGGTCACGCCACGTGATGACCTGACTTACGCTGAAAATTATCTGTATATGCTGATCGGCAGGGAACCGGATCCCGAGCTCGCCCGGATACTGGATTTATGCCTGGTGCTGCATGCCGAGCACACGATTAATGCCTCGACCTTTGCGGTACTGGTGACTGCGTCGACCCTGTCAAGTCCGTACAGTGTGATCGCCGCTGCGATCGGCACGCTAGCCGGACCGCTGCATGGTGGTGCGAACGAAAAGGTGGTCGAGATGCTGCGCGAGGTCGGCTCGCCGAGCAATGCCGCGGCCTATATCGACAAGCGCCTGGCCAATAAGGAAGTCATCTGGGGCATGGGGCATCGTGAGTACAAGACCAAGGACCCACGCGCGAAAATCCTTGAGAGCGAGGTCAACAAGCTGGTCGAGACCCGCGGCGAGGTCAACCCGCTGTTTGAAACGGCCAAGGCGGTGGAGAAGGTCTGTGAAGATCGTCTGGGCGCCAAGGGCGTTTACCCGAACGTGGATTTCTATTCCGGTGTGCTGTATCTGGAGATGGGTATCCCGGTCGATCAGTTCACCTGCCTGTTTGCGGTATCACGTGCCGCCGGCTGGCTCGCGCACTGGCGTGAACAGCTCGGTGATAATCGTATCTTCAGGCCGACCCAGGTCTACACTGGCGGTTCAAATCGAAAATATGTTCCGATAGAACAACGAGGGTGAACCAGAGGTCAGGTGACAGATATCAGATGTCTGGGGTCTGATATCTTATGTCTGATGACTGTCTTTTAGTTGCGCACGGGTATGACGTTCATACAGGAAGTACGCAGCAAACAGGATCAGCAGAGCGGTCTGTATCAGCAGGGTCTGCCAGGTCGGGTAGATGCCAAGCAGACTGAATTCTGGTAACGGCAATAAGCTGACCGGAATCACGCCAGCCTCCTGCAATGCCGCTATGCCGTGACCGGCAAATGTAAACGCGAGGATCAGCATGATCGCCGAGTTGACCTGGAAGAACAGGCGCAAGGGCAACCTCAGGCTGGTGCGCAGGATGATCCAGGTCATCGCCAGCAGTATGAAGGCGGCGGTGACGATACCCGAGGTCAGCAGTTGGTTGCCACCGGCCTCCACCTGCTGATAGAGCGCCTGGTAGAACAGTATGGTCTCAAATATCTCCCGATACACTGCCAGAAACGCGATGCCGGCCAGCACCCATAGCGCACCACCATGTAGTGCTTTCTGGATGCGATCGCGGACATACTGTTGCCAGCGTACCGCATGGGTCTTGCCATGCAGCCAGAAGCCGACGTATAGCAATACCGCGGTCGCGAGCAGGGCGGTGATGCCTTCGGTCATTTCGCGGCTCGCACCCGAGATGGTGACCACATGGCTGGCGATGTACCAGGTCACGGCGCCCAGTATCAGCGCACTGATCCAGCCGATATGCAGATACAGCAGGGCGTCACGACGTCCGCTCTTGATTAGCACGCTGGACAACGCAGCCAGGATCAGGATGGCCTCCAGGCCCTCACGTAACAGGATCACCATCGCGCTGACAAACGCGGCGCGCCCGGACAGTTTTTTGGTCGACAGGGTATTGCTCGCTGTGGTCAGCAGTTCCTGTATTTTATTATGTAAGGCAGTAACCGTAACGGGACCCTTGTCGGCCTTGATCGCAGCACGGTAGTTCAGCATATTGCTTTCGATGTCTTTAACCAGTGCGACATCGACCGCCCTGAGGCTGGACTCGGCCAGTTCAAAGCCATCCAGGTAGGCGGACAATGCCAGCTGGTAGGCCAGTTGCGGCTGTTTGTTGTCATAGGCGTCCTTGCTGGCCTGCAACTGTGTAGCGGCCACCGTCAGCGGTGATCGGCTGCCGGCATTTATCGCAGCAGGGTTGCTGCGTAGCCAGGCCAGCTGGATCAGTTGTTCAGCACCCAGTGCCTGCGCAGCGCGCGGACTGAGCCGGGTTAGTTCAGCCATACTGCCAAGGCCCTCAAGACGCTTACTATCAGACCATAACGTCTGTCCTTGAGCGCGCTGACTGTCACTGAACGCAAACTGGCTGACATAAAAAGCGAGCGACCAGCGCTGGTGCGCGCTCAGATGACTGTAGGCTGCCATGCCAGTGCCATCCACTCCCTGGGTGATGGTGCTGTACAGACCAAACACCGTACGCTCGGCCGCCCTGGCCTGGTCATGGAAGTTGGTTGGCAGGGGTTCCAGTTGACGGGCCTGCGGACCGTCACCCATACCAGAGACGCCATGACAGGACACACACTGTTCGGAATAAAGCTTCTGGCCCAGTTCGATATCCGGGGTCTTTCGAGGTGCGGTGACGATATTGAACCGGCCGATGATGCCTTCACTGATTTGCTGGGTGAGGTCGCGGATGGTGTCAGCCGTCAGCCTGGAGTCGATCGCGCGGCTCAATTCTCCGGCCAGTTCTGCCAGTTCGGGTTGTGATTGTTCGTTCAGGATACGGGTAACCTGCTGGGCGAACTCGATCTGTTCAGCGTATTCCTCGGGGCTTATGATCTGGCCGTTCTTGACAGCTTCCGGATAGTCAATGCCGATATAGTCCAATGCATGCAGTGCGATCTCCGCATCATTCGATGCCAGACAGGTATGAATGCCGGACAGGCCTAACAGGATAAACAGGGTTAATCGGCGAATGGTCTGACGAAAGGACATGGCAGGATACCTGAATGATACAATTAGTAATGCAAATGAGAATGATTATAATTTACACCAAAATAACCGGCCTGACAAGGCTGAAATAGTGAAGGTGAAGGGAGGCTCAGGCCGGGTAAATGCCGCCGAGTATGACTGCGTGATCGGCACCGGTCACTGCAGGCAGGTTGCCGGTTTGATGATGCAGGGTCTGTTTCGCCAGCCATGCAAACGCGGCGGCCTCGATCCACTCCGGTGCCATACCGCAGGAGGCGGTGGTATCGACCTGGATATCGGGTAAATGCCGGCGCAGGCGTGCGACCAGGTCGGTGTTGTAGGCACCGCCGCCACAAAGCAGCAGACGCTCGCAGTCGTCGGCCCATGTTGTCAGTGCCTGCGCGATGCTGCGCGTGGTCAGTTCAGCCAGGGTGGCCTGGACGTCAGCCGCTGCCAGGTCCTGTTGATGATCCTCCAGTTCGCTGTCCAGATAATCGATATTGAACTGTTCCCGGCCGGTACTGCGCGGCGGTTCGAGTTTGAAGAACGGGTGGCAGAGCAGTCTGGCCAGCAGGCTGTCCGCGACCTGCCCGCTGCCTGCCCATTGGCCATGCTGATCATAGGCAGCCGGATGGTGGCGTTGATACCACGCATCGAGCAAGACATTACCGGGTCCGGTATCAAAACCGCTGACGGGTATGTTCCGGTCAGCCGCTAACAGGGTCAGGTTGGCCATACCGCCAATATTCAGGATCGCCCGGTTTTGCTGGTCGCTGTGAAACATGGCGGCATGAAAGGCCGGGGCCAGCGGTGCACCCTGGCCACCGGCGGCGATGTCACGACGCCGGAAATCAGCGATGGTGGTGATGCCGCTTAACTCGGCCAGGCGGTTCGGATCGCCGATCTGCATGGTATAGGGCGTGTCGATGCCGGGTTGATGGCGTACGGTCTGCCCGTGGCTACCGATGGCCGTGATCTCGTCGGGCTTGATGCCGCTGTGCTGTAACAACTCCTTGACTGCCTGAGCGAATACACCCGCCAGCTCGCGATCGGTAATCGCCATGCTGTGCAGTTCATCTGGCTGGCCAGGCTGGTTGAGTCGCAGAACCTGTTGTCGCAGTGCATCGGGTAGCGGGTGATTGAGGGTGTCCAGCAGCCTGATTTGCCCATGGGCCAGATCGAGCAAGGCCGCGTCGATCGCGTCCAGGCTGGTGCCGGACATCAGACCTATATAGTACTCTGGAGACGGATGGCTCACATGCGGGCTTAGTTTGTGCCTGACGACATGGCCACCAAGGTGCGGCTCAGGGTATCCAGTTTTGCGAGCAGGGGTGCGGCCTGCTGCTTGAAGTCTTTCATGTACTTTTTGGCCAGTGATTCGGATTTTGGCAGGCGTACGGTTAACGGATTGCGGTGTACGCCATTCAGCCGGAATTCGTAATGCAGGTGTGGACCGGTCGCCAGTCCGGTGCTGCCGACGTAGCCGATAATCTGACCCTGTTTGACCCGTGTTCCCAGGCGTGCTTTGCGGTTGTAATTATTCAAATGGGCGTACAGCGTGGTGTAGCGCGAACCATGCCGGATTACCACGGTTTTTCCATAGCCGCCCTTGCGTCCACGGTAGATAATCTTGCCGTCGCCGGTGGCGCGAATCGGTGTACCGCGTGATGCCGCATAGTCCACGCCTTTGTGTGCACGGATCCGGTTCAGTACCGGGTGTTTACGGCCGGAACTGAAGCGTGAGCTGATCCGGGAAAAATCGACCGGGGTACGTAAAAATGCCTTGCGCATGCTGTGACCGTTTTCATCATAAAAGCCGGTACGGCCTGCCGTGTTGGTAAAGCGGATGGATCGATAGGTTTTGTTGTTGTTGATAAATTCGGCGGCCAAAATGTTGCCGTCACGCACCTTGCGACCATCGAGAAATTTTTCCTCGTAGACCACGACAAAGCGGTCGCCAGAGCGAATATCCAGTGCGAAGTCGATATCCCAGCCGAAGATGCCGGCCAGGTCCATAGTCATACTGTCGGTCAGTCCCGCTTCCATGCCGGCCAGAAACAGCGACTGGTGGATGGTGCCGGCGGCATGCGCAATACGGGTTTCGTATTGGCGCGATTTAAGTTGTGTACGGTAACCACCCAGTTCGCGATGTATGCTCAGTGTGGTGATTTCGTTAATCTTGTATTCGAGTTGCTGTAGTTTGCCATCCGCTCCGGTTGCCAGCCTTATTTTTTGGCCCGGGTTGATATTGCGCAGCTTCTTCGCCTTTTTGTCAGACTGCATAATCGCATGCAGTTCACTGGCGGACAGGCCGGCGCGCCTGAATATCCGCGCCATGCTGTCTCCGGACTTGACCTTGACGGTTTGCCAGGAAAGTGCGGCCGGGTCGATCGCATCCAGTGCATTGTTGATGTCTTCTTTTGAAACTGTCGAGGAAACCGTGGAGGGAACCGGATTGGCAACCGGGCTGTGAGCGACCGGTTCAATGGTTTCTTTTTCCTGTACCTTGTCTGTTTGTTCGATAGCTAATGGTAACGATACCGGTTCTGCGTCCAGTGCAGGCAGGAACGTTTTGCTTGGCTGCTGTTGGGTTTCGTCTGCGAAGCTGAGCACCAGCTCGGTTTCAATCATGCTGTCGGCGACAGCTGAACGAACGGGTTCGGATTCATCTGGCAGAAACATCAGTGCGACGACACTGGCGATCGCAATGCTACTTAGCATTACCGTGCGTGAGAAATGCGCTAGCCTGAGGTTCTTTTTTGATCCCAGAGGTTCGATTCTGTACTTGTAGTCCCGCATTACAAAAATGCCCTAATATGCCGGAATTATTGATATTATCGACTAGACTAGCGTGTTGCTTTAGGCAGGTCAACGCAAGATTACGTAAAAAGTGTATCCCGTCACGCCAGCAGGCTGTGTGCAGGGGTTTTACCCATAAAAAATAAATAGTTATGGCGGTTTTTCAAATACCCGTAACTATATATGATTTAGACTGATTTTATCATATTGCCCGGATCAGGCTGTACAGTGCTGGGCTGGATACAGTATCTTGTGCCGTTTCAATTAAAGCTCGGAATAACAAGCAAGAGGTAAATCATGACATCCGTTGCTGATGCACTCGTCCAGATCGGGCGGGGTACAGACGAAATCCTGTTGGAACAGGATCTGGCCGATAAACTCAAACGTGGCAAACCATTAAGGATCAAGGCTGGTTTTGATCCGACCGCGCCTGATTTGCATCTCGGGCATACGGTACTGATCAACAAGCTGCGCGTGTTCCAGGACCTGGGTCACGAGGTGATGTTCCTGATCGGTGATTTTACCGGCATGATCGGTGACCCGACCGGCAAGAGCGCAACGCGTCCACCGTTAACCCGCGATGACGTGATTGAAAACGCGAAAACCTACGAGCAACAGATATTCAAGATCCTGGACCCTGAAAAAACCCTGGTCATGTTCAATTCGAGCTGGATGGGGGAAATGAATTCAGCCGACCTGATCCAGCTGGCGGCACGACATACGGTTGCACGTATGCTGGAGCGTGATGATTTCAGCAAGCGTTACAAGAGCGGGCAGTCCATCTCTATCCATGAGTTTTTGTATCCATTGATCCAGGGCTATGACTCGGTGGCGATGAAGGCCGATGTCGAACTCGGTGGCACGGACCAGAAATTCAATCTGCTGGTCGGGCGTGAGTTGCAAAAACAGTATGGCCAGGAGCCGCAGGTGGTGATTACCATGCCGATCCTCGAGGGGCTGGACGGTGTGCAGAAGATGTCCAAGTCACTGGGTAACTATATAGGCATCGCAGATCCGGCTGACGATATGTTTGGCAAGATCATGTCGATCTCGGATGAACTGATGTGGCGTTATTTTGAACTACTCAGCTTCCGTCCGGTTGCACAGATTGAGGGTTTCCAGCAGCAGATCAGTGAAGGCAAGAATCCGCGTGATATCAAGTTCCTGCTGGCCGAGGAGATCATCGAACGATTTCATGATCGCGATGCCGCGGAGAACGCGCGTGAGGCCTTTATTGCCCGGTTCCAGAAAGGTGCGATGCCGGAGGATATCGAACAAAAAACCGTTTCCGCCAATGAGGGGCAGATCGGCATATGATCAAGCAGGGGGCGGTACGTATCGATGGCGAACGCATCGAGGACAGCACGTTGCAAATCAAGGCAGGTAGCAAGCATGTTTATCAGGTTGGCAAACGGCGGTTTGCTGAGGTGGTTGTAGGCTAATACGCGATCGTTGTTATAAAAATTTACAATTTAATAATCGGGAAGGCTATCACGTGCCAGATGCACGCCTAAAGGTAAGGCTATAGCTAATATTATTGATTCCTCAATCACCGTCTTGTTCGATGCAGTTGTGGTATCAGTATTGATACATTAATCATGGCAAGGGATACATGCATCAGACAGAAGAACATCAGCCATTGCCGCCACGCGTTGCCATCAACCTGTCAGCCAGGCAGGTACATAGTGATGAAACCATCGCGGCAATACTGAAAATTACAGGGGACAGTGCTTAGTGTCAGATTAAAACACCGGTCTCTGCTATATTTTAAAAAAATGTTTGAAATGCAGAGAAGATTTTCAAAAGCTTGCTGGTGAGTATTCCAGGGATAGAGCTACAGGAGACATATATGGACAGTAGTGGCAAGCATCCTGTGTCGGGAAAAAAAGATTTTAGTGCAGAGTCGGATGATTTCAATAATCGTGCGGAACGGTTCAAGCTGATCTTCGACGCCTCACCGGACATGATCTTCATCCTGAGCCATAACGGCCGCGTGCTGGATGCGAACCAGGCGGCGCTGGATGCCTATGGCTATGAACACAGGAAAGTGTTCGGGATGCGGTTTGAGGATTTACTGGCTGACGAGTCTGATATCAAGAATGCGCGCAAGCTTTTTGAATCCGTCAGGCGTGGTAACCAGGTTGACTACGAATGGCTGACTCGCACCAGCCAGGGCAGAACCATCCCGGTTGATGTGCGTATCAAGAGCCTGAAAGTTAGTGACGATGAGCGGCACTCTGCGGTGGTGCTGATACTCAGGGATATCTCGCTGAAGCACAAGGCGGATCAGGCGATCAACTCCCTGGCACGGGCGACTCATCTGATGAAGTTCGATGAGTTCCTGAAGGAAAGCGCACGCTCCCTGGCGCAGTTGTACGGTACCCGTTTTGCGTTTGTCGGGCGCCTGCTGCCGGACAGGGCCCATGTGCAGACCCTGGTGGTCTGGGCCGGTGACCAGTTTGTCGACAATTTCACCTATTCACTGGAAGGGACGCCCTGCAAGGACGTGATGGACTTGAAAATGGAACTGGTTTCGGACAGTGCCGGCGCACGTTACCCTGAAGATGAAATGCTGATCCAGATGGGGATACAGAGTTATTTCGGGCACCCAATGGTGGCTGAAGGGGAAATGATGGGTCTGGTGTCGGTGATGGATGTTAACCCGCTCGAGGTCGAGGAATGGGCGGGTCCGATCCTCGGCCTGTTCGCGAACCGGCTCGCGGTTGAGATCGCGCGTTTTGAGGTCAGCCAGCAGCTGCAACAGAGCAAGGACAGCCTGGAGGAGCTGGTCGAAAAACGCACCCGGGCACTGCAGGAAAGCAACCGCGAGCTGGAATCATTCAGCTACTCGGTGTCACACGATTTGCGAGCGCCGTTGCGCAGTATTGACGGCTTCAGCAAGGCGGTACTGGAAGATTATGGTGATCAGATCGATGAGCAGGGCAGGGGGTATCTGCTGCGGGTATGCCGGGCTACACAGCATATGGGGGTGCTGATCGATGACCTACTGGAATTGTCGCGGCTGGGGCGTACGGAATTCAAACGCATGAGCGTGGACTTGTGTGATATGGCCCGGCAGACCATGGCCCAACTGCAGCAGGGTGACCCAGACCGTCGGGTCGAATTCAGTTGTGAGATTGACGAGAAAGTGATGGCGGATCCGGTGCTGATGCTGCTGGTGATACAGAACCTGATTAGCAATGCCTGGAAATACACGGCCAAACAGGACGATGCCAGCATAGAGCTTGGTAGCAAGCATCAGGACGACGAAACTATTATTTTTGTAAGGGATAATGGGGTCGGTTTTGATATGAGTTACTACGAAAAGCTGTTCGGGGTTTTCCAGCGCCTACACCGGGCAGACCAGTTCGAAGGCACCGGTATCGGGCTGGCCACCGTAAAACGCATTATTTTGCGTCACGAGGGCAGGGTCTGGGCCGATTCCAGTCCCGGGCAGGGGGCCACTTTCTTCTTTACCGTTGCGCCCTGAAGCCCTGAAAAAACGGCCTTCTGTAGCGGGCTGACACCCGCATGAAAAAAAATTAATGGAATGTGTTGACGTGCCGAATACGGTGCGTATAATGCGCCCCCTCGTACAGGGAAACGGGCGCAAATCAGGCCTGGTTGGACAGTCAAAAGGTCGGAAATATTTCCGGCATATTATTGACGGATTCCTGGATACCTGTATAATAGTTTTGCTCAGCTGAGCGAGTTCTCAGCCGTGGTTCTTTATCAAATCAGGATTAAGTAATTTGTGTGGGTGCTTGCGTCGGGTGTGATAATCACACATTAATACGATGTGAGTTACCTTATATATGTCAATTATGTCAGATGTAATGGTAGTTCAGTATCGATAAGGAATTGTCACCCGTAAAGTGACTAAATCTTTAAACTGAAGAGTTTGATACTGGCTCAGATTGAACGCTGGCGGTATGCTTAACACATGCAAGTCGAACGGTAACAGCAGAGCTTGCTCTGGCTGACGAGTGGCGGACGGGTGAGTAATGCATAGGAATCTGCCCATGTAGCGGGGGACAACTACCGGAAACGGTAGCTAATACCGCATACGCCCTACGGGGGAAAGCAGGGGATCTTCGGACCTTGCGCTATTGGATGAGCCTATGTCGGATTAGCTTGTTGGTGGGGTAATGGCCTACCAAGGCGACGATCCGTAGCTGGTCTGAGAGGACGATCAGCCACACTGGGACTGAGACACGGCCCA
>CAMYJU010000022.1 GCA_947258795.1 uncultured Gammaproteobacteria bacterium | reverse complement strand
TTCTATATTTTACAAGGAGATAGCATTGTGGGTTCGTCATCTGCTCACAATAAACCTTGAGTATTAGATCAGATCCCACTCGCCTGCCAACGACGCCACCACAGTTCCTGCACTGCTAAGATTATGAATGACTGCTTTCTGGATAGTTATACATCAAAATGATGAGGGACCGCTTCTGGCAAATTTCTGATGAACAACGAAATTCCATGAAGGTCTCTTATGGGTCGAGACCGGCCAAATTATGGTATCAAAAACGGCCAAACTATGGTTCCATGCATATATGACATCAGGGCAGACTGTTGAGCAGATTTTCTGCCTGCTTGCGTTCTTCAAAGTACTGGTTGTTTTCCAGCCCTTCATTCAGCAGCTCCCTGGCCCTGGCAGTATCACCCTTTTTCGCATAGACACTGGCCGCATGATAGAGAATGGTTGGATGCCTGCTTTTGGTAATTGCCTGTTCCAGTAATGGCAAGGACTTGTCTGTCTGTCCGGCCTTGAAATAGATCCAGCCCAGTGTATCCTGCACGGCGGGATTCAGCTGGGCACGATCGTGTGCCTGTTTTGCATAATCCAGCGCCTTGTTGATATCAATATGCATATAGGCCGATGCGATATTGTTCAGACTGCCGACATGGCCGGGTACCTGATCCAGTACCTTCCTGTACTGTGCAACGGCACCGGACCAGTCTTTCGCAGCCAGCAGGGTATTGCCAAAATCAAACACTGCCACCCTGTCATGCGGATGATCATTGATCCACGACTGGAGTAACTCCCGACCCTGTTTTCGCTGGTCCAGCGCGTAATACACCTTGAACAGCTTATACAGTATCTTTCTGTCCGGGTTGCGTTGCAGCGCCTGTGTGTAACTGTCTTTCGCCTCGCTGTAACGGGACTTGGACATATAGATATCGCCGGCAAGGACATAACCGACACTGGAGCCCTGCTCATCCGTCTGTATCTTTTTGGCTATCTTCAGGGCCTGATCAACATCACCCTCCTGTAACTTCGCCAGGCTGAGAGCACTCTGCACACGTAGCGAGTCCGGGTTGATCCTGATCGCCTTCGACATATACTGACTGGCCTGGTCTGCCTTGTTGATTTTTGAAAGATAGGCAGAAAACTCGATATACACCTGACTGTTTTTTGGATACTTGTCGAGCAGGGATTTGTAATACCTGACCGTCGCCTCCTCGGTATCGGCCAGCTGATAAACGCGCGCCATCAGAATATCACGATATTCATTTTCAGGATGTGTGGCCATCGAGGCATTCAGCACCTCTCTTGCACTCTCGACATCCTTGTTTTCTATATAATAGTTGGCCAGCACCAGTACCGGCGTAATATTATCCTTGCCGATGGAAACAGCCTGCTTTAACCATTTCAGCGCCTGTTCACTGTTCCCCTGCTGCTGCTCCAATTGAGCCAGACCTATGTAAGCCGGAGTATAGCTTTCCTGCATACTGATAATCTGTTCATAATGCTGTCTGGCCTCGTCCTGTCGCCCGTTTGCCAGCTCAAGTCGGGCCAGGTAAAACCGCGCAATTATGTTCTCCGGCGAGGCCTGGATAGCGTTCTCGAAATAGTTTCTCGCCTCCTCCTGCTGTCGGCCCAACACCTCCACTATGCCATTGATGGTGTCCGCACTCGACATATCTATCTGCTGTTGATAAAGACCCCGCGCCAGTTTTCTGGCCTGTCGTATGTTCGATTTATGCAGATAGGCCTGTATCTTCAGGACCTGCGACCTGATATTTGCCGAATCTCCAAGCCCCTGCAGACTGTTCAGGGCCTCGTCATACCGGTCTGTACGCATATAGGCGATTGCCAGTGTGTTACTGATTGCAACATTGTCAGGTTCCTTGCTGGCTGCCTGCATCAGCTTTTGTATCGCCTGCTCACCATGACTTTCCCGTGCTGCCACCTCGCCCAGTATCGCAAGCGTCTGACTGTCAGACTTGTTCACAGACAAGACCGGGGCAAGTACGTCCAGTGCCGCCGCATTCTGGTCAAGCTTGACATGGACCGCGGCCAACAGTTTTCTTGCCTCGATGTTTGACGGAACCGCACGTAAATAACGGTTCAACAGAATATTGGCCTGGCCATAGTTACCATCCAGGTAATGAATCGCACCCAGCAACATGTAGGGCGGCATGTAATCAGGAATGATGTCGGTTACCTGGACCAACAAACCGCTAGCCGTCCCGTAATCCTTGTTCATATACGCCTGCAAACCTCTGTAGTACAGGGTAAATGGCAAGCGTGGATAGGCATTGGTGATTGCGTTGATGTGCTCATCTGCAGCAGCAAGATCCCTCTTGGCCAGCAAGACCTGGATCAGACCTATTCTGATCGAGTAGGACTTGATATCTGTGACAAGCAGTCCTTCCTGTTCAATAGCCCTTTTATATGCCGCAACCGAATCGTCCAGCTTGTTTTGCATACGGTAAAGACCGGCTAGTGCACTCCAGGCATCCTGGTATTGCGGATTTGCGGACGTTAACGCCTTCAACTTGCGTTCGGCATCAGGCATATCCTGCTTGCCAATCGCCACCCAGGCCTGCCCCAGTCTGGCCGGCAGATAGTCTGCATTGATGCCCAGGGCCTGGTTATACTGTGCCGCGGCTTCATCATACTTGCCAAGTCCGAGATAGGCCTCACCCATGTAGGCAATTACCGCAAGCCTTTTTTCCGGATCATCGATCTGCGCGATCCTGATACTATCCAGCAATTTTTGATATTGCTTGCCCAGTAAATAGGACCGCGCCAGTTCGATCTGGATATTATTGGCATTACCACCATGACTGATATAACGCTGGAACTCCTTGTCCGAGGTCACACCGTCACCTAGCTCCAGGTAAATACTACCCAGCAATTTTCTAGCCTCCAGGTTCTTTTCGTCCTTCTTCAATACATGCTTTAGTTCAATGACGGCACTGCGGTATTCACGTTTTTCCAGCAGATCCCTGGCCCTGTCTATTCTCTGTTCCGGCGTATCTGAACTGCAGGCGATTATTGCCATTACAGCCAGTGACAACAAAATATATGAAAGGACTCTGTAGACTGATAATCTGTTATTCATAATAGTTCCATCAAGAGGACCAGCTGTCGAACAGCCTGTTCATGCCCGTCAGGCCATGATTCAAAAAATCGGTCAGTATGCTTCTGGCGGGACCGGGTTCAATCCCGGTAGCAACCGATAGCACATTGACACTGATTGCCGGCTGTTTTTTGAACACCCCGGCCAGGCCAGCCATTTTGGTTTTGTATTTATTTGATAGATTCTCGCCATTGACGTAGTACCACATCCATACCAGCCTGGTTTTCCCACGCCTATCCCTGATCTCAAACTCCCTGACCACGAACGACCGGTCATTTTCAAGCCGAACCGCCTGGTTCCTGCTTGCCGTTACTACCCAGCTGGTCTCGTCATATACCTTGTTATTAACATTGACCGCTTCATGACCTTGCGTCTGGTATGCATAGATCATCATATAGTAGTCGACCGCAGTGGCATGCCGGCCTGAGTCAGTATATCTTCCCCCGCTAGTAATATCAGGAGAAATAAAAGCTGGTTTCCAGTCCTGCCCGTTTGCCGACAGCGGCGTCAGAGCCCAGTCACCTGCCTTGCCTGGCAGTTCAAGCGTTGGCAGATTCTGCATATTCGGCGATGGCGTGTAATAGTGTGCCAGCAATGGTCCGCTCGCGACCAGGGCCAGCACCAGCAGGGTATACCCCCACTTGCCGCCATTTGTATTTACGGGCGGCTCAGCAAGCTCTGATTCCGCATCTTTAGCTGATCTGTCTGCGGGCCTGATCAAACGATTGGAAAAGTAAAGAAAAGCAGACATGAAAACGCCGAATACGATCCAGCCCAGCCACAGGTGATCATCAACTAGCGAACTCTTCATCTGTGTAAACTGACCGGCCAGTATAACGATATATATACGCACGACATTGGCGAAAAAAATAACCAGGGCTGCTGTCAGCAGGTAGAAAAATGTCATCCATAACGACATTCTTTCCATATAGGCGTAGATGAAGGCGATAGACAGGCCCGCCAGCTGGTAACGCAATCCACTACAGCCACCGGTGACCTCGAAAGTACCGGCAGGCACCAGTATAAAATAGCCTTCACGCACTGAAGTAACACCGGTCAGTTCCAGTACAATGCCGGACAATATGGCCGTGCCGAATCTTAGCAGGTCATTAATCTGCGACCATGATGATATGGTAAAAATCATCAGCGCGATCACATAGATATAAGGCACGGATCGGGAGGGACCGAGTAGCGCTACCACCAGTGAACCCAGCACCAGCAGTACAACCAGTTGTTCCAGTGCCTGAACCTGAGCCAGATAGGCAAGCATCCACAGTAACGACAGGAACAGAACGGGAGGTAACAGCCAGATTTTCGTTTGTATGCTCAGTCGATGTCGCTCACTGAACCATTGCCTGGTGAAAAAATAGGCAACGACAAAAACCAGTAACAAGCCATGAGAATAGGCAGAACTCTCCTCCCACCACATAGCCGCCATATCTGCCAGGGTGGGATAATAAAAGGAGAGTCCGATGATGCACGCAATCAGAAACAGCCAGGCCTGGGCCGCCGATTGATGGTTATTGTCTGACAGACTCACGTGAGACACATCCTGCCTTATTTCAGACTATATTTATTCATCAGGTCATATAGTGTTGGCCTGCTGACCCCGAGGTATTCGGCAGCCCTGGACACATTATTATCCGCATAGGCAATAGCCCGCAGTATCGCATCCTTTTCCGCCCGCTCTCGCACCTCACGCAGGTTTATCGCCATATGCTCTCCTTCAGCATCCTGATTGAATTGCAGTTCTTCAGGGGTAATAGAACTGCCATCGGCCATAATCACCGCTCGCTTTATCCTGTTTTCGAGCTCACGGACATTACCAGGCCAGCCATAATGTTCGATCGCTTCCATAGCCTCACGTGTGAAGTTCCTGACCGGTGAATTGTTTTCCTCTGCAAAACGCAGTAGAAAGGTCTTGGCAAGCAATACCGCGTCACCTGTCCTGTCCTTTAGCGAAGGAATATCGATACTGATTTCACTGATACGGTAGTACAGGTCCTGCCTGAAATCTCCAGAGGCAATCATGGACTCAAGATCACGATGTGTTGCACAAACCACGCGCACATCCAGCGGAATCTCTTCACGCCCGCCAACCCGTTCGATCACGCGCTCCTGCAAAAAGCGTAACATCTTGGGCTGCAACTGCTGTGGCAAATCACCCAGCTCGTCCAGAAACAGCGTCCCACCATTGGCCATTTCCACCTTACCGATTACTTGCTTACTCGCACCGGTGAAGGCCCCTTTTTCATGTCCGAACAACTCGCTTTCAAGCAGGTTTTCCGGAATAGCCGCGCAATTAATTGCAACAAAAGACTCATCTTTCCTGGGACTCAGACCATGTATCGCCCTGGCTAGCACCTCCTTGCCTGTGCCACTGTCCCCGAGTAGTAATACCGTCGCATCCGTAGGTGCCACTTTCTCGATCAAGCGGCAAATTGAAAGCATCTCGGGGCTGTTGGTAATCAGTCCATCCATAGGTGACCCGGTCTGCTTGCTGACCAGCTCCCGGTTTTCCTGCTCGAGCATATGCAACTGGTATGCGCGATCAACAATAATCTTCAGTACATCGGGATCAATAGGCTTCTGGTAAAAGTCGTATGCACCCAGACTGATGGCCTTGAGCGCGTTTTCCCGGTCATCATTTCCGGTTACCACGATAATCTTGGTATCGGGAAGCAGGTTGTTGATTTCCTCAAGCGTTGCAAAGCCCTCGCTGGCATTGGTTGGATCAGGTGGCAGACCCAGATCCAGCGTCACAACAGTAGGGGTAAAACGGCGTAACATCGATATGGCCTCGTGACGATCACCGGCAATATGCACTTCATATCCCTCAAAGGACCATTTCAACTGGCTTTGCAGACCCTCATCGTCTTCAACTATAAGGAGGCTTTTTACATCCTTTGTGGTCGTCACACCTCAACCCCCTCTTGCTCATCCTTTTCATAACAAGGAAGGGAGATAATGATGGTCGTTCCCGAACCTGGTTTACTCATCACTTCCATCCTGCCTCCGATAGACTGAATAAATTCCCGGCTTTCATATACGCCAACTCCCATACCCGCATTACCCTTGGTTGTTTCAAATGGTTTAAACAGTTTCTCTCGTATAAACTGCATATCCATACCATGACCGGTATCCTCGATACTGACCATGACCTGGCGGCCCTGCTGTTCTGCACGAACAGTAACCCGCCCGTCATCAGACGTCGCTTCCTGGGCATTACGTATCAAGTGCCCCAGCACCGACACAAAGCGGTCACGGCTGGCAGCTAACCTGACATCATCCAGATCCGACTCAAGCACGGGCACAGGCATGTAACCCGAAAACTCTTTTACCACCTGTTCCAGTATACCGCCTAATTGCAGGACTTCCGGTTTTTTAATCTCAAACCGGCCCTTGGCAAGCTGTTCCAGAAGACGCTGCATCTTATCAGTCGCATTTCTGACGGTTTTGAACGCGTCTTTGTAAAACTCGGGATTATCCCTAAATTTCTCGGAATTCTTGACCACCAGGCTCAGTTGCATGATCAGGTTCTTCAGATCATGTACTACAAACGAAGATAACCGGTTAAAGGCGGCGAACTGGTCGCCCTGTTTCAGCGCCTCGGTCGCCTGCCAGAAAGCCAGATAACTGGCCACATGAAACGAGGCTGCGTTGAGCAAATCGCGGTCTTCCCAGTTGATATCCCTTTCAATCCTGGACCTGTTCAATATGACAAACCCAAACAGCTGTTCCTGGTGGATAAGCGGGATCACCAGCCAGGGCTTTTTCATCTCGTATAACCAGCCCGGGACAATCCCATTCATTTCCTCGTTATTGCTTTTCCAGAAATCGTGTATATCGATAATCTCCTGCCGCTCACGCAAATCCTGTATCAGCGGATCATTCAGTGCAATAACATGGTCCGGGGCATCAATATTGCGATGCGCCATGCAAACATATCCAACCGCCTCTTCACGCAACCATAGCATACCGCCACTGCAGTCCATGATATCTGCCAGTGAACGAATAACTACCTTGTGTAATTCAGAGCCTATCGTGGTATGAGACATCTGCTCTGTGAGTTTTAACCATTCTTCCCGGTAGTCATATTTATAACGGAAGAAATGCTTGCTCAGATTCAGCTTGATATACGCCCTGAGCGTATCTGAAAACAGCAGTAACACCAGCAGGATAAACGCGAGAAACATAAAAACGGTGACAAACACATCACCCCAGTCACCGCCATAGCGCTGGATGTAGTAGCCGGCTCCGGCCATGATGATCAGGTACAGGCCTGCCGCCATCAGGCTGGTGGAATAAAATACCAGCTTGCGTGAAACAAAAATGTCTACAGACCACTGTTTGTTACGGGCGGCAGCTATCGCCAGCAGGGGCATCGCGATCGAATTGACAAAACCACGCGCCAGCCACAGGTTCTTGTCCAGCATTTTGAACAGGATCGCATCGGCATAGAGCAGAAAATCGAAACCAAACAGGGTGATCAGACCCAGAAACAGGTATTTGACCGACCAGCGTTTTTCCAGGCGGGAATTTCGAAACAGTTGCTCGGTCAACATCAGCGCAACCAGGCTCAGGGACAGATTGACGATCGAGTGATAGAAAGTCTTCTTGACCGCCCACATTTCAAGCGCAAAATGCTGCAGGTAGACCGTAACCACCAGGGCCACTCCAATCGCACCCAGCGTCATCAGCGATATCCAGCGTTGTCCTGAGACGGTGTTGCCGGCGCGAACCAGGTCGAGCAGCTTCAGTATAAAGAGTATCCATACTGCATAGCGCAACCACTCAACGTATACATAGTGCCCGTAGTCATATGGCTGGATAGCCAATTCATAGGCCTGCATCCCGGACCAGAACAGCTGGGACAGCACCGCCAGAACCAGTAAACCGCCAAGCAGTCTCCCCTTCCAGCTGGTCAGCAATAAAACCGCCATCACCAGAAAGGCCGCACAAGAAAAAAGGTAACCGATTATTCCTATCTGCACAGAATAAAATCCCGGGTTATCTCCAAAGCATGCGTGCTTTCAGTTAGTAACACGCATGAATTCACATAGCTCAGGCCATATCGAGATGCGTAAATAGTTTTTATAAATCAGCCTGTTATCAATTCATATCAAGCACTATGATCGCACAAGCCGGGGCGAATTCATAGCCGGACAGCAGCAAGCCGGGACAATCATCAGGTACTCATGATCTCAGGAAAACAGTCCACCAGGGCCGACTCCCAGTCCGGCAGGGCCACATTGAAGGACCGGCGGATCTTTTCGGTACTCAGGCGTGAATTCAATGGTCTGAGCGCCGGCACCGGATAGGCTGAACTTGGTATCGGATTTACCTGTTGTAGCGCCAGGGTCTCACCGTGTGTGCGGGCCTCGGTGAAGATTTGTAGCGCAAACCGGTACCAGCTGGTCTCGCCACCACACACCAGGTGATAAATGCCTGATAAATCTTTAAAATATTCAACGAAAGGCGGTTGAGCCTGACGCAGGATGGCGATACTGGTAGCGGCGATGACCGCTGCCGAGGTCGGGGCACCGATCTGGTCATCGACAATGCTCAGCTCACTACGCTCCCGCGCCAGGCGCAACATGGTCTTGACGAAATTAGCCCCATGTATGCCATATACCCAGGAAGTGCGGAAAATCAGATGGGCACAACCGGTTTCTGTAATGGCCAGTTCACCATCGCGCTTGGTCTGGCCATACACATTCAACGGGTCGGTCGGCTGATCCTCGGTCCAGGGCTGTTCACCCTGACCATTGAAGACATAATCGGTCGAATAGTGGACCAGTAAGGCTTTACAAGCTCTGGCCTCTTCGGCCAGTACCTGCGGGGCCCGGCTATTGATCTGGCGGGCCAGCTCCGGCTCCTGTTCTGCCTTGTCCACGGCGGTATAGGCCGCCGTATTGACGATCAGCCCCGGTTTGATGTCACGTATCAGACTACGAATCTGATCATCATTGCCCAGGTTGAGGCCGTGACGGTCAAATGCATGAAGCTCACCGATTTCGCCCAGTCGTGCGGCCATTTCGTGGCCCAGTTGTCCGTTCTTACCCAGTAATACAATACGTTGCATCGTTGATATCCAGTAGCCTGATGACAGGCCCGCTATCGTATCATCTCGGGCGTGGTATGGGTCACATCTTTCAGCTATCGACCCGGGGCAGGTTTGTATCGACCCAGACACTATAATATAGTGTCAAACAGCCTGTTTGGCGGGCATGTGCATTGACTGCGCAAGCATCCCGCATCGGCTATGTATCGCAAGGAACCAGGACTAGAATATGATAAGTATTAGTAAAACAGGTTTAAATTCGGATATGGCACGACGGCGTCTGCAGGCCGGTTTCACTCTGATCGAGGTAATGGTCGTGGTCATTATCCTCGGCATATTGGCGGCCATGGTGGTACCCAATTTCATGCAGCACCCGGAAGAGGCCCGCATCACCAAGGCAAAAGCGGACATCCAGGCACTGGAACAGGCCATGGAAATGTACAAGCTGCACAATTTCAGTTACCCGGACACGGAACAAGGACTGGATGCACTGGTCAATAAACCCGAAGACGCCAAAAACTGGCAAAAAGGTGGTTATCTCAAGCGAATAAACAAAGACCCCTGGGGCAACAACTACAAATACCTGAGCCCGGGTATTCGTGGTGAGATAGACATCTATTCGACCGGACCGGATGACCAGACTCAAGATGACGACATCGGAAACTGGAACCTGTAACAAACCCTCTTCCAGCGGCTTTACGCTGCTGGAGCTCATGGCTGTCATCTTCATCGCCGGCATGATGATTGGCCTGCTATTGATTAATATCCCGGGACGAACAGAAGGTGAAGTGGCCATGCGTGAGGCACAGCGCATCAAGGCCCTGGTCGATCTGGCTCGTGAAGAAGCGATACTGAATACCGCGATACTCGGCATACGTTTCGACCATACCAGTTACCGCTTCATGAAACTGGCCGACAAGAAATGGACCGATCTGGAAGACCGCCTACTGCGCAGGCGTAAGCTTGATGAGACCCTGAACCTGGAATTCGAACAAATCGAAGATACCGACCCGGAACAGATCGAACAGTCAGAACAGAAAAAGGACGACGACGACGAACTACCGCAGGTCGCCGTTTATCCGACCGGTGAGCTGACCCCGTTCCGGCTGACACTGGAATCCGTCGGCAGTCCGATAGCCGTATTTATTGAGGCACGCACCAGCGGCATCCTTACCATCGAGCAACAGGGTGAACAACTGTAAGCGCATAGCAGGCCAGTGACATGCACAAACAAGTAACCACAGGATTCAGCTTACTGGAAGTCATCGTCTCACTGGCCATTCTGGCTATTGCATTATCGGCCGTGGTCAAGGCCACAACCAGTTATACCCGAAACCTGGGTTCCCTGCGTGACACAACATTGGCTCATTGGGTCGCAGTGAACAAAATGAATGAGATTACTCTGAGCAGGACCTGGCCCAAGGCCGGGCGAATCAAGGGCAGCACCACCATGGCCAATCGTGACTGGGCGTGGAGTGTCGATGTACAGAATACCCCGGACGCAGACGTACGCCGACTGGAGATCGAGGTTCGCGCCGATGCCGCCGATGAAGACCCGATATCGAGCCTGATCGGGTTTGTAGGCAAGCCCGGATGAAGCGCGTACACCTGCCAGCGCAGCGCATTATCGCGGCCACCCGGGCCGGATTCACCCTGCTGGAAATGATTGTCGCGGTAGCGATTTTTGCGCTGGTATGGGTGATCGCCTTTAACGGCATGAGTAACGTATTGCGCAACCGCGCATCGACCGAGAACACGGCTGCCCGACTGGCGGAACTGGAAAGCACCATCATGATACTGTCGCGTGACCTGACCCAGGCCACCGATCGTCCAATCCGCGATGAGTTTGGTGATACGCAAACCGCGTTTATCGGCAATACCAATGGCCCCGTGCTGTTACAGCTTACCCGCGGCGGGGTCGGTAACCCGCTCAGGCTGACACGCAGCCATTTACGCCGGGTCGCCTATTTTCTGGATGATGACAAATTGCAGCGGGCCACCTGGCCACGGCTGGATCGTGCCGCCGAAGTCGAACTGGACCGGGTCGATCTGTTACAGAGTGTTGAGTCTGTTAAGTTACGCTTCATGAATACCGAACAGCAGTATGTACCGCAATGGCCGCCACAGCAAAACCAGGATGGTGAGTCATCCGGCCTGCCTGCCGGACTGGAAATCACGCTGGAACTGAAAGACTGGGGTCCGGTCATACGCCTGTTCCGCTTGCCCGGCGCATTGCCCGAAGATCAGCAAGCCGGCCAGGGAGCACAGGCAGGCTGATGCAAGCGACCAACACTCCAACCAGGGCAGGCAGTCTGAAATTCAGGGCCGAACCCTCGGTGACAAGGCAGTCCGGTGTCGCCCTGATTACAGCGATGCTGATTATCAGCCTGGTAGCCATAATTTCGGTCGATATGATGAGCGACCAGCAACTTAGTATCCGGCGTACCGGTAACCACCTGCTCTGGGATCAGGCCCTGCAATATGCACAGGGCGGTGAGGTCTGGGCCCGCGGCATCCTCAGACGTGACCGCATCAATGACGAAAAAACCGAAACAGTGGACCATCTCAATGAAGACTGGGCCAGCGAATTACCGTTGACACCCATTGACGGCGGTTCAATCGGCGGCATGATCCGGGACATGCAGGCACAGTTCAATATCAACAACCTGTTTATCGATACTGAAAACAAAACGGGCGAGGAACAACAGGCACCACAGCAGGCAGACAGGGCGCTAAAGGCATTCAAGCGTCTACTGGCCGATCTTGAACTGGAAACATCGATCGCCGATGCCGTGGTCGACTGGATGGATACCAACGTCGACACCCGTTTCCCGGATGGTGCCGAAGACCTGGCCTATTCAGAAGTCAAGAACCCTTACCGTACTGCAAACCGGCGCCTCGCCCATATCAGTGAGTTACGCCTGGTCAAGGGCGTGGATCATGAAGTGTATGAACAACTGTTACCCTACGTCACCGCACTGCCGGAAACCACCAGGGTCAACGTCAATACGGCCAGTTCAACGGTGATCGCAGCGCTGGCCAAGGAAATAGATTCCGAAACTGCCAAGGAAATCGTGGAGATTCGTGAGCAAACACCCTACAATTCATACCAGGATTTTCAGGAACAACTGAAAAAGCTGTTGCCGAAAGACCGGCGACCCGGCGCCCAGCTAAAGGAGCTGGTCGATGTCAAAAGCAGCTACTTTCGTGTCGAGGCCCAGGTACAGCTGGATAAACTGCAACTGGTAACCCATAGTGCATTGAAGCGCAGTAACAATAATAATATTGGTGTCCTGTACCGTACCCAGGGATTTGAATAAGTGAGTAACACGGTTTTTATACGTATACCTTCCGAAGCTGATCAGTCAGTCAGTTGCCTGTTCAACGAGGATGAACACGACAACCAGATCACCCGGGCGGAGTCACTCGAGGATTGCCAGGCCGCGCGCGGGCAAACCGCCGTATTACTGGTCCCGGGTAACCTGGTCACGCTGACCCAGGCCGCGATCCCGACCCGCAGCCGCCAACGTGCACTGAAGGCCATCCCGTATGCGCTGGAAGACCAGTTGGCCAGTGATGTCGAGACACTGCACTTTGCCCACGGTGACAAACGCCCCGAAGACGATGCGATACCGGTTGCCGTGATCGAACAGCAACAGATCCAGGAATGGATAGACAAGAGCACCGAGCTGGATATCAAGCTGGACGCCATCGTACCGGACGTACTCGCCATCCCGTTACCCGAAAACGGCTGGAGCATCCTGATACAGGGAGACAATGTACTGGTGCGGACCAGCGAGCAGTCCGGCTTCAGCTCCGACTATGACAACCTGACCCAGTTACTCAGCCTGGCACTGGTCGAGACCAGCGGTCCCAAACCCACCGCGATCAACCTCTATATGGGGGATGAGTTCGTACCCGATGGCCTGTTGGAACTGTTAAGCGAAAAGGAAATCGGATGCGAGCAGATCCGCAGTATCGAAAACCCGCTCAAGCTAATGCAACAGGGTTATGACAGTAAACCAGGTATCAACCTGTTACAGGGAGACTACCGCCCGCAAAGCCGGATTATCGGACTGCTGAAACCATGGCGCACCCCGGCCATCATGATTGCGATCGTGATCCTGCTGCAGGTGGTCTTTATGAGCGTGCAAACCGGCAGCCTGAACGCCCGTATTGACAAGCTCCGCGCAGACCAGACCGCGGTGTTCCGCTCGACCTTCCCAAGTATCAAACGTATCGAGGACCCGGTTCAGCAGATGCAACAGCAACTGACCCAACTGCAACGCACACTCGGTAGCCGTGGTCACGGCTTCACAGACCTGCTGGCAAAAACATCTGGCGTGCTGGCTGCAAGCAAGGGTACCCGGGTCACCGCGATCAAGTTCCAGAAAGGCACCCTGGAACTGGAACTGGACCTGAAGTCACTGGCCGGACTGGACCCGGTCAAGGATCAACTCACCAGACAAAAGCTGAAAGTGGAAGTCCTTTCAGCCAACGCCAGGGGCAAACGGGTTAACGCCCGACTGCGTATAAAGGGCGGTACATCATGAACCAGCTCAAGCAATGGTATCTGGGGCGCGAACCCCGCGAGCGCATGATGCTGATCGCCGGTGCGATCGCCATTGTGATCGGTATCCTCTATTTTTCCATCTGGAACCCACTGGCCAGCGGTATCGAGCGCAAACAGAAGACGGTTTCCAATATGCAATATGCATTGGCCAAAATGCATGACAGCGCCGATGAAATAAGACGCCTGCGCGCCCTGTCCGGCAATAACCAGGCACGAAACAAGCGACCATTGCTATCGACCATCGATTCCACCGCATCAAGCATGAAATTGCGTCAGATGATACGTACCATCAAGCCCAAGGGTAAACAGGCTGCGCAGGTCTGGTTCGACGAGGTCCCGTTTGACAAGCTGGTTCGCTGGCTGGGGCAGCTGCAACAGACCGCCGGTGTGCAGGTCGAATCGATCACCGTACACCAGCGTGACACACCGGGCCATGTGCAGGCTCGCATCACCCTGGGCAGGGCTGGCTGATGCGCAAACGCTGGGGCAAATGGCTGTTGATCGGTCTGGCCAGTTACCTGGTTGTACTGATAATCACCGTACCGGTTCGGCCGGTATACAGCCTGTTAGCCAAACAGCTTGCACCACTTAAGCTTCAGGGTGTACAGGGCACCCTATGGGACGGTCGGGCAGCCACCGTCCACTATGATCAGATCAGGGTCGGCAGCCTGAACTGGAATTTCGCATTAAGAGAAATACTGGGCGGACGATTCGGTTTCTTTTTCATGAATCAGGACAATCACACCCAGACATCAGGCATCGCCGGGATCAGCCTGCTCGGGCAGACCTATATGAACAATGTTAACGGCTTTGCGCCCGCCGCCAACGTATACAACATGCTCAGCAGTTACCCGCTGAATGTAAACGGCAAGGTTAACTATCAACTGCAACAGGTACGCCTGGCTGACAACTGGGTACAGAGCATCCAGGGCAACATGACCTGGCGTAACGCCGCTATTCGCTCGCCTTTTGCGGCGACACTGGGAACGCTGGAGTTACTGTTGTCCACCGAGCAGAACAATTTGCAGATCCAGGTGTCGAATCAGGGCGGTCACCTGGGTATCGAGGGTACGATTACCGTCCATGCGGACAAACGCATCCAGACAGATTTGCTGCTAACACCACGCAAGAACGCCAATCCGAACCTGGTCAATGTCCTGCGTAGTTTCGGCAAATCCGACCGCAGCGGACGTATATCCATAAAATATAACGGGTATATTTAGTGTAAGCCAGGCATAACAGTAGTCAGATACAATTCACATTTTCCGACCGCTGTAACCATTTTATGTACTATCTTATATATTTCTGCTAACCTTATGAACTATAATGATAAATGGTCAGGCAGCCTGTAGCAGACCCGTCTCTGCAATGGATCGGCCAGCCTGGGTAAAAAACTGGAAATGAAAAAAATTACGATTTTGGCAGCCACACGACATAATACTGGTGCAACGATGGATCTGGCCGGACTGAACAGACTGTTCCTGGTCGTTTTCAGCTTGTGCCTGTTGCTGATTGGCACCAGTGCCCATAGCGCCAACGCCCAGGCCAAAAAAACCATCACCCTGAATCTGAAAAACGCCGATATCAGTGCACTGATCAAGACCGTCTCCGATATCACCAGCAAAAACTTCGTCGTCGATCCGCGCGTCAAGGGCAAGGTAACAGTGATCTCATCGCATGCGATGGGCAAGGACGAGGTCTACCAGGTATTCCTGTCGATCCTCGAGGTGCACGGCTTTTCTGCAGTACCGACCGGCAATCTGATCAAAATCATCCCGGAGGTCAAGGCCAAGCAGCTCAGCATCCCGGTATCACCACCACAAGGCGCTCAACCGAGTGACCAGATGATCACACGCATTATCCAGGTCAAAAACATCAATGCCGCACAACTGGTACCGATCCTGAGACCACTGGTTCCACAACAGGGTCATCTTGCCGCCTACCCGTCTACCAATGTGCTGATCCTGTCTGACCGCGCCGGAAATGTCAGACGCATGGTCAAGATCATCAGACGCATCGACCAGGCCAGTGACAGCAGTATCGAGGTCATTCCACTGCACAACGCCTCTGCCAGTGATATTGTCAGGGTATTGAACGGCTTGTTGAAAAAACCGGGTGCCAAAGGAGCTGCAGCAGCGCCGGTGACACTGGCCGCAGATGATCGCACCAACAGTATCTTGATGAGTGGCGATCAGAACGAACGCCTGCGCGTCAAGGCGATTATCGGTCACCTGGATGTGCCGCTGGCAGACACCGGCAATACCCATGTGGTCTACCTGCGCTATGCCAAGGCCAAGGACCTGGTCAGTGTGCTGACCGGCGTCAGCACCAGCATCGAAAAAAAGGCCGCACCTAAAAAAGCGCCCACCACACATGGTAAAAAGGTCGACATCCAGGCCGATGAGTCGTCCAATGCGCTGATTATCACAGCACCAACCGCGATCTACCGCTCACTGAAGGCCGTGATCGCACAACTCGATATACGCCGCGCACAGGTACTGATCGAAGCGATCATTGCAGAGATCTCAATCGACAAGTTCAAGGAACTGGGCATTCAGTGGATCGTCGACGGCCGCGACAGTAATGGTCCGGTTGGTATTATCAAATTTGGGTCACCCGGTATCGATACCATTGCAGGTGCTGTAACCAGTGATGCGGTACCGGGATTCCTGAATGGTGCGACCGTCGGGTTCGGCGATTTCGATGAAGGTTCCAGTGTCAATTTCGCAGCCATCCTGAGTGCACTGCAGTCCGACAGCAGCACCAATATCCTGTCGACCCCTTCCCTGCTGACCCTGGACAATGAAGAGGCCGAAATCGTGGTCGGCCAGAATGTACCGTTTGTAACCGGCTCATTTACCAACACCGGCGCCACTACAGGTGCGACCAACCCGTTCCAAACCATACAACGTGAGGACGTCGGTCTGACCCTGCGCGTTACCCCACAGATTAACGAAGGTAACGCGGTACAGCTGGATATCGAACACGAAATGTCCAGTATCGCGCCCAGCTCGCTGGCAGGTGCATCCGACATCATCACCAACAAGCGCAGTGTCAAGACCTCGGTGATCGTCGAAGACAACCATGTGATCGTACTCGGCGGCCTGATCGAGGACGATGTACAGGAAAGTGTCGAAAAGGTTCCTGGCCTGGGCGATGTCCCGTTACTGGGCAAGCTGTTCAGCTACAACAAGACCACCAAAACCAAAAAGAACCTGATGATCTTTATCCATCCGGTTATCGTGCGTGATGCCGCGACCGAGACCTTGGTATCAACCGGCAAATACAATTACATGCGTGCACGCCAGCTGGAACTGCGTAGCAAGGGTATGCAATTCCTGTCGGCCAACGAAATGCCTTTGTTACCCAAGCACTTCCCCGAGATACCAGACCCGTTTACCAAAGATGGCAAGTCCGCGCAGGAAGCAGCCTCCTCCCCGTCAGACGAGTAGTCGCGATGAGTGACACGGATACCAGTGTAGACAATCTGCTGCCGGACCCGGACCTGACACCGGATATGGATGTCGACCCCGATTTTCTGGATGAAGAGATGTTAGGCGGTGGCAAGCACAGCCTGCCTTACGGCTTCGCACGCCGTCACGGCATCCTCGTCACACAGACCCCTGACCAGCAAACCCATGTGATCTACAAGCCGGGCGTCAGTATCCAGACGCTGACCGAGGTACGCCGTTACATCGGCCACAAGGTCAAACTGGAAGAGATCAACGAAACCAGTTTCGACAAGATGCTGCTCGAGCAGTACGAATCCAGCACCTCGCAGTCTACCCAGATCATGGAGGACATGGGCGATGAAATGGACCTTAACCACGTCGCGATGGAACTGGCCGAACCGGAAGACCTGCTCGAAAACGAGGACGACGCACCGATCATTCGCCTGATCAACGCCCTGTTCACCGAGGCGATCAAGGAAAACGTATCCGATATCCATATCGAGCCCTATGAAACCCGTATGGTGGTACGCTTCCGGGTAGACGGGGTATTACGCGAAGTACTGCAACCACCACGTATGGTGGCACCCTTGCTGGTCTCGCGTATCAAGGTCATGGCCGACCTGGATATCGCCGAAAAACGCCTGCCCCAGGATGGCCGTATCTCGTTGCGCATTGCCGGTCGTCCGGTCGATGTGCGTGTATCGACCCTGCCGTCGAATTATGGCGAGCGTATCGTATTACGACTACTGGACAAGCAGGCCGGACGCCTGGAACTGGAACACCTGGGCATGGATCCACAGATCCTGCGCAACATCGACCCGAACCTGATCATGCACCCGCATGGCATAATCCTGGTAACCGGACCGACCGGTTCGGGCAAGACCACCACCCTGTATGCCGTGCTCAGTCGCCTGAATGACAAAAGCCGTAACATCGTCACCATTGAAGACCCGATCGAATACTATATCGACGGTATAGGCCAGACCCAGGTCAACACCAAGGTCGACCTGACCTTTGCCCGTGGCTTGCGCGCAATCCTGCGTCAGGACCCGGATATCGTCATGATTGGTGAGATTCGCGACCTCGAAACCGCGCAGATCTCAGTGCAGTCCAGTCTGACCGGACACCTGGTGTTATCCACGCTGCATACCAATACCGCAATCAGCTCGGTTACCCGCCTGCGTGACATGGGTATCGAACCCTACCTGCTGTCATCCAGCCTGATCGGTGTGATCGCCCAGCGCCTCGTGCGCCTGTTATGCGAGCATTGCAAGCAACCCTACCAGGCCACCGAGAAAGAATGCGCGATGACGGGTGTTCCGGCTGACCAGCCACCCACCCTGTATTCAGCGGTCGGCTGTGAACACTGCAAACAACAGGGTTATATCGGCCGCAGCGGTATCTACGAACTGGTACTGGTAGACGAGACCATGCGCAACCTGATCCATGACAATGCCAGCGAACAGGACATGAACGACCACGCGCGAACCAAGACCCCGAGCATCCGACAGGATGGCATACGCCGGGTACTCGATGGTGAAACCACTCTCGACGAAGTCATACGCGTAACACAGGAAGACTAAGCAGGTTTCATGGGCGCATTTGAATACAAGGCACTGGATGACCGGGGCAAGGACAAGAAAGGTGTGCTCGAGGGTGATAACTCTCGCCAGATCCGTCAGCAACTGCGTGAAAAAGGCTGGATGCCACTGTCCGTTGTCGAGGTCGTCGAACGCACCAGCAAGGAAAAAACCAGGCGTGTAAGAGGCCGCATCAGTGCAATGGATCTGGCGCTGATCACGCGCCAGTTATCCACCCTGCTCAGATCCGGCCTGCCGGTGGAAAACTGCCTGCAGACCGTTGCCCGCCAGAGCGGCAAGGCACACCTGGAACGGATACTGCTCGCAGTCAGGTCACGGGTACGCGAGGGACACAGCCTGTCCAACGGCATGTCCGAGTTTCCATCCATATTCTCGAACCTGTATGTGCGCACCATTGATGCCGGTGAGCAGTCCGGTCATCTCGATACCGTGCTGGAACGCCTATCGGATTATACCGAGTCGCGTCAGCAGGTCAGACAGAAAACCGTACTGGCCCTGTTTTACCCTGCACTGCTGACCATCATCTCGATACTGATCGTAACTGCCCTGCTGGTGTTCGTGGTACCCGAAATCATTACGGTATTCGAGAACACGGAACAGGAGCTGCCGATACTGACCCGCATGCTGATCGGCCTGAGTGATTTTTTCAGGGCGAACTGGCTGGCACTATTCCTGGTTATCGCGCTGGCGGTTACCGGCTTTCTGTCCATGCTGCGACGACCTGCATTTGAAAACCGCTGGCAACGCTTCCAGCTGCGCATCCCGCTGATCGGCAAGCTGATCCGCAGCTCCAATGCGGCCCAGTTCTCACGCACACTGAGCATCCTGACCGCCAGCAGTGTGCCGATACTGGAGGCCTTGCGCATTTCTTCCCAGGTACTGAGCAACAAGCCCATGCGTATAGCGGTCGAGGATGCGAGCCTGCGCGTACGTGAGGGTAGCTCCCTGAACAAGGCACTGGAAGATACCGGCTATTTCCCACCGATGACCATCAGCCTGATGGCCAGTGGAGAATCCAGCGGAAATCTGGAAGAAATGCTGGAACGATCTGCCGTTATTCAGGAACGTGAGGTCGAATCCCTGATTGCGACTTTTGTCGGATTATTTGAACCCATTTTGATATTGGTGATGGGTGTTATAGTATTATTAATCGTCATAGCGATACTGCTTCCAATATTCCAGATGAATCAGTTGCTTGCCTGACCATGAGATAACATGACCATAACTAATATCCAACAACGACAGCATCACAAACCGGGCGTCAGCATTGGCAAGATTGTGCTGACCGCACTACTGGGCGCCTTGTTGCTATCCGGCTGCGCATCCACGCCAACCCAGGATATTGAGGTGGCCGAATCAGAACGCCGCGAGCTGTTTGATCAGGCAGGCCAGGCCTATCGAAAGTTTGATTACAGCCGCGCCATCGAGCTGTTAGACGCCCTCGCCCGACAGGGATATGACGACGCCCAGTATGCACTCGGATACATGTACTACTATGGTTTCGGTGTTACCCAGGATGAGAACCTTGCGATTGCATGGATCAAAAGGGCAGCAGCCAGTGGACACACCAGGGCCATCACCGCGCTCGACCGTATCCAGGTGGTCAGGGACTACGAACAGAAAAAAAAACAGAATACTGAGCCCAGGCCAGACAAACATTCACTGAACAAACCGGCAGGCGGGGCCGACCTGCATACCCGGATGATGCTGCAGGCCGAAACCATCGAGCCGGAACCCGGGCCCGAACCAGACCAGACGGTTTTACCCACCACTGAAGAATTACCACCAGCAGCGGTGACCATCACAGCAGAGAAGCGTGACAGCGCAGCAACGCCAGAGCAGCAAACCGCTATCCGGACCGAACCTGCCACTGCCAATAAAACAGACGATGCGCTTGCCAGCGATACCCAGGGACTGCAATGGTTGAAACAACAGAACCCGGAGCATTACACCATCCAGCTGGTCAGCGGCAGCAAGGAGCAACGCATCAGGCGCTACATCACAGCACATGGCCTGACTGCCCAAACCACCCTGGTTACACTGCAACGTGTAGACGAAGCGCCGGTCCACATCGCCCTTTACGGTATTTACCCGTCTGTCACAGAAGCCAGCCGGGCCATGGAGGACCTGCCTGAACCGATACAGGAGGCCCAGCCCTGGGTGCGTGGTATCGGTCAGGTGCTGGCGGAGTTAAAATAAACTAAATATCCGTTTCCTGATCCGCAGTGATGCTTCTGCGTAAATAACCTTCCGGTACCCTGAAGATATTTTCATCAACCGCTACATTGTATTGGTAGTCCAGCAGCAGTCGTGAATAGCCTGTCTGTGTCCATATCTTGATCGGAAAACCGTATTTCATTGTCCGGTCATAAGAAAATACATCGTCCGCCAGGAAACAGGGGTCCTGCATATCATCCGGTGTCTTGTCGACATTTCCCTTATGTATCGTTGACATGACCTGACGAAATTCCCGGAGCGCCTGTAACGCGTCCTGATGCAGCCCGGCCACAACGATCGATTCACTGCAAAGTTTCTCGTTTACCAGCATCCTGTAATGCACCGGTGCACGACCTTCAATGCTTGGCGCATCTGTCATTTCCACCTGTTGTTCTGTCAGTTTCAGTTCGATGGGTGGTTTGGCATCCGATTTTACCTCGCTCATCACCAGCGCCATGCGGTTTTCATGCGAGACACTGTATATCAGCTTCTTGTGTCTGTCGTACAGGGTGAAATCAGACTGGTCACTGCCATCATCCATGCGTAGATAGTCCCGATTTACCAGCACCCGGCTCGGATAGGGATCGATACCCGGTTCCTGCTCGACAAAAGACAGCACCGTGGTATCGCCTTTTGCTTCCACTTTACTGTCGTGCTGCGCCGCTTCCTGGTCGATTGCACTTTCGGGTCCGGCATCCGGCGTTGGAGAACAGGCCACCAACAACAGTAACAGTGTCAAAACCGGTACGCGCATACTACTCATGGTTCTCAACCTCAGATAATCGTTCAAGTTCCTGGCTGGTGAAACCGGCCTGCAGTCGTGCCTCGGTATGAAACGGACCTCGCAACGGTTTCTTCATATATTCCAGTACCAGTTTTTTAAATGTCTGCTGGCGATCCAGTCCACGCTGGTCGCACAGGTAATGATACCAGCGGCTGCCGATCGCGACATGCCCGATTTCATCGCGCAGGATGATTTCGAGTATGTCTACCGTTGCCTGATCGCCAGCCGCCAACAGTCGCTGCATCATCCCGGGAGTGACATCCAGGCCCCTCGCTTCCAGTACACGGGGGACCAGTGCCATACGTATCATCGGATCATGCGCGGTCTTGACTGTCATCTCCCATAAACCGTTATGCGCCACAAAATCACCATAATCGTGACCGATCTCGCGTAACCGCTCACGCAGTAGCGAGAAATGCAGTGCCTCCTCGACGCCGACCTTCAGCCAGTCCGTATAGAAATCGTCAGGTAAGTCACGAAAGCGATAGACCGCATCCAGCGCCAGGTTGATCGCGTTGAATTCTATATGCGCAATCGCATGAATAAACGCAGCGCGGCCTTCCTCGCTGCCCAGCCCACGTTGGGTCAGCTCGACCGGTGCGACCAGTTCCGGTTTTTCGGGTCGACCCGGTAGCGGAATCTCGCGCACCGTATCGCTTGCAGTCCGTGACATCTGGCCGTCCAGCCAGTCAGTCTGCAGGGCCCTGACACATTCGATCTTCTGGTCCGGGTCGCAACACATCAGGCAGCCTAGCGCCTGCTCATGAACCGATGACGATAATGAAGCCATACTTATCACACAACTACCGATACACCATTAACAGGTCGTCCTCGCTGTTACATTGATCCCCAAAAAACCCCCTCTCCCACAGGGAGAGGGTTGGGGTGAGGGGATATAAATAACAAAAGCTTATTTATCCCCTCATCCTGACCTTCTCCCTGAGGGAGAAGGCGAAAGCATAGCTCCGATGAACCTTGTATAAGACGCTAAATTATAAAGTATTCACTCAGGCCAAATGCGACCTGATCAGGCTCTATTATCCCAGACCTGTAGACAGATCACGAATAATATCGTCAATATCCTCCAGACCGACGGAGATACGGATCAGCCCGTCGTCTATGCCGGCCGCCTGACGGGCCTCCGGCGTCATCCGGCCATGGGTGGTGGTCGCCGGATGGGTGATTGTGGTTTTGGTATCGCCCAGGTTTGCGGTAATCGACAACAGCCGAGTACTGTCGATCAGTCGCCAGGCCGCATCCTTGCCGCCCTTCAGCACAAATGAAACGATTCCACCGGCCGCACTCATCTGCCGGATTGCCAACTCATGCTGCGGGTGCGAGGGCAGGCCCGGGTAATAGACCCGCTCAACCTGCACCTGCTGTTCCAGCCATTGCGCCAGCGTCAATGCCGACTGGCAATGCGCCGCAATGCGCACCTTCAGGGTCTCCAGCCCCTTCAGGAATACCCAGGCATTGAATGCACTCATGGTAGGACCTGCGGTACGCAGAAAACCGTACACCCCTTCACCGACCAGTTGTTCAGAACCCACTACCGCACCACCAACGCAGCGACCCTGGCCGTCCAGGTATTTGGTAGCCGAGTGAATCACGATATCGGCACCGAGTTCCAACGGTCTTTGCAGGATCGGTGTACAAAAGCAGTTGTCCACCACCAGCAGGCAATCGTTTTGATGTGCCAGTTCGGCCAGTTTGCGTATGTCTGCGATCTCGGTTAGCGGGTTGGACGGCGTCTCCAGAAACAACAAGCGCGTCTCTGGACGTATCGCATCTGCCCAGGCCTGCACATCGTCCTGTGCAACAAATGTAGTCTCGATACCGAAGCGGCTCAGATGCTGATCGAACAGCACCACCGTACTGCCAAAGATACTTTGCGACGAGACGATGTGATCACCCTGGTTCAGCAGGCCCAGGCAGGTCGACAGGATCGCCGCCATCCCGGATGAAGTCGCCACGCAACGCTCTCCACCTTCCATCGCGGCCAGGCGTTGCTCGAAGGTCCGCACCGTTGGATTGGTAAAGCGTGAATAGATATTCCCGGGTTGTTCACCCGAAAAGCGTGCGGCCGCCTCGGCGGCGCTGCCAAAAACATAGCTGGAGGTCGGAAAGATCGGCTCGGCATGTTCGCCCTCCGCCGTGCGCTCCTGCCCGGCCCTGACCGCAAGTGTGGCCAGTTGCCAGTCGGTTATATCGTGTTCAGACATACTGTGCTCCATTACGATCCGGATATAACAGGCATAAAAAAACCTGCTAGCTAAAGCAGGTCATCGGCCTCGCTTTAGCAGTATTTATCATGCGCCCGCAAGCTGTTGATCAAATCGGCGCGTTAAATAATCCTAGTCTATCCGGACAGTGGTGTCAATTGTTGCTGTCTCAGGGTTATCCAGAAGGAAAGTTGAAATGTAGGGCGTAATAAGCGGAACGCATTACGCCATATCTAAATGCCCACGAGGATCCTGTGATAAGCAAAGGGCATTGCACCACTATCAATCGTTATATTCGAGACTGCTCTCTTCTCCACCCGCCCAATCCCGTGGGTATATACCCCGCTCAACCAATCGATGAAAAGTTGAATATGGCCACTCGCATACCCGGTTAACCAATCCATGCTTCACAGGATTAATATGGATATAGTCCATATGCGCCTGATAGTCCTTCTCATCACGTATCAGATGCTCCCAATAGCGTCGTTGCCAGACACCACGTTCACCCCGCCTGATCCTTACAACCGACCGTTTCTCAACTACAGGCAAGGACTTTGATAAACCCATTTTGATCAGTCGCCACCTCATTGAAAAATCCATGTCATTAGCTGGCAACTCAATGATGCAATGGAGATGATCAGGCAACACCACCCATCCGTGTATTCTGAATGGATGACGATTCTTGACAGACTTGACAACACGTCTCAGTAAATCCATACGACGGACAAGCAGATCATTACCATGGCGCTGTAACAGGTTAACCGTAAAGAAATAGACACCGCCTGGCTGCCATATGCGTCGATACTCAGGCATGAATTATGTTTATTAACCTATGTAATATGGTGCAATGCCCTTCGGTTATTGCACCCTACAAATTACGCTGTCCGGGTGAAGCATAAACCGAACAAGCAAATCCGCTAACGAAAAATATCAGTAGTATCCCGGCTATTCTTTCCATGATTTCTGGTAGTGCTCCTTTATCGCAAGGCATTCCCATGGTCTACCTATCGCTTCAAGGGCAGAGTCTCTGTATAAACCATAGACTTTTTCTGGAGACGCATTAAAGATATGCTTGGTCACATAAGACAACTCGGGCACTTCTGAATGTATCCTTGTTACCAAGCTCACTACAATAGCATCACTATCAAGATTATTACTATTTAAATCCTCGTATATTTTACACAACCTGGAATAACTTGCTTCCGCTTCTTTGTTAATCACAACTGCAGTCTGGTCCGTACATGCAGATGACCCGGCGCATAGACTACAAATAAACAGCAATCTGATTAACTGATACATCTGATCCATGACCTCACTCCATCTTTAAAAAGTAAATACTATTGGTTTAATTCCGCGTCTTGATTAATTTAGAAGAATCTCGGTTCTATCCTCATGAACTATCCAGCCTTTCTCCAGGACCTGTCTTCGATAAGGGTCTACCAGAAAGTAGGAATTGACGTGCATGGCCTGATAGCCGGAACCATCCTTAACTTTACCTATTTCCTCTACTTGCCAGATTTCATCACCACCACGTGCCAGTACACGTTGCTGTTTGTGTGCAGCAGTGATGCTTGTTGTGAATGCCGCAAAGAGCAAGCCACCACCTGCAGACACCATTCCTGCCGCGGTACCCAGTATTGCCGTCAATACCGGGTAACTTTCACCCCCAAGTAACGATGTGTTTAGTTGGTATGTCAGATTCCCACCGAAACCAGGTTGTAGCGTCATGACTTTTCGAATGGCCTGTCTGTTATCTAACTGCATCAGAGACTGAGCGCCCTTGTATGGCGTCGATGCCCAGTGCGCGTTAGCAATTCTTGTGGGTTCCACCAGCTCTAGCGCATGCTTTCCTTTTTGTTGGATTTTCGACTTAAACATAGCAGGAACAGTATTGACCAGCTGGATATTCGAATGCGGCCGTAACTGCGGAAGATGATCGAGTATATTGGTGCTCATGACTACGCTCCTTGTTATCGTGTCTGATTTCCATATTCAGACGAAATACTATTGCAGGCATGTTGCATTACAGACTTGATAGCCAGCGCTGCCTTTCATGGCAGAACCAGTCATATCAGAAAAACTCAACCGTTATGCATATCGATCAGTGATGCGCGACTGTCCTTGGAATTGCCGCCATCCTTTTTACCCTGTTTGGCCTCGTCATTGCGTAAGGACTCGATGTAGTCCAGGTAGGTTTTGTCGATATCGCCGGTCAGGTAGTTACCATCAAACACGGAGGTATCGAATTCGGTTAGCTCGGCATTGCCGTGACCGACACTTTCTTTCAGGTCTTCCAGGTCCTGGTAAATCAGCCAGTCGGCGCCAATGGCCTTGGCGACTTCTTCCGTACTGCGATCATGCGCAACCAGTTCAGTCGCACTGGGCATATCAATGCCATACACATTCGGATAACGCACTGCCGGTGCGGCTGAGGCAAAATACACCTTGTTGGCGCCGGCATCACGCGCCATCTGGATAATCTGCATGGAGGTGGTGCCGCGTACGATCGAGTCATCCACCAGCAATACGTTCTTGCCATTGAACTCCAGATCGATCGCGTTCAGCTTCTGACGTACTGATTTCTTGCGCTGCTTCTGACCCGGCATGATAAACGTACGTCCGATGTAGCGGTTCTTGATAAAGCCTTCACGATACTTGACGCCCAGTTCGTTGGCTGTCTGTAACGCGGAGGTACGGCTGGTGTCCGGTATCGGTATCACTACATCGATATCATGATCCGGGTAGGTCTTCTTGATCTTGTTAGCAAGGTGATCACCCATGCGTAAACGCGCCTTGTATACCGAAACATCATCGATGATCGAATCCGGCCTGGCCAGGTAGACAAACTCGAACAGACAGGTGGCCCGTACCGTCTTATCCGCACACTGGCGACTGTAGAAGTTACCGTCGCGATCGATAAACACCGCCTCACCCGGCAGGACGTCACGCATCATCTCAAAGCCGAGCACATCCAGCGCCACGCTTTCTGACGCGACCATGTACTCGGTGCCTTTTTCAGTCTCGCGCTTGCCGATCACCATCGGACGGATACCATATGGGTCACGAAAACCCAGTATGCCGTAGCCGGTAATCATCGCGATAGCCGCATAGGCGCCACGGCAACGTTTGTGCACACCACTGACCGCCCTGAACACATCCTCGTGGTCGATCCGCAGCTTACCCTGGTTATGCAGTTCATGCGCAAGCACGTTCAACAGCACTTCCGAGTCGGAATAAGTATTGATATGGCGCAGGTCTTCGCGGAACAGGTCTCGCTTGAGTTGTGCGAAGTTGGTCAGATTGCCATTATGCGCAAGTGAAATACCGTAAGGCGAGTTGACATAAAACGGCTGCGCCTCGGCCGAACTCGAACACCCGGCAGTCGGATAACGCACGTGACCAATGCCCATCTTGCCCTTGAGCTCGATCATGTGCCGGGTACGGAACACATCCCGGACCAGGCCATTGCCCTTGCGCAGGTGCAGGCGACCGCTCTTGGTACAGGTCATAATTCCCGCTGCGTCCTGCCCGCGATGCTGCAGGACAGTCAGAGCCTCATAGATGGACTGGTTGACAGCCTGTTTGCCGACGATACCGACTATGCCGCACATGAAACAACCTACCTCAATCTAGAACTTGATATTACTGGCGATATCGGGTGGTAGATAACTGCGCAACCAGACAGCCAGTTCCTGAAAATGGGGTATCAGCATCGAGCCCTTCCAGCTGCCCTCCTGAGGCAGACTGGTCAGCCCGGCACCGAGTACGATCACCGCAACGATTGCGATGCCGCGTGCTACCCCGAATATAACCCCCAACATGCGGTCTGTGCCACTCAGACCGGTCTTTTTAACCAGTGTGGTGGCCAGGTAATTGACCAACGCACCGGCAATCAGGGTCAGCAGGAACAGCGCCGAAAACGAGGCGATAAACCGCACTGAAGGGGAATGAATCTTGTCGACCAGCACTGCATCCAGCCGGTAGGCAAAGGTCATGGCTACCCAGAAGGCCACCAGCCAGGCCGCCAGCGACAGCGCCTCTTTGACAAAACCACGTATCAGGCTGATACCGGACGACAGTATTATCAAGACCAGTATCACTAAATCTAACCAGTTCATTGGTGCTCCCGAGGGCCAAGGAAAACATGCATCATAGTAGCAAATACCCGGCCATTTGTATGGTACTTTTTGTCATGGATGACGTACCACGTAGGCGCCGGTTTGGCCCTGTTTTTTCAGCTTGGCCAGTAGCTTGTCGGCATCCTTACGATCCAGCACCGGTCCGACGCGGACCCGGTAGTAGACCTTTTTCTGCCTTTTGATCTTCTCGACATAGGCCTTAAAGCCCTTGCCACGCAATTTGCTGCGCAGTGCCAGGGCCTTTTTGTTTGTATTAAAGCTGCCAACCTGCACGGTCCAGGCACTGATTTTTGCCGGACTGACCGCGGTTGCGACCGCCGCTGTCGTTTGTTTGGTTTTGGTCGCCGGTTTTTCCTCTACCGGTTTGCTCTCAGGCTCTGCCGGCCTGGCAGGCGGCTTCGCCTGCGCAGTGCTGGTTTTGTCCCTGGCCGCTGGCTGCTCCCCGGCCGGCTCAGCCTCCCCGGTCTGTTGCTCCGCTACCGGCTTGCGCACCAGTACCGGCTGGTCCTCCTGTTTTGGTGGCGCTTGCGGAACGACCAGGGCCTTCTGCTCCACGGTATCCAGGGTCTGCGGTATCGGCGGTATTTCACGCAGCACCGGGTTACCGCTACCATCCAGTATCATCGGGATAAAGATCACACCCAGCGCCAGCAGTACGGCGGCGCCTATTAGTCGTTGTTTCAATAGACTATCCACGCTTTATGGATTCACTCAGTTCCGCCCACTCTCGAACAGAACGCCAGGCTGCTATTATACGCATGCAGCCCATGCATCGGCTACTGTATAAAATGAGCCAAACACCACAATTCGGTCTCCTGCCGTCGCCTGTTGCCGCGCCAGCCGGCAGGCAGCGGCGATCGAATCACATACCGTCACCTGTGCCGCACCGGCCTGTCGCAGCCCGGCCTGGAGCCTGGCGCTGCTGGTCGCACGCTCCACATCCAGTGGCGCAACATACCAGTCATCCACCACCGGTATCAGCAGGCCCAGCATGGTGTCGAGGTCTTTATCGGCCAGCAATGAGAATACTGCATGGGTACGACCACCATGACGGTGTGTATCCAGGTTCTGCACCAGCACCCGTACGCTGTCCGGGTTATGTGCAACGTCCAGAATGATATCGATATCACCGGGCAGGACCTGGAAGCGCCCGGGCAGGCGGACTGCCAACAGACCGTTGCGCACCGCCTGCTGATCGACCGGCAGGCGCGTCTCGAGCTGTTCCAGCACGGTCAGCGCCAGGGCCGCATTCAGTACCTGTACCATACCACGCAGGGCCGGTAACGGCAGACCATCGCGCCGGCTATGCCGGCCCTGCCAGTACCAAACATCCTGATCTGCCTGCCACTGATAGTTGAAATCCGTGGACAGGCGCAACAGATCTGTACCCAGAACACTGGCGCTACGCATCACACTGTCAGGCGGCTCGGCGATAGCGCACACCGCCGGGCGCCCGGCCCGGAAGACACCGGCCTTTTCACGCCCGATCTGTTCCAGGTCGTCGCCCAGCCAGTCCTGATGCTCGAGACTCAACGAGGTCAGCACCGCGACATCGGCATCGATGATATTCACGGCATCCAGCCGTCCACCCAGCCCGACTTCCAGTATCACCACATCCAGTGGTTGCTGCTGAAACAGGGTCAGTGCGGCCAGGGTGCCAAACTCGAAATAGGTCAGCTCGCTATCCTGGCGTTGTTGTTCGACCTGTTCAAAGGCCGCGCACAATTGCTCATCCGATACCGCTTCCCTGTTGATACGGATGCGTTCGTTATAACGCAGGATATGTGGAGAGGTATAGACGCCGGTACGATAGCCGGCCGCGGACAGGATGGATTCGAGTATCGCCACCGTGGAGCCCTTGCCATTGCTACCGGCAACGGTGATCACCGGGCAATCAAACGGTCCGGCGGAAAGACGCGACCAGACCTGCTGCAGACGTTCCAGGCCCAGCTCGATCTCGGCCGGGTGCAGCTGCTTCTGCCATTGCAGCCACTGCTCCAGGGTTCTGGTCATATTGACTGCAAGGGTCGACGCTTGTTCAGGCTGTCCGGTTGGTCAACATGGACAGGACGCTGGCCAGACGATCACGCATTTCACGACGATCGATAATCATGTCCAGCAGGCCATGTTCAAGCAGGAACTCACTGCGTTGGAAACCTTCCGGCAGGGTTTCCCTGACGGTTTGCTCAATCACACGTGGACCTGCAAAACCGATCAGGGCATTGGGCTCGGCCGCATTGATATCACCCAGTGTTGCCAGGCTGGCCGATACCCCGCCCATGGTCGGGTCGGTCATGACCGAAACAAACGGTGTGCCCTGTTCCGCCAGCCGTGCCAGTATCGCGCTGGTCTTGGCCATTTGCATTAACGACACTAAGGCTTCCTGCATACGCGCACCACCACTGGCAGAGAAACACACCAGCGGAATATTTTCACGCAGGCAGACTTCCGCGGCGCGCACAAAACGCTCACCGACCACCGAGGCCATCGATCCACCCATAAAACCGAATTCAAATGCACAGGCCACAATCGGCTGACCCTTGAGCGCACCCTTGAGCACGATCAACGCATCTTTTTCTCCGGTAGACTTCTGCGCCTGGACGATCCGATCACGATATTTCTTACTGTCACGGAACTTGAGATGATCGACCGGCTCGAGTGCATCCGCGATCTCTTCGTGTCCATCCTTATCCAGAAACGAATCCAGCCGCGCACGTGCGCCAATACGCAAATGGTGATCACACTTCGGACAAACATCCAGGTTACGCTCCAATTCGGCCCGGTACAGTATCGCGTTACAGGCCTCGCACTTGGTCCAGATACCTTCCGGCACGTTGCGCTTGGAGGCATTACTGTCTGTACTGATACGGGAAGGCATTAATTTGGTAAACCAGTTCATAGTGCTCTCTGTCTTATAATTCCCGGAGTTAACTCTAATTGTAGCAGTTGTTCGTGTCCGGCGTAGCCAGCAACGACGCGCTCCATTACTGATCCATCGCCTGACGCATTTCGCGCAACAGGTCCGCCACCGCGGTCTTGATATCATCCGGTGAATCGGCGTTATCTGCCACCCGCTGCACCACCGCGCTACCCACCACAACCGCATCGGCAAAATCGGCAATGCGCGCGGCACTTTCAGCATCCTTAATACCGAAACCGACACCCACCGGCAAACCGGTAAAGCGGCGCACCTTTTTCAATTGCGCAGCCACATCGTCCACATTCAGATCAGATGCTCCCGTAACACCCTTCAGCGCTACGTAGTAAACAAAACCACAGGCATTGCTGGTGATCATCTTGATGCGCTCATCAGTACTGGTCGGTGCAATCAGGAATATCGGGTCGAGCAGTTGCCCGTTCAGCGCATTCAGCAAGTCGCTACCTTCCTCGGGTGGCAGGTCCACGGTCAATACACCATCAACACCGGCCTGCGCAGCGGCACGGGCAAAGGTATCATAACCCATCACCTCGATCGGATTCAGGTAACCCATCAGAATGACCGGCGTGGCCTTGTCTGTCAGCCTGAAGCGCTGCACCATTTCCAGCACGTCGTGCAGACTGACCTGATAGGTCAAGGCGCGTTCGCTGGCCGCCTGTATCACCGGGCCATCTGCCATCGGGTCAGAGAAAGGCACACCCAGTTCGATCATATCGGCACCAGCCTTGACCATCTCGTGCATGAGCGGCAAGGTTACCGCCGGTGTCGGATCACCTGCAGTGATATAAGGTACCAAGGCCTTGCGACCTCTCAGTTCCAGCTTTTTGAAACAGTTTACTATACGGCTCATAGTTCTATCCCGTCCCGTGCGGCCACGGTATGGATATCCTTGTCTCCACGTCCAGACAGATTCACCAGAATAATATTATCCTGCGACATACCGGCCGCCAGTCGGGTCGCATAAGCCACAGCATGACTGGATTCCAATGCCGGCAATATGCCTTCGACACGGGTCAGTGTGTGAAACGCCTCCAACGCCTCTTCATCGGTAATCGAAGCATATTTGACCCGGCCAATATCCTTTAGCCACGCATGTTCGGGTCCAACTCCGGGATAATCCAGACCAGCAGACACCGAATGGGTTTCGATGATCTGGCCATCGTTATCTTCCATCAGGTAAGTGCGGTTGCCGTGTAACACGCCGGGACGGCCCGCGCACAAAGGTGCCGCATGACGTCCGGTTTGCAGGCCATTGCCCGCCGCCTCGACACCATACATGGCGACGCTGGTGTCTTCCAGGAACGGATAGAACAGGCCAATCGCATTCGAACCCCCACCAACACAGGCAACCAGCGCATCCGGCAACCGCCCGGCCTGCAACTGTATCTGCTTGCGTGCCTCGCGGCCGATCACCGCCTGAAAATCCCGCACCATGGCCGGATACGGATGCGGTCCCGCTACCGTACCGATAATATAGAAGGTGGTATCGATATTGGTGACCCAGTCACGCATGGCCTCGTTCAACGCATCCTTCAGCGTGCGTGAGCCGGACTCAACTGAAACCACTTTGGCACCCAGCAGGCGCATACGGTAGACATTCAGCGCCTGGCGCTTGATATCTTCGGCACCCATGTAGATCACACATTCCATACCCAGGCGCGCAGCAACGGTGGCAGTCGCCACACCATGTTGACCGGCGCCGGTCTCGGCAATGATGCGTTTCTTGCCCATATTGCGGGCCAGCAGTATCTGGCCAACGGTATTGTTTATCTTGTGGGCACCGGTGTGATTCAGGTCTTCGCGTTTCAGATAAATGCGCCCACCACCGATTTTTTCGGTCAGGTGCTCGGCGAAATACAACGGCGAAGGCCGACCAACGTAATGCGCCAGATCCGCGTCCAGTTCCTCCTGGAAACGCTCGTCACTGCAATAATATTCATAGGCCTGACGCAGTTCGTTCAACGGTGCCATCAGCGTTTCGGCAACAAACATACCGCCATAATTACCGAAATGCCCATGTTGATCGGGCACGGATGTATATTTACCTGATCCGGTAGGATTAATAATCGACACCTTTTACCTCGTTAATAAATGCTGTCACTTTAGCGGCATCCTTGATGCCTTTTTCAGATTCCACACCACTGCTAACGTCCACCGCATAGGGTCGCAGTTGTCTTGCCGCCTGGGCCACGTTATTGACATCAAGCCCGCCGGCCAGCACCATCGGCCATGCCGGGTGTGACGGTAAACGTGACCAGTCGAACACCTCACCGGTCCCGCCCGCTGTATTCGCATTGTAACTATCGACCAGGATGCCACTGGCCTGATGGTAGCGTCTGGCCTCGTCAGACAGATCCAGGTCGGGGTGCATACGTAACGCCTTCAGGAAAGGACGTCCAAACTGGATACAAAAATCCGGTTCTTCCTGACCATGGAACTGCAGCATATCCACCGGTGTTGTAGCCAACACGGATTCAACCTGGTTTATGTCCGGATCGACAAACAGCGCTACCGTACTCACAAATGGCGGCAGGTCCAGACAAATCTCGCGCGCCTGTTCTGCTGTGACCGCGCGCGGGCTGGGCGGATAAAATACCAGACCCAGCGCATCGGCGCCGGCGGCCGCTGCGTGCAGGGCATCCTGCACCCTGGTAATCCCGCATATCTTAACACGTGTACGCATCTGTTCGCCCGAAACCCTTATCTAAACACCCAGCTGGAGCTTACATCAAGAATACCAGATACCCGCCTGATTTGTCAGGAAAAACATGGTGCATCCGGTGGATCCGGCAGTTTGTACGGCTGCGGGTAATGGGCATTCAGGAAATATAATCCCGCGGCCTTCGCAGTCACACCGCCAAGGCTGCGATCACGCACCTCGATCAACTCACGCGTCCAACTGGCCGGTTGTTCTCCATGCCCGATACTGATCAGCACCCCGGCGATGTTGCGCACCATATGATGTAAAAAGGCGTTGGCGCGAATGTCGATATAGACATAGTCACCCTGCCGGTGTACCACCAGATGCTCGATGGTACGCACCGCGTGTTTCGCCTGACAGGCCAGTGCCCGGTATGAAGTGAAATCGTGTTCTCCTATTAGATGCTCACAGGCCTGGTTCATCAGCTTTTCATCCAACGGCGCATGTCGCCAGCAAACCCGGTCACGCAACAGTGCCGGCCGTGCAAAGGCATTATAGATCACATAGCGGTAACTGCGCCCAATCGCGGAGAAGCGTGCATGAAATTCCTCATTGACTTCACGCGCCCAGCGCACACTGACGTCGTCCGGTAGATTCGCATTCGCACCCAGCACCCAGGAACGCTCGCTGCGTTCAGCGTCACTGTCAAAATGGATCACCTGTTGCAGCGCATGTACACCGGTGTCGGTACGCCCGGCGCAACTGACGCGCACCGGGTGATTGGCTACTTGTGCCAGGGCCGCCTCGATCTCACCCTGCACGGTACGCGTGGCATGTTGTAACTGCCAGCCACTGAAGCCGCTACCATCGTATTCAATACCCAGAGCAATACGCATACAAAGATAATTACAGACTAGTCGTGATCGGGGAAACAAAGCAAACTGGAACAGCCGGGTTCATTTGCTCATCGGTATAGACTAAAACACCCGGCGAACCGGGTGCTTTTTTATAACGTCAAACTGTGTTTAATTAACAAGGCCGTTAAATCTGATCCAGCAGTGACTGAGCGTCTTTCTTCTGCTCGTCGTTACCTTCCTCCATGACCTCGTCGAGGATGCTGCGCGCACCATCCGGATCACCCATGTCGATATAGGCCTTGGCCAGGTCCAGCTTGGTGGTTACCTCGTCCAGCTCACTGACACCGGCATCGAAGATATCTTCGGAATGTACTTCCACAGTCGGCTCCAATGTACCACCCAGGTCATATTCACTGGATGTCTCACCTTCCGCTGCGGCCATCTTGTCCAGATCAAACTCGCCGGTCGCCATGGTATCGGCGATGTCCTCGAGCTCATTCGCCAGGTCACTGGCCATCTGTTCACCTGATTCGGCTCCACCGGTACTCAGGTCCAGATCCAGGTCCATCTCATCAACCTCGTCTGAAACGATAGTTTCGTCGTCATCACCGCCTTCTTTCTCGAACGAAGTCAGGTCAAAGTCCAGGTCCTCGGACGGGATGCCACCCGTATCGGTTTTCTCCTGGTCCTCAACCGCCGGGGATGGCGTCTGCTGGGTTGTGACCGGCTGCATATCCAGCAAGGTCTCTTCCAACCCGTCGACAAGCGTTTCTTCGGTCGGCGCTTCGCCGCTGAACAGTACCGATTCCGGGCACAGGTCCTTGCCCATTTCAACCACCTTGTCCCACATCGGATCGGCCTGACCACCGAGACTGACTTGGAATGCACTGGCTTCTCTTTCGAAGTCATCCTGGTTGCGTGCCGCATGATAGATTTCCAGCAGCTTCAGTTTCAGATCCTCGCGATCGGGTTCCTGTTCGATCGCTTCCTTGATCATTGCTTCGGCCGGCTGGAAGCGACCATAGGCCATTAACACGTCTGCCTCGGTCATCGGGTCCGCTTCGGCCGCGGCGGTCTCTGCGTCAACAGAATCCAGTGCGCTAATATCGAAGCCACTCATCTGCGAGACGCCGGCCATATCCAGCTCGGACAGAGATTCACTGGACTGGGTTTCACCGGAAATCAGGGTCTCATCGCTTTCCAGGGTCAGTTCTTCTGATATCGGTATGGAGGTGTCCATTTCGGTATCGGCCAGGATGCTTTCCTGGAAGTCTTCGTTCTCACGTTTCCGGCGCAACATCGAGATAACCACAACAAGCACGATAAAGCCGATCACGACCGCGACGATTGCACCAACGACAGGCTGTTCTTCGAAGTAGCCTAACATCTCATCCTTCAATGAGGTCAGTGCAGGCTCCTCTTCGGCAGGTGCCGGCTCGGCAGCGTCTGGTGCGGCAGCAGGCACCTTGAACGGCTGTGCCGGCGGCGCTGTCTTCGGTAACGCATCCAGGTCGACCGGATCATAGCCTTCTACGGCATGCTGGTTGATGGGTGAACCGGGTGTGGCCGGTTTCGCCTCTACCTGTGGGCCATAGTCAGGACGCTCGGCAGCCGCTTCTTCCGGTACAGCGGCCTCTTCAGGCGCAGCGGCTTCTTCCGCGACAATTTCCTCTGCCGATTTCACCGGCTCTTCAGCCGGCAGACCTTCCTGCGCCCTCAGTTCCGCGAGCGTCTTTTGCAGCGCGGCCAGTTGCTCATCTTTCAGACTGGCGATGCGGGTAACATTTTCGATCTGCTGTTCCAGTGTCGCGATGCGCGAACGCAGCTCGGCGTTTTCCTGGCGTGATGCTTCGGCCGCCTCGTGTGCCAGCGACAGCTGTTTCCGGGTCGCGGCCTGATCGCCCTCACCCCCTGCACCACCACCGGCAGAAACACCGGCTTCATCGGACGCCAGCAGTTCCAGTCGACCGGTCTCACCCGTGGCAGCCGCTGCCGCCTCGCCAGCGGTACCGATGCGGCCCTGTTTCCAGTCGCGATACTGGCGACGTACCTCGGCACGTGCCTCGCGCTGCGACATACTGGTGATACTGTCGTGGCCCGGAATATTCAGCGTATAACCGGCTTTCATGCGGTTGATGTTCTGTCCGATAAACGCATCCGGGTTTTCATTTTGCAGCGCCAACATCATTTGCTCGGTGCTGATCTCACCTGATGGTTTGACTTTATTCGCAATTGCCCACAGCGTGTCGTTACGGCCGACGGTGTAGCTATCACCGGTATAGGATGGTTGTACCGCCGGTTCGGCACGACGGGTCGTGGTCCTTGCCGGTGCGACGGCCGGACGTGGCTGTTCAACCTGTCTGGACACCGCCGGTGCCTGGGTAGCCGGTGTTGCCGCCCGGGTAAAGGTTGGCGGGTCGATCAACAGGGTGTATTCACGCTGGATCCGACCCCTGGCCCAGTTCACCTCGACCAGGAAATTCAGGAACGGGTCACGCACACGTTTATGTGTGCTGACCTTGATGTATGACCCTTTCTTGTCTTTTTCTACGCTGAAGCGAAGCTCGCGCAAGGTATGTTGATAGTCGATACCAACCCGATCAAACGACTGTCTGGACGCCAGCGTGACCCTGGTGTCGGTCAGATCTTCACCCGGTCTGGACAACAACCTGATCTTTGCATTGAGAGGCTGATTCAGATATGAATTGACTTCGATATCACCGAGACCCAGGGCCTGAACCAGCCCGGGTAACCAGGCGACGATTGTAGCTAATACGAGGAGTGCAACTTTACGCACTGTCTATGCTCCCTACTCTAATTATTATGTAACCAGCCAACTCCTGCAGGTTATTCTCCAGCGTTGAATTCACTTTATATTAATGGACTAACTATAGTTTATAAATAGCTTTTTACCAAATTCTGTAACTTTTGAACATCATTAGGCGTAATGTCGGCCTGTTTTGTAAAAACTATAGTAATTTCTTGTTCTATTACCCTTTTTTAATTAACGAATATACCCATAGCCATTAGTACCAGCCCGTAACTGATCATTCCAACAGGATACGTAACATACGTCGTAACGGTTCAGCGGCACCCCATAACAATTGATCACCTACCGTGAACGCAGATACATATTCCGGCCCCATGGTCAGTTTGCGCATGCGTCCAACCGGTATATCCAGTGTACCGGTCACCGCTGCCGGCGATAACTCGTTCAGGCTGCGCTCGCGTTCATTCGGTATTACCTTCACCCAGTCGTTCGCAGCGGCCATCATGGATTCGAGTTCCGCGACCGGCACATCCTTGCGCAGCTTGATGGTCAACGCCTGACTGTGACAACGCATCGCACCAACCCGCACACACAGACCATCCACCGGGACCGGGTTATCACTGCGGCCGAGGATCTTGTTGGATTCGACCTCGGCCTTCCATTCCTCACGGCTCTGACCGGATTCAAGCTGCGAGTCGATCCAAGGGATCAGGCTGCCGGCCAATGGTACACCCCAGCGCTCGGCCGGGTAGGCATCACTGCGAATGAAATCCGCAACACTGCGATCGATATCCAGTATCGCACTGGCCGGATCATCGAGCTGGTCGACGACCTGTTCATGCACCGCACCCATCTGCTTGATCAGCTCACGCATATTCTGCGCACCGGCACCGGACGCAGCCTGGTAGGTCATCGGCGTAATCCATTCGACCAGGTCCTGTTCGAACAGCCCACCGATCGCCATCAGCATCAGGCTGACCGTGCAGTTACCGCCGACATAAGTCTTGATGCCCTGCTCCAGCCCCTGACGGATCACCGCGTCATTGACCGGGTCGAGAATGATGATGCTGTCGTCAGCCATGCGCAGGCTGGATGCCGCATCGATCCAGTAACCGTCCCAGCCGTTCTGGCGTAGTTGCGGATAGACCTCCTTGGTGTAGTCGCCACCCTGGCAGGAGATAATCACTTCCATACTCATCAACTGATCGATGTCGCGCGCGTCCTGTAACGGTTTGGCACCCTGTCCGACATCCGGGCCGTCCTGACCGGTCTGCGAGGTGGTAAAGAACACCGGATCGATCAAATCAAAGTCATGCTGTTCGCGCATGCGTTGCATCAGTACCGAACCGACCATGCCGCGCCAGCCTACCATTCCTACCCGTTTCATTGTTTTGCCTCTGTAAAATTCAATTTAAACTTTTAAGCACGCAACGCCGCCAATACCGCATCACCCATTGCCGAGGTACTCACCTCACGCATGCCCACGCTGTGAATATCACGCGTACGCAAACCATCGTCCAGTACCTTGCTCACCGCCGACTCGATACGACCGGCCAGTTCCGCTTCATCCAGGGTATAGCGCAGCATCATTGCCACTGACAGGATGGTTGCGAGCGGGTTGGCAACATTCTGTCCGGCGATATCCGGGGCCGAGCCATGGATCGGTTCGTACATACCCTTGGAGTTAATGTCCAGTGACGCGGACGGCAACATACCGATCGAGCCGGTCAGCATCGCTGCGCAATCGGACAGGATGTCACCAAACATATTGGTGGTCACCATAACGTCAAACTGTTTCGGTGCCCGCACCAACTGCATGGCCGCGTTGTCGACATACATGTGTGACAGCTCGATATCCGGGTAGGCCCTGGCTTCCTCGGTCACGATCTCGCGCCATAACTCGGTGCACTCCAGTACGTTGGCCTTGTCGACCGAACACACACGACTGTCGCGCTTGCCGGCGATATCGAATGCGACCTTGCCGATGCGCCTGATTTCAGATTCACGATATACCAGCGTGTTGTAACCCTGGCGTTCACCGCCTTCGAGTTCACGTACACCGCGCGGCTGTCCGAAATAAATGCCACCGGTCAGTTCACGCACGATCATGATATCCAGGCCCGATACCACATCCGGTTTCAGAGTCGAGGCATCCGCCAGCTGCGGATACAGGATTGCCGGACGCAGGTTAGCAAACAGGTCGAGTTCGGAACGCAGGCCGAGCAGGCCTTTTTCCGGCCGCACCGAGATATCCAGCTCTTCCCATTTATAACCCCCGACGGCGCCAAGCAATATTGCATCGGCCTCGCGTGCGAGTTTCAGGGTCTGTTCCGGTAACGGTGAACCGCTGGCATCGTAGGCCGTCCCACCAACCAGTGCCTGTTCGGTTTCGATATTCAGGCCAAAGTCAGCTTTCAGGCAATCGATCACCCGTACCGCTTCCGCGACAATCTCCTGGCCGATGCCGTCACCGGGAAGTATTAAAAGTTTTTTTGTCATGTTCTGTTCTTCCTGCTCATTTCTGGTTCTTTATACCCCCTCTCCCTGAGGGAGAGGGCCGGGGTGAGGGAATCAGAAAGACAATTCATTTTATATCCCCTCATGCTCCCGCACATCCCTGTGCTCCGCAAAATAAGTACATCCTGTACAAAATCCTGACCTTCTCCCTTGGGGAGAAGGAAAATCCAGTAAACATCCAGCCCGGATCTTTACTCGCTATCCTGGCCAGACAGTCAAGCAAACAACCACGGCGCCTGTTGCTTGCGCCTGGCCTCATAGGCCTTGATGTCTTCGACATGTTCCAGGGTCAGGCCGATATCATCCAGGCCCTCGAGCAAACAGTGTTTGCGAAACGCATCCACTTCAAACGCAATACGCTCACCGTCCGGCGTGGTAATGGCCTGTTTCTGCAAATCGACAACCAGCGCATAGCCATCAGTCGCATCCACTGCCTTGAACAAGCGATCGACCGTTTCCGCATCGAGCACAATCGGTAACAGGCCGTTCTTGAAACAATTGTTGAAAAAGATATCCGCAAAGCTCGGCGCGATAATCACACGAAAACCGTAATCCTCCAACGCCCACGGCGCGTGTTCACGTGACGAACCGCAACCGAAGTTTTCACGCGCGACCAGGATCTGCGCACCCTGGTATTGTTCCTGGTTCAGCACAAAGTCCATGTTCCTTGGTCGCACACTGTTGTCCATGCCCGGCTCGCCATGATCCAGGTAGCGCCATTCGTCGAACAGGTTCGGCCCGAAACCGGAACGCTTGACCGATTTCAGAAACTGCTTCGGGATAATCGCATCGGTATCGACGTTGGCGCGATCCAACGGCATGACTTTAGATTCGATAGTTTTGAATTTTTCCATTGTTTGTATTTCCAATCTGCTTGACAACAGCAGCCATATAAAAAACATCATCGTTATCAGGTAACTCCCTCTCCCTTAGGGAGAGGGTTGGGGTGAGGGAATAAAAATAATCATCGCTATAATTATCCCCTCATCCTGTCCTTCATATACGCTCTAACAAACCCTCAATCCATATAGCTGCGAACAGAGCACTGCCATTCCTAATGCAGTATTTATAAGAACCAGCGATCACAGCTCACGCACATCCACAAAATGCCCGTTCACCGCGGCGGCCGCGGCCATCGCCGGGCTGACCAGGTGCGTGCGTCCACCCTGCCCCTGTCGACCTTCGAAGTTTCGGTTCGAGGTCGACGCACAACGCTCACCCGGTTCGAGCCGGTCGGCGTTCATCGCCAGGCACATCGAACAACCCGGTTCACGCCATTCGAAACCGGCGTCAATGAAGATCTTGTCCAGGCCTTCCTGTTCGGCCTGCTGTTTGACCAGTCCGGAACCGGGCACCACCATCGCCAGCTTGATGTTGTCCGCGACCTTGTGGCCACGCGCGTGCACGAACCGATAAACACCTTGTCCGGCCTGATCTCGCTGATCGGGGTGTTGGCCTGCAAGCCCATGTATTCCAGTGCTGCCTGCATACCGGCACTTTTGACCGGGTCGGATTCCTGCGCCGGGTCCGGCACTGCGTTGTCGATCGATACCACCATCTCCGGTGAGGTCCCCCAGGTGACCTGTGGCCGGATGGTCGCCGCATCGATACGCACGACGCGATCGAACACGGCATCCTCGTCACTGACCAGCGTGCGCCAGTGCGCGACGGCCTGATCCCACTGCTCATCAGTCGGCGCATAGGGCTTGCCACGCATGTAGTCGATGGTCTTGTCGTCGACCGCGACCATGCCGGCACGCGCACCGGCCTCGATGGTCATGTTGCAAAGTGACAAACGCCCTTCGACCGACAACTCCCTGACCGCCTGGCCGGCAAACTCGATCGCATAGCCGGTGCCACCCGCGGTGCCGATCTCGCCGATGATTGCGAGCACCATGTCTTTCGCTGTCACCCCGGCCGGCAGTGGCCCGTCGACACTGACCAGCATGTTTTTCGATTTTTTCTGGATCAGGCACTGGGTCGCCAACACGTGTTCGACCTCCGAGGTGCCGATACCGAAGGCCAATGCACCGACCGCGCCATGAGTCGAGGTATGCGAGTCTCCGCAGACCACGGTCATGCCCGGCAAGATCGCGCCTTCTTCCGGACCGATCACATGCACAATACCCTGGCGCACGTCATCCATCTTGAATTCGGTGATGCCGAAGTCGACACAGTTCTGGTCCAGGGTCTCGACCTGGATACGTGACACCGGGTCCTCGATACCTTGACTACGATCCGTGGTCGGCACGTTGTGATCCGGTGTGGCCAGCACAGTGTCGGTGCGCCAGGCTTGGCGGCCAGCCAGACGCAGCCCCTCGAACGCCTGTGGCGAAGTCACCTCGTGCACAAGGTGGCGGTCGATATACAACAAGCTGGTGCCGTCCTGTTCCTCACGGACCACGTGCTCATCCCACAATTTGTCATAAAGCGTTTTCGCTGCCATCAGACTAATCCTGTAGCTGTTTATATATTAAGTGTGAGTTGCATAATAGACTGGTTTAGATTATAACTCTAATTCATTATTTTCATATTTATTATTACTTTTGGTAATAGTAAATATGACGTAGAGGCTGGCAGGAAATCTGACAAAGACACGCTGTGAATACATCCCTGAAAGCTCGACGGCCTTTTCAAAAACAAGATCAACACCAAGCAATGTCACGGGGCAACCAATGGACATCGACAACCTGCGTGCATTCGTCAGTGTAGCTGAAAATGGCTCGTTCTCACGCGCAGCCGAACAGTTATTTATTACCCAGCCGGCGGTCAGCAAGCGCATCGCCGCCCTGGAAGACCGGCTCGATACCCGCCTGTTCGATCGCATCGGCCACCGCATCCAGCTCACCGATGCCGGGCACATCCTGCTCGAACGCGGTCGCAAGTTACTGTTGGAGATGGAGGACATGCAACGCGAGGTCAGCAGCCTGTCCGGTGAGGTCAGCGGCCGCCTGCAGATCGCGACCAGCCACCATATCGGTCTGCACCGCCTGCCACCGATCCTGCGCCGCTATACCGAACAGTACCCGGAGGTGTCGCTGGATATTCGCTTTATGGATTCCGAAGATGCCTGTAACGCGGTGCTGCACGGTGACCTCGAACTGGGTATCGTCACCCTGCCACCGGAAGGCCAGACCGAATTGCTGCAAACCCTGATCTGGGACGATCCGCTGGCGTTCATCGTCGGTCGTAATCATCCGCTGTGCGCAGTCGAACAGGTCAGCCCGGCCGAACTGGCCCGTTTTCCGGCGATATTACCGGCCACCGGCACCTATACCCGCGCGGTACTGGAAAAGGCGTTCAAACCGCATCATCCGGAACTGAACGTGAGCATGTCCAGTAACTACCTCGAGACCATCAAGATGCTGGTCGCGGTCGGCCTCGGCTGGAGCGTACTGCCGCAAACCATGCTCGACAAGGAATTACAGGTGATTGATGTCAGCGACATTCAACTAAAACGCGAACTGGGCGTGGTCCGGCACCCGGAACGCAGTGTCTCGAACGCCGCTAGCGTGATGCTGGAACTGTTACAGGACCAGAATCGTTGCGCTATTGATTAATAGCGTCAACGACGCAAAACCAGTACAATGCCCGGCAGTTTTCCAGTAGCCATCCTCAGGATTCGCCACCGATGCATCCAACACTGAATATCGCGATACGCGCCGCCCGCAAAGCCGGTGACGTGATCATCCGTCATATCGACCGCGTGCATGATCTGAAGGTCGACACCAAGTCACGCAACGACTTTGTCACCCAGGTCGACACTCAGGCGGAACAGGCCATCCTGGATGTGCTGCGCAACAAGTTCCCGAGCCACGGTATCCTGGCCGAGGAAAGCGGCGCCCACAATGACGACAGCGACTACCTGTGGATTATCGACCCGCTGGATGGGACCACCAATTTCATCCACGGTTTCCCGCAGTTCGCAGTGTCGATTGCATTGCAACACAAGGGCAAGCTGGAACAGGCGGTAGTCTACGACCCGGTCAGCCAGGAGCTGTTTACCGCAAGCCGCGGCCAGGGCGCACAGCTCAACAACAAGCGCCTGCGTGTGACCACGCAGAAGTCACTGCAGGGTGCACTGCTCGGCACCGGTTTCCCGTTCCGTAACCCGGAACATCTGGATGCCTACATGGGTATGTTCCGGGACTTCATGCCCGATACCGCCGGCATCCGCCGCCCCGGATCGGCCGCCCTGGACCTGGCCTACCTGGCCGCTGGCCGGCTGGACGGCTTTTGGGAAATCGGCCTGAACAAATGGGACATGGCTGCCGGTGTACTATTGATCCGTGAGGCTGGCGGACTGGTCACCGACTTTGCCGGTGGTGAAGACTTCCTCGAATCCGGCAATATCGTCGCCGGTACGCCGAAGCTGGTGCCGGTGATGTTGCGCACCATCAAGCCGCACAAGACCAAAGAATTACCGTTTTAATACTGCGCGACATTCATCTCATATGTAGGGTGCAATGCACTTCGTCTATTGCACCCTACATTAGAAATCTTTAGTAGCGCTTTCCCAATCCTTGACTCCGATCACAACACACAAAAATAATATGTTTATTATTTGTACTTAGTAAACAATGAATTAGCTCTAATTCAGGTGATATTTCCAACCCTGACCCCTCAAGCATAAATCCTTACGGCCGATACGTTTTTTAACACAGCATGACACAGTTTCAGCATAGAACTGCGCCCTGATGTGCTGCACCGGAAGGCATGCACCCATACGGATACCTGTAGTTATCTTGGTATAGAGAGACGAAAAAGCAGATGTCAAAAAAAGACGCACACGCAAAAAAAATGGCCATGGGACCTCGCGCCCTGGAAATGGTCATGCGGGACGTATTGGGCGGCATGGAGGACATTGCCCTGTTGAAGTGCCTGGAAAGTCAATCCGATGTATTTCAGGTGGTATCCCTAGACCAGGACGAAAAACAGGATCAGCCCAGGGCTGATTCTGCTGAAGGCAAGGCCAAGCTGATCGAGCTGGACCGCTTTCGCAAGTTCTGATTTATTCACTCCTTTAATTGTAAACGACCTTACGGGCAGAGCGATCTGCCCGTTTTTATTGCCCGTTATAAAACCTACCAGATGCCAATGCAGGGTGAATTAGCGTTTTTTGCATAATCCAACAGCCGATGCGTAGCAACATATAAACTCTTGTATCTCAATGGCGGGAATCCTGCCTTGATCCCAGTTGATCCGCTCAATATTAGCTTTCACTAAATTGATAAAGTACTAATGGATAAGGAAATTTTTTTGATCTGGATCAAAGATATGGTATACAGGGATTGTAAATTGAATAGTCATATAAGTTATGTGACTTTGATACAGGTCAATGAATTATGAATCGAATGCTGTTCGCTGTCATTTGTCCACCGCTGGCCGTGTGTCGTTATGGCTGTGCGGGCTGCTGTGCCGCGCCAATTGCCGTGTTCTGGCTAACTGCTATCGTGGGCATGTTGTATGGATACACCGGGGGACCACTGGGACTTGATGGTATCAGCTGGTATACCTTCGGACTCGGTATCATACTGTGGGTTATCGCCAGCGTGTGGGCGATGGTAACCCTGTACGGGGTTGACACCAATAGCTGCGAGAACAAGAAAACCAGCAGCTTCTGCGATCCGCTACGCCGGCTGGATGAATCCGACCCGCTGGACGAGATACGCAAGGCCCGTTAAAGCAGTACCTGCCAGGGTACAGCCCAGGTTTTGTACGGGAAGTACATCTATTGGGGATGCACAGGGAGTGCGAAAACTTGAGGGGGAGATAACAGAACAAACACCCCTCTTTATCACTCCCCCTCTCCGTTCTGGAGAGGGGGAAATTTTATCCTTGTCCGACTACCGTTATGGCCGGTCGTCGATCTTTTCCTTTTCCTTGTCGACCGGCATCAGGTCCGCGCGGCTCACACCCAGGTATAACGCAGAAGTACTGGCCACATAGATCGAGGAATAGGTACCGATCACCACGCCGATAATCAGTGCCAGTGCGAAACCGAAGATCACCTCGCCACCGAGAACCAACAACGCCGTCAATACCAGTAAGGTGGTAAACGAGGTCACCAGGGTACGGGCCAGGGTCTGGTTAATCGAGGTATTCATCACATCAACTGTGGTGCCCTTGCGCATCTTGCGGAAGTTTTCACGGATGCGGTCGAATACAACAATGGTATCGTTGAGCGAGTAACCGATAATCGCCAGCAACGCGGCCAGCACCGGCAGGTTGAACTCAAACTGCCAGAACGAGAACACACCCAGCGCAATAATCACATCATGCGCGAGTGCAATCACCGAACCGATCGAAAAGCGGTATTCAAAGCGCAGCCATACATAGAACAGAATGCCGATCAGCGCGTACAATAGCGCCAGACCACCTTGCTCGGTCAGCTCCTCACCGATCTGCGGGCCGACAAACTCTCGCCTTCGTAGCTCGACCTCTACCGTGCTGCCGGCACGCAAGGCCTCGAGCACATTGTCGATAATGGTGTCCTGGGCCACGCCTTCACGTGGTGCGACACGTACCAGTACATCACGCGATGTACCGAAATGCTGCACCACGGCCTCCTTGAAGCCGACCTTGCCCAGGGTCTCACGGATGCTGGCCAGTTCAACCGGCTGTGCATAGCCGACCTCGACCAGCGTACCGCCGGTAAAGTCGATACCGAAGTTCAGCCCGCGGATCGACAGTGATAAAATCGAAAACACAATCAGTACGATCGAGAACACCAGCGCGATCTTGCGCTTGGCCATAAAATCGATGTGACTGCCTTTGGGAATGATCTGCATTGCTTACTCCACTCAGATAGACAGGGACTTGACCCGTTTGCCGCCGTAGATCAGGTTGATCACACCGCGTGTGCCCATGATCGCGGTAAACATCGAGGTCATGATGCCGAGCGACAGGGTCACCGCAAAGCCTTTGACCGGCCCGCTACCAAAACTGAACAACACAATCGCCGCGATCAACGTGGTCACGTTCGCGTCAGCGATGGTTGAAAGCGCCTTTTCATAACCGGCATGGATACTGGCCTGTACCGAGTTACCGACGCCGAGCTCTTCGCGGATACGTTCGAAGATCAGCACGTTCGCATCCACGGCCATACCGACGGTCAGTACGATCCCGGCAATACCGGGCAGGGTCAGCGTGGCCTGCAGCAGTGACAGCAAGGCGACGATAATCACCAGGTTGAAGGTCAGCGCGAGGTTGGCAACCAGGCCGAACAGCTTGTAGTAAATCGCCATGAAGATCAGTACCAGCACAAAGCCGATCATCACCGACTTGAAGCCCTGGTCGATATTGTCCTTACCCAGGCTGGGGCCGACGGTACGCTCTTCGATAATCTCCATCGGCGCGGCCAGCGCACCGGCACGCAACAGGATGGCCAGGTTATGCGCCTCGGCCGGGCTGTCCAGACCACTGATCTGGAAACGCTTGCTGAGTCGTTCCTGGATGGTGGCGACATTGATCACCTCTTCGATACGACGCTTGACGCGGGTCTTCTTGCCATCGATGATGCGCGTCTCGTTCTTGGACTCGATATAGACCACGGCCATCTGGTCCTTGATGTGGTCCTTGGTGAAGTCGCTGAAGCGGCGCGCACCCTTGTCGTCCAGGTTGATGAACACTGCCGGGGTACTGCTGTTCTGGTCGAAGCCGGACGAGGCATGGGTAATGTAGTCGCCGGTCAGGATCACGCGCCGGCTGAGCAGTACCGGGCGACCGTCACGATGCTTGTACAGACGCGTACCGGCCGGCACGCGGCCACTGCTGACATACTGCTGTACGTTCAGGTTGCGGTCATCGACCAGGCGCAGTTCCAGGGTCGCGGTCGCACCGAGCAGTTCCTTGGCCTGGGCCGGGTCCTGCACACCGGGCAACTGCACGATAATACGGCTGTCACCCTGCTTCTGGATGATCGGCTCGGCCACACCGAGTTCGTTGACACGATTGCGCAGCGTGGTGATGTTCTGTTGCAGCGCGAACTTCTTCACTTCGATGATGTGCGCTTCGGTCAGGCGCGCGAGCACAAAGTAGTCCTTGCCGTTGTCTTCGTCGCTGAGGGTGATGTCCTGGTTACTGCTGAGCACGTCGAGTGCGCGGTCGCGAGTCGCGGCGTCACGGAAACGGATACGGATCGCGTCCTGGTTACGGGTCACACCAATATGACGCACCTTCTCTTCGCGTAACTGACCCTTGATGTCGCCGATGTAACGCTCCTCTTCCTTGACCAGCGCGGCATCCATGTCCACTTCCATCAGAAAGTGAATACCCCCCTGCAGGTCCAGACCGAGGTACATCGGTTTGGCATTCAGCACGCGTAACCAGTTTGGCGTTGCCGCGGCCAGGCTCTGTGCCACCACAAAACGGCCGGTCAGTGCCGCTTCCAGCGCGGTGGAGGCCTTGAGCTGGTCTTCACTGTTACTGAAACGCACCATCATCTTGCCATTGATACGCTCCATACCCAGGTGGATGACACCGGTCTTCTTGATCGTATCCTCGATCTCGATACGCACGTTGTTATCGAGTTCCGCCGCCCGGATCGGCGATACCAGTACCGCCGGGTCCTTGCCATACAGGTTGGGCACTGCATACAGCAGCCCGATGCCAAGTACGGCCAGGATCAGCAGATATTTCCACAGTGGGTATTGATTCATCATGATTGGATTAACTGCCTTTTATCGTGCCTTTTGGTAACAGGGTTGAGACAGCGTTACGCTGCACCTTGACCTGCACATTATTGGCGATCTCGAGGGTCATGAAACTCTCATCCAGATCGACGATCTTGCCGAGCATACCGCCATTGGTGGCAACCTCGTCACCCTTGGCCAGCGCCGAAACCATGTTCTTGTGCTCCTTGGCGCGCTTGGACTGCGGACGGATCAGCAGGAAGTAGAAAATAATAAAAATGATAATCAGCGGAAGAAAACTGCCTATACCGGCCTGAGGCCCGGCTGCAGGGGCTTCGGCCCAGGCATTGCTAATGAAAAAGCTCATGAGATGTATCCATCCTGTTTTTGTTAAAATTTTTCGTGCCTGCCCGGCAGCTGCACAATGCGCAGTCACCCCGGTCCAGGCCGAAATTCGCGCTATTATGCCATAAATCCAGTCGGGGAGTATATTTGCGCTGGAGCGAATGCCCCCGGGGCCGGCCAAATCCCGCCTGGCAGGCGGTTTATGCCGGTCCGGCGGCCAGGTCGCTGTAAAAATCGCGCGTAAACGCGTCCAGGGTGCCATTTTCGATCGCCGCACGCAGCCCGGCCATCAGCTGCTGATAGTAGTGCAGATTGTGGATGGTGTTCAGGCGCGCGCCGAGCATCTCGCCACAACGATCCAGATGTTTGAGGTAGGAGCGGCTGTAGTGCTGGCAGGTATAGCAGTCGCATGCCTCGTCCAGCGGCCGGGTATCTTTCGCATAGCGGGCGTTACGGATACGGATCACGCCACCGCGCACAAACAGGTGGCCGTTGCGTGCATTACGGGTCGGCATCACGCAGTCGAACATGTCCACGCCGCGATTGACCGCATCAACGATATCCTCCGGCTTGCCCACGCCCATCAGGTAACGCGGATGATCCACCGGCAGGATCGGTTGCAGGCTATCGAGGATCAGCTCGCGCTCCTCTTTCGGTTCACCGACCGACAGGCCACCGATCGCATAACCATCGAAACCGATATCGACCAGCCCGGCCAGCGACTCGGCCCGCAACGCCGGGTACATGCCACCCTGCACAATACCGAACAGCGCGGCCGGATTGTCGACATGTGCATCGCGGCTACGTTGCGCCCAGCGCAGCGACAACTGCATCGAATCGCGCGCCTCTTTTTCGGTGGCCGGAAACGGTGTGCATTCATCGAAAATCATCACGATATCGGCGCCGAGTTCACGCTGCACCCGCATCGATTCCTCCGGGCCCATGAACACCTTATCGCCATCGACCGGTGACTGGAAGGTCACGCCCTGCTCCGTAATCTTGCGCAACTCACCGAGGCTGAACACCTGGAAACCACCCGAGTCGGTCAGGATCGGCCCACTCCAGTGCATGAAGTCATGCAGGTCGCCATGCGCCTGCACCACGTCCGTGCCCGGGCGCAACATCAGATGGAAGGTATTACCGAGGATAATCTCCGCACCGAGCCCGCGCAACTCCTCCGGCGTCACCGACTTGACCGTGCCATAGGTGCCGACCGGCATAAACGCCGGCGTCTCCACCGTACCACGGTCAAAGCTCAGCCGCCCACGGCGCGCATGGTTGTCAGTGTCGAGTAGTTCGAATTTCACAAACGTTCTTTCCTATACCCCCCTCTCCCCCAGGGAGAGGGTTGGGGTGAGGGGATATTTATAAATCACCCTACAATATCATCCCCTCTCCCCCAGGGAGAGGGTTGGGTGAGGGGATATTTATAAATCACCCTACAATATCATCCCCTCTCCCCCAGGGAGAGGGAATCAAATAACAAAACACACTACAATATCAACATCGCATCCCCATAACTGAAAAACCGGTACTGCTCCCGCACCGCATGCTCATAGGCCCACATGGTATTGTCATAGCCGGCAAACGCACTGACCAGCATCAATAAAGTCGATTCCGGCAGATG
>CAMYJU010000021.1 GCA_947258795.1 uncultured Gammaproteobacteria bacterium | reverse complement strand
CAACAGCAAACCATCGACCAGGCCGGGCAGCAGATGCAGCAGGCCATCCAAAAGCTACCCGAGGGCGAGATGGTCACGCCGGAGATGCTGAATCTGGCCAGTACCATGACCAACGCGGCCAACCAGGTGACCAGCTACCAGCCGAACCCGAACGCCGGTCCACCCAAGGCCGGTAACCAGGTGTTTAAAAGGCTGCATCAAGACGGCACTACTAATGATCCGTATACCCTCCTACCCGACGGCAAACCGATGGGGGCCAGTGCCGGTAAGATGCCTGCAAACCAGAAAGGCATGAAAAAGAAGCCAACAAACCACGATAATCTGGTGAATATGGGCTGGCCGGATCTGAATGCACCTGGCCGAAATGGACAACCCAGAGAAGAATACGCCAACTTCACTAACATACAGCCCAGGGACCTTATACCGGGCACCAAAATTTACCGGATCGTCGACGAAAATTCGGGGAATGCGGGCGGATACTGGACCTCTGAACTGCCCGGCAACAAGACCGCATGGCGAAAAGACTACGCGGTCAAGGACAGTTGGAATGACAACGGTTACTATGTAGAGCATACGGTAGGTCCCGAGGGCCTGAAGGTCTGGGAAGGGGAAACGGCAGGTCAGAAATATAAGAAAGTTGGAGACAAACGAATAGTATCCAAACAAGTCAACCTCAACAAACCAGTTGGCCAGAGGCCTGATCCAAATACCAGTAATTATGAACCGAGAAACGAAACGCACATTACTAACCCGCAAATTTTCCAGTATCGAATACATGGAGGAACTGGCTGATTTTCACCAAAAGGCCGTAGATGGCCTGAAAGATTGTCTGAAATGGTTCTATGAACATCCGCCGCAGGATGTCGACTGGCAAAGCTGGCATATCTCGGACCGGCCGGATGGTTGGGAAAAAAAAGCATTGCCAAATTTTGAGATGAATCAACATGCTTTTATTGAAGGTATTGAAAAAGCTAAAATAGGCGATTTGACATATATCGAAGATGCAACTGGTTCCATGCAGGGTCTATCCAAAGACATGGACGTACTGGGAGACGAATGGCTGGCATACGTGCCATCAGAAGTAATTCAGCAATATGGTGAGAACATGTATAAAGCCAGGAAAAGGGCCTCTAATATCTGGTGGACAGTTGGTGAGTACTGGGATAATGATGAAGAAATACTGGATGAAGAAATCACCGGTCCCGTCGACGAACAGGAGCTGCTGCGCTATCTGAAGCCGGGTGAATCCCCTGATGAGTGATGCACTACGGTCAGTTTGGCATTTGTGTAGTACGACATCGTAGCAATAGCGCATACGATAATTTAGTAGTGTCTAAAATATAATCTTGACGGTAATCGCCAATTTGATATTTGAAGGCATGCCTCGGTAGCTGACTGACACCGGAGTTCATTCTAAAAGAAAACATCACCGGCCCGATCGGCGAACAGGAATTGTTGAAATATCTGCAGCCAGGTGAGCGTGTCTAAATATTTAAAATTACTATACTTGATCCGGACTGAACAATGGAATACGGCTTCCTCTTCCGTAATCAGGGCCTGATTCAAAGGGGCTGGACTCAGGTTTAAGTTACTCCTATATATTTCCCTCCCGTGCGCATACAATAGCGCTTTCGTTTGAATTCAGAGTAGGTATTGCATGATTCGCGCACGTACAATAGATGAGTATATCCGCTTGATTGAAGAGGCTATTTACGAGACCGAGGAGCTCCGGATAGCGGCTGAATATGACATGGAATCCATGGGCGGGGTGGCCGGGTTTGTCGATGAGCTGGAACGCGCCTTGCGTATGATATATAACTCGATGAAAGAGGGTAGCTACCAGTTTGAGAACAAGGACCTGCCGTATATGGCCCTGGTCAATAAGCTGAGCGATAAAGTCTTGCCTTTCAAACACTTGCTGAATGTGATCAATGAAACGCATCGGCAGGGGCTGGATGCTGACGCCTGACAACAGACCTGGCATGTTGATCCAGGTCATGGTTAACTGCCGTGGTAGTCGATAAGATACAAGTCCCTACTTAAAAAGCGCCCATTGGGCTAACAGGAACAATTTTGGTTGATATCGCAAACAAAAGCGTTGAATTCGATGCGGACCTGATCCGTCGCTATGACGTGATGGGGCCGCGTTATACTTCGTACCCGACTGCGGTGCAGTTTCGGGACGACTTCAGTGTCTATGACTTTGCCGAGGCGGCCGAGCGCAGTCGTGCCAACGGTGGCCCGTTGTCGCTGTATTACCATATCCCGTTCTGCGATCACGTCTGTTACTACTGCGCCTGCAACAAGATCGTGACCCGTGACCATGCCCGGGTCGCACCGTATCTAGATCACCTGAAGACCGAAATGGACCGGGTTGCACCAATGCTGGACCCGACCCGCCCGATCCGGCAGCTGCACTGGGGTGGCGGAACACCGACTTTCCTGGATCAGGCACAGATGTCTGAATTGATGGCGTCTATTGCAGATCACTTTAACCTGCTCAGCGATGACAGCCGCGATTACTCGATTGAAATCGACCCGCGTGTCGCCAATGCCGAAACCATCCGTCACCTGGCCAGTCTCGGGTTCAACCGTATCAGTGTCGGGGTGCAGGATTTTGACGAGCAGGTGCAACAGGCGGTACACCGTGTCCAGACCGAGGCGGAAACCCTGGAGGTGATCACTACCGCACGAGACGCCGGATTCCGTTCGTTGAACGTGGACCTGATTTACGGCTTGCCGTTCCAGAGCCTGAAACGCTTTGCCAACACCCTGGACCGGGTCGTAGAAATCTCCCCGGACCGCCTGGCGATCTATAACTATGCGCATATGCCGCATTTGTTCAAGCCACAGCGACGCATCGACGCCAAAGACCTGCCATCACCGGAACAGAAGCTCGATATTTTGCAATATACAGTGCAACGCCTGACCGAGGCCGGTTATGTGTATATCGGCATGGATCATTTTGCCCGGCCGGATGATGAACTGGCCGTGGCGTTGCGCAACGGCACACTGCAACGCAACTTCCAGGGCTACAGCACCCATGCCGATTGTGACCTGGCCGCATTCGGTGTGTCATCCATTTCCAAGCTGGACGATTGCTACAGCCAGAATCATCGCGAACTGGATGGTTACTACGCGGCGCTGGACCAGGGTACCTTACCCGTGGTCAAGGGTATCCGCCTGAACCAGGAAGACATGATCCGGCGCGATATTATCCAGCGCGTATTGTGCCAGGGCGGTTTTGATGTGGTGGATGTCGAGATATGTCATGGCATCGATTTTCTGCATCATTTTTCCGACACCCTGTCCAGGTTATGGGAGATGGCCAACGACGGCCTGATCAGCTGGGATGGTTATCAGTTGACTGTACTGCCACCCGGGCGCATGCTGATGCGTAATATCGCGATGGTGTTTGATCAGTACCAGTTACCGGTCACAGAACAGCGTCATTCACGCATGATTTGATTCCCTGGGTGCAGTACTGACTGCCTGATTGCCGGTCTGTTCCAGCAGACGGGTAAACAGCTCGAACGGTTTTGGCTGGTCCAGGTAGAAACCTTGCGCGTAATCCACCCCGATTTTCAACAACTGGTTCAGTTTGATCTCGCTGTCTACATACTCGGCGACCGTTTGCATGCCCAGGATATGACCGATCTGGTTAATGGATTCGACCAGCGCGTAATCCATTGCGTCGTCATGTATGTTGCGTGTAAAACAGCCGTCTATCTTCAGGTAATCAACCGGGAGGTTTTTCAGGTAAGCGAATGAGCTAAGGCCACTACCAAAGTCGTCCAGCGCAAAGCGACAACCGCTGCTCTTTAGACGCTTGATCAGGCTGCGGGTTTTGGACAGATGCGCAATCGCATAGGTTTCTGTCACCTCGAAGCAGAACCGGCTAGCCGGTATCGGACAGCGTGACAGCTGATCAAGAATGAAATCGTGGATGCTTTCATCATTCAGGGTTTGTGCCGACAGATTGATCGAGATACTGCATTCAGGAGCAACGTCGCCCATATACGGTATGGTCTGCAGCATCCTGATCACATTTTCGATCACCCACTTGTCTATCTTAGTCATCAGGTTGTAACGTTCAGCGGCGGGTATGAATGCCATTGGCGGGATAATCTCACCCGAGTCACCCAGCATGCGGACCAGAATCTCGCAATGCCCGGCATGGTCGCTTTTTTCCTTGCCGAGTGGCTCTATCGGCTGGTAGTACAAAACAAAGCGATCATGGCTCAGGGCGTCATTGATGCGGTGTACCCACTGCATTTCAGATTCATGCATAGCGGTATGGTCATCATCCGGGTAATACTCGTGTACACGATTCCTGCCGGCTTCCTTGGCAGCATAGCAGGCCATATCTGCCATGCTCATGACCGAGGCCAGGCTGCTGTTGACCGGCGCCAGGCCAATGCTTGCAGTGGTGTTGAAGCGCTTGTTGTCCCAGACGAAAAGCAGTTGTTCGAAAGCGACGCGTATGTTATCCGCCTGTTCCCGGCTAAAGTTCTTCAGGATTACGCTGAATTCATCACCGCCGATGCGGGCGGTCATATTGGTGTCGTCGACAACCTCGCGTAGCAGATTGGCGATCTGCATCAGCAGTTCATCGCCGGCAGAGTGCCCGCAGGTATCGTTAATCACCTTGAATTGGTCGAGATCGATATAGCATAGCCAGTTTCGGTTACCTAGGGTATTGGCTGTATCCTCAATCAAGGCGCCCAGAATCAGCTCGAATTCGAAGCGGTTGTGCAAGCCGGTAATCGGGTCATGACTGGCCTGATAGGCCAGCTGGTTGGACAGTGCGCGTGTTTCCGTGACGTCACGGAAGACAAGTATGGTGCCTGCGACATGGTTGCTGTCGTCGAGTATTGGTGCGACGGTGTATTCAATCGGGAAGGTCTGGCCATCGGGCCGGCACAACAGTTTGTTATCCCCGGAACTGATTACGGCTCCCTTGTCGAGTGCGACGCGTACCGGATGGACAGGCTGGTTACGATGCTGTTCACTGTGTACACAAAAGACCTTGTCGATCGGTTTATATAGTACCTGTGCCTTGTCACGCACCAGTAACAGTTCCGCATTCGGATTCAACTGTTCGATTCTGCCGTGTGCATCGGTACTGATCACGCCTTCAGCGATCGAGTTCAGGGTAATCTGTGCACGTCGCATCTGTTCATTGATCGCATGTTTGGCATGGGCGGTGCGCCTGGTCACATATATCGAAATAACGATACTGATTATGATCAGGCAGCCTCCCGTTACGACCAGAAAACCCAATGAGCGATTGTAGTCGGCGCGAGCGACAGCGAGACTGTCTTCTGCTGTCTTTTCCTGCAAGGCAATAAATTCGGTCAGGATGTCGAATGCCTCACCCTGTAACTGGCTGGCATTGTTCAGGATCAACTTGATGCCTTGTTCGCGATTGACATGCAGCAGTTTCTCGGCAATGTCAGCCTGAAGTGGACCGATACGCGTAATCACCTTGTCCAGCTTCGCGATCAGGTTCAGTTCATCATCTGACAGTGGCATCGCCTTGATCGTATCCCGGGTAGTAATAAACCGGGTTCCATAATCGAGGAACTCCATCCAGGTCTCGTCCTGGCTAAATATGTCATCCTGCAGGGCCATTTCCTGCAAGCGGATAATCCGTTCACGCGCTGCAGTACGTAGCTCCGAACTAAGCCGGCTCTTGACGCTGGTGGTTTGAACCAGGGATTCAATATTAGCGAGATTCTTGTTCAGGACCACGATCGAACTGATCATCAGGCCCAGTAGCAGAATAATCATGATGCCGAAACCGGCGATCAGGCTGATATTGGAGATATGTTTAGTGTTGCTGGTTGACATAGATATTTCGCATACTATTTGGCAATTATAACGGCAGATGGGCGAAATTCTGTATTCAGTTTAACCGGTACGCAGGACGGTTCTTCAAGCCCGGCCTGAATACCTGTACAATGGCCGGATGTCAGGGAACAGTATTGGAAAACTCTTCACCGTCACCGGTTTTGGCGAGAGCCATGGCCAGGCACTGGGCTGTATCGTTGATGGTTGCCCGCCGGGTATGGAGCTGTCTGAGGCCGACCTGCAGCATGACCTGGACCTACGCAAACCGGGAACCTCACGCCATACCACCCAGCGTCGCGAGTCGGACCAGGTGCGTATCCTGTCCGGGGTATTCGAGGGCAAGACCACCGGCACGCCGATCGGTTTGATGATCGAGAACACCGATCAGCGTTCCAAGGACTATAGCCAGATCATGGATCGTTTCCGTCCTGGTCATGCCGATTACACCTATCAGCAGAAATACGGGGTGCGTGACTATCGTGGCGGGGGGCGTTCCTCTGCGCGCGAAACAGCAATGCGGGTTGCAGCCGGCGGTATTGCCAAGAAATACCTGAAACAGCGATATGGTATCGAGATACGGGGCTACCTGGCCCAGTTGGGACCCATCCTTCCAAAGGCGCATGACTGGAGCGAGGTGCATAACAATCCGTTTTTCTGTGCGGACCCGGGCTGTGTTACGGAACTGGAGGACTACATGGATGCATTGCGTAAATCCGGGGATTCAATTGGTGCGCGTATCAATGTGGTTGCTACTGGTATGATGCCGGGTCTGGGAGAGCCGATTTTTGACCGGCTGGACGCCGAGATCGCCCACGCGATGATGAGTATTAATGCGGTCAAGGGTGTCGAGATTGGTGCCGGTTTCGCCTGTGTCGAACAGAAGGGTACCGAACATCGCGATGAAATCACCCCTGAAGGTTTCCTGAGTAATCACGCCGGCGGTGTACTGGGTGGTATTTCCAGTGGTCAGGATATCGTCGTCTCGATCGCGCTGAAACCAACCTCAAGTCTGCGTCTACCGGGCAAGACCGTGGATATTCATGGCCAACCGGTCGAAGTGGTGACCACCGGGCGTCATGATCCCTGTGTCGGTATACGGGCTACGCCGATCGCAGAGGCGATGCTTGCAATCGTTTTAATGGATCATGTGCTGAGGCATCGTGCCCAGAACATGGATGTGGACTCCGGTGTGCCTGTGATACCGGCTAAGACCGACTGATAAGCATACCAGCGGGCGTTTCCGTCAGATGCCATACTGGCGATTATCTTCATTTTATTTTTTCTACTTCGCGACCCTGGGCGCGCTGATCCCGTACTGGGGTTTGTACCTGAAAGACCTAGGATTCAGTGAACTCCAAATCGGTGAATTACTGGCTGTGGTCATGGCGACCAAGATTATTGCGCCCAATGTCTGGGGGTGGATAGCAGACCATACCGGTCAGCGTATGCTCGTGATCCGGGTGGCATCGTTGTTGGCAGCCATCTGTTTCAGCGGTGTGTTTGTGTCCAGCGGCTACTGGTGGCTGATCCTGGTGATGTCTGCTTTCAGTTTTTTCTGGAATGCCTCGCTACCGCAGTTCGAGGCCACCACACTCAACCACCTCGGGCCGGAGACACAACGTTACAGCAGTATCCGTCTGTGGGGTTCGATCGGCTTTATCGTCACGGTTGCCGGGCTGGGTGTGCTGTTCGATTATGTGCGTATCAGCTACCTGCCACTGATCCTGTTGCTGCTGTTTGTCTCGATCTGGCTGTCCAGTCTGGTCGTACCGGAGCAGGATGGCAGACATGAATATATTGATCATCAGCCTCTGTGGGTGCTGTTAAGGCGCCGGGAAATCCTGTCCTTACTGGTGGCCGCATTTTTTCTGCAGGCCAGTCATGGACCCTATTACTCCTTTTACAGCCTGTATCTCGAAACCTGGGGATACAGTCGACTGCTGATCGGGGAGTTATGGGCACTGGGGGTGATTGCTGAAATTTTCGTATTCATCTATATGCACCGGCTGCTGCCACGTTTTGGTGCGCGCAAGCTGTTCCTGGCGGCGCTGTTGCTGACCGGGTTGCGCTGGCTGCTGATAGCCGGCTTCCTGGATAATCTGTTGATACTGCTGATCGCCCAGGTATTGCATGCGGCCAGTTTCGGTATCGTCCATGCGGTCGCGATCCATTTGATTCATATCTATTTCAAGGGCCGGCATCAGGGTAAGGGTCAGGCCCTGTACAGCAGTCTCAGCTTCGGTGCCGGCGGTGCGGTCGGCAGTGTGTTGGGTGGCTGGTTGTGGACCACCAGTGGACCCAAGTCCATGTTTATCAGTGCGGCCGCGGTTAGTCTGCTGGCCTGGGCGGTGGCCTGGTGGGGGATACGCAATCGCTGATTTCTGGTCGCTATCTGGTCCGAATCAGGGCGTTATCCCGATGGTCCGGCGATAAGTGGAAATGCCTATTTGCATATATTGCCGACTGTCGAAGTTCTTTACACACCTTATAAACCATAATTATATTGATATTTAATTTGTAAGTTAATCCAATGACTTGTAAATATTGGCATAGTATCTGCTTGATTAATAGTGGGTAGATATTTTTTTAATAAATATCGAATAACAATAACCAAAAACAATTAGTGATACTGGGGGCGAATATGTCAGCTTTGGAGAGATCTGCTAAATCATTAGCGGCCTTAATACTTGTATGCCTGACGTTGGCAACGCAAGCGCATGCCGCCGACACCATTATCTATGGTGCCAACGCTTATGGTAAAACTGACATGGTCGAGATTAATCTGACGCAGCAGACGTCTCGGCGTGATGGCTTTGCCGCTTTTGAAACCCAGGCAATGGACCAGGATCCAGCGACTGGCTACGTCTATTATTATGAGCGGGAAGTCCAGGGTACGGCTGACGAGTTTGCCTATTACGATCCGGCGACCGATACCAATACGGTTGTGCGTACTTATGCGACAGACCCGGGCGTCTGGGCGAAACAAATGGCCTTCGATCCCTATGGTGTGTTGTACCTGGTTAGCCAGGATGACGACCTGTATATCATTGATACTGGTACGGGTGATCTGACCCTGGTCGGTACGATTACCGGTCTGGAAACAGGTCCGTATGGCCGCACGGGCGATATGACCTTTGCTCCGGATGGCACCCTGTATATCTTTACCTATTCGAGTCTATATACCGTTGATCTCGGCACCTTGAGTGCAACCCTGCTATATACGAATATGATACCGGGTACCGGGAATACGGTGTGGACCGGCTCAGCGTACTGTAACGGACTGCTTTATGCGTCGCATGCCGAAATCTCTACCCGGACCTCTACCATGTTCAGGGTCGATCCGGCAACCGGTGTGGTTGCACAGCTGTTTAATCTGTTTACCTATGTCAATGACTTGTCTTCATGTCCGGTCAATGGTTCACCGCCACCGAATAATCCTCCGACAGCGATTGCCGGTGGTCCATACAGTGGAATAGAAGGTGAATTGATTGCATTTGATGGTACCGGCTCATCCGATCCGGACGGCGATGCACTGACCTATGACTGGACGCTGTCTGACGGGCGTACCATGGTCGGTGCCCAGCCGAATATCAGTTTTGCAACTGCTGGCAGTTACACCGTCACGCTGGTCGTTTCGGATGGTAAATCCAGTTCTACCAATTCTACCGGGTCAACTGCCAATATCACCATCTCACCGGCGCCGGTCAACAATCCGCCGGTTGCCAATGCGGGTGGTCCCTATTCGGGACTGACCGGCGGATTGATCCAGTTTGACGGCACCGGTTCTTCCGATCCGGATGGCGATGCGCTGACCTACAGCTGGACACTGTCCGATGGGCGTACCATGACTGGCGCACAACCCAGCATCACCTTCTCAACGGCCGGTACCTATACGGTGACACTGGTGGTATCGGACGGACAATTAAGCTCCACTGGGGCGACTGCGACGATCACCATCACCGGGACAATCAATAACGCGCCGGTCGCGAATCCGGGTGGTCCGTACACCGGTAGCACCGGCGTACCGATTGTGTTCGACGGTTCGGCGTCCTCTGATCCGGATGGTGATCCGCTGACCTATGCCTGGGGTGTGCCACCGGTTGTTTATGCAACCGGTGTGTCACCCAGCTGGATATTTAACACACCGGGTACTTATACGGTGTCGTTGAAAGTGAATGACGGTACGGTTGACTCGGCCTGGGTCAGTACGACTGTTACGATTCAGTAATCCTTACTGTAGCAAACGCCGGAAGTTGCCAGGGAAACCTGGTTGCTTCCGGTTTTTTTATTGCTGCACCCCATCTGGACGGCTCTGACCTCCCTGTCGAGCGATTTTCCTGGACATGCTGCCCTTCTGTCTGTCCGTAACACAATTTTACCGGATTCATTAAAGATTCCCGCAAGCAAACCGATTCTTTGGGTACACCAGGGATACTGGTTAACAATTGCAACAGCGTAATAAATTCCACATATTATGATATACTAATATATAAACCCTTTGGGGAATCGTGACAATGAAGCAAAATGTGTCTAACTTGTTGAATAATGAGCTATTCAGAATTCTGATGAATGGCGTTTTTGGATATATCGCGTTTACCGCTGTCGTGATTGCAACCCTGAATATACCGCCGGATGCCATACTAGACAGCAACCTGACGCAGGTGCTGCTGGTATTTGAGGATTTTCCCTAGACCGGTTAGCGGGTTCATCGACCCGGTGTCGGCTCCCATGACGCACCGGCTCGGCCTGTCATTGGACACTAGGTGATCAGGCAACAACCATGGTCATGCCCTTCACGGGTAACGTTACACCAGTCAATTATTCGTGCATCCTCGGCTCTGCCATGGGTTCAGGTTCTCCACCCCGGATACACGCCTGCCATGCCTATATTTGAGAGCGCTTTTATCAATAAAATCCGGCATATGATATGATGCCTGTATTCTATTAATAATGAACAAGCATGTTTCAGTGCTGGCAGGTGGATTTCATGACGCTCCCAAATTTCCTTTTTATCGGGGCGCCCCGGTGTGGAACGACTTATCTCTATCATTGCCTGACCCAGCATCCGGATATTTATTTCCCGAAGGTCAAGGAACCGAGCTTTTTCTCGTTTGATCCGGATAACCCGGCATTTGATGGCTTATACACCCAACTTGATGCGGCCTATGGTTACAAGTTGATCAGGTCCATGGACGACTATCGAGATCTCTATAACGAGGTTCAGAACGAACAGGTGATAGGCGATTCGTCCGCGAATTATATTTCCTTCCCCGGTACGGCTGACAGAATCCATAAACACATCCCTGATGCGAAAATCCTGGTATCGCTAAGAAACCCGGTGGATGCTATCTGTTCACTGTATAACTGGGCCTATATGAACCACCTTATTCCCGCACCTTTTACCAGTCTACCAGTCAGTGAGCAACTGAAAGTAATTGATGAATTCAAGGATATTCATTTCAACCCGTATCTGTACTATCAGCATCTTTCAAAATACCTGTCATTGTTCGACGACAATCAGTTGAAAATTATTGTGTTTGAGGAGTGGATCAGGGAAAAGGAGCAATGTGTTCAGGATGTCCTGGAGTTTCTGGGGGTGGATACAGACTATCCGATCAACTACCAGGTCGATGAATTCAAGAGTGATATGGGTACCTCCTCGTTCCCGAAAAGAGTGGCTCGTCGTCTGATGTTTGATTTGGCTAAACTGGCAAGACCTTTTTCCCGGCGTATGGCGCAATCCATCAAACGCAGGGCCAAAAAGAGATTTGCATCCAAGCCGCCACCTATATCGCCCGAGACCAGGAGTGCGTTAAAAGAACTATACCGGGATGACATACTCAAGTTACAGGAACTTATCGACAAGGACCTGTCAGTCTGGCTGGATTAATCCAGCCGACGACGAATTGTTATGTTGGGTTGAGAGCCGGGGCCGTTCCCGGTTCTGTTTTTCTGTATCTCTGTTTTTAATCGGATGGTTTTCCGGTCATCCCGTCTTGCCCCATGCACTGACAGTCGTTAAGGTAGCAGCCCATGTACAAGAATATCCGCATCGTAATGGTAGAAACATCGCACCCGGGCAATATCGGTGCGGCCGCACGGGCTATGAAGAACATGTGCCTGGGAGATATGGTACTGGTCAATCCGCAGGATTTTCCGTCAGGCAAGGCCAGGGCACGTGCAGCCAGCGCGTTGGATGTGCTGGACTCGGCGCGGGTGGTGACAGACCTGGACCAGGCACTGGAAGACTGCAGTCTGGTATTCGGGGCCAGTGCGCGCGAACGCCGTCTGGGCAGCAGCCTGATTGATCCCCGGCAGGCCGCTGAACGGGTTGTCGCGCATGGCATGGATGAAAAGGTAGCGATCCTGTTCGGCCGTGAAAAAAGCGGTCTGACCAATGAGGAACTGGAGCGCTGTCATTACCATATCTTTATACCCAGTAACCGGGAGTATTCATCGCTGAACGTGGCCGCTTCGGTGCAGGTCATTTGTTATGAGTTGCATATGGCCTTGCGCAATCTGCAACCACCGGAGCCGGGCAAAAAGGTAAAGATCGATGAGGCGGAACGTCCGGCGTCGATGGAAAACATGGAGCGCATGTATGCGCATATGGAATCAGTGCTGACCAAACTGGGTATGATCTATCCGGACAATCCGATGTTGCTGATGCGTCGCATCCGCAATCTGTACAATCGCGCCGCTATGGATAATCGCGAAGTAAAAATGCAGCGTGGCATCATGACGGCGATAGAGCGGCTATATAAACAGAAAAACCAGGACTAAGGCGGGATATTTATCTGCACAACAGCTAATGTAATATTATTAAGGAATGATTTTTGTACATGATACGCAAGATCTGGCTGGTTACAGTCATTAAAGCGGAGAGCATCCATGTTTGATCGTATACGGGAAGATATCAAAATCGTATATGAACGGGATCCGGCTGCCCGGAATGCATTCGAGATTATCACCTCGTATCCGGGTATGCATGCGATCTGGGCACACCGCGGCATTCATCGTCTGCATAGCTGGGGTCTGAAATGGCTGGCCCGGTGGCTATCCGGTCTGGTGCGCTGGTTGACCGGCATCGAGATCCACCCGGGTGCACGTATCGGGCGGCGTTTTTTCATCGATCATGGTATGGGTATCGTGATTGGTGAAACCTCTGAAATCGGTGACGATTGCACGCTGTATCACGGCGTTACCCTGGGTGGGACACACTGGAACAAGGGCAAGCGCCACCCGACCCTGGGCAACAATGTCGTGGTCGGTGCCGGCGCGAAGATATTGGGCCCGGTCAATGTCGGCGATATGGCGCGTATCGGTTCAAACTCGGTAGTGCTCAAGGATGTCGCCGAAGCGGCCACAGTGGTCGGTGTACCCGGGCATGTGGTCCAGGCCAGCAAGGGTGAGTCCCAGAAAACCCGCGAGGAGATCGCAAAAAAACTGGGCTTTGACGCCTATGGTATGCATGACGACATGCCCGACCCGGTGGCGAATGCCGTCAATTCGATGCTTGACCATATTCATACCATCGATGGGCGTCTCGAGCAGATGTGCGCCGCGATCAAGGGTCTGGGTGCTGAAATTGCCGATCTAAACCTGCCGGATATAGATTCCTGCGATTTAAGTAGTTTTGCTGATACCCATGTAAATCAACAAGATAAGCCAGACTCCGAGACGCCGGCCGACAAAGACCCGAAAAAGACTGAGGCGGATCAAAACAAGGGTAAATAATAGTTGACTAAAATAGTCGGAATTGTATAATATCTGACAGAATTACTCGGGAATTTTCGCAATCCTGCGAATCCGATAAGTATATTCAGAAACACAGGTAAACACAATGAGACTGACAACTAAAGGTCGCTATGCGGTCACAGCCATGCTGGATCTGACACTGCATTATGAGAAGGGTCCGATCTCCCTGGCTGATATATCTGAAAGGCAGGGTATCTCCCTGTCTTACCTGGAACAATTGTTTACCCGCTTGCGTCGTGCCGGGCTGGTACGCAGTACCCGAGGTCCCGGTGGGGGTTATTCCCTGAGCCGCAATGCAGACGAGATTCCGGTTGCAGATGTGATTGTTGCTGTCGATGAGAAGGTCGATACAACCCGCTGTGGTGGTCTTGGTAACTGTCAGGATGACGAGCGCTGCCTGACCCATGATCTCTGGGTTGATTTAAGCGAACAGATTTATTCGTTTCTGAATGGTATCAGTCTGGCCCAGGTCGTGGCCCGTGATGGCGTGCAGGATGTTGCCCGTCGGCAGGATGACCACAAATCGGGTCAGCGCCATGTCACGCTCAACGACAAACCGGACTCGGGCCGGGTACGGGTATAGCGACCGGGGGATGTAAACGCCCCGGTCGCCTGATGATGACAGGAGCAGTATGACAGCCTATCTCGATCACAATGCAACCACGCGGGTTGATGATCGGGTGTTTGAGGCAATGCGCCCTTATCTTCAGGATGTGTACGGTAATCCGTCCAGTGTACACAGGGCGGGACGCTACGCCCGCACCGCGATCGACGTTGCACGCGAACAGGTGGCGGTACTGACAGGGGCACAGCCATCACAGGTGATTTTCACCAGCGGTGGCACCGAGGCCAACAACCTGGCCCTGTCCGGTGTGATCCGATCACGACCGGACACTGCACTGGCTTATAGTGCTATTGAACATTCGTCAGTACTGGAAATGGTCCAGTACCTGGCAGCTCAGGGCACGGAGTGTGTTGAGATAGCGGTACAGGCCAACGGCTGTGTATCGACCGCGGCCACACAGGCAGTATTGGACAGCGGTGCCGGGCTGGTATCAGTGATGCTGGCCAATAACGAGACCGGTGTGATCCAGCCGATAGCGGCGATCAAGCAGCAGGTGGCAGCGGCCGGGGCGATGCTGCATGTCGACGCGGTACAGGCAGCCGGTAAAATACCATTGCCGGCGCTGCTGTCAGATGTAGACCTGGTCAGTCTGTCAGCGCACAAGCTGTATGGTCCCAAGGGGGTCGGTGCACTGATCAGGCGCGAGGGCGTCGAACTGGTGCCGATGATGTTCGGCGGCGGCCATGAGAAAGGCCTGCGTGCCGGTACAGAGAATGTCGCCGCGATCGTCGGCTTCGGCAAGGCGGCTGAACTGGCGGTCTCTGAGTTGGACATACGCCGGCAGCATATGCAGGCGCTACAGGACCGATTGCTGGAGCGTCTGGATACAATGCCGGCTGTCACGGTGTTTGCGCGTGATGCAGAGCGTGTGGTGAACACGGTACAACTGGGTGTTGCGGGTATTGATGGCGAGACCCTGTTGCTGACCCTGGATCAGCAAGGCTATGCCGTTTCCAGCGGCTCGGCCTGTTCGAGCAGCAGCAACGAACCCAGTCATGTGTTGATGGCCATGGGGGTAGACAGGGAGTTGTCACGTAACGCGATACGCGTGAGTACTGGCAAGGATACCAGTGTGGAAGAGATTGACGGATTTTGTGATGCCTTGCAGGGTCAGCTGGATATGCTGAAACGCTTCAGCGCAATGTCGGCAAGGTAAAAACAGGATGGCCGGGTAAACAGGTTTTACCCGTGAGTGTTTAGCTAACAATTTGTTAAAGAGGTAGTGACAGTGAGCGAAGTCAAACGGCCAATCTATCTGGACTATTCGGCAACCACCCCGGTTGATCAGCGTGTCGCAGATGTGATGTGCAGTCATCTGGTTATGGATGGCAATTTTGGCAATGCAGCATCGCGTTCACACGCGTATGGCTGGGAGGCGGACGAGGCGATCAAGCAGGCGCGCAAGAATGTGGCCGGCCTGGTCAATGCCGACCCGCGTGAAATCGTCTGGACCTCGGGCGCGACCGAGTCCGACAACCTGGCGATCAAGGGTGTGGCGCATTTCTACAAGAAAAAAGGTAAACATATCGTAACCTGCAAGACCGAGCACAAGGCGGTGCTGGACAGCTGCCGCCAACTCGAACGTGAAGGCTACGAGATCACATACCTCGATCCGGAGGACAACGGCCTGATCGACCTTGCCAAACTGGAACAGGCCCTGCGTGATGACACCGTGCTGGTGTCGATCATGCACGTGAATAACGAGATTGGCGTGATTCAGGATATCGCCGCGATCGGCGAACTGACCCGTGCACGCGGCATCCTGTTCCATGTCGATGCGGCACAGAGTGCCGGCAAGATCCCGATAGACCTGCAGCAGCTGAAGGTGGACCTGATGTCATTTTCAGCGCACAAGGTGTACGGCCCGAAAGGCATAGGAGCCCTGTACGTACGGCGTAAACCGCGTGCCCGTATCGAGGCACAGATGCACGGTGGGGGTCATGAGCGCGGCATGCGCTCCGGTACGCTGGCCACCCATCAGATTGTGGGTATGGGTGAGGCCTTCCGCATTGCGAAAGAAGAGATGGCGACCGAAAACGACCGCATCCTGAGTCTGCGGAACCGCTTGTGGAATGGTTTCAAGGAGATGGAAGAGGTGTATCTTAATGGTGACCTCGAACAGCGTGTCGCCGGTAATTTGAACGTCAGCTTCAACTATGTTGAAGGCGAATCATTGATTATGGCAATCAAGGACCTGGCGGTTTCTTCCGGCTCGGCCTGTACCTCAGCCAGTCTTGAACCGTCATATGTACTGCGCGCACTGGGCAGAAACGACGAGCTGGCGCACAGCTCCATCCGTTTCAGCATTGGCCGTTACACAACCGAGCAGGATATCGATGAAACCATCAGACTGCTGAAAACCCAGGTTGAAAAATTGCGTGAGTTGTCGCCGCTTTGGGATATGTACAAGGAAGGTATCGATCTTTCCACCGTACAGTGGGCGGCTCATTAACAGATTATTGAGAAACAGGATTTAATTCAGGAGGGTAGACATGTCTTACAGTAATAAAGTACTCGACCATTACGAAAACCCGCGGAATGTCGGTTCGTTTGAAAAAACAGACACCAAAGTCGGCACGGGCATGGTGGGTGCGCCTGCATGTGGCGACGTGATGAAGTTGCAGATCAAGGTCAACCAGGAAGGTGTTATCGAGGATGCGCGGTTCAAAACCTATGGTTGTGGTTCCGCGATTGCGTCTAGCTCACTGTTGACCGAGTGGGTCAAGGGCAAGACCCTGGACCAGGCGCGTGAAATCAAGAACACCGAGATTGCTGAAGAACTCGAACTGCCGCCGGTAAAAGTGCACTGTTCGGTACTGGCAGAAGATGCGATTAAGGCTGCCATCGAGGATTATCAGAGCAAAAATGGTGACGCGTCGGACGATACTCAGCAAAGCGCCTGATATCCGGATGTTGTATCACAGGTAGTAGATAGTGGGTACTGTATTATGGCGATTACACTAACAGAGGCTGCGGCCGACCGGGTCAAGAAGTTTCTCGAAAATCGTGGCAAGGGCCAGGGTCTGCGCCTGGGTGTCAAGACCACGGGATGCTCCGGTATGGCCTATGTGCTGGAGTTTGTAGACGAGGTCGAGGAAGGCGATCAGGTGTTTGAGCACCAGGGAGTCAAGATCATCGTGAGTCCGAAGAGCCTGGTATATCTGGATGGCACCGAGCTGGATTTTACAAAAGAAGGACTCAACGAAGGCTTCAAATTCAATAACCCCAACGTCAAGGACATGTGTGGTTGCGGAGAAAGCTTTAACGTATGATTTCCGACATCCTGTCGATTGCAGACGCTTGAATCAGACACTGACGACATAGACAGGCGCCACCGGCGCCTGTCTACAGAATACTACATCTGATGGATCTGATCTTATCCAGTAATTATTTCGAACTGTTTGAATTGCCGGTTGATTTCAACATCGACCAGCAGCAGTTGACCGCGCGCTACCGTCAGATGCAACAGGCGGTTCACCCCGACCGCTTTGTCAATGCAACGGACCAGGAAAGGCGTTTGTCGGTTCAGCACGCCGCCAGGATCAATGAGGCCTACGAAACACTGCGTGATACCATGCAGCGGGCGCGTTACTTGCTTTCGCTGAATCAGATCCAGCTGGATGAGCAAACCAGTTCGGTCATGGATGCCGAATTTTTGATGCACCAGATGGAGCTACGTGAGGCATTAAGTGAAGTACGTGATCAAACCGATCCGTTGTCAGTGACCGGTGATATTCTTGATCAGGTCCAGGACTGGATCAGGCAACTGACCGGCAAACTGATGGAATGCTTTGCTAAACATGATCTGGATGCGGCACGTGATGTGGTGCTGCAATTGCAGTTTATCTATAAACTGCGCCAGGAGGCGGAATCTATTGAGGCGGAACTGGAAGATGCCCTGTAAAATGGTGACAGTCGGGCAGACATAGGACATACAACAGGATACAGGCATGGCATTACTGCAGATATCAGAACCGGGCGAATCCACTGCGCCGCACGAGCATCGTCTCGCGGTCGGCATCGACCTGGGTACGACCAATTCACTGGTGGCGACGGTACGCAGTGGTCAGGCGGAAACCCTGGCCGATAGCGAGCATCGGCATTTATTGCCTTCGGTGGTGCGTTACCTGGAAGATAGCGGCGTGATAGTTGGTACGGCAGCCCATGACCAGGCTACCGAAGACCCGCATAATACCATCGTATCGGTGAAAAGACTGATGGGACGCGGGGTTGCCGATATCAGGCACCTGGGCAGCCAGTTGCCATACGAATTTGTCGACACCGATACAGCGGTGCCGCGCATCCGCACGGTTGCCGGTGACGTTAGCGCGGTGGAGATCTCGGCCGAGATCCTGAAAACCCTGAAAGACCGTGCGCAGCAGTCTCTGGGGGGCGAGCTGAGCGGTGCCGTGATCACCGTACCGGCCTATTTTGACGAGGCCCAGCGCCAGGCAACCAAGGATGCCGCAACCCTGGCCGGCCTGAATGTGCTGCGTCTGCTGAACGAACCGACCGCGGCGGCGATCGCCTACGGACTGGATCATGACGCCGAAGGGGTGTTTGCGATCTACGACCTCGGTGGTGGAACCTTCGATATTTCGATCCTGCGTCTGAACAAGGGTGTGTTCGAGGTACTGGCCACGGCCGGTGACTCGGCGCTCGGTGGGGACGACATGGATATGGCTATCGCGCGCTGGCTGATTGAACAGGCCGGGCTGGATCAGAACCCGGGGCCGGCCCTGTTCCGGCAATTGATGAAGCTGGCGCGGTCTGCCAAGGAGGCCCTGACCGGGCAGGAACAGATCGAGCTCAGTGTAGCGCTGGAAAATGGCCAGGACTGGAGCAGCGTGCTGACGCGTGAACAGCTGAATGCCCTGATCGATCCGTTGATCAGCAAGACCCTGAGTCCATGCCGTCGTGCCCTCCGTGATGCCGGTGTGACTGTGGACCAGATCAATGAGGTGGTCATGGTCGGTGGCTCCACCCGCGTGTTACAGGTACGGGAACGGGTCAGAACGTTTTTTGATCGGGATCCGCTGGTCAATATCGACCCGGACAAGGTGGTCGCAATCGGTGCGGCACGCCAGGCCGATGTGCTGGCTGGTAACAAGCCGGACGACGAAATGCTGCTGCTGGATGTGATTCCGTTATCGTTGGGTCTGGAGACCATGGGTGGTCTGGTGGAAAAGCTTATCCATCGTAATACCACCATTCCGGTTGCCAAGGCACAGGAGTTCACCACCTACAAGGATGGCCAGACCGCGATGTCGATCCATGTGCTACAGGGTGAGCGCGAGACCGTAGAGGACAGTCGTTCACTGGCACGCTTCGCGCTGCATGACATCCCGCCGATGGTGGCCGGCGCCGCCCGCATTCGCGTCACCTTCCAGGTGGATGCCGACGGCCTGCTCAGCGTTACCGCGCAGGAACAGACCAGCGGCGCGCAAAGTGGTATCGAGGTCAAGCCCTCTTATGGTTTGACCGATACCGAGATCGAATCCATGCTGCGTGATTCCATGGATCATGCGCAGGATGATATGGAAACGCGACGCTTGCGCGAACAACAGGTCGAGGCGGACAGGGTAATCGAGGCATTACAGGCCGCGATGGCCGAAGATGCCGATGATTATCTGGATGCAAGCGAGCGTCAGCAGATCGAACAGGCTTTGCAGAATCTGATCAGGACCCGTGCCGGATCAGACCGCCCTGAAACGATCAAGAAAGATATTGCCGGCCTCGAAAAGGTCTGCGCAGCCTATGTAGAAAGGCGTATGAACGCCAGTATACAGCGTGCCATGTCAGGGCATGCTGTGAGTGAATTTGACCAGGAATGAAATTGATGACACAAATTATTATCTTGCCACATGAGGAACTGTGTCCTGAAGGGGCGGTACTGGAGGTAGAGCCGGGTACCACTATTTGTGACGCGGCCTTGCATGGCGGTATCGAGATCGAACACGCCTGTGAGAAATCCTGCGCCTGCACCACCTGTCATGTCTATGTGCGTGAGGGCTTTGATACGCTGGAAGAATCGACCGAGACCGAAGACGACCTGCTCGACAAGGCCTGGGGGCTGGAGCCGGATTCGCGTCTGAGCTGCCAGGCAAAGGTCGGCGATACTGATCTGGTCATAGAGATACCGAAATACACCATTAACATGGTGTCTGAACATCATTGAGGTGACAGCATGGGTCTGAAATGGATAGATACACAGGATATTGCGATCGAGCTCGAAGAAAAATACCCGGATGTGGATCCGATGCAGGTCCGTTTTACCGAACTACGCGAATGGGTCATGGAACTGGAGGATTTTGATGACGATCCGGAGCACTCAGGCGAGAAAATCCTTGAGGCGATCCAGATGGCCTGGCTGGAAGAGCAAGACTGACCTGGATAAATACAATAAAAACAGTGAGTTGAATTTTCAGGCAAAAACAGACCGGGCGGCCGGTCGGGTTTGGGAAGGGCTTCACAGTGCCGCGCTGGATGAGTTCTAACTTTATGATAATTTTAATAAACCCGCGATCTACGCGGGTTTATTTTGTTAGAATAGGCTGATTGTAGCGAGCCATACGATTGTAGCTGCGAAACGGCGGTACCGAGTATGGTGTGGGAGCCGGATTGAATGTATCCGGCACAACAGTGGCAGATGCATGCAACGGCGAGAGTTAAACGTGGCTGAGACACATACACAGACCAACCTGCTTGATTTCAACAGGCCGGAGCTGGAGACCTATTTTGCCGAAAAGGGCGAAAAGTCATTCCGTGCCACACAGTTGCTGAAATGGATTTATCACGAAGGTGTCTATGATTTTGAGCAGATGACCAACTTCAGCAAGGCCTTGCGCGCCAAACTGGCACAGGAGGCCGGGGTTACTTTGCCTGAATGTATCGAGGAACATCCGTCTGCCGATGGCACGGTCAAATGGCTGCTACGTGTCGACAGCGGCAATGCGATCGAAACCGTTTATATCCCGGAGACCGACCGGGCGACGCTGTGTGTATCCAGCCAGGTTGGCTGTACCCTGAATTGCACCTTCTGTTCAACCGCTACCCAGGGCTTCAATCGCAACCTGTCCACTGCCGAGATCGTCGGTCAGATCCTGTTTGCAACCGATCGCATCGGCCGCAGTGAAAATCGCGGCGAACATGTCATCACCAATATCGTGCTGATGGGCATGGGTGAGCCGCTGATGAATCTTGATAATGTGATACGTGCGATCGATGTCATGACCGAGGACTACGCGTTCGGTATATCCAAACGCAAGATAACCCTAAGCACCTCAGGTGTCGTACCGGCACTGGAACGGATGCGCGAGCTGACTGATGTCAGCCTGGCTGTTTCCCTGCATGCACCCAATGATGAGCTGCGCAATGAGCTGGTACCGATAAACAAAAAATACCCGATCAAGCAATTGATGGCCGCCTGCCGGCGTTATGTCGAGGGCAAGCCCCGTCGCCGGGTAACTTTTGAATACGTCATGCTGGCCGGTGTTAATGACAAACCGGAACATGCCGAGCAATTGATTCGTCTGTTGCGCACTGTTCCTGCGAAGCTGAACCTGATACCTTTTAATCCGTATCCGGGAACACCCTATACCTGTTCCACTGAGCAGACCATGGAGTATTTCCGTAACCGCATAACCGAAGCGGGTATCGTAACCATTATAAGAAAAACCCGTGGCAATGATGTGGATGCTGCCTGCGGACAACTGGTGGGTAATATCAAAGACCGTACCCGCCGTAGCCAGCGCCTGGGTCAGGTGGCGATTGAGATAGAGGAAGGACGACTATGAAGCAGGCAGTGTTGATTCTGCTCATGCTCTCGACATCATTGACAGCATGCACGGAAAAAAATGTTCGTGAATCACCGGATGACAAGATCAGCAACATCAACCTGGAACTGGGTGTTGCCTATATGCAGGATGAGAAGTATTCGGAGGCTATGAAGAACCTGGATAAGGCGCGGCAATATAATCCGGATGACCCGCGTGTGCATGGTGCCCTTGCCCTGTTGTATGATCGGCTCGGTGAGCATGACCAGGCGGAATCAGCCTACCGGGAGGCAGTCAGGCTGGATGAAAGTAATTCGCTGATACGAAACAATTTTGGTGCATTCCTGTGTGCACAGGAGCGTTACAGCGAGGCCTATGAACAATACCAGGCCGCCGTGAAAAACCCGCTATACAGGACACCGGAATACGCCTACACCAATGCCGGTATGTGCGCACTGCGTTCCAAGGATGCCAAAAAGGCGGAGGGCGAGTTCCGCGCGGCCCTGCGCAAGAATCCAAAATTCCCGATTGCGCTGTTCCAGATGGCAACACTGAGTTATCAGAACGGCAAGGCACTTAGTGCTCGTGGCTATTTGCAAAGATATGCCGAGGTGGCGCAACCGGGCCCGGAAAGTCTGTGGCTGAGTATCCAGGTTGAAAAGGCCCTGGGTGACAGGGATGCAGTGGCCAGTCAGTCCCTGCTGTTAAAGGCCAGGTTCCCGGATGCTGAAGAGACCCAAAAGCTGCTGGAAATGGAGGCGCATGAGTAAGCAGGGTAAAAAACCGGGTAACAAGGGCAGCAACAAGAACCTCAGCCCGGGGCAGTTGCTGCGCCAGGCCAGGGATGAACACAAGCTCAGCGTGGAGGTGGTTGCTGAACGCATGCACCTGGGCGTGGATGTGGTCCGCGCGCTGGAGAATTCCGAGTATGGCAAATTACCTGCACCGACCTATATCAGGGGATATTTACGCTCCTATGCCGCTATTGTCGGTGTGGACGGTGACAAACTGGTTGAGGAGTACAACCAGATAGTCGGCGAGCAGCCACCGGAACTGGTACTGGATGCTATACCGCAGGTCGCCAGGCCAGACCGGAAACCCGGTGCGAATATCGTGATCCTGTCGGGCCTGGTCGTGACCTCGTTACTGGTATTGATCATCTGGCTGAGTAGTGGTGAGGATCCGCAAATGGATGTTACCGAGGCGCAGCCGGTACAGCAACAGGCGCAAGCGCAGGAACAACAGGTGGCGGCTCAGGAACAGGCTGTCGACACCATCGCCCTGAATGAGCGGGCGGAAGTCGTGACCGAGCCGGCGGCGAAACTACCCGATAGCGGTGCCCCGGTGGCGGTTGGTACAGAAACCGAAAGCCGGGACAGCGATGTCACGGGTGAAGTCACAGAGCCGGCCCCTGAACCGGCGATGTTAACTGAGCCGGCCCCGGCACCGGCAGTATCGGTTCCGGTCGTACCGGCCGCGGTAGAAACCACAACGGCAGTGGCAACACAGCACAGCATGCGATTGTCGCTCGCATTTGACGGTACCTCCTGGGTGGAAGTGTATGACGCCAACCAGAAGCGCCTGATGATGCGTCTGGCTAAAGCGGGCAGTCGTTATAATCTGACCGGGTTGCCACCCCTGCATGTGTTGCTGGGTAATGCGCCGGTGGTCAGACTGAAGGTTAATGACCAGGATTTTTCGCATCAGGCCTTTATTCGTGGCAAGGTGGCACGATTTGATATACCGGCTGCAGCTGAATGACCTTTGCAGGTAGCAATTATGAAACAGCATACGATTAACAGAAGAAAATCACGGCAGATCATGGTTGGTGATGTAGCGGTCGGTGGCGATGCGCCGATCTCGGTACAGAGTATGACCAATACCGAGACCTGCGATGTCGCAGCAACCGTCGGGCAGATTCAGGCCCTGCAATCCGCTGGTGCGGATATGGTGCGTGTATCGGTCCCGAGCCAGGAGGCGGCCGAGGCGTTTGGCCGGATTCGCCAGCAGGTCAGCCTGCCCCTGATCGCCGATATCCATTTTGATTACCGCATCGCATTGCGTGTGGCAAAACTGGGCGTGGATTGCCTGCGTATCAACCCGGGTAACATTGGCCGTGAAGACCGTGTGCGCGCCGTCGTCGACAGTGCCCGTGACAAGGGTATTCCGATTCGTATCGGCGTCAATGCCGGTTCGCTCGAAAAAGATCTGCAAAAGAAATACGGTGAGCCGACTCCGCATGCCCTGGTCGAGTCGGCCCTGCGTCACATCGATATCCTCGATCGTCTGGATTTCCAGGATTACAAGGTCAGCCTGAAGGCATCGGATGTATTCATGACCGTGGCTGCCTACCGTGATCTGGCCGGCCAGATCGAGCAGCCCCTGCATCTGGGTATTACCGAGGCGGGTGGTGCCCGTGCCGGCGCGGTCAAATCGGCTATCGGGCTCGGTATGCTGCTGGCTGATGGCATTGGCGATACCATTCGCGTGTCCCTGGCCGCGAACCCGGTCGAAGAGATCAAGGTGGGATTCGATATCCTGAAAAGCCTGCATATACGCAGCAAGGGCGTGAACCTGATTGCGTGCCCGTCCTGCTCGCGCCAGAACTTTGATGTGATCGCGACCGTCAATGCGCTGGAATCACGCCTTGAAGACATCATCGAGCCGATTGATGTTGCGGTCATTGGCTGTGTGGTCAACGGACCCGGAGAGGCGCGCGAGGTCAAGGTCGGTCTGACCGGTGGCTCACCGAATCTGCTGTATGTGGATGGCAAGCCGTCGCACAAGGTCGAAAATGATGAGCTGGTTAACGAACTTGAAAAAGTGATACGTGAACAAATCGAGATCCAGAAGCAGCAGTCGTCTTCAGGCAAACCCGCGATACAGGTGAGTGTCTCTTGACCTGGCCCATAAAACAGGAACAATACCCGCTGTAGCCAAAAACCGACCCCTGGATAAATCATTGAGTAAGCAAATCAAAGCAATACGCGGCATGCATGACATCTTGCCGGAACAGACCGTGATCTGGCAGCACATCGAGCAGGCGGCGCGCGACCTGTTCCGTGCCTACGGCTATGAAGAAATACGCATGCCGTTGGTCGAGAAAACCGATTTGTTCAAACGCTCGATCGGCGAGGTAACCGATATCGTCGAGAAGGAGATGTACATCTTCGAAGACCGCAATGGTGACAGCCTCAGTCTGCGTCCCGAGGGAACGGCCAGTTGTGTTCGTGCCGGTATCGAGCATGGGCTGTTACACAACCAGATACAGCGACTCTGGTATAATGGGCCGATGTTCCGTCATGAGCGGCCACAGCGCGGTCGCTATCGCCAGTTCCACCAGATCGGGGTGGAGACCTTTGGCATGACCGGAGCGGAAATCGAGTTCGAGCTGATCAGTATGTGCGCACGCTTGTGGCAGGCCCTGGGCCTGAAGGAAGTGCGCCTGGAACTGAATACCCTGGGTCATACCGAGGAACGCAAGGCCTATCGTCAGTTGCTGGTAGATTATTTTTCGCAGCATACCGACCTGCTGGATGAGGACAGCGCGCGACGATTGCACAGCAATCCACTGCGCATCCTGGACAGCAAGAATCCGGGCATGCAGGCGCTGATCGAGGCCGCGCCCAGGCTGATGGATCAAATCGGGGATGATTCCCGTGAGCATTTTTTGCGCCTGTGCGCGTTACTGGACCAGGCCGGTATTGCCTATCATGTGAATACCCGCCTGGTGCGCGGGCTGGATTATTACAGTCACACCGTATTCGAATGGATTACCGAAAGCCTGGGCGCACAGGGTACAATATGTGCCGGTGGGCGCTATGACAGCCTGGTCGAGATGATGGGTGGCAAGGCCACCTATGCGGCCGGTTTTGCGTTGGGCATGGAACGCCTGGCCGAAATGCTGGTTGAGGAGCAGGCGGAAATGCCGGATAACGCCGCGCACGCCTATCTGGTCATGGTTGGTGACGCGGCCAGTCTGCAGGGTATGGTGCTGGCTGAGCAGTGTCGTCATCACCTGCCAGGCCTGAGACTGATCAGCAACTGTGGTGGCGGCAGTTTCAAGGCGCAGTTCAAGCGTGCCGATCGATCAGGTGCACAGCTGGCGTTACTGATCGGTGACGATGAACTGGCATCCGGGACGGTCGGCGTCAAGTATTTACGCGCAGACACAGAACAGGCCGAGGTCAAACAGGAAAAGCTGGCTGAGTTTCTCGATCAACAGTTTGGCCTGACCGGTCAGAATATAAGTGGAACAGTATAAACAGGAGCATGCCGTGGTTGATGAATTCAGCACCGAAGACGAACAGCTAGAAGCGATAAAAAAATGGTGGAAGGAAAACGGTACCTCGTTGATCGTGGGTGTGGTGCTGGGCCTGTCCGCCCTGTTTGGATGGCGCGCCTGGACGGAATATAACGAAAACCAGATGGCCGCGGCATCCAATGCCTATGTGCGCATCATGGGCATGATCGAGCAAAAGAACATGGAGTCGGCGGTCGCACAGAACCAGGCGATAAGAACGGAGTATCCGGAATCCAGTTATGCGGTGATCGCATCGCTGGCACTGGCAAAATACGCAGTTGATGAAAAGCAACTGGATCAGGCTGCCGAGTTGCTGCGCTGGGCAATGGATAGCAGCGCCATAGACGGGATATCCCATATCAGTCGACTGCGTCTGGCACAGGTACTGCTGGAGCAGGACAAGGCAGATGAAGTGCTGAAGCTGCTTGAAGTGACGGATATGGCCGCCTACCAGGCCCGCTATGAAGAGCTGCGCGGCGATGCTTATGTGAAAAAGGGTGATCGTAACAAGGCCTACCTGGCATACCAGACCAGTCTGTTGATGCTGCCCCCGGGTTCGCGTACACGCGTGTTACTGGAGATGAAAGCGAACGAACTGTCTGACGCTGCCCAGGGCAGTGGGCAATCATAGGCAATCAGGCCATCCGCCGTAAATTGATGGAAACCGTTGTGAAGAAACTATTCAAAATTGTAATTGCAGGACTGGGGGCGCTGTCCCTGACGTCCTGTGCGTGGCTGACAGACTATTTTGCGGGTACGGATAACGTCGACCCGCCGGCAGAACTGGTTGAATTCAAACCCGATATCAATATAACCGAGCGCTGGTATCTGGATGTTGATGAGGGGAGTAAAAACCAGAATCTTCAGGTTGCGTTAACGGATAAGACAGCCTTTGTGGTCGATTACAAGGGTTTCCTGACCGCAATAGACCCGGATACCGGTACTGCCAAATGGAGTCGTAAGACCGGGATCCGGGTCAAGTCAGGCCCGGTACACAGTGAAGGCGTACTATACCTGGGTACACCGGAAGCCGAACTGGTCGCCGTGTCTGCCGAAAAGGGCGATGAGCTGTGGCGTACCTCGCTGAGCAGTGAGGTACTGGCTTTGCCGACGGTCACCTTTGACAAGGTGATAGTGCGTATGAGTGACGGGCGCGTAACGGCCGTGAACAAGGCGGACGGACGTCCTGTCTGGACCTACAAGCGCCGGCAACCCTTGTTGTCCCTGCGTGGCGTCAGCAGACCGGTAGCGAAGGCAGGGCAGGTGCTGGTCGGCCTGGATGATGGCCACCTGGTTTCACTGGCTGAAGAAGATGGTCAGATAACATGGGACAAGGCGGTTACGATACCGCGCGGTTCCACCGAGTTACAGCGCATGGTCGATATTGATGCAGATCCGGTTGTCGATCAGGGAGTGGTTTACGTGGCCTCGTATAATGGCAAGCTGTCTGCGATCACGCAGTCCAGCGGCCAGCCGATGTGGAGCCGGGACCTGTCCATTTTTGCGGGTGTCACCATCGCCGGCTCGCGACTATTCGTCGTTGACGATCAGGATCACATCTGGGCCATAGACAGACGCACCGGTGCTTCCTACTGGAAACAGGATATGTTGCATGCACGTCGTCTGGGTGCGCCTGTCGTGGTTGGTGATCATGTACTGGTTGCCGACCTGGAAGGTTATATTCATGCCTTCGATGTCAGTGACGGGCATTTATCAGATCGCAAGCGTATCGATGATAGCGGTATCGCCAGTATGCGGGTTCTTTCCGACACGCGTTTTGTGGCGCTGGGCCGTAGTGGTGAAGTGACCATGCTTGAGATCCTGAAAGAGACCAGATGAGCCTGCGGATCTTTTTAAATGATACCTGTCATCGCAATCGTCGGCCGTCCCAATGTCGGCAAATCCACCTTATTCAACCAGCTCACGCGCAGTCGTGACGCGCTGGTCGCCGATCGTCCTGGCCTGACACGTGATCGGCAATACGGTCGGGGCTGTCTCGGCCCGGCTGCCTATATCGTCGTTGATACCGGTGGTCTGACCGATGAGAGTGAGACCATCGATGAGTTAATGGCGCAACAGACGCGCGCCGCGATAGACGAATCGAACCTGATCCTGTTCCTGGTCGATGCGCGGGATGGATTGAACAGCGCAGATGAAAACATCCTGTCCGGGCTGCGCCGTTATAACAAACCGATACAACTGGTCATGAACAAGATCGACGGCATCAACGTTGAAAACGCGACCACCGAGTTTTATTCTCTCGGATGTGGTGAACCCGTAGCGATTGCGGCAGCCCAGAATCGCGGTATCAGGCAGATGATGGAAAAACTGCTGGAGCCCTACGTCGAAGCCCAGCAGGAAATTGAACAGCAGGGCGTAGAAGAAGGGATCAAGGTTGCGATCATCGGGCGACCGAATGTCGGCAAGTCCACGCTGGTCAACCGCCTGCTCGGTGAAGACCGCATGGTCGCGATGGATATGCCCGGCACCACCCGTGACAGTATCTTTATTCCGTTCGAGCGTGACGGACAATCCTATACTCTGATCGATACCGCCGGTGTACGACGCCGCAGCCGGGTACATGATTTCGTCGAGAAATACAGCGTGATCAAGGCCATGCAGGCGATCGAGTCGGCCAATGTGGTGATCATGGTGCTGGACGCACGGCAGGAGATCGCCGACCAGGACGCGACCCTGCTGGGTCATGTCACTGATGCCGGGCGCGCACTGGTACTCGCAGTGAATAAATGGGATGGCCTGCAACAGGAACAACGCAGTCGCATCAAGAGCGAAATCGATTTTCGTTTGCCGTATCTGGATTACGCCGATATTCACTTTATATCCGCCCTGCATGGTACCGGGGTTGGAAACTTGTTCAAATCGGTCAGGCAGGCTTATCGTTCGGCGACTTGCAAGCTGGCCACACCGGAGCTGACCCGGGTACTGGAACAGGCGGTGGAAATGCATCAGCCACCGATGGTGCACAATCGCCGCATCAAGCTGCGTTATGCCCACCAGGGCGGGCGTAATCCGCCAGTGATAGTGATCCATGGCAACCAGTGCGACAAACTGCCCGAGGCCTACCGGCGTTACCTGGTCAATACCTTCCGTAAACTGCTCAAACTCAAGGGCACACCGATAAGGCTGGAATTCAAAACCGGCAAGAATCCGTATCAGAAGTCATCAGCAAAACCGGACTCAAGGCAAGCGGCGCGCAAACGTAACCTGGCCAAATCGGCACGGATGAAGAAATAAAGCGCAATCGTGACAGATGGTCTTGCAGGTCAATCAGATCTCAATAAGCGGATAAGCTATGTGGTGGCATGCATATCGGGTAAGAAAGAGTGTACAAAAGAGAGAGGGGCAGACGCTTTGTAAAAGGTGTGGTCTGCTATACGAAAAACCTTTGACTGAATGCCCGCATTGTAGCGGCGTATCTGATGCTGAACTGCGGATGCTGTTACGCCAGAGGAAAGGCTTCAGAATGGGGCTTGGCAGGCTTATGCTGGTAGTGGCAATCCTGATAGTTTTGGGGCTTTATTTATATAATCAGGGTTGATGTCACGTTGAAATTTTCAAGATATTCGTACCAGATCGGAAAATCATGATAAAACATATTGTGCTGTGGAAACTGAAAGATAACCGTTATACAGGGTAAGTTCTTGGTTTATAGCGATCTAACCGTTCTCTAATTACTGGTGACATGATAATTGGAAATTTGATAACAGGAGAAATCCCTTCACCCCAACCCTCTCCCTTAGGGAGAGGGCGTTAAAGGGACAGTGGTGTCCAAGCCCTTTGAATTACGTATGACCGATAGTCTTCAGAGCTCTATTTTCCTTGCGGCGACAAAGTCACCATTCTTGTAACCGGCGAACTCCAGCAACGTGGCGCCAGCAGGCCTGGTGACCTGAAAGTTATGCGTACCATTACTGATATCAATACTTTTCATCGGTCTGCCATCGATATAGGTATCGAGGCGCGACAGACCAATGGTCGTTGCCTGAATATTCAGGGTAGAGCCGGACTGGCTGGTGGTGATACCCAGTTGTCTGACCGGCATGTTTTTTAGGATCTTCCCGGCCCTGTTAATCAGGTCTACGTTACCATTCAGCAGGTCATCTTCTGTCATCGCATGACGCGAGTCAGGGGTGACGCCCAGGTCTTCCAGCGGGGTGCCGGACTGATCACCAACCCGTAAGGTCCGGCGTATTGCAACGCGCATATCCGCCCCGTTCGGCAGGTTCTTGTATGGGGACTCAGGATCAGCCGGGGGAGGGAACTGTAACAGCGCCTGTAACAGGCCGTGTGTCCAGACGTTGGCACCGCCGGCCCCGGTATTGTCGTCCACGCCGAGGATGTGACCAATCTCATGATCCTTGAATCCGGCCGCAAAGATATCGGTTGCGCTATAACAGCGTGCATCGGTAATCAGCACTACCGGTCCGTGGTATTTCTGTCCTTTCATGTTCGCAAATTCGGTCGGTGTAATCGGGAATCCACGAGAATAAATCGCACCGGTTTCAACCGACTGGTTAATCGATTCTGTCCACGGACCCAGGTCGATCTGGCCGGTCGGATTGGTCTCGTGCCGTTTGCACATGCGCAGGTTTAAAGGTGTGTTGATGAACTGGGTTGGCTCCGGTGTGATGTCCACATTGGTCAATACCTGTAGCAGGCCTTCACTGGCATAGATGTGCCCACCGCCATTGCCACGGACATCCACAATCAGGCCTTGCTGTGGCAATAGTTCGACCAGACGAATGAATTCATTAATAAATGCTTCCGGATTATTAACACTGAAAGTGAAAATGCGAATGTAACCGAATTCACCGGATGGTGTGGAAACATTCTTCGCGCTGAACACGCCCGGCATAGTCGAAGTTAGCGATTGGCCCGAACCGGCTTTATGTTTCGAGATCTTGTGATGTTTTCTTTCCTCGGCGATTACCTTCGGTGCAAACAGCATTTTCCGCGTGCGCTGGACAATATCTGCTTCAATATCGATACCCTGTGATGCGGCTGCTGTCGTTCTGGAATCTGTATCAACGCCACCGGTATCCGGCAGTGTAGGTGTTACGATCCAGTCCTGTCGCATCTCGCGTTCTACACCATGAAGATCGGTATAGCCTATGACTACCCACATCTCATCGGGTGGCAGCGCTCTCCTGAGTGCCCGGATGGTCAGCCCGTCGATTCCCCGTACATGACGTGCTGCGAGATTGCTGCCGGCATGCTTGTCGGCAGAGATGGCTATCGCCCGGTCGATCGGGATACCATTCCACATGGTGATTTCGACCCCTTTTTTGAAATGCGGGTGGGTAAACCCCTGCACCAGATGGGACGCAATATAGTGTGGCTTGCCGTTATCGAAACACTCCTCAATATCGAACGGCAGAAATGCCACCTTGTCCGCAAACGGCGCTGGAAGCAGGTAGTTGGTATGCAAATCACGCACTGAGTTAAAAATATTGATCATCTCACGATGAAATTCAAACTCGCTTCCCATTTTGGATGTTGTAGTCTGGTCGAGCTGGTGCTGCAGCAAGCGTAGTTTTTGTACTGGATCTACACCGTGCATAGACTCTTTTAATGGCAGATGAACGAAATTTTCATCGATCAGCACCAGTGCCTGCTCGACCAATTTCCTGCGTCCTTTAAGGTTTAGTGCGCCGGCGGTTTCCAGGAAGGTGGGCAGGTCACTAGCGGCTGCCAGATGCATTCTGATTACGGTATGAGTGCTTTTCAGGAACTTCAGGGAAGTCGGGGTTTTGCGTTTTCCCTTGCGTTTTGAATTTCGTTTTCGTGTTGTGACACTCTTTGAAATCTCTTTTGTTCTGATTAGGTCCATAATCGAATCTCCTTTATATTCTGATGGTTAAGCTTAATACTGATATTGGCGATGTACGCCTGATAAGAAGTTTCTATGTACAACAGTGAAGTGTGTACATCCCTGCGGATCGCCATGTTCATCAATTCGCAGCGCGAATTTCTTTATATTGTCTTTATCACTAGCGTAGCAGGTATTTTGACCATTTCACTACGCCTGATTGACATTGGAATACCATAAACTATAAGCCTATAGATGGTATTGTTTTAGGCAATATTGCTGGCTTGTTTGTTAATTCTTTCGCTTGTTGGAAGAGCTGTAGTGTGATTGCTAGGGTGATCAGGTGCAAAGCAAGGATTGATAAGATTTATATGATGAAAAGGACAGTAGCATTATAGCTATTTCCGATATTATGAGTGGATGACAGGATGCTATTCAGGCAATGAACAGTAGCCCTAATTACATAAACGCTTAACTTCCTGCCTGGCCCTGGCCCTGGCCTGATCTATTTGCTGGCTGTCGAGGTAAACCCGGTTTCCCTGTTTGTCGAAATCATACAACCGGTAACCGCCTTGCGCGATCCTGAGTCGGTTGCGGGCGTAGGCGCATTTCTTTTTGCTTTGTTCCCGTTCCTGTTTGGCTTTTTGGCGATTGCTTTCCCGTTGCAGGCGTTCTTCTTCGAATGCGCGTAACAGTCTTTGTTGACGGTCTTTTTGTGATTCCGGACTGGTATTGCCGGCAGGTGGAGCAGAAGTGTTTTTGATCGGGACCTGCTTTGATGGACTTTTGGCTGGTGGTTTTTCACCGTAGTGGGTACGGCCGTGTTCGTCTACCCATTTGTATATTTCCGGAACAGCCGTTGCCGGTAGCAGCAAGATTATGCCAAGCAAGGCATAGCCAAGGCAGTGACCAATGGTTGAGGTGCTTGCTGTCATAGCGAGCGTAGCGAAGCAATCTTTATCAGTTTGAGGAAACTATCCTGTCGCATACAATTTCCTGTAAATCACAGGGATAGCATACCATGTCTGAAGTTACGCTACCTCTGTTTCTTTGTGTTCTGCCTCAGCGAGCGCGTCAACCAGGTTATTGAGCGCATCAGTGGCTTGCTGATCATCGGTCTTGACCGCGGCAGATTCTTTCAACAGTTGCTTCGCCTCGGTTTCAAAGTCTGCAAATGGCATGTCCTTGCTGACGTTTTTCAGGATATCGAGTACACCTCGGGCAAATTTACCGAGATCCAGCAGGCTGGCCGGTGCGCTTGCGTCGCTACCGGCGGTTTGCTGGTAGGCGGCCGCAACGGCGGTGGTGCTGCTGTGTTCCAGATTCAAAGCAAACCCGGCTAGTTGCTCCGAGCCGATTTCAAGCTTGCTGGCCTGGGCAAAAGCGGCCTGTACATTGCCATCGAAAAACCGGTCAGTGACCTTGTCGATGCGCTCGAGCAGGTCGCTGATCGCGTCCTTTTCCTGATCGTTCAGATCGCCGCTGACGGTATAGCTAGCCGAGAAACTGGCGCTGCTGTTATACGCACTGCCCTGCAGTTGTCCATCGGCATTCGCGCTCTGGAACTGGATCGCGCTGATACTGGTGCTGCTGCTTATGCTGATATTAATCAGGTCGCCTTCGCTGGTTTCGATTTCCAGTGACGATTGGCGGCGGCTTTCATTCGCAACCAGAAACGCGGCCGAGTCCGAGTTCGCGACTACTTCATGTTCATCCCTGTTTCCCACGATACCGAGATCGACAGGCTGTCCATCAACCAGTTGCGCCAGACCGGTATTCAGCAGCTCTTCGGTGCGATTGATATTGTCTGCAACATTGCCTGACAGCACACCGAGTGAGTCGAGTATGTCACGCGCCTCGGACAGGCCGGCCTCGACCCCTTCGCGTGCCTGCTGCAGCAGTTCGCTGCGTTGTTCGTCGTCCTCGGCATGATTCAGTTCTTTCGCGATCACGCCCAGGACCCGGGTGGCAATTTTTTCCGGAGAGAAGTCTTTAAGCTGTTCGACTGAATCCAGGTCGATACCGTAGCCGGCCAGCCGCGAGCGCAGGTTATTGAACAGGGTGCTGTTCAGGATCTCAGCATTATCATCGGTGTTAGTGCCATCCACAGACTGTGGCTGGTTGGTATGGACGCTGGTTCCGGTGTCATCCGGGGCCTTGATCACCGGATTTGATAAATGGCTTTGCAAACCACTGAAAAAGCGGTTCAAACCAAATAGTTGGGTGGCCTCCATTATTCTCTCCTCGCCGTTGCGCCGGTGGTCGCTAATTACCCAGTTTATCGGCATCGATGAATCGGTATTTAGCCTGTATTTAGTATGTTTATTGACCTGTAGAGCTTGACCCTGCCATTCCTGAATGTATGATGATCTGAGGGATTATTCAGGAATCAAGCCACAACCATCGACGGATATGGCTTTTTAAAACAAGGAGTTATAATAATGACAACAAGCAAACCGACCGCTTACGATACCATTTTGTACCGTGTACGAACAGCCGACAGCCTCGGCCGGATTATTCAAAATTACCATGGACCGATCACGAAGCAACAGCAGGACACTATCCTCAGCCGGATCCTGGCCGATAATCCGGATATCAAAAATCCGGACCGGATTTTCCCGAACCAGTTGATAAAGATGAGCGTCCCGCAGCGTTATTGTTCTGCGACGACCCATCCTGATACAGCCCCGGTATTGAGTACGGACCAACTGGCTTACCAGCCACTTCGCCGGCAATGGCAACAAGCAGCACCACAGGAAAGGGCATGGTTATCTACCCTGACACCGATCATGCTTGGTACCGGCTCGGCGAGTATGACCATGGTCAACCGCACGTTTCTGGCCAATACACCCTTGTTAAACGAGATGGTGCATAACTACGAGGCGTATAAGGCAGGCGAACTCAGCAAGGGTCAATATGATTACCGCCGTTATAAAATTCTCGGAAAACTAAAAACCAAGCTGGGGCCGCTGGCGCGAATACTTAATACAACACGGCTGCAAAACGAGGTGTTGCGCATTTCCAGAACCAAGGGCAGGGCGCCGACCCAGAATATTACCCGACAAATCGGCCGCATGGGCCGTGCGGCCAAATATGCCTCGCGTGGTGGTGTAGTGTTATCGACGGTTGGCTTGGGGGTTGCCTGTAACGATATTGCGAATACCGGTGATATAAATAAAAAGAATGCAATTCTGGTTGAAAGTGTAGGTAGTATTGTTGGAGGTACTGCCTTTGGTTTTGTATCAGGTATGGCTATTGTTGCAATGGCCACACCTGTTGGTTGGGTTGCATCATTGGTTATTGGTGTAGGAAGCGCTGTAGCCGGCTATGTTGCTGGGAAAGGCTTCAGTAACCTATATGACACATATGGGCGGAAAATCGATATTGCCTCGGCAACAGGAGTAGCAAGCCTGTGCAGCAGGTAGAGCCACATATAATCTGGACTATCGCATGGTCATTGACAGTTGTTGAGTTAGTGCTTGTATTTATATCGATAATATTTGCAACTGTCATGCACAATATTCTTTATCGTCGCCTGGATTCGATATTGTTCAGAGAACCGTGGTTTTCATCTGCTGAATTGGCGTTTTATTCTTCATGGCCGTTGAGTCTTGTCAAAGCCGGTACATATATGTTTTTGATTGTGTACCCTGCGCGTTCACGAAGAAAACGATTCACTAACCTGAACAAAGATTTGCCCATTGATGAGAATATAAGAGTGGCAAGTAAGATATACTTGTATACTCATTTGCTGACCGCAATTGTTGGTGTGTCATGGGTATTATTTGTTTTCGGCGTTTATGCTGTTGATAACTGGTTTTAAAAATAGACAACAGCACGATCGGAGTGGAGTGCGCTGCGATGCTACCGGTTTACGCTAATCCCTCATAGTTTTGGATTCCCGCCTGCGCGGGAATGACGGTATTTTGCGTGAAACGCATGATTGTTATCGTGACGGTAGCCTACGCGGGAATTTCCTTGATCCACCGGGACGGTGGGTATGGTACGTATAACGAACGCTGCAAGCGTTCAATGAGACGGTGCTTAAAGAGAGTGAAAGCTACTTTTGTTCCTGTAAGAAAAGTGCCGGGTTGACCATGGTACGGTTCAGGCTGACCGACCAGTGCAGGTGGGCGCCGGTCACCCGCCCGGTCTGACCGACCTCACCAAGCGGCTCGCCGGCACGAACCGTTTGCCCGGGTTTGACGCTGATCTTGCTTAAATGACAGTACATGGTCACCAGGCCCTGTCCATGGTCGACGAACACGGTATTGCCATTGAAAAAGTAGTTGCCGGTCTCGACCACGGTGCCGGAGGCCGGGGTATGCACCGGCGTACCTTCATTGGCGGCGATGTCCATGCCGCTATGCGGTTTGCGCGGTTGCTTGTTGAAATAACGTCGTAGTCCAAAACTGCTGCTGGCAATGCCTTTGACCGGCTGGCCAAACTGCAGCAGATCCGGCTCGCCAGTGCTCCAGCTGGCCAGGGCCTTGCGGATGCGGACGCGATCGGACGCAATGCGTTCCAGGTCTTTTTTGTTCGGGCTGACCATGCGCTTGTTTTTGATGGTCAGGTACTGGGTGGCATAATCCTTGTTGCGCACAGTAAAGCTCATTGTGTGATTATTGCCGTCGGCGTGTTTGATGCGGAGTTTCTTCACGCCGGGTTTGGTGGTCAGCGGGATGCCGACGATGGCAATGCGTTGGTCGCCACGCCTGACCACCATGACCCGACGTTTGCCATACCAGGCCTCAGTATCCCGGGCGTCAGGCAGGGTAATGCGGGCAATACCGCCCGGCACGATTTCGATACGGGGCAGGTTCTCGGCTGCCAGGGCCTGGTTAAAACCCAACAGGCTTAACAGGATAACGGCTGTGAGTCTGATCATGGTTTGTCCGTTTTCGAAACGTTTTCAACCACACTGCTGATCTCGCCGTCGCTGAGACGGCTGTTGAGCCGGTCGCCGGGCTTCAGCGTGGCGACCGAGGTCAGGATATCACCGCTGGGTACGCTGCGCGTGATCGAATAGCCCCGCTCCAGTGTCGCCAGTGGACTGATCGAATGCAGTGTGCGACTCAGGCCTGTCAGCAGCTGTCTGGGTGCATCGAGTTGTTTGTGGATGGCCTGCCTGAGCCGGTTTTGCAGATAGCCCAGTTGTTGGCGGTTGCTGTTCAGGCGTGCAGTCGGATTCAGTGCCTGCAGCTGTGCCTGACCGCGTGCCAGCCGCGACTGGCTGCGCTCCAGGCAGTGGCGGAAAGCCAGATTCAGGCGGCTTTCGAGCTGGTCGGCGTGTTGCATCTGTTGCTGCAAACGGGTTTGCGGGTGCTGCTGTTGCAGACGCAGGCCCAGCCAGTCCAGTGTTTGTGCCTGCTCATCGGTTTGTTGTTGCATGGCCTGGATCAGACGGCGTTGCAGGTCACGGCTTTGTTGCAACCATTCGCGGCTGTCCGGGCTGAGCAGTTCCGCGGCCGCAGACGGGGTCGGGGCGCGTACATCGGCGACAAAATCGGCGATGCTGAAGTCAACCTCGTGGCCAACGGCCGACACCAGCGGTCGCTTGCAGGCCGCAATCGCGCGTGCGACGCGTTCGTCGTTAAAGGCCATCATATCTTCCAGGCTGCCACCGCCGCGGGTTAACAGCAGTACATCGCATTCATCTCGCTGATTGGCGCGTCTGATCATGTCTGCAATGCTGGCTGCGGCATTGTCACCCTGTACCGGCACAGGGTAGATGATCACTGGTATACCGGCGAAACGACGTTGCAGCACAGTCAGCACGTCATGGATCGCGGCGCCGGACGGTGAGGTGATCACACCGATCTGCCTGGGTAACAACGGCAGTTCCTGTTTGCGTTCAGCGTCGAACAGCCCCTCCTGTTGCAGCCTGTTTTTCAGCTCTTCATAGGCCAGCCGTAATGCGCCATCACCGGCCGGCTCAATGTGCTCGGCAATCAGCTGAAAATCGCCACGGCCTTCGTACAGGCTCACACGAGCACGCAGCAGCACCTGCAGACCATTCTCGGGCCTGCAACTCAGTAGGCGCGCGCGGTTACGGAACAGCGCGCAGCGCACCTGTGCGCGAGCGTCCTTCAGGGTGAAATACATATGGCCCGATGCCGGCCTGGCCAGGTTGGAGATTTCCCCTTCGACCCACAACAGCGGGAAACCGCCTTCGAGCAGGTCGCGTACCTCCTGGTTGAGTCGACTGACGCTGTAGATATCCCGTTGCGGGCTGGTATCTGTGATTTGCGGTGTGGTCGGCATGGGTATAGAAAAAGGCCGGGATGGACCCGGCCTTTTTTTCAGTTACAACAAGTACTTAGTTATGCAGGTCGGCATTGGATGCGACCTTGGCCTGGGTCAGGCCGAGTTCGGCATGGGCCTTGGCGGTGTTGGCCAGCTTGACGGCCTTGGCATAGTCGCCTTTCTGATAGGCCTTTTTGGCCGGGCCGAGCAGTTTTTTATAGGTATCGCGCCATTCAAAGCCGGCCTTTTGGGCTTCGTTGTTCTTGACCACGGCGGCAGTAATGGCTGCAGCGGCGTCTGACTGGCTGGCAGCATGGCTGACAGGTGAGACCAGAACGGCGGCCAGGGCGGCTGAGACGATAAGCTTATTCATTTAATGCATCCTCCAGAAGATGATATTAATGTAATTATTAGTATAAATTCAGTTAGTTATAGTAGTTCAGCGACATCATCTGATGCGTGAGTGGACCAGACCTGCAGTTTTGCTTAGTCGGTAACTGAATCCATTTATATAGGCTACCTAGTTTACCCCGGCCGCGTCAAATCCTATAATCACGTTTCACTTAATGATACCTGACTAGACTGGATCTGACTCAATGCGAATAATCAAGGAAGCCCTGACATTTGACGATGTCCTTCTTGTTCCTGCCCATTCCACCATCTTGCCCAAAGACGCTGATTTATCGACCAGATTGACGCGTAATATCAAGCTGAGCATCCCGCTGGTGTCGGCCGCGATGGATACGGTTACCGAATCCCGCCTGGCCATCGCGATGGCGCAGGAAGGCGGTGTCGGCATTATTCACAAGAATATGACGCCCGAACAGCAGGCCAGCGAAGTTTACAAGGTCAAGCGCTTTGAGAGCGGCGTGATCAAGGACCCGATCACGGTGTCGCCGGACGTGAGTATACGTGAGGTAATCGAATTGACGCGATCTTACGGTATCTCCGGCGTTCCCGTCGTAGATGGGGAGGACCTGGTCGGGATCGTGACCAGCCGGGATTTACGTTTCGAGTCCCGCTATGACAGCCCGGTGTCGATGATAATGACCCCGAAAGATCGCCTGGTCACGGTCTCCGAGACCGCCAGTCGCGAGGAGGCCCAGGAGCAGCTACACAAGCACCGTATAGAAAAAGTACTGGTGGTCAACGATGATTTCCAGCTACGCGGCATGATTACCGTTAAGGACATCCAGAAGGCCAAGGACTATCCGCTGGCCTGCAAGGACGATCAGGGTCGCCTGCGTGTCGGTGCGGCGGTCGGCACCGGACAGGGCACCTCCGAGCGCGTCGAGGCCCTGGTCAATGCCGGTGTGGATGTGGTCATTGTCGACACTGCGCATGGACATTCACAGGGTGTGATCGACCGGGTGCGTCAGATCAAGCAGACCTATCCGGATCTGCAGGTGATCGGCGGCAATATCGCTACCGCTGAGGCGGCGCTGGATCTGGTGGAGGCTGGCGCCGACGCGGTCAAGGTCGGTATCGGCCCAGGCTCGATCTGTACCACGCGTATCGTTGCCGGTGTCGGCGTGCCGCAGATTACCGCCGTGTCCGACGTCGCCGCAGCCCTCAAGGACAAGGGTGTACCGCTGATCGCGGATGGCGGCATCCGCTTTTCCGGAGATATTTCCAAGGCGCTGGTGGCCGGTGCTTATGCGATCATGGTCGGCGGACTGTTTGCCGGTACGGAAGAGGCACCCGGGGAGGTCGAGCTGTACCAGGGGCGCTCCTACAAGTCCTATCGTGGTATGGGTTCGCTGGGTGCGATGCAACAGGGCTCCAGTGATCGCTATTTCCAGGAAACGACAGCCAATGTCGACAAGCTGGTACCGGAGGGTATCGAGGGACGTGTGCCCTACAAGGGACCGCTGATCAATATTATCCATCAGTTACTGGGTGGCGTGCGTTCAACCATGGGCTATGTGGGCTGCGTCAGTATCAATGAGATGCGCTCCAAGCCATCTTTCGTCAAGGTTTCAGCAGCCGGTATGCGTGAAAGTCATGTGCATGATGTCACCATCACCAAGGAAGCCCCGAACTACCGGGTCGAATGAAACCGTTTCAAGCTAACGCACATTAATATAAAGGGTCCTATCCTTGACTGATCAACAATCAGCTGCTGCGGCATTGCCGAATATTCATGAACACCGGGTACTGATCCTGGACTTTGGTTCGCAATACACCCAGTTAATTGCCCGACGCGTGCGTGAAGCGGGTGTCTACTGTGAATTGCATGGCTGGGACATGCCTGCCGATGAGATACAGGCCTTCGCACCACGTGCGATTATCCTGTCCGGCGGGCCGGAAACAGTGACCAGTGAAGAATCACCCATTGCCGATCCGCTTGTGTTCGAGATGGGTGTACCGGTTCTGGGTATCTGTTATGGCATGCAGACCATGGCTGCACAACTGGGCGGCAAGGTCGAAAATGCGACACATCATGAGTATGGCTATGCACAGGTGCGTGCGCGAGGTCATACGGCATTGCTTAAGGATATCGAGGATCACACCAGTGCGGAAGGCTACGGCCTGCTGGATGTGTGGATGTCACACGGAGACCGCGTGGTGGAACTGCCACCGGGTTTCATCCTGATGGCCAATACCGACGGTGCGCCAATTGCGGCGATGGCGGATGAGTCTCGTCATTTCTATGCCTTGCAGTTTCATCCTGAGGTGACCCATACCAACCAGGGGCAGCGTATTATCGAGCGCTTCGTGCATGACATCGCTGGCTGTGATTCGCTATGGACAGCGGATAATATCATTGAAGACAGTATCAAAAGCATACGCGAACAGCTCGGTGATGAAGAGATCGTACTGGGCCTGTCTGGTGGCGTTGATTCATCGGTTGTCGCGGCATTGCTGCACAAGGCAATTGGTGATCAGCTGACCTGTGTGTTTGTCGATAACGGCCTGTTGCGCTACCAGGAAGGTGATCAGGTCATGGCCACCTTCGCCGAGCATATGGGTGTACACGTGATTCGTGTCGATGCCGAACAGCGTTTTCTCGATGCATTGAGAGGTGAGGCTGACCCGGAAAAGAAACGCAAGATCATCGGTAACCTGTTCATCGAGATCTTCGAGGAAGAGGCAGAAAAACTCAGTGATGCGCGCTGGCTGGCGCAAGGTACGATCTATCCGGATGTCATCGAATCGGCCGCGGCCAAATCCGGCAAGGCGCATCTGATCAAGTCGCATCACAATGTCGGCGGCCTGCCTGAGTTCATGAAACTGAAACTGTGCGAACCGCTACGTGAACTATTCAAGGACGAAGTGCGCAAGCTCGGTGTTGAGCTAGGTCTGCCATATGACATGGTCTATCGCCATCCGTTCCCGGGTCCTGGCCTGGGTGTGCGCATCCTCAGTGAAGTCAAAAAGGAATACGCCGACATCCTGCGTCTGGCCGATCATATCTTTATCGAGGAACTGCACAAGCACGATCTGTATCACAAGGTCAGTCAGGCCTTTGTGGTGTTTTTACCGATCAAGTCAGTAGGGGTGACCGGTGACGGGCGACGTTACCAGTATGTGGTTAGTTTGCGCGCGGTCGAGACTATAGACTTCATGACCGCACGCTGGGCACATCTGCCTTACGAGTTCCTGGAAACCGTATCCAGTCGTATCGTGAATGAGGTGCATGGCCTGTCGCGCGTGGTCTACGATGTCACCGGTAAGCCGCCCGGCACCATCGAGTGGGAGTGACCGGCACTGGCAGGCAATGTCTGGCACTGGCTGGCAACGGCAGGTATTACTGACCTAAGCAGTATTTGCAGCGAATCAAGTGCGGATTCGAATTTCTCAGAAAGAGTCCTAACGAATCAGTCGTCGCTGAACT
>CAMYJU010000020.1 GCA_947258795.1 uncultured Gammaproteobacteria bacterium | reverse complement strand
ATGAGTGGATATGGGCTAGAATCATCTAACAAACGGGTCAAGCGCGACGCGAAAAAGCGTTGCGTGCCTTACCCAAATCGTTATGTATGAGAAACAATAGGAGAAGAAAATGCATTTAGGTAGTTGTGAGTGCAAAGCCATTCAATATAAATATACTGGCGAACCTCTTACATGCTATGCCTGCCATTGTACCGATTGCCAAACATCGTCAGGTTCTGCGTTTGGCTTATCGATGATTGTAAATAATAAAGACATAGAAATCGTAAAAGGCGAGGTAACCACAAATACTATTGATGTCAATGGTACAAAAGTTCAAAAACATCATTGTTCTCAATGTGGAACACCATTTTGGTTTTCAGCTGATGAATACCCAGGCATAGTGGCTTTAAAGCCAGGTACATTTGAAGATACTTCATGGTTCAAGCCAGTGGCACATTTATGGGTCCGCAGTGCTCAGTCTTGGGTAATATTAGATAGCTCCATACCACAGTATGAAAAACAACCTGAAATATCAGAACTGATAGAATTATGGTCATCAAATGAAAATACATAACAAAGTGGTCAGCTACGCTTCGACTGCCTATTACCACAGCGTTAGGCTTATATAGCAAATGGACACAATCGTACTGATAGGACCAATCGGAGTTGGAAAGTCCACACAAGCCAAATTGTTGTCTGAAAAATTAGACATGCCCCGGTGCAGCTATGACGAAGTGAAAGGGAAATACTGGAAAGTACTAGGAATGAAAAAAGAAACAGTAGACGCCATAGAAAAAGAACATGGTGAATATGCCATGATTTCGTATATGAACGAATTCAAATCAAAAACAGTCAAGTTAATTATTGAAGACCATCCAAACCATATTATTGATTTTGGTGGTGGTGCACAGACATTTGATGAGCCACATCAAGTAGAGAGAATAAGGCCAGCTTTTGAGCCAATATCTAATGTTTTTCTTTTATTACCTTCAAGTGATCTAGAAACAAACATTAAAGCATTGCCTGGTTTAAAAGAAGATTTCCCTATAAATGCGTATCTGATAATGCATCCAACGAATGAGTTGTTGTCTAAAAAAACTGTTTATACGCTAAACAAAACCCCAGATGAAACAGCACATGAAATTATCGATCAACTGGCTGAAACCTAACAAGGCGCTCGCTTGGACGCAAACTAGGCTGCGCTTCGTTCACGCCGCACAGCTTAAACGTTATATTTTTCTATTTAATGGAGGTATTAAAAATGACTGAAATACTAAAGGATATTTTAATTTCTGCAGGAGAAATTGATCGTTATTATGAAGAATCACCAGTAAACCTATGGCGCGCAAAAAGAATCAGAGACACAGGTTCGCTTTTTGGGTTAGTTGAAAAGGAAAAAATACTATCAAATGGCCAAGTTCGACCTGCTGATATCACGATTGTTGTTAAAAATGGAATCAAATGGGTATCGTGCAAGCCTACACCAAGAGGTATCAGTACTTTTGATCAGCCAAACACATTTAAAGGAAGCTCATGGGAATACTATAAAGTCCCTCATGGAACTGTCTTACCCGCAGGGCTTGCGATTGTTAAGGATAAATTTAATCACCGTATAGGAGCTACACATTACACAATTGCTCCAGCATATGATATGCCGTTAACCAGTTTCAAAAAGCTGCTAGATCAGTTGGCCTTGCTAGTTGTGAGGGATGCTATATGAAACTGGAGATATCAGAGCAATATTTACTTTTAATGGTATCTGCTTTAAATGATGCCATAAAGTTTAATGAAAGGTTTCTTCACAGTGAAACTATAAAGGATGTTTCTGATTATGAAGAACATCTGCTTTGTTTAGAAAATTTTCAGGCATGGCTTGAGGATGAGTATAAAAAACTAGAGAAATCGAACCCTGATATGATGAAATATGAAAATATAGTAAGAAAAATATAACAAGGCAAATTCACTCGGACAGTCAAAAGTGTCGCTTTGCTCCGTTTTTGCCTGCCGGTGATTTGCAACGTTCAAGAAAGTCTGCTTTTACCTGGATTTAAACATATTTGAACGTCTGCTGTTGGGTGGCAGGATTTGTTCATTAGAAATTGCCAAAAGTCAGCAATTGGCCGTACTCGGAAGTTGAGTAATAATTAATTTAGGTCCGCTTCAGGATGTTGTCGGTCTCGCTATCGGCATTAAACAACAGGCTGCAATATCTCCTGCATTTTCTGTTCGATATCCTGTAGTTCCTCCAGTGTTGTGTCGCTATCACCAATCACGGCGATACTACCCCGCATACCCGGCGATAGCAGCCCCTGAAAGGTTTTGTCATTGATACGCTGTGTTTCACTGACTTGCTCCCTGGGCAGATATAACACCGTAACCGGCCCTGACCGGCCCTGCAGAACCAGGTGGGCACCGACTGTCTTGCCGATGGCACAGGTACCGGCATAACGGATGTTATCCAGCTTGCCAGAGGCACGGGTATCGAGACTGGCCAGCAGCTCGTTCACACGCTCGACTGAAACACTGTGGTTCTCGTGCAGGTGATCCAGCTCATCATGAACATGCGCCAGTACCGCGTGCTCCAGTGCAGTCGCCCCTGGTACCAGCAGGCGCAATGACAGCATCAGGCCGAATACAAAACTGGCAGCCAGTACGATCAATTGCGTACGGGTACGCCTGCGTCTTGATCTGTCCAGCCCGAACGACTGTTTGAACAGGATACGATCAGCCAGACCCTCAGGCACATCCACATTCATGGCCTGTTGCAAGGTGGCATTAAACCCGTTCAGCTGCCGAGCGAAGGATTGACATGTACTGCATTCATCATGATGCGCTTTTGCCTGCTCAGGCAAGGCATTACTATCCTGCAAGGCCAGTCTTCTATATTCCAGGCAGTTCATGACTGTTTCACCTTGTGTTCATCCTGTCCCTGCAACAGAGAACGTAGCTTTTGTCTTGCCCTGAACAACCGGGTCATAATCGTATTGCGGCTATCCCCCGTTATGATCGCAATTTCGTCACCGGAAAAACCACCCATCACCTGTAGTACCAGTGATTCCCGGTAATCGTCCGGCAGGGTATCTATCGCCTGTCTGAGTGCCATCATATCTACTGCTTCATCTCTTTCATATGCCATCATGGATAGCTGCGTATCGATTTTCTCATCCCACTGCTGATGCCTGCTACTGTTCCTTTTGCAATGCCTGAAAAACTCATTACGAACGATGGTCATCAACCACGCCCGCGCTGACGAGAAATCCTGCAATGTATGCAAGGACTTCCAGGCGCGTAAACAGGCATCCTGAACCAGGTCCTCGGCCAAACTGGACTGTTTACATAACCAGTACGCATAGCGGTACAAATCAGACGAATACGCCCTGACCAGCGCCTCAAATTGAGCATGCTTGCTATCCATACATTAAATAGACCTCTTTCATAGCCGATTTATTGCACAATAAAAATAATTTTTTTTCATGTAAGAAATACCGATCATGGCGGGTCTTCATAGTTGAGAACGAGGCTGTCTGCCTTGTCCATATAACAGACTTATCAAGGAGAGACATCATGAGCAATACAACATCCAAAGTAAACCAGGCGCTGTTGGCCGCGGTGGCCCTGGGATTTACCAGCACCCCGGCACTGGCAGCAAAACCAACCTGGTCAGAAGGCTATGAAAAATGTGCCGGCATTGTAAAAGCTGGGATGAATGGCTGTGGTACCGCTACCCACGGTTGCGCCGGCATGGCCAAGAAAGATGCCGATCCGACAGAGTGGATCTATCTTCCCAAGGGTACATGTGACAAGATCGTCGGCGCGAAAGTCTATACTCCGAAGAAATGACCCACATACCTCCCACAACTGTCAACTGGTGCAGTAACCCGGTCTCCGGCGCCGGAGTCGGGTTACGTGCCCCCCACTATCACTATATCGAACAGCAGCAACCCGATATACCCTGGTTCGAGGTCCTGATCGATAACTACCTGGTTGCGGGTGGTGAAGCACTGCAATACCTGGCTCGCATCCGCGAAAATTATCCGGTCACGTTTCATGGCGTCGGCATGTCACTGGGTTCGACTGACCCACTCAATATGACCTACCTGAAAAACCTGCGAGACATGATCAGGCGCTATGAACCGGTACAGATATCCGATCACCTGGCATGGGTATCGACCGGACAAACCTACCTGCACGAATTACTACCTCTCCCCTATACAGAAGAGGCAATCCGCCATGTCAGTACCCGCATTCAGCAGGTACAAGATTTTCTCGGACAACGCATACTGGTTGAGAATGTGTCCAGCTATATGCAATTCCAGGACTCGGCGTGCACTGAATGGGAGTTTCTGATCGAAGTGATTCAGCACGCCGACTGTGATCTGTTACTGGACATCAATAATATTCATGTCAGTGCCGTTAATCACCGCTTTTGCGCGAAGGACTATCTCGACGCAATCCCGGCTTCACGTGTTCGGGAAATGCACCTGGCCGGTTACGAAGACCATGGCACCCATCTGCTCGACTCGCACAGCAGGCCGGTCCATGCACCGGTATGGGAACTGTATCAACAGGCCTTGACACAGTTCGGCCCGGTGCCTACCTTGATCGAATGGGACCAGGATATACCCGCTTTTAATGTGCTCGAACAAGAAGCCAGGTGCGCGCAGGATATATATGACACTTTTCTGGACCAGGCATATGAACCACCTGCAGGACATACAACAGCAGCTACTGTCAGCCGTTTATGATCAATCTGAACTGATCAATGCCGGTAGCCTGGTCCAGGCCAGTGATGGGCTGGATGCTACCTCCCATGTTGGTATCTATCGGGACAGTATCCGCCTGGGACTCGCCCATGCCCTGCATGAGCAGTACCCGGTCTGCGCACGATTGATCGGGGATACCTGTTTTGCCCATGCCTGTGAACAATATATCCAGCAACATCGCTCTGACAGTCCCGACCTGAACCGCTATGGCCTGGCCTTTCCGGAGTTTCTGGACATGCATGCGCTAGCCACACAGTTACCCTGGCTGCCTGACCTGGTGCGGCTGGAACGTGCCTGGCACCAGGTATTCAGCGGTCCGGACATGGTTGATTTTGATTTACAACGCCTGGCCGGACTGACCGGGGAACAGGGACTCCATGCCGGCATTCTCTTGCAGGAAAACATGCAACTGCTGGAATCATGCTGGCCGGTAGACAAGATCTGGCATGCCAATCGCGACCCTGATACCCAACCCGATACCATCGAACTAACAGAACAAGGTTTATATCTGCTGATATGGCGCGATCAAAAGGCGATGCACCTGGATGTGCTGCCGGATGACTTATGGTTCATATTAAACAGCTTACAGGCCGGTCATACACTATCAGATGCCTGTGAACAGCTGGAACAACGGTTTCCAGAGGCCAGCTTTGCCGATCTGTTTGCGCTAATTGCCGGTAATCGCTGGATAGCGGATATTAGTGATCAGACTGGGTGATACCGGCAGCCTTGCTAAACAGCTGGTAGAAATTCCCGGTGGTCGCCGAAGCGATCTGTTCCAGTGTCGTGCCCCTCAGTTCTGCGATATGTTCGGCGACATGCCGGACATAGGACGGCTCGTTGGGCTTGCCTCGAAACGGAACCGGTGCAAGATAGGGTGAGTCGGTCTCGACCAGCATGCGATCCAATGGCACGCGGCGTGCGACCTCTTTGAGCGTTTCGGCATTTTTGAAGGTCACAATCCCGGAAAAAGATATATAGAAACCCAGGTCCATCGCGCGCCTGGCGGTATCCCAGTCTTCGGCAAAACAGTGCATTACACCACCGGCCAGTCCGGCATCTTCCTCACGCATTATCGCAATGGTGTCTTCACGCGCATCACGGGTATGAATAATCAGCGGTAAACCGGATTGTTTGGCCGCATCGATATGCACACGGAAACGCTCGCGCTGCCACTCCTGATCGCCACTGGTGCGAAAATAGTCCAGGCCGGTTTCACCGATCGCAACTACCCTGGGTTGCTTTGCATGTTCGCACAGTAACTCGACCGTCGGCTCCTGTCCTTCCTGCTCGTTCGGGTGCACACCAATCGAGACACTGACCTGGTCAAACGGCTCAACTGCCTTGACCATCGCCGGCCAGGCCTCGAGATCGATAGACACACACAGCATATGGCGCACACCCTGCTCGCTGGCGCGCCGTATGGCCGCATCCAGTTGACCCTGATCACGGCTGAGGTCAAGACGGTCCAGGTGGCAGTGTGAATCCACCAACGTTATGTTAGTCATAGTCATTGAATTGTGTGCCGGAACGTTTCAGGCGAGGTTACATGGTGTGCGTCGGGCGATCGGATTGCAGTGCACCGCCGAGGTATCCTTCGATTTTATTGCGTGTCTTGCCCTGGTCCTGTTCACTGAACTGGACACCGATCCCGGCTGCACGGCTGCCCTGTGCACCCTTGGGGGTAATCCAGATGATCTTGCCGGCCACAGGCAGTTTTTCGGCCTCGTCCATCAACGTTAACAGCATGAACACCTCATCGCCCAGCTTGTACATCTTGTTGGTCGGGATAAACAGCCCACCGTTTTTGATATACGGCATATAGGCCGCATATAGTGCGTTTTTATCCTTGATGGCCAGGGATAATATGCCCTGACGTGCTCCCAGCCCTGGTGCTTTTGCCATATCGTTGTATTACCTGTAACAGTTCAGTGGATTCAACGCCCGCTCAGGCAGATGCCATCGGGATCAGCACATCCTCTATCAGCAGATCACGGTTGAGTGGGAATTCCTGCCAACTCAAGGCCTGCCGGACGCGGTCCAGATGCTGAAATAATGTCCTTGATTGTATCAAGCCGGACAGACTCTGCAAGTCCTGCTGAAAATCCATATTACTGATATTCGGCGGGTTTTGCTGAAACTTGAGACGAACCATGTCGCATAGCCAGCTATCCAGCAGAGTCAGCAGGGTACGGTCATCCTTCTTCTGCCAGCCTGCCGCGAGCTTGATCGGGCTAAGTTTCCCTTTTATGAGTAAGGCAAATTCCTCGAACAGGCCCTGGCGGGTCGTCAGCAGGTCAGAACTGGCCAGCTCGACCGCCTTTATAGGCGCACCCTGTGCCAGAGACAGCACCAGCTCGGGCTGCTCAATACCCTGCTCACGCAGCCACTGCTGTGCCAGCCCCGGTTCAGGTGCCGGTATATGAACGAGCTGGCAGCGACTACGCACCGTTGCCGGCAAACGTGCCGGCTCGGCGGTTACCAGGATCAGGATACTATCCGGCCCAGGTTCCTCCAGGGTTTTCAGCAGGCTGTTCGCAGCGGCATGGGTCATCGCCGCGGCCGGATATATAATCGCCGTTCGATAGCCACTGAGCTGGCTGGATAAGGCCAGTTGTGCACCCAGTTCACGAATCTGGTCGATACCGATCTGTTTTTTATCCACGGCCAGGGTTACCGTAAACGCATCCGGGTGCGTCTCCGCGGTGCCAAGCTGGCAGGTTTTACATTGTCCGCAGGCCTGACCATCGGGCTGTGCTTGCTGGCATAACAGCCCGTCTACCAATGACCGGGCCAGATCCAGCTTACCGACACCGGGCAGACCCGTAATTAGCAGTGCATGGGGCATACGCCCTGCACGCCGCCTGTTCATCAGCTGGTCCCAGCCCGGTTTGGTCCATGGATAGAGCATGATAGTGTCCCGTACCTGTTCGTAAAGGATTATACCAGAGATTCCAGCCTGCCTATGTAACCCTGTTCGTGGCAGGCCGCATGTGGTCTGCTAATATGATGATTATCAGGGTAGAAAGCGGCAGCCTGATTACAAGGACGATGCTACATGAGTTATGAAAGGGAAAGACTGAAAGCCATACAGAGACGTCTGGGCGTCGATGACGATGGTGTACTGGGAGTGGATACCCTGAGTCGAATCGAGGACCTGCTCGATAATGCCGGTATCGGAACACCGGAGCCCCGACCGCACAGCCTGACCATTTCCAGGGCCGGTCTCGACGAACTGATCAGCAGCGAGATTTCCTCACCCGCCTATTACAAACGCAAGTTACAGAATCCGGTCTGGCCGGGTGGTCAAAGCGGTATCACCATCGGTGTCGGTTATGATATCGGCCAGCAAACCCGGTCACAGTTCAGTAAGGATTGGGCCAGCTATCTGGATCCGTCTGATCTGGCGCGATTGTCTGCGACCATCGGTATCAGCGGTGACGCAGCCCGTCAAATGCTCGCGAATGTAAAAGACATTGTTATCAGTCTGAATACCGCATCCGAGGTCTTTTACACCTCTACCCTGCCCCGTTACGCGAAAAAGACCCTGAAGGCCTACCCCGGCGCCGACCAGCTTCCTGCAGATGCGCAGTCTGGCCTGCTTTCGCTGGTCTATAACCGTGGCACTGGTATGTCAGGTGCCAGCAGACGCGAAATGAAGGCGATCAAACCACTGGTTGCTGACCAGGACTTACCCGGTATCGCAGAACAGATCCGCTCGATGAAACGCCTGTGGGATGCAGACAGACTACCCGGTCTGCATAAAAGACGTGATAACGAGGCCGACCTGTTCGAACACGCCCGCGACAACTATACAGATGACGAACTGCTATATGTCTAGTTGTCCCCCTGCAAAAAGTTACTGATCAGGGACAGGGTTTTTTCCGGTTCCTCCTCATGCGGCACATGACCGCAATCGCGCAACACTTCCAGCCGGGCATCGGGAAGATCCTGGCTAAGCCGCTCCCCGATGGAACCCGGCACGACGGCATCATGATCACCCCAGATCATCAACGCCGGAACCATGATATCGCGGTACCGGCAGGTATAGTCATCCAGATTATCCGGCATCACCAGCCTGGCAGTATAAACCAGCGCCAACTGGGCCCGGCGATCACGTAGAGGCCGGGCATAGGCCTCGACAAATGACTGTTCCACTTTATCCTGGTCGTAATACACAACCCTGAACATGTTCATGACCAGTCTTCGTTTGGGTATCAGGGCCAGGGCCAGTCTGCTTAAAAAAGGAATTACCAGCATATGAATAAAATGCGGTAACGGCATCCTGTAGGCGATACCGCCGATCATGACCAGTTTTTTTAGAACACCTTCCTGATGCATCAGCATCACTGCGCTCATCATGGTGACACCACCACCATAGGAATGACCAATCAGCGTGACATTGTTCAGGCCTTTTTGTTTGATAAATTGCACAACCAGTTTTGCCTGGTACTCGATGGTGTACAATGAGCTGTCCACCGGTTTGTCTGACTGACCAAACCCCATCAAGTCTATCGCAATGACGCGATAATGTTTACTCAGTTCAGGCGACAGCTTGCTCCAGGTATACGAGGTTTCACCAAAACCATGAATAAACAATAACGGTTCACCCTGACCGGATTCCTCGTAATAGATCTTGATATCATTGACTGTCTCGTAATCTGGCATATTCCTGGCTCTTCGGTTTAATCGACCTGGGACTGCATGAACCTGGTGTATTGTAATCAACTGTCACGCTATGAGTTTTTCTTTGTATACACCAGTTCCGTTACATTGATATAAGCTCTCCTTCTGTCCCGGCTTCGACCGCCGTTATAACATAACGCAAAGCGGTGCCCGGCTGCAATGCATCGAATGGATAACAGGTGACCAGGGTCAGACGGGAGACATCTTCATCGGCCACTACCCAGACCTGATTGGCGGACATAACCTGTATCTGTTCTATCCGGTAATACTTATTGACCCGCCCGGGAGTTTCAAGCGCAAGCTCATCACCTTTTTTCAGAAACTGCAATGACCTAAAATGTGTATCCCGATGAGCACTGATCAGGCTGTTACCCGGTTCACCGGGCAGCACTGAACCGTAATGATGACCCGGTCCAAAGGCCAGCGTTCGCCCACTGTCACCGGCCAGCAGGATATACGAGGTGTTTTGTGACGGAATGATCATCCGGGCAAGCGGCCAGGTATCTGCCCAGGGCCACGGCTTTACCTGCTGGTCGCCTGCCTGCGTTTTCTCCCAGGCCCGGTCCAGTAACAACTGCGACATCACGGCCTTGATCTTGATATAACTACCCTGCCCGAACTGGGTCAGTCCTGTCGTAATTACAAGCAATATTATCCCGAAAATAATCCATCTGGTTATACGCATGAGCTTGTCCTTCCGTGCCTGATAATCCACGCTGAAAATAATCCAAGCAGGATTAACAACAGACCTGTTGCCATCTGCAGATCAGATGATGTCGCCGTTTGCGGCATACGGCCGAGGATTTTTGTGTACTGCTGGCCTGTAGGCAGATTCACGGGCACCTTTTTACTACTCAGTGTTTTGTTTACAGGTCTTACGGGTGTCACATCGACTGCGACCAGACTGGTGTACTGACTGACCATATGATGATCCAGCGCCAGACCGATTATCCGCTGCCTGACTGTCTGCTGATCTGCGCCAGTCAGGCGCTTGTCCATCCACTCCGATATCTTCTTTCTGGCCCACAACTGGGAAATACCCTTACCGCTACCTGCCAGTGTCAGCGGGAAGCCGGTCTGCCAGGGGATCTCACCTCGTCTTCCCTGCACACGAACCTCACCCATGCCATATCCGGGGCTTTTCCAGATGAGCATTAATGGCTCTGAATCGTACAAATCCGGTATCCGTTCAGGCCATCGGTCTACCGGTACATTTCCGGTAAAATCCACTTTCAGATCCGACATCAGTGGTGATTCCAGTTTACGGAACAATGTGCGCATTTTCTGATCGACCTCGTTGACATTGCCGATATAGGAAAAACTGCCACGTCCAAACTCGGCCGCCTTACGCATGAAATGACTATTGGGTGCCGAGCCGATACCAATCGTAAACAGTCGGCTCTTACCAAGACCCTGCCTGATTAAGCCGAACAATTCAGCTTCGTTGCCGACACTGCCATCGGTCAGAAAAACAACCTGCCTGACATCCTGGTCATACACCTGGTTATTCAATGCCGCCTGTAAGGCCGGCGCCATTTCGGTACCGCCATTGGCACGCAGTTGCCGGACATAGTGCCTGGCCTTGTTGATATTTTGTGGTGTTGCCAACTGACTGGAATCAAACAGCATATGCATGTATGAATTGAACTGAATGACATTGAACCGGGATGTCTGATCCAGACGCTCCAGACCCGTCAACAGGGCCTTGCGTGCCTGGCGAATGGAGGTACCGGCCATTGAACCGGAGGTATCGATAATGAAAACAATCTCGCGACTCAGGTGTTGTCGCTGACTGTCATCCTGTTCGGGCGGTATGACCATCAACATGTGGTAGCTATCCGCACCCTTTTGTTCACTGAACAGGGCCGCACGCGGTTGTTTATCGGCTTCAGGCGTCCAGCTCAGCACAAAATCCCGCTCAGCGTAGACCACTTCTTCGGCAAACCGGATGGTATATTTTCCGGACCCGGTCTGACTGGTGCTGATGTCGTGATAGGCACTCTTTAGGCTTGCCAGCGGGAATCCACTCTCCAGACTGATTTGCATACGCACGGGGTTGAGTTTCTCCCTGCCCGGATTGACAGGGGGAGAAATAGCCTCACTATCGTTTCTCAGATTCTGTTCAGTCAGCCAGCCACTATTCAATGCCCTGATACGGTTATCGTCGACATGCCGGTCAGGCGTACCACCCGGCATATAGCGTGGCGTCATCGCCATCGGGAAACGCAAGCTGTACTGTCCATCACGAAATTGCAGTAGCTGCTGGTACTCAATCTCGACGATAACCGTTTCACCCGGAGCGATATTCGCTACTGAGTTGCTAAACATGTTCGGTCGCAGTTGCTCGGTCAATGCGGCACGTTTGCCCGCAGCGCGGGCCTTGTTGTAGATTTTTCGTGCCTGGTTTTTCTCCTTGATCTGACCCTCTATTATCCGCTCACCAACCTGGATGCGCATGTGATCAACGGCAGCCTGTTCAGGCAATGGAAATACATATTTGGCTTCCAACCAGTCATCAGAGGTATTACTGAATGACTGTTTGAGTCTTGAGCGCAGGATCATACCGGTGATCTGCATATTCACGTCTGTGGAAACGACGGGTAGCTGCCGGTAGGTTCTGCTGCCCTCCCGTTTGTAAATCAGACTCCCCTGACTGATGTCCTGTAGCCTGATCTCACGGTCATCATTTGCATAAACGGCCTGTACGACTGCCGACCAGACAAACAGCATGATCAACCCGTGCTGAAACCACTTGCCAAACTGAAACATATCCTGCCTCCCGCCATTGATTACTTACACCACAAGTAAACAATGGCAACATGGCAGTGCCAGGGATTCAGTCTGGCGAATTCAGGGTGAATTATGACGAATTATGGCAGGATGACTATGTCTGCAGGTTAAATTATGTAGGTTATCCCACATAGCACCCAGTGCAGCCAGCAATCTTCCAATTTCGTTATAGGAGTCACCGGTAACCTGTTCGGTCAGATCACCTGAGGTGGTGGTGACGGTGCGATACTCGGCGGCGCGCTGGGTGCCGCAGCAGGAACTGCAATACAGCAGTCCCAAGCGCAGGCATCCCGGTTACCATTGCCCACCGGGTCAGGCAAAGAAAGGTCGCTGTTAAATAGACTTATTAATATTCATAGTTACCCAATAGAAAAACCCATCAGCAGGGCTAATAGTGCGGCCTTGCTGATGGGCTGGTTTACGACAGTCTAGTGCGTTCTTACAGATTCTTTTCAATCATCTTGTAGTAAGAACGGGCACCGCCATCCATAAAGTAGTAATCCTTGATACCGGCTTCTTCAAGCGCATACTGGAACCAGTATGCCTGCTTGCCGACCTGGTCATAAACCAGCACGATTTTATTCTTCTTGACCGCACGGTCCAGGTATCGCTGCAGGCGCTTCTTCTGATCAAGGCTGGCCCAACGTTCCTTGCCAGGAAATATACTGACACCGGCACGCTGATACATATCGCGAATATCGAGCACCTGGAGGGGCTGTTTGGACTTATAGATCTTGGTGACAAATGAATCCGCATCCAGTAACCGTTTTTTGTATACCTCCTTGGAGATTATTTCATCCGGGTTGATCGGGCTGATGTTTCTCAATACCGATTTATTCGGATTGGCCTTGGCCCATTCGAACATGCCGGCATCGTAGGCATAAATGTTGTCAACTTTCGCCTTCTGTGCCTTCGTCACCGCCTTGTAGGACTTGTAGCAGGTACGACCGTTACAATAGAACACGATCGGGGCCTTGGTGTTCTTGCGCAATTTCTTCACTTTGGTGGTAAAGTCATCGGCTGATACCGGGATATGTAACGCACCCTTGATACGCAGGGTTTCATATTCATAGCTGGAACGGGTATCAACAATCACCACATCATTGAACCTTGCCTGCAGGCTGGTCATTTTCATGACCGGGACTTCAGGAAACTCGGCCCTGCCCGGGAAACCAACCTCGGCAGCCACGGACAAACCCGCAACCAACATCTGAAGTATCAAACCAATAATAACTATGCTCTGCTTCATTTATCTACTCCTGGTTAAAATTAAGAAATCTGTAAGCCATTAATGTTTATTATTATATGCTAATACTCTTAATTTCGGCAGGGTTGGTAATTACTTTAGTTTTTATATTGTTTTATTTTAAAAGGTGGGTTTAGAGTTTATTTGTTGTTTATCATATTGTTAGTAGTATTTCCTAAAGATCATATTAACTTGATTAGCTAACTTTTTATAAAATTTAAGAGCAGGAAGGGGTATATCGGTACAGACGGTCAGGCCGGGGCTTTCCCGGCCTGTTCGGAATGTTGCATTGGCAGGGTGATCTCCACCCTGAAGCCACCGAGTTTGTCCGATCTGCCGAAGACGATGCTGCCTTTATATTCTGCAAGCATGTCAGAAACGATGGCCAGCCCGAAGCCGTAGCCATGTACCGTCTCGTCCAGCCGGACGCCACGCCGGAGTATTTGCTTTAGCTGATCAAGGTCTGCGCCCGGGCCATCGTCTTCAATACTGATCTCGATTTCGTCCCCACTTTTCCTGTCAATAGTGATATTGATTGCATGCCTGGCCCATTTGTACGCGTTGTCGACCAGGTTTCCGAGCAGTTCCATCATGTCTTCCCGATCAAACAGGTATTCTGTTTCCGACCTGTTATCAACATACATTTTTATGTCCTTGTCTGGATACATCATTTCCAGAGTGCTGATCAGGTCAGGCAGATCCAGAGAAAGTGAGAAACGTGTCCCCTGCTGGCGATTTCCAGCCAGGCGCGCACGTTTCAGTATACGGTCTGTCAGGCGGTTTATTTCCGCTGATTGTTTCACCAGTGTCTCATGGACATCGGCGGGCATCGATTCCCGATATCTGTCGTTAAACTGCTGGATGATCGTTAATGGTTTTTTCAGGGCATGCGCGAGATCGCCCAGCGCATCCCTGGAACGCCTTAGCCGTTCCGCCATGACTTTATGCAGATGATTAACCTCAGTAACCAATGGTCGTATTTCAACGGGGACTTCTGTATGCAGGAATTCGAGCTTGCCCTGTTGCAACGCCTGTAATTCATTGCGTAGATGGGAAAGAGATTTCAGACTGTTGCGCAGGATAAGGGCCTGTAAGATGACCAGCAACAGCAACATACCGGCAGCACTGCTCGCAAACCATATCTGGAACCTGCCGATATTCCGGTTTACCGGATCAACAGCCGCGGCGACCATTATTGTCAGTTGGCGATTGTGTTTACGAAATCCACTACTTAATACCAACAGTGATTGTTGATCCGGCCCCGGCTGACGCTCACGTTTTGACTCGCCGGTTGTAGCATTTATGCTGTTTAACTGCTGATCCCACAGTGAACGTGAGCGTATGACCTGTTGAGCGGTTGATATCTGAAAGTAGTGACCTGAAAACGGTCTGTTATAGACAGGATCAATTGCCGATTCATTCAGGCTGATTTGATTGTTTGCATCAAGGCTTATTGTACGCAGCAGCATTTCTGTATCATGTTGCAAACGTGATGCTATATATTCTTCAGAAAGATACTGAATGCCGGAATTGATAAGCAACCATAGCACAGTAAATACTGCAATCAGGCTCAATACAAGCCCTGTACCTAATTTTGACTGCAAGGAATGCATCAGTTCACCTTGAAGATATAACCTTGCCCGCGCCGTGTCTCTATACTGCCGTCACCCAGTATCTGTCGCAAGCGTCGAATGTAGACCTCGATCACATTACTGTCTTTATCCGAATCCAGGTCATAAATATGCTCAGTGAGTTGTGACTTGGAAAGCACCTTGCCTGCATGTAACAGCATATAGCGCAACAAACGGAATTCGGTACCCGTCAACTGCTTTTGTTGCCCGTCCCTGGTGGTTACTGTCTGCCTTTCTTCATCCAGTAACAGTCCGCACGCATTCAATGTACCCCCCGGCTGCTGACTGGCCCGATGTAACAGTGCAGACAGCCTGGCCAGCAGTTCCTCCGTGTGAAATGGCTTGCCCAGGTAATCATCCGCACCGGCCTTGAATCCGTCTACCCGTTCATGCCAGGCATTGCGGGCGGTAAGTACTATAACAGGCAAGGTATTTCCCTTGCTTCGCCAGTTGTGTAACACTTCGCTACCGCTGCGATCAGGCAGGCCCAGGTCAAGCACCGCAACATCATAGACCGCCTCATCTCCCAGGTACTCGGCTTCAACTCCATTTGCCGAGACATCAACGGCATAGCCTGAGGACTCCAGCTCCTGCTTGAGGCTGCCTGCCAACTGTTCATCGTCTTCAACCAGTAGCAGTCGCACTTCAGTCTTCCCGTTCAACGCCGAGCAGTTCACCGGTCCTGGCATCGATATTCAGCTCGCGTACGATGCCATCATTCCCCAGCAGTTCTATCTCGTAGACGATTTGCCCTGGTTCAGATTCGAGTTCCGCTTCCAGTATTTTTCCGGTGAATTCGGGTCTTAATTTTTTCAGTATCATTTCCAGTGACATGATATCACCCGACTCCAGCAGACGCCTGGCCTCCTCCTGATCACTGTCTGCCTGAACTGTAAAGACCGCACATGTCAGGGACAGTATTAACAAGGAAAGGGAAATTCTGAAGCTTATCGGTACCATGTTTCCAGTATAACCCGCTTGCGTCAGTCGTCCCATCGCCCGAAGCCGGGTATCAGGATATCCTGTTCTCTGAATGAGGCCTGCTCTGCATAGCGATGGCAGGCATTACAGTTGCTGAAACTGTTGACCTCCTTATTGCCTTCCACCAGTTTCGGCGGAATTTCATCGTGCTCATGCAGAAAATACGGAGTCCCGGTAATCCGCATACCGGCATCGCCGCTATCACTCACTACCGTAAACCGCCTTGAACGACGGTAATCCGATTTATCCGAACTGTGTTTGGTCAGAAACTCACTAATTTCGGTGTGTGTATTTTTGTCCAACTCGGCATTATCTCCAAAATGATCCTCCAGGCCGGACATGATCCTGCTCCATGAACTCACTGGCAACAAACCTGGTGGATAAGCCATATGGCAGTCACCGCACTCCTGTTGATAGACCGGGTTGTCGAGCAGTGCTACTCCAGTCGAGCGACGACTATATTCCTGCCACTTTTCGTGCTTGTCACTATCACCCCAGACTAGCGGGATACCAGCAACTCCAATAAAAATGCTGATTACTGAAATAAAAGCTGTTACTTTCATGTCTGCATGCTCCTGCATTATTGCTGTTTGATATAAACCAGCAGATTGGCCTTCTCCGCAGCCGTACATTCACGGTCCAGAGTCCATTTACAATTTCGTTTAAACCATTTCCTGATCTCACGCGCATTTGTTAAACTTTTGGCGTTAACCGAAGGCGCCATCGGTTCAATCAGTTTTTTCGTTCTGATATGCTCGCCCGCCTGTCTCAGATCAACACCGTGGCAAGTGCTGCAACTGCGCTCATCGATTTTACCCTTGGCCGGAAATTTCCTGAGCCATAATTCCTTGCCAGCCTGTGCATCGGGTGCTGTTGCGCCCTGCCTCGAATACACAGCGAGTAACTCGTCCACAGCCGTGCTTTCAGCCACCGCTACATTTGTTGACAATAGCGTCAATACCGTCATGAATACGTATGCTGTCTTCATCTTTAACTCCTGTTCAATGTCGGGATCTGTCTGGCTTGTACCCGGTGATCATCGCCGACACCAGGTTTTCTTTATTGATCAGGCTCTCTGCAATAACACCAACAATATGCAGCAACACCAGGAGCACCGTAAAGTTGGCAAAAAACTCATGCACCTCTTCCATAAGCTCCCCCCAGCCGTCCCGATAGCTGCTGAACCAGGTTGCCAGCGGACCTGCCTGGTCTTCTGCACCCAATACCAACATGCCGGTAAATCCGGTAACCAGTAGACTTAGCATTAATGCGACGACCATTGCACCACCAGCAGGATTATGGCCAACATAACGTCTGGCCTTGAACTGCAATGTGTCTGTTAGAAATTGCCTGACCATAGCCGGACGGCGGACAAAGTCTGTAAAGCGAGCATGCCGCGTACCGATAAAGCCCCAGATAGTACGTACGGATAGCAGCCCCAGGATCAGGTAACCTGCCCAGGTGTGCAGGGCCAAAAAATCCTCTCCACTGCCGTAGGCAAACAAAAATGCCGTAACCAGCGACCAGTGGAAAATACGTACCAGCGGATCCCATACCTTGACTGAATTTGCCTGTTTCATCGCATTTCACCCTTGTTCAGACTTGCTGATAAAGTATCAGGCCAAGCTGAAATCAAGCTGAAAAAACAGACCGTAATATGTGATTGTTTTTCAGGTAAAAGGACACCTGGAGACACACGAAAGGAAATAGATTGCCATACATCGATGGACAGCGAGTGTGGAGTCTAGACCACGCTTTGTGATGTGCGCCGAATTATAGCCCTACAGTATTAACATCGTCGAACCCTGATAGGCGCATGTGCATCAGACTATCAAGTCAGGGATTTAATCAAGTAGCTCCAGAACAATCTCATCCAGTCGTGCCTGCACCTGCTCCAATGCCATGCTGGCGTCCACTAACCTGAAGCGATCCGGTTCCTGTTCGCCACGGTGCAGATAGGTTTGTCGCACCTTGTTGAAAAAGTCGTTCTGTTCTTTTTCAAAACGGTCCGGATCACTGCGGTCCCCTGCCCGCTGTCTGCCAGTCTCGACCGGTACATCGAGATAGATAGTCAGGTCCGGGCGTAACAGTCCCTGAGTCCAGTTTTCCAGTATCGCGATACGCTCTGCGGCTATGCCACGCCCACCGCCCTGGTAGGCATAGGTTGCATCGGTAAAGCGGTCACACAATACCCATTGCCCGCGTTGCAACGCGGGCTCGATGACTTTATGGATATGTTCAGCCCGTGCCGCGAACATTAGTAATAGTTCAGTATCGTCGCTCATACCGGTATGTTTATGTCCGAGCAATAATTCCCTGATATCCTCGCCGATAGATGTACCACCCGGCTCCCGGGTCATCACAATATCAACCCCACGAGCCTGCAAGGATTGCTGGATATAATCCATGTTGGTGGACTTGCCGGCGCCTTCCGAACCTTCCAGTGTAATAAATCTTCCTCTGTTCATGTCGTATCCGGTTTATACCCTGATTATTGTTTTTGCTTTTCCGCCGGCATGGAGCTGAACGGCCGGGCTCGGCCACCGAGCTGGTATTTGATCACCGACTGGTTGTGCTCCTGCAGGGTTTCTGAAAACTGGTGACTACCATTACCGCGTGAGACAAAATACAGGGTCTTGCTGTCGTCCGGATGCCCGACCGCTCTTAATGAGCCCCGACCGGGTAACGCGATCGGTGTTGGCGGCAGCCCGCTACGAGTGTAAGTGTTATAGGGGGTATCGGTTCTGAGGTCTTTGCGACGGATATTTCCCTTGTAGCGGTCGCCCATCCCATAGATAACCGTCGGGTCAGTCTGCAGCCGCATACCTTTCAGCAGCCTCCTGATAAATACACCCGCAATTTGCGAGCGCTCTTCGGCCACACCCGTTTCCTTCTCGACGATAGATGCCAGTATCAGCATGTCTTCCGGCGTTTCCAGTGGATAGTTATCGCTCTTTGCACGTAATTGCCACTGCAGATTTAGTTCCGAGGCCATCGCCTCGTAGGCCCTTTGCAGGAAATCCACATCCCGCGTCCCTTTCGGGAAACGATAGGTCTCGGGCAGGAACCTGCCTTCATGATGCTGGTCGGGAAAGCCGATTGCCGCCATGATTTCATTGGCTGGCTTGTCCAGTACCGTATTCACGATCGCCGGGTTCTGGCGCAGTGATTCGATCATCTGCCTGAAGTTCCAGCCCTCGATGACCGTCTGGCTGTATAACACGACCTTGCCGCCGCTAAGCTGGTCCAGCAGCGACGCTGGTGTGGTACCCGGCCGGATCAGATACTCGCCGATATGAATACTCGCCGCCTTGTCACGCCAGCGCCCCAGCAGCCTGAGGTAGAGAATCTGGTTTTGCCGGATCAGACCCATGTTATGCAATTCATTGGCTATGGATTTCAGCGATTGTCCGGCACGGACCTCCAGGCGCACGGATTCCTTGCCGGTCGTCAGGGACGACCTGATAAAACGGTTATAGTCCGTGACCACCCAGACCAGGCATGCCAGCACTACCACCGGAATACCAATCAGGCCATATTTGATCAAGTGTCTCTTCATGGTCTAGAAGCGGGTAAAATCCGTTCCGGCAGAGCCTGACGCAGGCCGGCAGTTATCGCTCCCGGCCGGTATTTGTGTTTCCCGATTGCACATACTGGCAGGATACCAATCAGGCTGTTGCTAATAAAGACTTCCGATGCCTGCTGTAACTGTTCCGGGTCGATCCGGGTAACTATCACCGCTCTATCCAGGTCTCTGGCCAGGGACAATATCTGTGCACGCATGACACCCTCAACCCCCTGTTTATCCAGTGCCGGTGTCTGCAACACCCCGGACCGGTCGACCATAAACAGGTTGCTGGAGACGCACTCAACAATATTGTCATGCCGGTTCAGCAGGATACCCTCATAGATATCGTCGCTGCTCCATTCCAAGCGCGCCAGCACCTGTTCCAGCCGGTTCAGATGCTTGATACCGGCCAGGCGCGGCTGGTCAGCCAACCTTAAATCACAGTAACGCAGTTGCACACCCTGTTCGTAGAACTGTGCCGGCAAGGGCTGCCAGGCATGCAGACTGAGAATACAGCGCGTCACGCTTTGTTCGGGTAAGCGATAACCGCGGCCACCCGAGCCACGCGTGAGCACGATTTTTAATACCGTCTCCTGTGCGCCGCGCGCCAGGTCGCGGCAGTCTCGGGCCAGTTGCTGCATATCCGGCACCGGAATTTGCAGTCTTTCACAACCCTTTTGTAGACGATCTAGATGCGCATCCAGCAGGCAGGGGTGTCCTTCATGAATAGCAATGGTCTCGAACAGCCCGTCGCCATACTGTAATCCCCGGTCAGTTACCGGTATCTGCTCTGTCTCCTCGCCATTCACGCGCGTCATGCCTGGCTCCGATCCAGTGCCAGCAGCAGACCACGGGCCTTGGCACGCGTTTCATCAAGCTCACGCATCGGCTCCGAATCAGCCACGATGCCGGCCCCGGCACGGAAACTGACCGATTTATCAGGCAACTGCACCAGCGTCCGGATCAGGATATTCAGGTCCATATCTCCGTTTCTGTTCAGATAGCCCATCGACCCGGTGTAAGCACCTCGTGCACCCTGCTCCAGCTCGGCGATAATTTCCATGCACCTGACTTTTGGACATCCGGTAATCGTGCCACCCGGGAACACGGCACGTATCACCTGTCCCGGTGTCGTTCCGGGTTTCAGCTTGCCGCGTACATTCGACACGATATGATGCACATGTGCATAACTTTCCAACACCATTAACTCATTGACCTGTATGCTGCCAGGCAGGCTGACCCTGCCCAGGTCGTTGCGTTCCAGATCGATCAGCATTATATGCTCAGCCTGCTCCTTGGGATGGGCCATGAGTTCAGCGGATAGTGACTGATCGGAGGCGCTGTCAACGGCACGAGGCCGGGTACCCGCGATAGGTCGAGTCTCGATCAGCCGGCCCTGTGTGCTGACCAGCCGTTCTGGCGATGAGCTGATCACAGACATCTGCCCGAAGCACGCCAGGCCCGCAAACGGCGCCGGGTTGCTTGCACACAGGTTACGGTATAAATCGACCGCTGCAGGACTGGTCTCGGTCCGGTATCGCCAATGACGTGACAGATTGACCTGAAAAACATCACCCTCGTAGATATAGGACTTGATGCGTTTGACCGCATCCAGGTAGATATCCGGATCATCCTCATCCACACTGCCCTGACCCACCGAAACCGGGGTAACAGCAAGCTGATCGGCCTGCCGGATATCGTTTTCCATTTCGGCTATCAGTTCCGCACGGTTCGGTTCGGCAATCAGCCACAACTGGCCCAGATCACGATCAAGGATGACTGCCGCCGGTATGCGTGTCGCACAGGCCACGGGCAAGTCCGGGTCACCCTCAGTCAGGCTCAGGCCGGGTTCGATTTCTGCGGCCAGCTCGTAACCCAAATACAGGAACCAGCCACCGGCAAAAGGTAATGCACCAGCTGACTGTTGTGATCGATACTGCCGCCAGTCAGAATCCAGCGAATCCAGGAAATCACCCTGCACAATGCCCTTTTCAGAATGGACACAACTTCCATCAGCGCGTTTATGTATGGTCTCCGCGGGAAAGGCGAACAGGATATCGAAGCGTGATATTTTTGCAGTGGAATGAACCGGATGACTGGCAGCAGCGATACTTTGCAATAAAAACGGATAACGCTGCGAATTCAGCTCATGCAGCCTGGTCAGATCTGAAAAACCGGTATCAAGCTGCTTGCAGATTGTCTCTGGTGTATCCGGTTTGCGCCCGAAGGTGTGAGTACTGACTGCCATAGGCATGTAGACTGGGCAACCTGCATCAGGTTCCAGATGATAGCTTAATCCATTTTACGGAATATGACAGTTCCGTTCGTACCGCCAAATCCGAATGAATTGGACATGCAGGTGTCAATCTTCATTTCACGTGCGCTATGCGGCACATAGTCCAGATCGCATTCCGGGTCCGGGTTATCCAGGTTGATGGTTGGCGGCGCGACCTGGTCACGCAGCGCCAGTATACTAAACACGGCTTCAACACCACCGGCTGCACCCAGCAAATGCCCGGTCATGGACTTGGTGGAACTGATAGCAGTATTGCTTGCGTGTTCACCCAGTGCAGCCTTCAAACCATTGGTCTCGGCCACATCACCCGCCGGAGTCGATGTCCCATGTGCGTTGACATAATCCACATCGCCAGCGTTGATTGCGGCATCACGCATCGCATTCAACATGCAGCGCTTGGCACCTTCTCCACCCTCGGATGGCTGGGTCATATGAAAGGCGTCACCACTCATACCAAAACCTGACAGTTCGGCATAGATGCGAGCACCACGCTTTTTCGCATGCTCATACTCTTCCAGTACCAGCACACCGGAACCATCGCCCAGGACAAAGCCATCACGGTCCTTGTCCCATGGCCGGCTGGCCTGTTCAGGTGCATCATTACGGGTAGACAGCGCACGTGCTGCAGCAAAACCACCGAGACTACTTTCGGTGGATGCCATTTCAGCACCACCGGCGATCATCACATCCGCATCACCATAGGCAATCATGCGCCCGGACTCGCCGATATTATGCGTACCGGTGGTACAGGCAGTGACGATCGCAATATTGGGGCCTTTGTAACCATACATGATCGACAGGTTACCGGAGATCATGTTGATAATGCTTTGCGGAATGAAAAACGGCGAGATCTTGCGAGGGCCGCTTTTCAGGTACAGGCTATAGTTTTTCTCAATTGAGGCGATACCGCCGATACCCGAGCCTATCGCGACGCCAATACGTTCCGCGTTTTCTTCTGTCGTTTCCAGCCCTGCATCCGCTATCGCCTGGGAGGCTGCGGCAATACCGTAGTGAATGAAAGGGTCCATCTTCTTGATGTCTTTTGGCGCAATATAGTCCTTGGCATCAAAATCCCTGATTGTCCCGCCAAAACGCACTGAAAAAGCTGATGTATCATAGGCTGTGATTGGCCCGATACCGGATTTACCAGCGAGTATATTGCTCCAGGCTGATTCGATGGTATTGCCAACCGGAGAGATGATTCCCAGGCCCGTAACCACGACACGACGCTTAGACAAAATGGCTGCCCCTTACGTGTTGATAAAGATATCCAGCAGGGCATAGACATCGTCCATGCCCTGTTAAATGACTGGTTGTTTATTCCAGATGTGCAGAAACGAAGTTAATAGCATCCTGAACAGTAACGATTTTAGCTGAATCCTCATCAGGGATTTCGCATTCGAATTCCTCTTCCAGGGCCATTACCAACTCTACGGTATCCAGAGAATCAGCGCCAAGATCATCGACGAAAGACGCCTCGTTGGAGACCTGGTCTTCACTGACGCCAAGCTGTTCTATGATGATTGTTTTAACACGTTCGTCGACTGTGCTCATTTTTAATTCATCCTCAATTTATAAAAACTGTGTGCGGACTTCACATCTGTCCGCGGGCGTTATTGTATTGGAATCTGCGTTACCATGCCAATAATTCAACCCTGTATTTTACAGGACTATGACGTAAATAACATTTATATTATTTATAATATTTATATATAGTTATATCTAATACTTAATCTGATTTGTAATGATGTCATCACGTAATATCAGATAAAAGATATCAGACCATCAACATTCCACCATTCACATGGATGGTTTCACCGGTGATATAGGCCGAATCCGGCGAGGCCAGAAACACTACAGCGTTGGCGATGTCATCGGGATCACCCAGGCGGTTTAGCGGAATTTGTGATTTAAGTGCGGCCCTTTGCTCGTCTGACAGCTCCCGGGTCATGTCGGTATCGATAAAGCCGGGTGCGACCGTATTGACCGTGATATTGCGCGAACCCACTTCACGCGCCAGTGACTTTGCGAAACCAATCATCCCGGCCTTGGCCGCTGCATAATTGGTCTGACCGGGATTGCCCGACACCCCCACAACCGACGCGATATTGATAATCCTGCCCTGCTTTGCCTTCATCATACCGCGCAGACAGGCCTTGCTCATACGGTATACCGATGACAGATTGGTATCGATTATCGATTGCCATTCATCGTCTTTCATGCGCATCAACAGGTTATCGCGTGTAATGCCAGCATTGTTAACCAGGATGGTCGGTGTGCCAAACTGTTCGGTAATCGCCTCGATCAAGACGGTGATGTTATCCTCATCCTTGACATCCAGCACCATACCGGTGCCGTTGATACTGGCCTGTTGCAGGCCTGCGGCAATAGCGTCCGCCCCGGCCTGGGATGTGGCTGTACCAATGACAGTCGCCCCAGCTGTACCAAGTTTCAGTGCAATGGCCCTGCCAATACCCCGGCTTGCCCCGGTTACCAGCGCAATTGTATTTTCCAGTGTAGCCGTCATGATGCTTGTTTCCTGTGTCCTGTGTTTAAATTTATTCTGTAATAGCCTGCACGGCCGATTCGATAGAACCGCTATCAAAGGCAGGTGACGCCTGCATGGTTTTTTCGATACGCTTGTTCAAACCGGTCAACACCTTGCCCGGACCACATTCCACCAGTTTACTGACTCCCTGCTGGTGCAAGTTCCTGATAGTTTCAACCCAACGCACCGGGCTGTACAACTGGCCGGCCAGTGCAGAACGGATGCTGTCGATATCATTATGCGCAACCGCATCCATATTCTGTATCACCGGTATCTCAGGCATACTGAAATCAACCGCTGCCAGCCTGTCCGCCAGCTGATCGCCCGCCTCGCGCATCAATGCACAGTGCGAGGGCACGCTGACCGCCAGTAACATGGCTCGCTTTGCGCCCGTTGCTTTCGCGGCCTCGATTGCCCGTTCGACCGCATCATGCTCACCGGCAATCACGACCTGACCGGGTGAATTATAGTTAACCGGCTCGACCACCTGGCCGTTAGCAGCCTGTTCGCAGGCGGCCTGGACCTGTTCATCGCTCAGGCCCAGTATGGCCGCCATTGCACCCTGACCTGCCGGCACCGCGTTTTGCATTAACTTGCCACGCTCATGCACCAGCATCACCGCGTCTTCAAATGATAATGCCCCGGAACAGACCAGCGCAGTGTATTCACCCAGGCTATGACCGGCCATAAAATCCGGTCTGGCCCCACCCTTTTCCAGCCATACGTTCCATACTGCATATCCTGCGGTCAGCATCGCCGGTTGGGTGATTTCGGTCGAGTTCAAACGTTCCTCCGGACCGTTTGCAACGATATCCCACAAATCCTGTCCCAGCACAGTGGATGCACGCCTGAACAACTCTCCAACCAGGCTGTTATGCCCAGCCAGCTCGGCCAACATGCCTACCGATTGAGAACCCTGACCGGGATATATACAAGCCCATTTCATTCTGTACTACCTGTTTCTGATTTGTATAGTGGATAGTGGTATGCAGATTAATATCTAACGAGAACGGAGCCCCAGGTGAACCCTCCTCCGAAGGCCTCCAGTAACAGTACTTCACCACGCTGGATACGACCATCACGTACGGCAACATCCAGCGCCAGCGGTACCGATGCGGCCGAGGTATTTCCATGTTCGTCCACGGTCACGACCACATGATCCGTTGACATGTTCAATTTTTTAGCGGTGGCATTGATAATGCGATTATTGGCCTGGTGAGGGATCAGCCAGTCGATATCTGACTTCTGCAGCTGATTGGCAGCCAGGGTTTCATCAACGATCCTGCCCAGGGTATTGACCGCTACCTTGAATACCTCGTTACCTTTCATTTGCATATAGGCGTGATTTTCACGGAGCGGATCATAACCTGTCGAAATACCCGCCGGGACTTGCAGTAAACTGGCATACTGACCATCCGCGTGCAGGTGTGAAGACATGATGCCGGGCTCTTCGCTGGCACTGATCACCGCAGCCCCGGCGCCATCACCAAACAATACACAGGTGGTACGATCATTCCAGTCGGTAATACGTGACAGGGTTTCTGCCCCAACCACCAGTGCATGTTTGGTGGTACCGGTCTTGATAAATTTGTCGGCGATACCCAGTGCATAGACAAAACCGGTACACACGGCCTGTACATCAAACGCCGCACAACCATGGATATCCAGGCGTTGTTGTAACAGACATGCGGTACTTGGAAACACCTGGTCAGGTGTCGTGGTGGCCACGATAATCAGGCCTATGTCATTCACTTGCAGACCGGCTGCATCAATGGCCCTGCGTGCCGCATGCTCGGCCAGATCACAGGTGGTTTCGTGATCGGCTGCGATGTGACGCTTTTTAATGCCCGTACGCGATACGATCCAGTCATCCGTGGTATCGACCATCTTTTCCAGATCGGCATTGGTCAGGACCTTTTCCGGCAGAAAGCCCCCAGTACCGCTGATACGTGAGTAGGTCAAGCCTGTTACTCCTCAGTCAACAATTGTTCGAGCATGGCACTGATACGTTGTGGCAAGGCATTGTGTACTTCCTTGATCGCAATTTCAATGGCATTGGTAAACGCCAATTCATCTGCTCCACCATGACTCTTGATCACAATGCCACGTAAACCCAGCAGGCTGGCGCCGTTATAGCGGCGTGCATCAATACGTTTTTTGAACGCTTTGATTACCGGCAGGGATATCATCGCCATAATACGGGTCAGCAGATTGCGACTGAATTCCTGCTTCAGGAAATGCCCTATCATTCTGGCAAGACCTTCACTGGTTTTCAGCGAAACATTTCCCACAAAACCGTCACAGACGATCACATCCGCGGCACCGCCCTTGTAGATATCATCGCCTTCGACAAAACCGACGTAGTTAAGCTTGCTGTCGGACAGTAGCTGGGCAGCCATTTTAACACGCTCGTTACCCTTGATTTCCTCTTCACCGATATTGAGCAGGCCGATACGGGGCTGCTCGATATTATCAACAACACTGGATAGTACAGAACCCATTACCGCGAACTGGAACAAGTGATCCGAGGTACAGTCCACATTAGCACCCAGGTCGAGCATATGGCTATGACCGGTTATATTGGGCAAGGCGGTAATAATCGCGGGCCTGTCGATACCAGGCAGCATTTTCAGCACAAAACGTCCCGTCGCCATCAGGGCACCGGTGTTTCCGGCACTGACGCAGGCATCGGCCGTGCCTTCCTTTACCAGGTTAAGCGCAACCCGCATGGAGGAATCTTTCTTGTTGCGCATCGCGCTGGAGGCAGGTTCATCCATACCCACCACCTCGGAGGCATGATGGATACGAAGACGCTCATCCTGTTCGACGCCAAGCCTGGACAGACCAGCCTGCAGGCTATCCTCCTGTCCAACCAGGACAAGATTCAGATCAGGGTACTTTTTGTAGATATTGATAGCAGCGGGCAGAACCGCATCCGGTCCAATATCACCGCCCATCGCATCAAGGGCAATAGTCGGATTTTCGCTCATTGCTTGCAAAACTTCCTGTAGGTCATGTTATGCATGGCCAGACCGGCCTGTTCCAGGGCAATCCACCCGACTATCTCAAGAGACACCCTGTTCATGTCCGAGTCCGGACACAAACAGGGTACACAAGGATTATTTTTTATCGCTCAATACCTGGCGACCACGGTAAAAACCATCGGTGCTGATATGGTGACGACGATGGGTTTCACCTGTCTCAGGTTCGATAGACAGGGCCGGTCCGTTCAACGCATCATGCGCACGGCGTTTGCCACGAGTGGACGGTGTTCTGCGGTTCTGTTGTACAGCCATTTTGTTGCTCCAGTTTCAGTGTTTACATATGCCCCTGACGGACACCTGTATTGAAATCATCACATCTCAAGTCTGAATAGATCCTATTCCGACTTCAAATCCTTCAGGACCTCGAACGGGTTGTTCCGCTCGGTATCCTGTTGACCGGCGTCCTGCTGTTCAGTCCCTGACTGAAGCAGCGACATCGCCGGACAATCCTCATCTGCATGCCTGGGTACGATAGGCAGACTCAGGAGGATTTCATCCTCTATCATCTCATCCAGTCTGACCCGGTCAGACTCCATGATGTACTGCTCGTACTCCGGTGGGATCTCTCCCGGATCCCCCTCCCTGATTATCACCAGGGTAAATTCGGACTCCAGTGGCCATAACATCGGACCCAGGCAGCGCTCGCATTTGAGTGTCAGCACGGTCGTGATTCTGCCGTTGACCATTGCACGACGCTGCTCGTCGTAGCTGAAATCCAGTTGTACAGCCACGGAACCCTTATTATCCACCAGTTCCTGTGCCAGCCGTTTCATACTGGCAAGCGCCATATCGCCCGACAGAGACTCGGCCTTAAGCGCCAGCCGGTAAGGGTCTACATAATCTGGCAGACGGGTCGGCATAATCGGCCTATTTTAATGCTCGGCAGGGTATACTGTCAAAGCCCATTTCACAAAAATGGCTTGTTTTTTCAGTAACATCGCTCCATAGTTGGAGACGGAAGGCTGGCGCACAGGGGTCGGCTATAACGATTACAACTGGATACTACCCTTGATCAAAAAGATCCTGATTGCAAATCGTGGTGAAATTGCCGTACGGATCGTACGCGCGTGCGCCGAGATGGATATTACCTCGGTCGCGATATATGCCGAACCGGATCGCTATTCGCTACATGTCAAAAAGGCCGATGAGGCCTACAATATTGGCCCGGACAGTATCGCCGGCTATCTGAATGTCCATCGCCTGGTCAATATTGCGGTCGCAACCGGCTGTGACGCACTGCATCCCGGTTACGGTTTTTTGTCAGAAAACCCGCAGTTACCTGAGATTTGTGCGCGCCGGGGTATCATTTTTATCGGCCCGGACAGCCGTGTTATCCAGCGCATGGGTAACAAGATCGAGGCCCGGCGCAGCATGATCGAGGCCGGTGTGCCGGTGGTCCCGGGTAGTGAAGGCAATCTGCCAGACCTGGATGCGGCACTCAAACTCGCGCAGGAAATAGGCTATCCGGTGATGCTCAAGGCGACCTCCGGCGGTGGCGGCCGCGGCATACGACGCTGTAACAATGAACTGGAACTGCAGCGCAACTTTGACCGCGTTCTGTCCGAGGCCACCAAGGCGTTCGGCAGTGCTGATATTTTTATGGAAAAATGTGTGGTTGAGCCACGCCATATCGAGGTGCAGATCCTCGCCGACAGTCACGGCAATGTTATTCATCTGTTTGAACGTGACTGCAGCATCCAGCGCCGGCACCAGAAACTGATGGAAATGGCGCCCTCCCCGCAACTTGACGATCAACAACGTACCCATATCGGCGAACTGGCCATCCGCGCAGCGCGTGCAGTAGGTTATGAAAATGCCGGCACGGTAGAATTTCTGCTGGACGGAAACGACGACTTCTATTTTATGGAAATGAACACCCGGCTGCAGGTTGAACATACGATCACCGAGGAGATAACCGGTATCGACATCGTTCAGGAGCAAATCAGGATCGCGGCGGGCAACCCGCTCAGTTACAAACAGCAGGATGTACAACGCCGTGGATACGCGATCGAGTTTCGTATCAACGCCGAAGACCCGAAAAACGACTTTTTACCCAGCTTTGGCCGGGTGACACGTTACTTTGCAGCCGGTGGACCGGGCGTGCGTATAGACAGCGCCATCTATACCGGTTACGTGATTCCACCCTACTATGATTCCATGTGTGCAAAATTGACTGTCTGGGCGCTGGACTGGGAGCTGATGCTGAAACGCTCCGAACGCGCCTTGCATGATATTATGGTCTACGGTGTGAAGACGACCATACCGTACTATCTCGAAATCCTGAAATCAGACAGCTTCCGCTCGGGACAATTCAATACCGGATTTGTCGAAGCACACCCGGAACTGACCGAATATTCGATCAAGCGTCCGTCACGACAGCTGGCCACGGTCATTGCCGCCACACTGGCGGCCCACATGGGACTGTAACAACGAGCCATAACCAAGAGTTCAGCAAATGCCAAAAGTACACATCACCGATACGATCCTGCGCGATGCCCACCAGTGTCTGATAGCGACACGCATGCGAACCGAAGACATGTTGCCGATCTGTGAAAAACTCGACCGGGTCGGTTACTGGTCACTGGAGGTCTGGGGTGGTGCGACTTTCGATGCCTGCATACGCTATCTGAAAGAAGATCCCTGGGAACGCCTGGCCAGGCTACGCGAGGCCTTGCCCAATACACGCTTGCAAATGCTGTTACGAGGCCAGAACCTGCTCGGCTACCGGCATTATTCAGATGACGTGGTCAGGGCGTTTGTTACACGATGTGCGGCTAATGGCATGGATGTCTTCCGGATATTCGATGCGATGAACGACAACCGTAACCTGCGTACGGCAATCGACTCGGTCAAGGAAAACGGCAAGCATGCACAGGGTGCGATCTCCTATACCATCAGCCCGGTACATAACATCGAACTGTTTGTCGAACAGGCCCTGGAGCTGGAAAGCTTTGGCTGCGACAGCATCGCCATCAAGGATATGGCCGGACTGCTCACACCCCAGGTCACAGCGGAGCTGGTCGCGGCGCTGGTCAATGCCCTGAAAGTCCCGGTGCACCTGCACTCCCACGCCACTGCCGGCCTGTCCGACATGTGTCAGCTCAGAGCGATAGAAAATGGCTGCCTGCATATCGATACTGCGATATCGTCATTTGCCAATGGCGCCAGTCACCCACCTACTGAAAGCATGGTAGTGGCTTTCCGTGATACCGAATTTGATACCGGACTGGACCTGGAGCTGCTGCAGGAGATCGGCTTTTATTTTCATGAGGTGCGCAAGAAATATCATCAGTTCGAAAGCGAATTTACCGGGCTCGATACCCGTGTGCAGCTGTTCCAGGTGCCTGGCGGCATGATTTCCAACCTGTATGCACAACTAAAGGAACAGGGTACGCTGGACAAAATGAATGAGGTATTGAAGGAAATCCCGCGTGTCCGTGAGGACCTGGGGTACCCGCCACTGGTCACACCGACGTCACAAATCGTCGGCAGCCAGGCAGCCATGAACGTGATCACAGGGGAACGTTACAAATCGATTACCAACGAGGTGAAGCTATACCTGCAGGGCCGCTACGGCAAACCACCAGGTCACGTTAATACTATCGTCCGCCAGCAGGCCATCGGTAATGAAGACATCATCGAAATCCGTCCGGCTGATTTACTGGATGATGAGCTGGAACAACTGCGTAGTGAAATTGGTGAAACGGCAAGATCGGAAGAAGACGTGATGATCTATGCGATGTTCCCCGAAATCGGCCGTGAATTCCTGACCCATCGCAATGAAGACACTCTGGTGCCGGAACCGCTGGAACCCATACACACCGGTGAAGGCTTACCTCCTGCCTCGGCACCTGTCGAATTCAATCTGACCCTGCACGGGGAAACCTACCACATCAAGGTAACCGGGACCGGTCATCACCAGGCCGAAACCCGTCCGTTCTACATGACCGTGGACGGAGTGCCCGAAGAAGTACTGCTGGAAACACTCGACATTATTCCCACCGATACCGCTGAGACCACTGTCGTCAAGACCCAGCGTGGCAGCAAACGCCCCAAGGCCACCGAGCCCGGTCATGTAACCACCTCGATGCCTGGCACGATTATCGAGATCCTGGTTGCGGTTGATGATCATGTCGCTGCCGGTGACCCGGTACTGATCTCGGAAGCCATGAAAATGGAAACTGAAATCCAATCACCACTATCCGGTAACGTCCGGGCGATACACGTTGAAAAAGGCGACAGTGTCAATCCTGACGAGACCCTGATCGAAATCGAGGCTGACTGAAGCGGCGAATTACGACTGGTTATCTGCTTAATCAGGGATTCCCGTTTGCGATCGCCCTGGACACATGCCACCATACGCCGCACCGGATCAGGCCTGAACAACCGACATGAATGACAACACCCGACAGCTGGTACTTGGATCGACTTCGCCGTTCAGGCGCGAGCTGCTTGAACGTCTTGGCATGGCGTTCGACACCGCCTCGCCCGAAGTCGACGAGACGCAACTGCCCGGTGAATCACCGCAGGAGCTGGTAAAGCGTCTGTCCCTCGCCAAGGCCCGCGCGGTTGCCACCAGGTTTGCGGATGCACTGGTAATCGGCTCTGACCAGGTGGCCGTCCTCGATGAGGAAATACTCGGCAAACCAGGCAGTCATGAATGCGCGATTGAACAATTGCAACGCGCGTCAGGACGCAGTGTACTGTTCCAGACCGGCCTGTGTCTGTACAACAGCAGCACCGACGAGTTTCAGCTTGATGTGATACCGTTTGAAGTGCACTTCCGCGAACTGTCGGATCAGCAGATCGATCGCTATTTACGACGTGAACAGCCGTACAACTGTGCGGGCAGCTTCAAGTCAGAAGCGCTCGGGATCACCCTGTTTGCCGCGATGCATGGCGATGATCCGACTGCCTTGATTGGCCTGCCATTAATCAGGCTGACCAGCATGCTCATTGAGGCCGGGCTGGCGCTACCTTAAACAGGGGTCAGGGTTCAGATTTCAGACATCTGACATCTGACATCTGACATCTGATATCTGTCACCTGTATCGCAGCCCCTGGCTGGATGGTATCAGACCTCTTGCGATCGACAGACCCAGTCGATCGGCAAGCTGGTCCAGCAGATTACGCTTGGAGGTAAAGTCCTTCAAATTTTCCTCACCGATTACATCTCTGGCAACATCGGATGAACTGGAGAAATCATCGACCAGCCCCAGTTCCTTGCCACGGATGCCGGACCAGAACAGACCGGAAAACAGTATCGGGTCATCTTTTATCCGTTCTCCGCGTCCTTGCTTCACAGCACTGATGAACTGATCATGCAATTCCGCCAATACCGTTTTGACATAATCGGTTTCTTCCGGCTTGGCCGGTGAAAACGGATCCAGTATGCCCTTGTGTTCGCCGGCGGTGAGCAGACGTCGTTCAACGCCGATTTTCTCCATCAGGCCGACAAAACCAAAGCTGTCAATCAGCACACCGATAGAACCGACCAGGCTGTTTTCATTCGCATAGATCTTGTCGGCCGACGAGGCGATGTAATAACAGGCTGACGCGCATAGATCCACAATCACCGCATACAGGGGGATGTCCGGATATTTCTCACGCAGGCGTTGTATTTCCCGGTAGATATAACTGGCCTGCACCGGGCTGCCACCCGGACTGTTCAGACGCAGGATCACACCCTGGGTCCTGTTATCCTCAAATGCATCACGCAGTGCCCCGACAATCTTGTCCGCATCGGCCTCCTCACCGGGTGCAATGATACCGGTCAGATCGACAATGGCACTGTGATTGGCCGGTTTAACACTTTCCAGGGCATCATCTTCCACAGAAAACATGACCAGAATGACTATCAGATAAGTCAAAAAGGCAAGCTTGAAGAAATTACTCCAGCGGCGACTGCGACGTTGCTCGGTGACCGCAGCCATGGACAATTGCTCAAGGACCTTGCGTTCCCAGGGGGTCCCCTGACCAGTCTCTTCTGTCTGATTCTGTTCGTTCATACCTGCTCCAGTGTATTGACCACACGTATAGCCTGTTCACAGTACTGATCCATCAGATCTGGCAACTCGGTAATCGACTCCAGACTGCCCAACAGCCCGTAGCCTGACAGGCGCGATGCATCATGCACACCGTAATTCGCCGCAATCGCATGCGTACCGGCATTGCCCGCCATTTCCATATCATACTCGGTATCGCCGATCATCACCGCCTGTTCGGGTGAAATCGACAGGTTCTGCAGGATTTCGTTGATCATCAGTGGGTCAGGCTTGGACGCAGTTTCATCGGCACAACGGGTCGCATCAAAAAAACCTTCGAGATCATTATGCTTCAGCGCCAGTTTCAGGCCACGGCGGCTCTTGCCGGTCGCAACCGCGAGCAGCATACCGCGTTCACGCATGTCCTCGAGTACCGGCACTGCGCCATCGAAAAACACCTGCTCGGCGTCCTCGGCAAAAAAATACTCGCGATAGGCCGCGACAAATTCCTGGGCAAAGCCGTCGTCTCCGGCCTGTTGCGGGAACAAGGCATCCAGGGCCTCGCGCATGCCCAGGCCGATAATATTGCTGACTTCCCTGACTGGCAGCCGAGCTATACCCAGGTTATCCATGGCGCCGTGCATGCTCGCGACGATGTGGGCCTCGGAATCCATCAGGGTTCCGTCCCAGTCAAAAATTATCAATTGTATGTCATGCATGGCTTATTCCAGTCTATCCAGTAGTTGTTTCAGTTCAGGTGGCAATGGTGCGTGTACATGTATGCTGTCATGGGTGCCCGGCAGCTGAAATTCAAGCTCATGGGCATGCAAAAATAACCGCTTCAGGCCAATTTTACGCATTACCCGGTTGCTGTCCCGGTCTCCGTAGCGGTCATCGCCCAGCACCGGATGACCGGCCGAGGCGGTATGAACCCGGATCTGGTGTGTTCTTCCTGTGTCGATATGCACCTCGAGCATGCTACACGGAAGCTGACCATGGTATACCGAAAGCAGTTTGAAATGACTACTAGCCTGTTTGCCCTGCTCAGACACCTGGACGTTGCGCTCCCCGTCGGTCCTGCTGTTACTATCCAACGGCAAATCAATGTGTTGCTGCTCACTGGGCCAGACACCGTCGACCAGGGTCAGATAGGCCTTGTGGATCAGCCCTTCCCTGAACAGCTGATGCAGTGCATTCAGGCTTTCACGCTGCTTTGCCAGAATCAGGCAACCACTGGTTTCCCGGTCAATACGGTGTGCCAGTTCCAGCCCGGCCCATTCCGGTTTAATCGTGCGTATCGCTTCGATCAGACCGATGCTGATGCCGCTACCACCATGGACCGCCAGACCAGAAGGTTTGTTCAGGATCAGCAGCTTGTCGTCTTCATACAGCACCGCATCCAGCAGTTGTTGACGCATCCGCTGACTGATCTCCGGCTCCGGGCCACGCGGGCTGCGCTGTACCGGCGGGATTCTGACCACATCTCCGGTCTTCAGACGGTAGGTAGCCTTGATGCGGCCTTTGTTAACCCTGACTTCCCCTTTACGCAGGATTCGATAAATCCGGCTACGGGGCACACCCTTAAGGTAGGACAGCAGGTAATTATCAATGCGTTGCCCATGGTTTTGACTGTCAATCGTGGTCATTTCGACGCTGTTACCGGCCGAATGTCTGGTTTTCTGCGGATTTTGTTTCATAAGTTTCTATAATACCAGACTGTTAGCGTACAAAATTGCAGCATTTTCACAACACTGTTATATTATATCGGTAACGTAAGCAATCCTGCGCACATTATTGGGGCATAAACCCGATTAGCCTAACATGCTTGCAGATAGTTCCAGGTATTTGCTTTTAGCCAAGTACCTACAGTTTGAAGGGTTTATTTGCCCAACCCGACTAGGGCAAGAATAGAACAAGAGCGCTCCCGGGACATGACCGGCGCCACATGCAATCTGAATATCGAGCATGTGCCGTACTGAACCGTTAGTGTCTATGCCAACCGGAATGCCCAGGTTTGAGCGCTCGATAGAGAAACAAAATGAAACGAATGTTAGTGAATGCAACTCAGCAGGAAGAGTTGCGTGTGGCTATGGTTGACGGCCAGCGGCTGTTCGACCTGGATCTTGAAACATCCAGCCGCGAACAAAAAAAATCCAATATCTACAAAGCCAGAATCACCCGCGTTGAACCCAGCCTGGAAGCCGCCTTTGTCGACTATGGCGCAGAACGTCACGGCTTTCTGCCACTGAAGGAAATTGCCCGCAGTTACTTTCTGAAAGAGCCTGAGAGTGGCTCACGCGTCAATATCAGGGATGCGGTCAAGGAAGGCCAGGAGCTGGTCGTCCAGGTGGAAAAGGAAGAACGAGGCAACAAGGGGGCGGCGTTGACCACCTTCATCAGTCTCGCTGGTCGATTCATGGTACTGATGCCAAATAACCCTCGTGCTGGCGGAGTTTCTCGCCGGATTGAGGGTGAAGACCGCAATGATCTCCGCGAGGCTATGAGCGACCTGAATTTCCCGGAAGGCATGGGCATGATCGTGCGCACCGCCGGCGTCGGCAAGAGTGGCGAAGAACTGCAATGGGACCTGGATTACCTGTTGAACCTGTGGAATGCGATTGAAAAGGCATCACAGGAGAAAAAGGCCCCGTTCCTGATCTACCAGGAAAGCAATGTCATTATCCGCGCGTTACGCGATTACCTGCGCAAGGACATCGGCGAGATTCAGATAGACGACGCCGAAATCTACAAGCAGGCTAAGGATTTCATGCAACAGGTTATGCCCCATAACCTGAACAAGCTCAAGCTTTACAAAGACAGCGTACCGCTGTTCACCCGCTACCAGATCGAGACCCAGATTGAATCTGCATATGGCCGTGAAGTCAGACTGCCTTCAGGCGGCTCCATCGTGATCGATCACACCGAGGCCATGGTCGCAATCGACATCAACTCGGCACGGGCCACCAAGGGCAGTGATATCGAAGAGACGGCCACCAATACCAACCTGGAAGCTGCGGATGAAATCGCCAGGCAACTGCGCCTGCGTGACCTCGGTGGGCTGGTGGTCATCGATTTCATCGATATGTACCAGTCGCGCAACCAGCGTGAAGTCGAGAATCGTCTGCGTGAAGCGATGAAAATGGACCGCGCCCGGGTCCAGATCGGCCGTATCTCCCGCTTTGGCCTACTGGAAATGTCACGTCAGCGCCTGAGCGCCTCACTGGGCGAGGCAAGCCAGATCGTGTGTCCGCGCTGTAATGGCCAGGGTACGATCCGTGGCACCAAATCGCTGGGCCTGTCGCTGTTACGCATCATGGAAGAAGAGGCCATGAAGGATGGCACTGCGCAGGTACAGGTGCAACTCCCGGTACCGGTGGCCACCTTCCTGCTGAACGAGAAACGCACAGCCATTACCGAGATTGAACAACGACACAAGGTCATTCTGACGATCATCCCGAATATCACCATGGATACTCCGCATTACAATGTTGAGCGTATTCGTGCAGACAGCCTGGATGAATCCGAACTCAGTTATAAGCTGATGAAACCGGTTGAAGAGCAGCTTGAACAGGATGAGAAAGAAGCCCGGGTTGCCACCGAGCAACCCAGTGTCACTACCGTGTCACCAACCCGACCTGCGCCTACGCCTGCACCTGCTCCACAGGTCGAGGGCAGCGAACCCGGGCTGATCAAAAGCCTGATCAATACCCTGTTCGGCGCCAGCAAGCCTGCCGAGACCCCGGCAGCAAATGAAACCGACAGGAAACAGGCCCGCCCGGCCCAGAAACGCGGTGGTACGGATGGCCGACGTGGTCAACAGGGACGCAAGGGCGGTGGCACCCAGCCCAGACGCAGCCGCGGACGCAGTGGTCAGGCACAGGGCAAAGGCAAACAGGAAGCGGGTGATCAGGCTAAAACCGCACAGGGCAAATCCGGTCAGACAAAACCGACACAGACCAAACCATCACAGGGTAAAGCCGGCAGCAAGCAGGCCCAGGCAAAAAAAGAAACCCGTCAGGAGACCGCACAAGAGGCCGAATCCAGGGCGACGAGTGGCAAGCCGGAAACGGGTACCACTCAGGAACAGCCGCGCAGCGGCAGCCGTCGGGGTCGTCGTGGTGGACGTCGCCGGCGTCGCTCACCCGACCAACAGAACGCCAGCTCAACGCAACAGGGTCAGCAACAGTCTGACCAGGCGAGCAGGCAGTCCGATGATGCAGATACCAAAACCCGTACCAGGGAAACCCGGGATGCCGCGCCAGCGACTGCACAGCAGAAAGCTGCGCCACAGCAATCCCGGACACAGGCTTCCGCCAAACCAGCTGACAGCAAGGACTCCGCGGCAAGTGCACCGGCTAGCCAAAGCGGTTCACCGTCCACGGCCCCTGCCAGACCAGCAGATGCGAGCGCATCCGTTACTGACAGCAAACCCACTGCGGCCAATCAGGCACAGCCAAAGACTAACAAACCGGCGTCAGGCGGTGGAACACCGCCATTTCCCAAAGACCCGGGGCCCGGCAAGCCGGAATCATCAGCTCAGGCAAGCAGCCCCAGACCAGAAAGGACTGCACCCAAACCGGTAACGGAAACCAGACCGGCAGCTGATACCAAACCTGCTGTCTCACCCAAACCGATTGCCGCAGCGGAAAAAACACCTGGGGCACGACCTGTAAGCCAGGATAAACCGACGCCGGTTCCCCCCAAACCGGCCAGGCCAGCTGTACAACCGCTACAGGACAAACCCGCTACGGCTCATCCTCAGGGCGATTCAACAGCTGCTAACAAAGCTGCTGACAAGCCGGCGGCCACCCCTGTGAAACAGCCACAGGACAGGGCTGGTACAGCATCTGAACCGCCAGCGAAGCCACAAGCGGCAGCTAAACCAGCTGAAAAACCCAAGTTGACACAGGTTGAGACACGCAGATCTAATGACAGTCCATCTGATCAGTAAGCCATCAGGGCTCAGGGCCGTATTGCCAACAGGCAAACCGTCCTGAGCTTTTTTCCGGTTCAAAGCTGTTTTCTGATGTGCTCCATCAGTCCGCGTGAGGCCTCTTCGACCAGATCAAATACACGTTCAAACCCGGTATGACCTCCATAATAAGGGTCCGGTACTTCATCCGTATCGGCGTTTTCGGCGAATGACAGGAATAAATAGACCTTATCCTGGTGTTCCGGCGGACACACATCAAGCAGATCAACGTAATTGCTCTTATCCATCGCCAGTATGTAATCAAAATCATCAAAATCCTCGATAACCGCCCTTCTGGCACGCTGCCCACTCAGATCAATACCCCGCCGCTGTGCCGTCTGTTGAGCGCGGTGGTCAGGTGGTTCACTGACATGGTATGCATGGGTACCTGCCGAGTCGATAAACACGCGATCGCCCAGTCCCGCCTCCTCTACCTGTTTTTCAAATGCACCCTGGGCTGTAGGTGAACGACAGATGTTGCCCATACACACAAAAAGAACCTTAACCATATCCGGGTTTACCTGCCTGACTTTCCTGGTTGATTTTCTGAACAGTTTCATCTTATCTTACAACTGGCAATATAACTGCCTGCCATTATAACGCGGATTAATCATGTCACTACCTGCCAGGCTGGCTGAACAGCTCGAACACCTGATCGGATTCGAAACCCGTTACGAGGGCCACAACTGCCGTATCCACGAGCTACTGGACGATGGTCAGACACTGATACTGATCGCAATGGAACAGAACGCGATTCAGGGAGATCAGCATGGCAACCCGAGGAGACGCGTGCCACTGACCTTCTCGATACCGGTACTGGATGAAGACGGAAAGTCACTACATCCTGATTGCGCAGCCCTGAACCTGCCGGTTGAATGGTAAGCCTCAGGCGCCGGATCGGGCGCCCAGCATCGCACGCACACGCTCCAGGTCCCCGGGCGTGTCGATACCATGTCCGGGTGGCTGATCGATCACGCTGACATGTATCGCATGGCCATGCCAGAGCACCCGTAACTGCTCAAGCTGCTCAGCCCGTTCCAATACACAGGGTTCCTGGCGGGTAAATTCCTGCAACATTGCCCCACGATACGCATACATACCCAGATGCCGGTAATACTCGTTTGCCGGTGGCTCTTTACATCCTTCAGCACTGAAACAGCCCCTGTCCCAGGGTATCGGGGCACGACTGAAATACAGGGCGTAACCGGATTGGTCCATGACCACCTTGACCACATGCGGGTCAAAGATATCCTGTTGTTCGTGTATTGGGGTCGCCAATGTCGCGACCGAGGCCTGTTCATGGCTCTCCAGCGCAGCTGCCACATCATGTATCAGTTCAGGCGGGATCAGCGGCTCGTCTCCCTGCAGGTTCACAATGATTGAATCATCAGCCCAGTGACGACTGGATGCGACCTCGGCAATGCGATCGGTGCCACTGGCATGATCGTCACGGGTCATTTCAACATCGGCACCAAAACCCTGCGCAGCCTGACGCACACGCTCGTCATCGGTGGCAATGACAATATCGGAAGCGCCACTTTTTTCAGCCTGACGATAGACATATTCGATCATCGGACGGCCGTGTATATCGACCAGTGGCTTGCCGGGCAGACGTGTCGATGCGTAGCGTGAAGGTATAACTACCTTGAAGTCAGTCACGACCGGGAATCAGGCCTTGATCTCTTCGTCGGCAGCCAGCTTGCGTGCCTGCTCTTCCAGCATCACCGGTATCCCGTCACGTATCGGAAATGCCAGGCGGTCGGCACGGCAGACCAGTTCCTGCTCGTCCTTGTGGTAGACAAGGCCGCTTTTACAGACAGGGCAAACGAGTATATCGAGTAATTTGGTATCCATAGTTTGATTATATCACCGCTGCTTATCCAGGGTGTCCAGTTTTCGTAGTAATGCAGGTTCCAGCCGCTCATCCAGGCGGGCTTCAACAGGCAAGTACCAGAACCGGCTATCAGCATAACGCAGACACTTTACCTTGTCTTTCTCGGTCATCACCACCGGGTGATCATCGGAAAATACCAGATCGCCCTGTTGGTATGCATGGTGATCGGGAAATGGGTGCGATTCCAGGTCCAGCCCCGCCCGACTCAGGCTGGAGAAGAAATGCTGCGGATTGCCTATCCCGGCTACCGCATGCACGCGCTGACCCGCCCAGTCTGACAACTCCCGGGTCATACGGGAATCGAGCATATTAACCAGTCTGGTCCCGTTTAACTCCATCGCATATTCTCCACGACTGGCCAACCCGTTGACCACCCTGAAATCGGCCTCATTCAGCCGCTTAACCGGTTCACGCAAGGGCCCGGACGGCAGACAACGATTATTACCGAAACGACGGATGCCATCGATGACAATGATCTCGATATCCCTTGCTAATGCATAGTGTTGCAGACCGTCGTCCGAGACCAGGATGTCACACGGACTGTGATCAAGCAGGGCGCGGGCCGTGGCCACGCGGTCCGGACCAACAGCGATCGGGCAATCACAACGCTGGGCTAGCAACACCGGCTCGTCGCCCACCATATACGGATCACTGTCTGGCCTGACCTGCTGGGGCCATGTGCGCGCATGCCCTCCGTAACCACGACTGATAATACCCGGCTTGTATCCTTCCTTTTTCAGCAACTCAATCAGCCAGATCACCAGCGGCGTTTTACCGGTACCTCCCACCGTGATATTGCCTACCACTATCACCGGTGTCGCAACGGCCTGTTGCTTGAACATCCCGGTCTGATAAGCCAGTCGACGCAACAAAACCAGAGCATGGAACAGCCAGCTCAGCGGCAACAATAGCAGGCCTGCCGGATGGCGACGATACCAGATCGATTCCAGTGAGATACTCATGGAGGTACTCAGCTATCCTGAAACTGCATACGATAGAGTGATGCATAGTGTCCGTTTGCAGCCAGTAATTCCTGATGGGTACCGGATTCAACCAGTCGACCGTTGTCCAGTACCAGTATGCGGTCGGCCTTTTCGACCGTGCTCAGCCGATGTGCAATCACCAGCGTCGTACGGTTTTCCATCAGCTTTTCCAGACCTTTCTGAACCAGTCGTTCCGACTCCGTATCCAGTGCAGATGTGGCTTCATCGAGTATCAGGATGGGTGCATTCTTGAGCAAGGCCCTGGCAATCGCCAGGCGCTGGCGCTGACCACCCGACAGGTTCAGGCCATCCTCCCCGACCAGTGTATCCATGCCATCAGGCAACTCATCGATAAACTCCATCGCATGTGCCGCCACAGCGGCCGCCCTGACCTGCTCCTTGTTCACCTGCTCCAACTGGCCGTAGGCAATATTGCTGGCCACCGTATCATTGAACAGGGTCACGTGCTGACCGACCAGTGCAACTTGTTCTCGCAGACCGGTCAGACTGTAATCCCTGATATCATGACCGTCAATCAATATCCTGCCCCTGTCGGCGTCATAAAAACGTGGTAGCAGGTTTACCAGTGTGGATTTACCGCTACCCGAACGACCGACGATGGCCACCGTTTCACCGGCAGACATTTCAAAACTGATATTCTTTAGTACACTTTCCTGATTGCCTTGATACGCAAAGTCGATGTTCTGAAACTGCACATCACCCCGTATCCCGTCTGGCCGCTTGGTACCACTATCCGGTTCCGGGTCTCTATCCAGTATATTGAATACACTCTCGGCTGCAGCAATACCTTTTTGCAAAGACGCATTGACCGTGGTCAGCCTTTTCAAGGTTGGCATCAGCAGGATCATCGCGGTAATGAAAGAGACAAACGCACCGGGTGTTGCGATATTGGCCGTTTCATCACGTGTTGCCAGAAATACAATAATCGCCAGTGCCACTGCGGCCAGTAACTGGATAAATGGCACACTGGCGGCCTGGGTCGATGCCATTTTCAGATACTGTCGCCGGTTATTCCGGTTGATACCATCGAAGCGCTTGTTCTCGTAGTCATGACCACCGAAGGTCTTGACCACACGTTGTCCATCTATGATCTCCTGGGTGACATGCGTAACAGAACCCATGCTGTCCTGTACATTAGTACTGATCCTGCGGTATCGGCGACTGATCCTGCTAACTATCAGTCCTACAACCGGTCCGATCAGCAATACCACCAGTGTTAACAGACCGCTGTGATAGAACATCAGCCCGAGCAGAGCAATAGCGGTCAGACTGTCCCGCACCAGTATCGTTAGTGCATTGGTTGCTGCTGTCGCGACCTGCTCGATGTTGTAGATAATCACCGAGATCATGTCGCCGCTGTTGCGCTGATCAAAATAGCCGGATGGCAGATTCAGGTAGTGGTTGAACAATTGTGCACGCATATCGGCAATCACACTGCGGCCGACCCACTGCATCCCGTAGCCGGATGCATAACTGGCCAGTCCTCGCAGTACAAACAGACCAACCAGATACATTGGAATCATACGAACCATGGACGGATCATGATCAACAAAACCCTGGTCCAGTATCGGTTTCATTAACCAGGCAAAACCGGCCTCTGTCGCGGCCAGTACCGCCATCCCCAGAATCGCAATAAAAAAGATCCTGTTATAGGGCCTGACGTAGGACAGCAAGCGTTTATAAATGGTCAGCCCGGATTGCGATGGCGGGTCCACGCGCGGCTGATCAGACATGTTGTTATTCTTTGGCCTGCACAGTTGCGATGGACAGGTTCAGTATGCCCAGTTGACGCGAGGCATCCATTGCACGCACAACATACTGATGCGGTGTCATCGCATCCGCGCGGATAACCAGGGGTGTTTTCCCGACATTGCTGACTTCTTTGGTCAAAGCGCGTTTGAGTGTTGAGAGTTTGCTGTTAATTACTTTCTTGTTACCGATGTAATACTGCCCTTCCTTGTTAATCGTCAACTCAACAGCTTCCTGTCATGAAAAATATCAGTAACAGAAAAACCACGTCAATCAGTGGCGCCAGGTTAATATCCGGCTCTTCCCGATGCTTGGGCTTCAGGTTCAAGACAGGCTCTCCACGGATGAATCTTTCTCGCGCTGACCATGCAGCACTTCGACCAGCTTGATCGCTTCCTGTTCCATCCTGACCACCAGTTCATCAATACGACCACGGAAATAGCGGTAGAACATCAGCGTCGGGATAGCAACGATCAGGCCGGATGCGGTGGTAATCAGGGCTTCTGATATCCCACCAGCCAGGCTATTGACATTACCCAGTTCACTACTGGTCAAGCGGGTGAATACCTCGATCATGCCGATCACTGTACCAAGCAGGCCCAGTAACGGTGTGATTGCCGCTATCGTTCCGAGGGTATTGAGATAACGCTCCAATTCGTGGATGACATGACGACCGGTTTCCTCAATGGCCTCCTTCATGATTTCACGATCATGACCCAGATTGTCGAGCCCGGATGCCAGCACACGTCCCAATGGTGAACTGCCGCGTAATTGCTTGATATGCTCCAGGTCCAGTTGTTTATTGTTATGCCAATGCCAGACCTGCGCAACCAGGTGCCTGGGTATGACGCGCTTTTTCTGCAAGGTCCAGAATCGCTCTGCGACGATGGCCAGCGCGATTACCGAACAGGCGATAATCGGCACCATGGTCCAGCCCCCGGATATCACTATGTCCCACACTGCTGAAATAACCCCCCTTGATTATTATAATATATTCAATAACTTATAAATGATTCTGACCGTCTGGCCGGAATCATTGGCATATGCCTACGGAATAATACCTGTTTTCAGGTTCCGGGAAAACAATACACCGCACAAAGATGAGACGATGCCACTACGCACAGCCGACAGGGATGCTAAATCAGTCCTTGCCAGCCGTTCATCAATACCACCGCCATGACCCTGCCCTGTCGACCAGCCCGCAATCATTTACAAACACGAATACCATTATGGAAAGTAATTATTCCTACTGTCTGGCTGATGCCAGACCACACTAAAATTGATCTATATAAGCGTCGATTAATTTGACATGCGTCATAACAATTTTATGCGTTATCATTTATTATGCTTTACATAATAGAAACTGGATAAAAAATTTAGGCATACAAATAAACCGGTTTTACCAACAAAGATTCCTTACTGCAGTTTTTTATCGAATCCCGATTTCTATTGGCTGATATCTTATCGACATGCAAACAATGACAAGACATAACTATTAGACGTACAAGCAAATCAAATAAGGGTAAGTTCGGATTCGAAGAAAGATGTTTTCATAAACGTAGTGATTGAAGGAAGTACACGCTGCTTCTAGCGTGTTTCAATCTTTAACAATTCAATGGAGTGTATTATGAAAAAGCTAATTTCTTTTCCACTAACAGTATTATTCCTACTGTTCTCATCGAATGTCTATTCCTTGAGTTCATATATAGCAACCTGGAACGGCATATACCCCGGCTCAACATCTGCTGGCAATGCGAGTTGCCAGTTGTGTCATGCAGCCAGTACACAGAACCTCAACCCCTATGGTGAAGCCATGTGTTCTTCCGGTGCGGGTAGCATCACGGCACGCATTCAGGCCATTGAAACACTTGATTCGGATGCGGATCCGACCGGCTCCGACAATCTCACCGAAATCAACGCCAGCACCCAACCCGGCTGGACACCCGGTAATGTGAACCCGACCTACAACCGGGGTAACTGCCAGCCCACGGGTCTGGTTGAGGCACCACCGGGATTTATTCCGGGTGACCTGGATCCGGCCACTAACCAGATACCGGTCGCCGATGCCAATGGACCCTATCCCGGTACGGTCAACATACCGATCACATTCGATGGCAGCGGATCCAGCGATCCGGACGGTACTATCGTTGCATACGACTGGGATTTCGGTGATGGCAATACCGGTACCGGTGTCAACCCGGTACACACCTATCTGGCCAGTGGCACCTTTATCGTCACACTGACCGTGACCGATGATTTCGGCAACACGGACACCGCTACTTCAACCGCCACGATTGGCCTGGGTAACCTGCCACCGGCAGCGAATCCCAATGGACCCTACACCGGAACCACTGGCGTAGCACTCACATTTGATGGCTCAGGCTCGAGTGATCCGGATGGTACGATTACCAGCTACACGTGGGACTTCGGTGATGGTAATACCGGTACCGGTGTCAGCCCGACCCATACCTATGCGGCGGCAGGTGTCTATAATGTCACTCTGACCGTGATGGACGATGCGGGTGCCACGGATGCGCTAGGGACGACAGCGACCATTACCGATGCACCGGTTAACCAGCCACCGGTCGCCAATCCGAACGGCCCGTATAGCGGATTAAGCGGTGCCCCGATTTCGTTTGACGGAAGCGGATCCAGTGACCCGGATGGTACCGTCGTTGCCTACAACTGGGACTTTGGTGACGGCACTACCGGTACAGGAGTCAGCCCGACGCATACCTATACGGCCGACGGCAGCTACACGGTCACCCTGACCGTAACGGATGATGGCGGTGCAACCGGCACGGCCTCAACCTCGGCTACCATCGGTGCGGTTGTTAACCAGCCACCGGTTGCCGATCCGAATGGCCCGTATCCCGGTTCGTCTGGTGTGGCTATCGCGTTTGATGGTAGTGGCTCGTTTGACCCGGACGGCAGCATCGCGTCCTATAGTTGGGACTTTGGTGACGGCAACAACGGTACAGGCGTATCACCATCTCATACCTATGCAGCTGACGGCATCTACACCGTCACACTGGTGGTCACCGATGATGCAGGCGATACCGGTTCGGCATCGACCACCGCAACCATTGGTCAGGGGAATCTGCCACCGGTCGCTGATGCCAACGGCCCGTATAGCACCAAGGAAGGTTCTGCAATCACGTTTGACGGCTCGGCCTCAATGGATCCGGATGGCAGCATTGCATCCTATAGTTGGGACTTTGGTGACGGCAACACCGGTACTGGCGTGAACCCAACTCATACCTATGCCTCAAGTGGTATGTACAACGTTACCCTGGTTGTCACGGATGATAGCGGCGCTACCGATTCGGATGCGACCACCGCCAGCATCATGCGTCGTATGGATGATGATGACGACGACGATGATGACGATGACGACGACGATGACTTCGATGATGACGGCGATTCCGATGATGAAGACGATGATGACGAGGACTACTATGACGACGATGGCGATGGCATCATGGCAAGAGTGAAGAAATAATCACTCAGGCTTTTGTCAAAGCTTAACTGTACGGGGGAGGAAACTCCCCCGTATTTTATTCTACCTTCCGGGATTTCAACAATGTCCTGGTCAGGGCTGGCCCTGGTGCCAGTAACGCCTGGCCTGATGCCGATAGAGCTGCGGCGACTGTATACCTTTATCCGGACTGACACGAAAGTGCATGTTGCCAGTCTCACTGCTGTTTAACAACACAGCATTGGTATCATCATATCGGTCAAGCACCTTGTCCGACGGGTGATGAAAACGATTGCGATAACCGACCGGGAACAACACATAGTCAGGGTCGACTGCTTTGATAAAGGCGCTGGTCGAGGATGTCTGGCTGCCGTGGTGGGGTGCGATCAGGATATCAGCTTTCAGCAATGTGGCGTCTGCCTGCAATAACTGCCTTTCTGCCTGCTTTTCGATATCGCCCGGTATCAGGGTGCGACCACCCTCGCCTTCGATCAGTAGCACACAGGAATGGTTGTTCTCCCGTTTTTTCTTCCCGTTGGGCTTCTGCCCTACAGGTTCGGAGGGATGCAGAATACGAAAACGGACACCATCCCACTGCCAGTGCTGACCCCGCACACAGGCCCTCACATCGGCATGTTCGATCAGGTCAGGTACACTGCTCAGCACCGATCGAACCGGTATCCCGCTTAACAGGGACTTCATACCACCAATGTGGTCATTGTCACCATGACTGATCACCAGAGTGTCTACCCCGGAGATGTCGGACTTCAGTAGATACGGGATCAGTACTGAACTTCCGGTATCGAAGCGTTTACTGAATGCAGGGCCGGTATCAAATACGAGCGTATGGTGCCGGGTCCGAATAACCGCCGACAGCCCTTGCCCAACATCCATCAGGTTTAGCCAGTACGCACCCGGCTCGGGTGCCAGAGTACGTGGCAGAAACAGGGGCAGGTACATTAGTATCGCCAGCCGTCGGACATGCATGCCACGTGGCATCAAAACCAGTAGCGTACCCGCGACAGCCATGGCCATCACCACACCCGACGACACACCCTGGGACCAGCTGGCCAACGACCAGGATGACAAACCCGCCAGGGCCTGCCAGAGTTGCCCCAGTATCCAGGCGGCCAGTTCCAGCAAGCCCTGTCCGGGCGTCCCCGGGAACCAGGACAGGATCACGCCCAGCAGAATCAGCGGCACCGCCAGCATACCGACGACCGGTATCGCAAACAGATTGGCCAAAGGCGCCACCACAGAGCTCTGCTGAAAGAACAACAGGCTCAATGGCAGCAATCCGGCCGCGATCAGCCACTGGGGCCGCCACATCCTCAGCAACCAGCCTTCGCGGACGACCCGGTGACTCATGCCGAACCACAGTACACTGACCGCGGCGAAGGACAGCCAGAATCCGGCGGACAATACCGCTACCGGGTCCAGTATCAATATACTGCGTAAGGCCAATGACAGGCTGAAACCCGGTTTAACCGGCTGTCGAAGCAGCCAGGCGGCCATCACCACGGTCACCATGATCAGCGCACGCTGGGTCGGTATCGAAAACCCGGCCAGCATCGCATAGACTAAGGCCAGCGCAAAGCCGCAGCCGGCACCCAATAGTTGCGCCGGCATATGCTCGGTCAGCCTTACCGAAACCGACCCTATCCAGCGCCCCAGCCAGAAACCCAGCGTTGCCACCAGCCCGATATGCAGGCCGGATATAGCCAGCAAATGCCCGGTACCGGTGCGCTTCAAGATCTCCCATTGCTGCTGTGTAATCGCAGTTCGGTCACCCAGCGCCAGCGCCAGCACCAGACCGGTGGCAGCAGCAGAGCCTAGCTGCTCCAGCAAACGCTCACGCATATCCTGCCGTATGGTCAGCACCGATATCTCGCCATGCCGGTCAAGACGCCGGTTCTGACTGTCCTTGCGTACGTAACCGGTTGCCTGGATACCCTGCCGGAACAACCAGGCCTCGTAGTCGAAGCCGCCCGGGTTCATAAACCCATGCGGGCGCTTCAGGCGAACACGGAACTGCCACTGCTCACCGGCCCTGACCTGGTGATGTTTCCCATACCAGTACAAGCGGATTTGCCGGACCTTAGCCACCGGTTTGTCATCACTCAGTAAGGAATTGACTTGCAGGCGAAAACGTACGCTACGTTCCCGATACTCGGGGATAGACGAGACCGTGCCGGTCACCAGCAGATCCTGGCCCTGCAGGGCATCCGGGAGAAAATAGCGGGATTGCCACGCAGCATGACCCCAGGCGATCGCAAAACCGGCTATCAGCCACGCAGGGACAACCAGGAAACGCCAGCAACGGGCCAGCGGCAGGATGGCCAGTGCGGCCAGACAGACAGGCGCCGGTAGTGACGAGAGCTGCTGAAAGCCGGTCACCCCCAACAGCAGGGCCAATGTCCTTATCCACATATTCACGTCCTGTGATACAAATTCCGGCAAAGTTATCGTAATTTAGACGTGCTATCAATAAGATCGGTTGACAGCTATCGTTCGCCTGGCGGATTAGCACTCAGGCTGGTGATCGCTTATGCTATAAGCCTACAGAATAAACCAGAAAACCGATGCCCAGGAAGTTTTTAAAAAAAGTCATGCCGGATCTTAAGGTGATCCGCGAACACAAGCATCTGCAGGTCTTTGGCGATCTGCTCCACGAACCCAACCTGTGGCACATGAACCGCCGTTCAGTTGCCGGTGCCTTTGCTGTCGGTCTGTTTAATGCGCTCATGCCGGTTCCGTTCCAGATGATCCTGGCGGCGGGTGCTGCGATCCTGTTTCGGGTCAATCTGCCGCTGTCCGTGGCACTGGTCTGGATCACCAACCCGTTCACGATGGCGCCGATGTTCTATGGCACCTACCAGCTGGGTGCCTGGATATTGAATACACCAGAACAGGAATTCGACTTCGATTCGTCCATAGACTGGCTGGTCAATGGCCTGGGCGCCATCTGGGAACCCTTTCTGCTCGGTTGCCTGGTTGCCGCAACGGTCAGCTCAGCCGCCGGCTACACGATTATCCGTCTGTTGTGGCGCTGGCACCTGATACAACATATCAAGGAACGCGCGAAGCGCAGTCATAATCAGCCTAAAAACTAGTCAAACCGGTCATGCCGTCGACTTAACAGGCTGGTCCTCACCCAACACGCCCTCTTCCAGACGTAATATCCTGTCCATGCGACTGGCCAGCCTGGTATCGTGGGTGACCACGATAAAGCTGGTACCCAGCTGTTGGTTCAGCTCCAGCATCAACTCGTACACGTGCTCGGCGGTATGATGATCCAGGTTACCGGTCGGCTCATCGGCCAGTACACACTTCGGATTCTTGACCAGTGCCCTGGCAATGGCCGCGCGTTGTCGTTCACCACCGGACAACTCGCCCGGCTTGTGACGCAGTCGCTCGGCCAGGCCGACGCGATCAAGCATGGCCGCGGCCTGCCTGCGTGCCTGGTCGGTGGACTCACCGGCCAGCAGCAAGGGCATGGCGACGTTTTCCAGCGCTGTAAATTCCGGTAACAGGTGATGAAACTGGTAGACAAAGCCCATGACGCTGTTGCGCAAACGCCCGCGTGCACGCTGGTCAAGCTTGTTCATGTGCTGGCCATCAACAATGACTTCCCCGCTGGTCGGATCGTCCAGGCCGCCAAGGATGTGCAACAAGGTGCTTTTACCCGAACCCGACGAACCGATGATAGCCAGCTGCTCGCCTGTCTGCAGCGTCAGATCCACACCATTCAGGACCTCGACAGACAGCCCCCCTTCGGTGAAGGATTTGTGTACTTGACGACACTGCAGCACGATCTGATGTTGATCACTCATAGCGCAATGCCTCGGCCGGTTGAGTACGCGCAGCACGCCACGCCGGGTAGAGGGTAGCCAGTAACGAGATCAGTAATGAAAAACCACAGACCATGCCCACATCAGACCACTGCATATCCGAAGTCAGGTCGGTGATGTAATACACATCAGGTGACAGAAAACGAATACCCAGCCAGCCTTCGATGGTCGAAATTATCTCGTTCACATTCAGTGCGGTCGGTACGCCGGTGGCCAGCCCCAGCAAGGTACCAATCAGGCCGATGACCGCACCCTGGATAATAAATATCCACATAATACTGCCCGGCGAAGCGCCCAGGGTACGCAGTATCGCAATATCCGCCTCCTTGTCCGTCACCACCATGACCAGCGTGGATACGATATTGAACGCGGCCACCGCCACGATCAGAAACAGGATGATAAACATTACCCGCTTTTCCATATTGATAGCGGTAAACAGATTAACGTGTTTGCGACTCCAGTCCCTTACCTGGTAGGCCCCGTCCATAGTCCCGACCAGCTCACGGGCCACGCGTGGCGCCTCATACATGTTTTCCAGTTTCAGGCGTACACCGGTCACCGATCCCTTGATACGGTACAGGCGTGCCGCGTCTTCCGCATGCATTAACATCAGCGCGCTGTCATATTCATGCATACCCATCTCGAACACACCCACCACGGTAAAGCGTTTGAAGCGCGGTAACATACCCGCCGGTGTCACCGTGGCTTCAGGGATAATCAGGGTGATGGCACGTTGTTCACGTGATGTGAGCTGATCTATCCGGTCTGTGCCGAACAGTGATCGGGCCATTTCAACACCGATGATCACGTTGAATTTACCCGCCTGCAGATCTTCCAGCCTGCCCGATTTCAGCTTATCGGTCACGATCGAGACCTTGGGCTCATCCTCCGGGATAATCCCACGCACCACGACCCCCTGGCTGAACTGGCGCAGGCTGACCATGCCCTGACCCTCGACATAGGGCGCCACCCCGATCACCTCGGGATGCTTACTGGCTTGATCCGCAACCTTTTTCCAGTCTTCCAGCGGTTCATACAGGCCCTCGATGGTCGCATGCGAGGCCATCCCCAGGATACGGTTACGCAATTCCTGTTCAAAACCGTTCATCACCGACAGCACCGTAATCAGCGCCCAGATACCCAGCGCGATCCCGATCATGGAGGTCAGTGAAATGAACGAAATGAAATGATTGCGTCGTTTGGCGCGCACGTAGCGCAGGCCGATATAGACTTCGAGTGGGCGAAACATGGGGTCCAATTAAACCATATTCGGAGGCCGGATGTCGCTAAAATCATAAACTTCCGGTGATTTTATGCCCGACACGTGCCTGTTTCTCAAAATTTGCCTATCCTGCTTTAGTATCAACACATTGAATGCTATAGTTAATCCAGTAGTTGATGAACAAACAATAACATACAGGATAGCATTCACACCGATTCGTGTTTGCATACTGATTAAGCTGGATTACAGCATCCTAATATCAGGAGTTAAAATATGCGTCTGATGCAATTAACCCCGCTGGCACTGGTAGCCATGCTTGGTCTTGCGCCCGTTAGTGGCACCCAGGCAGATGTCATGAACATGAAATCGGTCGGCGATGTCCCTGCAGATGTGCAGCTCCCATCCAGGGCATCCACGATGGAGCAGGTCAAATCACAGTTTGGCGAGCCTGGTAATACAATGCCGGCCGTCGGTGACCCGCCTATCACACGCTGGGACTATGGTAACTTTACCGTGTTTTTTGAATATAACCGCGTGATTGACTCGGTCGTGCACCCCTGATCCGGACACCCCCTAACCAAAACTGAACCAACGACAACGTGGGTGTCACACTGTTACCTGAATGGGTCGAACAGGATGCCGTGCTTGTCGCCTGGCCTCGCCCACAATCAGACTGGCAACCCTGGCTGGATCAGGTCGAGCAGACCTACCTGGAGATGGCCCAGGCCATATGCCGTTTTCAGCAACTGATCATCCTCTGTTACGATGACATACTGCGTCAGCATGTGTCTGAACTACTTGCCCGGCACGACGTCCCGCCGGCACGCCTGATACTGTTAACCCGTCACTATAACGATACCTGGACACGTGATTACGCCCCCTTGTCCGCAAGCTGTGACGGCACCCCCTGTCTGTTGAATTTCATGTTCAATGGCTGGGGCGGCAAGTACCCGGCCGAGCTGGATAATGCGGTTAGTCCCTGGCTGTATGAACAGGGTATATCTACAGATACACATCTGATCAATTACGAACTGGAACTCGAAGGCGGTGCAGTCGAGACAGACTGTCTCGGCACCTTGCTGACCACCCGTCAGTGTATGCTTGACAGTAAACGTAACCCAGGCATGAGTGAACAGGACATCACCGAAAGCCTGAAGTCCAGTCTGGGTGTTGACCGTGTCATTTATCTGCAACACGGTAAACTGCTGGGTGATGACACCGATGGCCATATCGATACCCTGGCGCGCTTCTGTACAAAAGACACCATTGCCCATGTCAGCTGTGAACAAGACTCGGACCCTCACTACGAATCCCTGAACAGTATGCGTCAGGAACTACAGGATTTGAGTCAGCCGAACGGTGAGTCTTATAGACTGATTGATTTGCCTTTACCAGAGGCTATCCTGAATGATGACGGCGAACGACTGCCTGCCACCTATGCCAACTTCCTGATTATCAATGGCGCGGTATTGTTACCCACTTATCAACAGGCAGATCTGGACAGTGAGTGTCAGCAACGCCTGGCAGAGGTTTTTCCGGATCGGGAGATCATACCGGTTAACGCCCTGCCCCTGATCCAGCAATATGGCAGTGTCCACTGTGCGACCATGCAACTGGCCGGTAGGACTTTAGCCTGAGTTATCTGCCTGTATTCTTATCAATACGTTGTCTGAGAATTTTTATACTGATCCCGTAGTATGGGGTCAGAGTAAAAACACTTAGTCGGACCTAATTATTTTCAATCACTACTGATTGAGTTTTTATCCTGATACCAAATATAATGAGTTTGCTTGGTCCGACCCCGTTATTATTGGTCTGTTAGCACTGGGTATGTTACTTCTTCCTTAAAGTAATCTTTTTGCTGTTAGAAAAGTAGAGCTAAGGCTTTATTCTGGCTTGAATTGAGGTCTTTTTCGAATGTTTTCATATGGTTAGTTTGGTCCGACCCCGATGCTGTTGCGTTTTTATCGCCCTGTTGACAGCGTACGACTTATGGGTGACCCCTTTAATTGCAAATATTATTTATGATGGATGTCCATATAAGTTGTTACTCTTTCTCGGTAAAATCACGTATTGGAAAATGTCTTTTTAATCTATCATCTACGCAGCTCAAATTAATCTCATCATAGCTATATAGTGAATTCATCTTTTCTGCTGCTTCATTATTAGCTGAAAACCTAAGCAGATCGTGATAAAGTGTCACAGCATAAAATAAGAGATAATTTTTATCATAATCTGAATAGGCTGACTTTTTCGGTATCAAGCCGATAGCCATTTTCAGATCTGCGGATGCCTTTTCATCTTCATTGATA
>CAMYJU010000019.1 GCA_947258795.1 uncultured Gammaproteobacteria bacterium | reverse complement strand
TCAGGGAGAAGGACAGGATGAGGGGATAAACAAAACAATGAGTTATATTATATGATCCCCTCACCCCAACCCTCTCCCTGAGGGAGAGGGAGTTTATGGGACAGCAGTGTGTCTAAATAGTAAAAATATGAAATGTAACAAGCGACATAGACTAGATATTTTTGCCTATGGTAATTCCGGGTTTGGGAGATTGCCGCGCCGTTAACGCGGCTCGCAATGACGCTGTTTTTTTTGGCTTGGCGGGTGCTTTGCAGCTCGTAATGATGTTGTCAGTTTTAGCTAATCAGAAACTGACAAATGAATACTATTATGTACAGTTGTATTCGACAGGCTTGTATTAATGCCTGAAATGACGCATGCCGGTAAACACCATGGCGATGTTGTGCTCGTCGGCCGCTTCGATAACTTCTTCATCACGCATGGAGCCGCCGGGCTGGATCACGGCGGTGATGCCGACATCGGCGGCGGAGTCGAGGCCGTCACGGAACGGGAAGAACGCGTCCGATGCCATTACGGAGCCATTGACCTGCAGGCCGGCGTCCTGGGCCTTGATCGCGGCGATGCGCGCGCTGTACACGCGGCTCATCTGGCCGGCACCGACCCCGATGGTAGTGCTGTCCTTGCAGTACACGATTGCGTTGGATTTGACGAACTTGCCGACCTTCCACGCAAACAGCAGGTCGCGCAGTTCGTCCTCGGTCGGTGTGCGTTGGGTGACTACTTTGAGATCGCTCTCGCTGACCATACCGGTATCACGGTCCTGTACCAGCAGACCGCCGGAGACGCGTTTGTAGTCCAGCATGGCGATGCTGTCGTTTTCCCAGGCGCCGCAGGCCAGTACGCGCACGTTCTGTTTGCTGCCGAGCACATCGGCTGCGTCCTCGTCGATTTCAGGTGCGATAATCACTTCGACAAACTGGCGTTCGATGATCGCGCTGGCGGTTTCGGCATCGAGCGGGTTGTTGAACGCGATAATGCCGCCGAAGGCCGAGGTCGGATCGGTCTGGTAGGCGCGGTCGTAGGCCTCCATGATGTTCGATGCGACCGCCACACCGCACGGGTTGGCGTGCTTGACGATTACGCAGGCCGGTTCTTCAAACTGCTTGACGCATTCCAGCGCGGCATCGGTATCGGCGATATTATTGAATGACAATTCCTTGCCCTGGATCTGCTCGGAAGTCGCGACACAGGCCTCGGGGTTATTGGCCTCGACGTAGAACGCGGCCTGCTGATGCGGGTTCTCGCCATAACGCATGCCCTGCTTGTGCAGGTACTGCAGGTTAAGCGTGTTCGGGAAGTTGCTGGTGGTGCCTTCCGGGTCCAGCGCGCCCAGGTAATTGGCGATGGTGCCGTCGTAATGCGCGGTGTGTTCGAATACAGCGCGTGCCAGGCGGAAGCGCGTCGCCGCGCTGACCTCGCCGTTGTTGTCACGCAGTTCTTCCAGGACCACCGGGTAGTCCTCGGCATTGACCACCACGGTTACCGACTGGTGGTTCTTGGCCGCGGCGCGCAGCATGGTCGGGCCACCGATATCGATATTCTCGATCGCGTTCTCCAGCGTGCAGTCAGGCTGCGACACGGTATTCTCGAACGGGTACAGGTTGACCACGACCAGATCGATCGGCGGGATATCGTTTTCCTGCATCGCTGCATCATCGGTGCCACGCCGTCCGAGCAGGCCACCGTGGACGCGCGGGTGCAGGGTCTTCAGACGACCGTCCATCATTTCCGGGAATCCGGTGTAATCCGAGACCTCGGTGACTGCGATGCCTTGCTCGGCCAGCAAACGCGCGGTTCCGCCGGTGGACAGGATTTCGATATCCCTGTCCTGCAGTGCTTGTGCAAATTCCACTATACCGGTTTTGTCAGATACGCTGATCAGGGCGCGTTGTATGGCTGCCATGTATAAATCCGCTTGGTCAGAAATGTGGGCTGGTGCTTCAGTCCAGCTGGTGTCGCTTGAGTTTTTTCCTCAGGGTGCTGCGGGTAATCCCCAGTACCTGTGCAGCGTGGGTCTGATTACCCCCCATCTGCTGCATGACGATGTCCAGCAACGGTTTTTCCACCTCGTCAATGACCATACGATACAGGTCATTGGCCGTATGGCCGTCCAGGTCCTCGAAATATTTCACCAGTGCCTTGCGTACGGTACCGGCCAGTGCACTTTCATCGTTGGTGTTGTTGTCGTTATATTGGTCCTGCTCGGTAAAGGCAGGTGACTCTACAGTGCTGTAGTTCATGCGGCTATTTCCCCATTATTATCAGCCAGGCGGTCGAAAAACTCCCGCGTCATGGCAAGTTGTTGTTCTTGTGTTTCAGCCTTGTTGACGGTATGACGAAAGGCCGCTCCTCCTTGCTGCCCCTTGCTGTACCAGGAGATGTGTTTGCGCGCGATGCGCACGCCGGTGTATTCACCATAGAACTGGTACAGATTCTCTAGATGACCGAGCATAATGTCGCGTATCTCGGTCACATCCGGTTCCGGCAGTCGCTCACCGGTGTTGAGATAGTGGTCGATCTCCCGGAACACCCAGGGTCGACCCTGGGCGGCGCGGCCGATCATGATGGCGTCGGCAGCGGTGTAATCCAGTACGAAACGGGCCTTTTCGGGTGTCCTGATATCGCCGTTGGCGATCACCGGGATGCCGGTTGCCTGTTTGACCTCGGCGATGGTGTCGTATTCGGCGTTGCCCTTGTAGCCACAGGCGCGGGTACGGCCGTGTATGGCCAGTGCCTGTATGCCCGCCTGTTCGGCGATGCGTGCGACGCTCACGGCATTGCGGTTACCGGTATCCCAGCCGGTGCGGATCTTCAGGGTGACCGGGATATCGACCGCGCTGACCACGGCATTGACGATCCGGTCGACCAGCTTTTCGTTTTGCAGCAGGGCGGAGCCGGCCATCACATTGCAGACCTTTTTGGCCGGGCAGCCCATGTTGATATCGATGATTTGCGCGCCCTTGTCGGCGTTGTATTTTGCGGCCTCGGCCATCATCGCCGGGTCGGCGCCGGCAATTTGTACCGAGCGTGGTTCGACCTCGCCCTGGTGATCGGCACGGCGTCTGGTCTTTTCACTGCCCCACAGTAACGAGTTGGATGAAACCATTTCCGATACCGCAAAACCGGCACCCAGTGATTTACACAACTGTCTGAACGGTCTGTCGGTTACACCGGCCATGGGTGCAAGGACCAGGTTGTTTTTCAGTTTGTAAGAACCGATTTGCATGCCGATAAGATAAACTGGTTTTGTAGTCGAAGACGGACTACGAATGATACCGTTAAACCGCTACTGGATAAAGCGGCTTTTTTGGATGTTCAGGTGAAGTTTTTATTGAAAAATAAAAACAACTTTGATTACGGGCGCTTAAACTGGACACCTGATGTGTCATTCGAATTAGTTCGCGTATCCGTGCGGGCCTGATCACGGTTGTTACGGAGATATACGCTAAAGAAAGTCGAATTCATAGGTTGAAACCGGCTTTTCGGGTTTGAGAAAACGTAAATCGATGATCACCTGTTTGCCCGGCAACATGCCCTGTTTGACCGGTTCGTCAATCAGGTATTCCGCGGGCTTTAACCGGCGCATTGCAATTACCTGGTTGCTGGTGTCGGACAGGGTGACTTGTACGATCGGCCAGGACTGGGTAAACCCGGCCTGGTTGACAAACATCGCGCGCACATGCAGCACGTCATCTCGTTCCAGGTCCTGGGTGATCTCGCGTTGGAGTAACTCGATACTCTGTACGTCCCGGCGCAGTGGCAGTTCGCAACCGACCAGCTTGCAATAGCGTTCCGCCCAGGGGCGGGATTCGGCCGATTGCGCCAGTTCGTTGCGAATCACGTAGATGTATTGCATGCCCAGTGCCAGGATCAGCAACACGGTGCCGGTGTTCCACAGGAGACGGCGTGTGCGGTGTGTGGCGATTGCGGCCTGGTGCAGCTTGGCTGACATCAGTTCGGTTTCCAGTTGCTCCGGCAGGCCCTCTTTCCGGCGTGGGGCGGGGGGTTCGGGTTTGTCAGGTCCGTGTTTCGGTTCGGGCAGGTCCATCTGTTCGGTCAGATCGAGGCCGGCATCGGCTTCCGGCTCATCCATCGCTGCCGCCTGTTCGCCCTGCAAGGTCGGTTCTGGCGCCGCTACTTCGGGCTCCTCGGGCTCCGCTATCATCGAGGTGTCATCCGGTTCGATCTCAGGGATGGTGATCAGCGTTGCCAGGGGCTCTTCTGATACGTGTGAGGCCTTGGCCTGCTGGATTTGTTCTTCTATCGAGGCACTGTACAGTACGGACATATCATTGTCTTCTTCATCGTCAATGATGATGATCGGGACTTCGTCGTCTATAGGTGTGTCATCGAATGTCTGTGCCTGACCAGGGGCTGCTACCAGGGTCTCCGCCTCTACAGGGTGTGCGGGGGCCTTGCGGTCGCCAGGTTCCGGGACCAGGATGTCATAGGCGTCGAATTCATACTCGCAGATACTGCAGGCGACCAGGCCATCGGCGACATCGAGCTGCTCACGGCCGAGCCGGAATATGGTTTCACATTTGGGACATTGACATAACATACGGTTAAATTGTTTAGAGGACCTTCAATAGGTTAAATGACTTTGCGTTTGCCTTCCAGACATATCCATCCCTGTTCCTCGCTAACTGCGAGCCATTCAATCGTATCGGCATAGGCCTGTTCGACCGCTTCCTGTTGCTCGATCAGGATACCGGACAGCACCAGTTGCCCGCCGGGTTTGAGCAGCGCGCTTAACACCGGTGCCAGTTGCTGTAGTGGGCCGGCGAGGATATTGGCTATCACCAGGTCGACCTGCTGCGCCGGCAGGGTGTCGGGTGCACAGACCTGCAGCCGCTCGACGACGTGGTTGCGTTCGGCGTTGTCCTGGCTGGCCTGCAGGGCCTGGGGATCATTGTCGACCGCCACCACGCGGGTGGCGCCGAGTAACAGAGTCGCGATCGCCAGTACTCCGGAGCCGGAACCGTAGTCGATCACCTGCTGGCCGGCCGGTGCATGGGCATCCAGCCAGCGCAGGCATAAAGCCGTGGTCGGGTGGGTGCCGGTACCAAAGGCCAGGCCGGGGTCGAGCATAATATTGACCGCGTCCGCTTCGGGCGGCTGGTATTCGCTGGGGCATATCCACAGCCTGTCGCCGAACTGCATCGGCTTGAAGTCATCCATCCACGCGCGTACCCAGTCGCGTTCCGGTACCGTTTCGACATTCAGTTTGGGGGTCAGACCGTCAGTGGCCAGTGTATCCAGGATGCGCTGACCGACCTGTGTGGATTCGGGCTGGCCGTCAAACAGACCGGTGACCACGACCTGTTGCCAGATCGGGGTTTCGCCAGGCCCGGGTTCCAGCAAGGGCTGGTCGGCGGCATCGGACAGGGTAACCGATAGTGCGCCACAGGCCTCCAATGCCTGTTCATAACGACATGCCATGTCCGGGTCAGACGCGGTCAGGGTGATTTGAAACATAGGCTCGCTTACGTGGAGGACTATGGGTATAGACCAGTGACCCGGTATCGGTTGCCGCTGTTCCTACAGTCCGAGTTTTTTCTCCAGGTAATGGATATTCGTACCACCGGCCTGGAACGCGCTGTCATCGAGCAGGTCACAGTGCAGCGGGATATTGGTCTTGATGCCTTCGATCACGATTTCCGATAGCGCCATGCGCATACGGCGTATGGCCGAATCGCGCGTATGCCCGTAGGCAATCAGTTTGCCGATCATGGAGTCGTAGTTCGGCGGCACACGATACTTGTTATAGATGTGCGTGTCCATGCGTATGCCCGGACCACCCGGTGCATGAAATTCCTCGATGGTGCCGGGGCAGGGCATGAAGTTGTTCGGGTCCTCGGCATTGATACGGCATTCAATTGCATGACCCTGAATCTTGATATCCTGTTGACGGTAGCTCAGGGATTCGCCGGCAGCTATCAGCAGTTGTTCCCGGATTATATCGACACCGGTGATTTCCTCGGTGACCGGGTGTTCGACCTGGACGCGCGTGTTCATCTCGATGAAATAGAAATTACCGTTTTCATACAGGAATTCGAAGGTGCCCACTCCACGGTAGCCGATGTCGATACAGGCCTTCGCGCACAGTTCACCCATGCGCTGACGGATCTCCTCGGTAATACCCGGCGCAGGGGCTTCCTCGATCACCTTCTGGTGACGGCGCTGCATGGAACAGTCGCGTTCGCCGAGGCAGATCGCATTGCCATGGGTGTCGGCCAGTACCTGGAACTCGATATGACGCGGGGTCTCCAGGTATTTCTCCATGTACACCATGTTGTTGCCAAAATTTGCCGCGGCTTCGCTGCGGGTCAGCGAAATCGCGCTGAGCAGATTGGCTTCACTGTGTACCACGCGCATACCGCGGCCACCGCCGCCACCGGCGGCCTTGATGATGATCGGATAACCGATGCGGCTGGCGATCTCCATATTGGTCTTGTCGTCTTCGCCCAGTGGGCCATCAGAGCCTGGAACACAGGGTATGCCAGCCTTTTTCATGGCCTCGATCGCAGAGACCTTGTCGCCCATGGCACGGATGGTGTCGGCCTTGGGTCCGATGAAAATAAAGCCGCTTTGCTCTACACGTTCGGCAAAATCGGCATTCTCGGACAGGAAACCGTAACCGGGGTGAATCGCGACGGCATCCGTTACCTCGGCGGCGCTGATCAGTGCCGGTACATTCAGGTAGCTGTCTGTTGACGGTGGTGGGCCGATGCACACCGACTCATCTGCGAGCAGCACATGTTTGAGGTCCCTGTCTGCGGTGGAGTAGACGGCGACGGTCTTGATGCCCATTTCGTGGCACGCGCGCAGGATACGCAGCGCGATTTCTCCCCGATTGGCAATCACAATTTTTTTTAACATAACGATGCGTTTACTTCAGCTTGAATTCGTAAAACGAATTATTCAATTACAAACAGCGGCTGTCCGTATTCAACCGGTTCGCCGTTTTCGACCAGGATGGCCTTGATGACGCCAGAGGTGTCCGAGTCGATCTGGTTAAACATCTTCATGGCTTCAATAATACACAGAGTGTCGCCCTTGCTGATATGACTGCCCACTTCAACAAAGGACGGGTTGCCCGGTGCCGGTGAACGGTAGAAGGTACCAACCATCGGCGATTTGATCTGATGGCCTTTCATCAGTTCAGCGCTTTCGCCCCGTGGTTCGGCTGCGGCCGAAGCTGCGGTCGGTGCGGCGGGCGCTGCGGCCGGTGCCGGTGCGGCGACTACCTGGGGTGTCATGTAAGGCGCCGCGTTGACGGCAATCTGGTTGGACTGGCGGCTGATGCGCACCGATTCTTCACCTTCGTGAATCTCGATTTCATCAATACCGGATTCATCCAGCAGTTCAATCAGTTTTTTTATTTTACGAATATCCATAATGGCTACCTGTTCTGCAAAATTTTCAAGGCCGCATCCAGTGCCAGTGTGTAGCTGTTAGCACCAAAGCCACTAATCACGCCCTCTGCAATATCTGAAAAATAGGAATTCTGGCGAAAGGCCTCACGCTGATGCACATTCGACAGGTGTAATTCAATAAACGGGATACTGACGCCGAGCAGGGCGTCACGTATCGCGATACTGGTATGCGTAAACGCAGCCGGGTTGATCAGGATGAAGTCAATCGCCTCGTTCCCGGCCTGATGGATGCGATTAACCAGTTCATGTTCGGCATTGCTCTGGTAACTGCTGAGTTCATGGCCGGCATCCTGTGCACGGGATGCCAGTTCATTCTGGATCAGCTCCAAATCCTGCTGCCCGTAAATACCGGGCTCACGCTTGCCGAGCAGGTTCAGGTTTGGTCCATTCAGAAGCAAGATCTTTGCCATTTCACTCTCATCCTGTGAATTCAATCACGTTCAGTGCAGTTTATCTCATGATCTTCGATGATCGCGACCCGTTTGAACCAGTATCGATCGAGTCAGGCATCCTGCGTCGATCAGCTTAAGGTAACGGCAAATCTTGTTGAATATTAAAAAACTATATTAATGTCAATAAGATGGAGATTCTTCTCCGTGAGCAGTTGTGGCTTGCTCCAGGTACCGGCCAGTCGCGCAGCGTTATTTGCCGGAATTGTGCACGAAGTTAGTGCTAATGTCTAGAGTTGTCGTTTTTTCGGTGCTAAATCGCTGCCAATCGCAACTAGTTTAATAACTATTACCGTGTTGACGGATTTGCTGTGATCCCCGATGGTTGTGATGATCGGTAGGGGGCTGCTGACGGTTTTCGACTCAGGGTTTCAATAACGGTGTAATAAATGTTACCGCCTGGTCATAGGTCACTTCGCCATGCTTGATATGACGAATATTTCCCTGCCTGTCGATGAATACGGTGTATGGCAACTGGCCGTAGCGGTTGCCATAGTCCTCGGTGATTTTGATCGCATCATTTTCACCGACCAGTATCGGATAGTTAACACCAACATTGTCGGCAAAGGCCTCGACCAGGTCGACCTGGTCTATGGCCAGGCCAATGATTTGCAGACCCTGTTCACCATACTGTTCCTGCAGCTTAATGAAGGCCGGCATTTCACGACGGCAGGGTGGACACCAGGTGGCCCAGAAGTTCAGGATAATGACCTTGCCATCCCATTCGCTGATGCTATGTTCGACACCGTCCACATCGGCCAGTTTGAAGTCCGGGCGTCGCGTTGTGTTTGCAGCCGGTTTTTGAGCCTGGCTTTCCGTGGCTTCCTGCGTGTCAGACTTGTTTGCCTGGTACAGCATAAAACCGGCGACAGCGGAGGCCAGACCGAGCACGATCAGAAACAGGGTTTGCTTGATTGACATGTTAATACCGTTGAATGATTGTTATTACTTATTTGAATGTCGCGTTCAGGTGATCCAGAAACTGTTTGGCGTTCATCTCGCCAACCACACGATAACGTTTCAGTTCCTGGCCACCCTTGTCGAAGAACAGGATGGTCGGCGGCCCGATGATGCCGAAGTTTTTCATCAACGCCTTGTCGATTTCATCATTCGCGGTCACATCAGACTGCAATACGACGGTATCGGCCAGCCGGCTTTGTACCTCGGCATTCGAGAACACATATTTATCGAACTCCTTGCACGAGATGCACCAGTCGGCATAAAAGTCCAGCATCACGGTCTTGCCCTGGGAGCTGGCGCTGGCGACCTCGCGGTTCAGGTCCTCGATGGATTTGATGGTTTTGAATGGCAGGCTGTGTCCGGCTGTGGTGGTGCCAGTGGAAGCGCTACTGAAAGAGATTTTCTTTAAAGGCTGTAACGGGTCGGTGTTGCCGGTGGTGGCGCCGAGCATCAGGATGATACCGTACAGCAGCATCATGATACCGACACCTTTCCAGAAATGTGGCCAGCCACCGGATTCCTTGCGCAGCGGCTCCAGTGCACCAAGGTAGATCGCCGGTACGATCAGTAACGCCGCCCACAGTACCATGATGATTTCACCGGGCAGGATGCGTTCCAGCATCCATACCGCAACACCGAGCAGCGTGACACCGAAAACTCCCTTTACCGCATCCATCCACGGGCCGGCCTTGGGCAGCAGCTTGCCGCCGCCGGTACCGATGATCAACAGCGGTACACCCATACCCATACTCATCGAGAACAACGCCATGCCGCCGAGTACGGCACTACCCTGGTTGGCGATGAAGATCAACGCGCCGGCCAGCGGTGCGGCCACACAGGGGCCAACGATCAAGGCGGACAGCAGGCCCATGATCGCCACGCCGATAATGGTGCCGCCTTCCTGTTTGTTGCTGTATTGGGTCAGGCGGCTCTGCACAAAGTTTGGCATTTGCAGGTCGTAGAATCCGAACATCGACAGTGACAGCATCACGAACACGGCCGCGAAGCCGCTCAGTATCCACGGGTCCTGGAAGGCCGCGGTCAGGTTGGCGCCGGACTTGCCGGCAATGACACCGACCGCGGTATAGGTCACGGCGACCGACAGCACATAAACCAGCGACAGCGTGAACGCCTTACCGGTGGTGATCTTTTCGCCCTGACCGGCAATGATGCCGGACAGGATAGGAATCATCGGGAACACGCAGGGGGTGAACGCCAGCGCCAGTCCGGCCAGGAAAAAGATGCCAACGATGGTCCAGGTGTTACCACCCTTGAGCAGCGCAACCATCTTGTCCTGTTCGGTAAACGGCTGGTCCAGCTCGGCCTGCGCGCTGCCGGTCGTGGCGGGTGGCTGGCCGGTGGCTGCGCTGGTCGCGGTCGGGTTCAGTGCGACGGTCTTGTACTGTGGCGGATAGCACAGGCCGGCATCGGCACAGCCCTGGTAACTCAGTTCCAGTTGCGCTGTCGCACCGGCAGTGGCGATGACCGGAATGCGTGCCTCGGCGTTTTTGTAGAGCACCTCGATTTTACCGAAGTATTCATCGTCCTTGATCTTGCCGCGTGAGATGTCGGCCTGGCCAAGCTTGATGTCGCCGCTGGCGTCCTTGAGTCTGAAACGGAATTTGTCGCGGTACATATAGTAGCCGTCGGCAATCTTCCAGCGCGCGACCAGCACATAGTCCGCGCCGAATTCGGTACTCAGCACAAAGGCCTGGTCCGGGTCGAGGAACTCCTGCTCGGTATCCTGCAGGCCGAGGCTGTTGCCGAGCTGGTTCAGTGCCTTGAGCGGATCGGCCTGGGTGGCGGCTGAACTGGCGGCCGCGACCGCCGGTAACACCACGTTCACGGTGGTGCGATACGGGGGATAGCAGATGCCAAGGTCGGCGCAGCCCTGGGAACCGGCAGTCAGCGCGATAGTGGTTTCGCCCTGGGTGCCGCGGGTGACCGGCAGTTCCAGGCTGACCTGATGACGATGGGTCTCGACCTTGCCAAACAATGGGTCGTCCTTGATCTTGCCCTTCGGGATGATCGGGCTGCCAAGCTGCACATCGCTGCTGGTGGTGCTGAAATTGAACTTGTCATGATACAGGTAGTAGCCATCCGGCAGTGTCCAGGTACCGATGATAGTATCGCCGTCTTTAGCGACCGCGCTGAACTTGAATGCCTGGTCTGGCGGTAGTGGCTCTTCGGTGGCATGGGAGATGCCTGCTAGTAACGATAGGACTAGCAAGGCTAGGCCGGTAAAGCGTAAGTTCATGTTTTTAAGCCTGTATTTTTTGTAATCCAGTCCAGATACGGTACCGAGCCCGTTTCTATTGGGACTGAGATTATCTCAGGAAGTTCATAAGGATGCAGCGAAACTATTCGTTTTTGTGTGCTTTTTCCAGTTTCACGAGTGGTTTTTATCAGCAACAGTGTTTCCTGCGATGATTCGACCTGACCCTGCCAGCGGTAAACCGAAGACACCCCGTCCAGTACATTAACACAGGCAGCCAGTTTTTCCTCGACCAGGGTGTGTGCGATCTGGTCGGCGCAGGCCCGGTCCGGGCAGGTCGACAACATCAGGATATGGGCTGATTGCTCGGTCATGCGTTAATCTGTTTGTTCCAGTGGCCTTATATTACACAACTGTGATGCCCGCACGCCACAGCCGCAGTCCATTCTGCAGTGCGTTGCTGTACATTTGCCAGGCAAAAACAGTAAGATCGATATACATTGGGCACTATATCGGCCTGATTGCAACCTGGCTTTACATATGAATATCCGTCTAATCCTGTTTCTTGTGTTCCTGCTGGTCCCGCTGGTGGAGATTTACCTGCTGATTGAGGTCGGTGGTCTGATCGGTGCGATACCGACGGTATTTCTGGTGGTTTTTACAGCCGTGCTTGGCGCACTGTTGATCCGCCATCAGGGTTTGACGACTATGTTGCGTGCACGAGAACAAATGAATCGCGGCAGTATTCCGGCGATGCCGATGCTGGAGGGAGCGGCGCTGCTGGTCAGTGGTGCCTTTTTGCTGACCCCGGGGTTCATGACCGATAGCATCGGCTTTGTACTGCTGGTGCCTTCACTGCGCCGCTGGTTGATCATAAGGCTGCTGGGTAGTGCGATACGTCCGGTGGTAAAACCAGACGTCCCGCCCGGGCAGTCTCCCGGGCGCAGTGAGCGTCACACCATTGAGGGCGAATACACTCGCGATGACGACTGATCAGGTTTACCTTTTATATACTGAGAGTTCAAACGACGACCTGTTACTGTTGTTGTCTTCAACTGCTGGTTTGCACGACATTGATTTATGAAACACAGCTTCGGGTACATACATGTCAGGCTTTGATTATGACTTGCTGGTAATTGGTTCTGGTCCAGGCGGTCAATCGGCCGCTATCAATGCCGCGAGACTGGGAAAGTGCGTTGCAATCGTTGAGCGCAAGCCTTATCTCGGCGGCGTCAGTCTGCAAACAGGCACCATGCCCAGTAAAGCGCTTCGGGAAGCGGCCTATGTCACGTCAAGGTCCGCAAGTCTCGGCATGCGCCTGTCAAAAAGGATACAACCAGACAATAATGTGAATTATCTGGCAGATGCCTTGAGCCAGAAAGACAGTGTTATCGATCAGACGCACTCCCGTTTACTTGAGCAACTTATGAAAGATGGAGTGATCCTGATACCCGGGGAGGCCGGTTTCGTTGATGAACACAGCATACAGGTAACCGGCCCGTATGGTGAGCAACGAAACTTAAGTGCAGAATTCATCATTCTAGCAACAGGTTCAAGACCCAGACGTCCGGCATCCGTGCCGTTTGACAGGGAAAGGGTGCTGGATTCGACGTCGATTTTGAAAATCCGGCGTCTGCCTGATTCGCTCATTGTTGTCGGCGGCGGTGTCATTGCCTGTGAGTTTGCCACGATATTTGCTGCACTTGGCAGTCGTATTACGCTGATCGATACGCATGAACAAATCCTCTCCTATCTGGATGCAGATATCGTTACCAGGCTGGAAGATGACTTTAATGATATGAACATCAGCCTGCGCATGGAAACCCGAATCAGCCGCATCGAGCGTACAGATGGTGGTGTCAGTGTATTGACCAATGACGGCAACAGGGTACTGGCTGACGCCTTGCTCTACGCCCAGGGAAGAGAGCCTAACTATGACCCTCTGAGCCTGGACAAGGCGGGCCTGGTTGCCGATGACGGGGGTTGGGTCAAGATCAATGAGCATCACCAGACCTCAAGAAATCATGTCTACATAATCGGTGATCTGGCCGGCCGGCCGTCACTGGCATCAACCGCTATGGAGCAGGGTCGTTTGGCAGTACGCCATGCTTTCCTGGGTGAGGCGGCCTGTAAGCTTGATTATCTGCCGATGGCGATATATACGATTCCGGAGCTGTCGTATGTGGGTGAAACCGAAAGACAGCTACAGGCGCGTAGTGCCGGGTATGTAAAAGGTTACGCAGCCTATGCCGATACGGCACGTGGGCAGATTATCGGAAATGAGCATGGCTTGCTCAAGCTGCTGATAGACAGCCAGAGCCGGGAAATACTGGGTGTGCATATCATCGGGGAATCGGCCAGTGAACTGGTGCATGTCGGACAGATGGCCATGACATGCATGGCGACGGTGGATACACTGGCATCAACGGTGTTTAACTACCCTACGCTGGCCCAATGCTACAAGACAGCAGCAATTGAATGCCTGACGCAGCTTGGATAATATCAGCTATCTACATAAGAGCTTTTTGAAAGTTTGTTGAGTTCATTCTCGACCCCTGCCGCATGAGTAAGTTCCGCTACGTTATCCTTGGCGAAGAATCCCTGGAAGTCTCCAAATCTCTGCACATATTCGATGATCAGTGAGGAATGTTCAGAAGCACTGGAAAATATCTGTTTGAGCCCTTCCTCCTTGGAGCCAATAACATCAAGTAGAAAGTCCTTGCCCTGTGCGGCGATCTGGTTAACCACCATTTCTATATTTTCGATGTTATTGGTGGTTCCATCACGAACAGCCAGGGCGATATGGTGCAGTCGCGGGCCATAGTTACGAACAAAGGTCTCCGTCGGCGATGGAAGTTTTACCAGATGATTGACCAGATACGGTGTGTTGTTGGCAGTAAAGACCTTGGCCGGGCTCTTTAATTCATTGGAATGATGCACACTCTTGGTTACATTGGTTGACGAGTTCTGGTCCTTGATGTCATATGAGCCCCAGTAGTAATAGCTGGACAAGGACAGCCACTCCAGAATGGCAACTTCACGGTTCTGGCTGTAGATGCGGGTTGCCAGGTGGTCGATCGGAAGTATCAGCTCGTCTATCTGTAACTTCTTTTGCAGTTCTTTTGCACTGCAATATGCCTCCTGAACATCATTGCGAATAGTGCTGACTCCCAGAGAATAAACCCGTAGCTGGTCTTCAGGCCGTTCTATATAGCCGATGATGTTGTGCGTATAGGGCGATGGTTTGCTGATGCCGAGGTTGCCCGGCAGTTCCAGTTTTCTGATCTGGTCCTGGGTGAAAAACCGGAAATCACGTTCCTGCTGAAGTTGAACAACGCCATGCAAGTCGCTGACCCTGAGGATTTCACCCATATAACGGCTGTTAGGTTTGTGTGAGCCGATCGGGTAAATCTCGTTCAGGCTGCGAAATATACCCTGTATATGGGCATCCTTGACTTCACGTATCAGCAAGTCGGGTGAGTTCATGTCGACCCGCAGGACATGCGTCCAGTGATTTTCAGTTTCCAGCGAGACCAGGTAATGATAGGGCGACATCAGTGAAAGTTCGGCGATATAGCGAATTGAATGACCCGGATCAACCGTAATCATGATTGCGTCAATCTCGTAGATCATGTCGCTGAGACCGACCGAGTCCCGTTCTTCCAGCAGTCGTACCAGGTATTCCTCGAAAAAGTCAGAATTTTTTTTGTCGCCGTTACGTTTGAATGCGAGTGAATTCAATGTAGTCAGTCCGTATCAGTCATACAAAGCCAGTGGAGCCGGGTTCAGGTAATCTGTCGTTGCGGTTTCGTCATTTGTTCCGCTTGCGACTGTACCTGTTCCTGTGTTGCGGGAAAGTTTATCGTCTGCTGTTGCAGAGGGCTGCTTTCAAACGGAGGCAAGCCATGAAAAACAGCATTAATGCCCGAGTTCCAGGCGTCTCGCAGCCTCATGAGGTAAGGGTCTTTTTCATCAAAGCTGCAACGACAACTGAGCTTGAAACTGTCTTTTGGGTAGATGGCGACTTCGAAAGGCGGGCCCACTGTGATGTTGGAGCGTGTTGTTGCATCCAGAGATACCAGGGTCAGTCGCGCACCTTCATCAAGTTGCAGGCCAGTGTGTGCAATACGGTCCAGGGCGGGCTTGCCGTACTTGCTTTCGCCGATTTGTAAATAGGGGGTTTGTGGCGATGAACTGATGTAGTTACCCTCCGGGTAGATCATAATCAGCCCGGGGGGTTGTCCGAGGATCTGCCCTCCGATCAGCAAGGTAGTTTCTCCGCTGACACCTGATTTGTTGAATGCACTACTGTGTTCCTGTTGAACCTGCTGGCTGATGCTTCCAACATACTCTGCGGCTTCGAATAGATATTTAACATTGCTCAAATTCGGTTCGCCGGTGGGATAGTCTATGTCACGCTGAATGTGATTGATGACTTCCTGGGTTGTGGCCAGATTACCCGCTGACAGTATCACAAATAGCCTGTCCTCTGCTGGCGTAAACAGGTGCATTTTGCTGTAGGTGGTAACGTAATCCACTCCCGCATTGGTGCGAGAGTCAGACGCAAATACCAGGCCCTGATCAAGACTCAGTCCGACGCAATATGTCATATGTAAACCTATGCGATGTTACAGATGCTGCCATACTAGTATGTTCTAGATCCGAATTCCATCATGGCAGCGCTGGATCTTTTATCTTTGAGAGGCCGGCCACACCCTGTGCTTTTAGTTAACATGTTGAAATTGATGTGGAAAATACTGTTTCTCCAGGGAATTGTGAAATTGCCTGATACCAAGCTGCAGCTCGTCAATGAACTTATGCAGTTTCTGTTGCCGCAGGTTTTCCATGCTTTGTCTGTTGAGCCGACGGAAAACCACTCTTAGCGCCTTCAGCGGTAAGGTATTATTTGACATCAGGCCGACACTTTCTTCCACGGATGTAAGGCAGTGTGCAATTGACCTGGGGAACTGGGCGTCATGAAACAGGAATTCCAGTACGGGATATCTGCTTACGCGTACCTGCACAGTACGACGATAGATTGAATAGGCAGATAGTGATTTCAGGATACTGATCCATTGCACGCTTTCCAGGCTTCTGGACTCTATGATTTCTTCAGCTTCGGTTAACAAATCAGAGGTTCGTACATCCAGGATACGGGTCGTCATCTCGGCGCGCTCAATATCACGACCAATACGAAGAAAATGCCAGGCCACATCCTGATACATGACCGATGCGAACAGACCATTAAGCTGTTGCGAACCGGAAAATATGCCATCCAGATAATAATCCCTGCCTTTTTGTGTTACACCTGAGGCAGCGTTTTCCTTTGCAAACAGGTAAAGCTTGTTCAATTCCTGCCAGGCGGGAAGCGGGATAATTTCACGGATGGTACGGCAGTTTTCCCGCGCCATCTTCAGACAGCTGATAATCGAATTGGGATTTTTTGCGTCACCGATCAGATATTTGGCGACACTACGTTCAGTCGCCCCGGACTTCTTTTTTTCGAATTCCGCCCCGAGACCGGTAATGGAGACCAGTGGCTCCCATCCAGGGGAAATTCCTCTCGGTGTGTCCATCATCAGGTTGGAATTGACTCTTAGCAGGCGGGCGGTATTTTCGGCACGCTCTATGTATCGACCGGACCAGTAAATCGCTTCTGCCACACGGGATAACATCGTTAGACTCCTTTAATCCGCCACTATCCAGGTATCCTTGGATCCACCGCCCTGTGATGAATTGACCACCAGTGAACCTTTACGCATGGCGACACGGGTCAATCCCCCGGTGGTGACCGTAGTGACTTTGCCGCTGAGCACGAATGGTCTGAGGTCAACATGCCTCGGCTCGAGTGTTTTGCCACTGACAGTCGGTACTGTGGAAATGCCAAGAGTAGGCTGGGCGATATAGTTTCTGGGATGTTTCTTTATCAGTGCCTCAAAGGTATTCTGTTCGTCTTTTGATGCGTTGGGGCCAATCATCATGCCGTAGCCTCCGGATTCGTTAGCCGGTTTGACGACCAGTTTGTCCAGGTTTGCCAGTACATATTCACACTCATCCTTGTACATGCAACGATAGGTTGGTACGTTGGGGATGATCGGTTCTTCGTCAAGATAGTAGCGTATGATATCGGGTACGAACGCGTAAACGACCTTGTCGTCTGCAACGCCGGCACCAGGGGCATTGGCAAGACCGACCTTGTTGGCTTTCCAGGCTCGCATCAGGCCCGGTACACCGAGTGCAGAGTCCTTGCGAAAGACTTCGGGATCGATAAAATCATCATCGATCCTGCGGTAGATCACGTCTACACGTTGGGGCCCGGCGACAGTACGCATATAGACGCATTCGTCTTTATCGACGAACAAGTCCCTGCCTTCGACCAGCTCCGCACCCATTTGGTGCGCCAGATAGGCATGTTCGAAGTAGGCTGAATTGTAGATTCCGGGTGTCAAAACGACCACTTCGGGGCGTTTTACCTTCCTTGGTGAGATTGAGGCAAGCATGTCATGCAACTGTACCGGGTAGTCGTCAACGGGCATTGGTGCATAGCTCTTGAACAACTCAGGAAATACGCGCTTGGTCACTTCCCGGTTTTCCAGCATGTAGGAAACACCGGATGGCACACGCAGGTTGTCCTCGAGTACATACACAGTACCGTCTATATCACGGACCAGGTCTGACCCGCAGACATGAGCCCAGACACCATGCGCTGGTGATATACCGACACACTGCGGCCTGAAATTTTTTGAATCCGCCAGCACCTCGGCAGGAAAAACGCCATCGGCAATAATTTTCTGCTCACTATAGAGATCATTTATGAATAAATTCAGTGCCTTAACACGTTGAATCAAGCCTGCTTCAATATTGTCCCACTCACTTTTCGGAATAATTCTGGGTATGATGTCAAACGGCCAGTTACGATCGATTGTCCCTTCACTCTCGCTATACACGGTGAAGGTAATCCCCATTTCCTTGATTGCCAGATCAGCCGCCGATTGCCTGGCAGTGAGCTCGTCCTCATCCATTTTTCTGAACAGTTTGACCAGTTCCTTGCTGTAACCGCGCGCACGATTCTTCCCGGACATGGTCTCGTCATAAAATTTTCCGGGATCATATTGGTTCAGATCAATACCCATAAGCTGCACCTGTATTATCGAGCATAGCTGTCAGACTCCCTTAACTTTTCTAAGGTCCAGGGTGTATGGATGCTCGGGGTCGGGATGTTTCATCCTGACCCTTAATTTACCTCCTGTATGTCCAATTCGCGAAAATCGTGCCAGTCTTCTGGCTTCGGCCTCATATGCATTGACCGGGAATGTTTCCGGGTTGCGTCCACCCGGATGTGCTACATGATAGGTGCAGCCACCGAGTGACTTCTTCGACCATCGGTCAACCAGATCGAATATCAGCGGTGAATCGATCGGTAGTGTTGGATGCAGACCTGAAGGTGGTTTCCAGGCCTTGTAACGTACCCCGGCAACATATTCGCCACGTTCACCGGTATTTCTGAGCGGCAGTGCCTGTCCGTTGCAGGCAATGACGTGGCGACCCTTGGTCATACCGCGAACCTTGACCTGCAGGCGTTCTACCGAAGAGTCTACATAGCGCGAGGTACCCTGGGCGCTAATTTCTTCGCCCAGGACATGCCAGGGTTCGATCGCGAACCTGAGCTCAATTTCGATGTCATCGATATTGATAGTGCCATAATGCGGAAACCTGAATTCTGTGAATGGATCAAACCATTCCATTTCGATTGGATAGCCCCAGCGTCTGAGGTCTGTAACAACATCGGCCATGTCTCTTTCGACATAGTGAGGCAACATGAATCGGTCATGTAGTTCAGTACCCCAGCGAACGGTTTTTACCTCATAAGGTGTCTTCCAGAATCGTGATATCAGGGTACGTAGTAACAGGTTCTGTACAATGGACATACGTGGATGGGGAGGCATCTCAAAGCCGCGGAACTCCACTATTCCGAGTCGGCCGGTGGCCGAGCTAGGGGCATAGAGTTTGTCGATACAAAACTCGGCGCGATGTGTGTTGCCGGTGATGTCGACGAGCAGGTTACGTAACACCCTGTCAATGATCCAGGGTGAGGGATGTTCTCCATCCGGTAATTGTTGCAGGGCAATATCGAGTTCATACATGCTGTCGTCACGCGCTTCATCAACTCTGGGTGCCTGGGAGGTTGGGCCGATAAACATACCAGAGAACAGGTAAGATAGCGCAGGGTGATTTTGCCAGTAGCGGATCAGGCTACCCAGCAATTCGGGTTTGCGCAGGATCGGGCTGTTGGCCGGGGAACTGCCACCCAGTGTTACGTGGTTACCGCCACCGGTTCCGGTGTGTCGTCCATCCTGCATGAATTTTTCAGTACCGAGTCGTGACTGATAGGCTTGTTCGTATAGTATCTCGGTGTTGTTGACCAGTTCCTTCCAGTTATTGGTCGGCTGAATATTAACTTCAATCACACCCGGATCTGGTGTGACGGAAAAACGTTTCAGGCGTGGATCATGTGGCGCTTCGTAGCCTTCCAGGATGATCGGCAGGGCCAGCTCCTTGGCAGTGGTCTCGATATGACCGATCAGTTCAAGCCAGTGATTCAGGTGTGAAATGGGTGGCAGGAAGACATGCAGGTTGCCGTTTCTGGGTTCGACGCACATCGCCGTCCGAACAAAAAAGCCGCTTTCACGTTCTTCGTCATCGGCGATGCCTTGTTCAGCGCGTGGGTCCTGGCCTTTATCGCTGGGTTCAAACCTGGTGTAACGACTACTGACCGAACCGGGCAGGCCCTCATGTTCAGCAAACGGATCGGCATCCAGGTGTTTATGTCGCTCTTCGTCCTTTTCCCAGAGCAGGCTGTCCAGCGGCAGTCTGTAGCCCATCGGCGAATCACCCGGTAGCAGGAACAAGTGTTGCCTGCTGAATTCCCACAATGAGCTGACCCATCGTTTATCAACCGGTTCCCAGGCCAGCGGTAAGGTATACCCGACGATCTGATCCAGGCCCTGTTCAAATATCCGGCGCAGGCGTTCCCGGTCTATTTTATTGGCAAGCTTGTTATCAAGGATATCAAGATTTTTTGGCAGGGTGCCTTCCTTCCACAGGTAATACAGGACGTCTTCGTAGCCGGGCAGAACATGTGAGGATGAAATGCCAATATGCTGAGCGAGCCGCTTTGAAAAGGCAGCCGCATGCTCGCTGGTGTATCCACCCTTCTGGGTCGGGTCTGCAATCAATTTGGGTGTGTCCCAGACCGGTACGGCATCATTTCGCCAGTAGCAACTCAGTGCCCAGCGAGGTAAGGGTTCACCGGGATACCACTTCCCCTGTCCATGATGCAGGACGCCAGCATGGGCAAATTTTTTCCATAATTTTCTGAGTAGGACTTCTGCGCGTTCCCTTTTATGTGGGCCCAGGGCGGCAATGTTCCATTCCTCCCCCTCCATATCGTCTATAGAAACGAATGTTGGTTCACCGCCCATCGTTAGCCTGACATCATTAGCCTCAAGTTCGGACTCCAGTTGTTCTCCAAGCGACATAACGGCTTGCCATTGTTCGTCAGAATAAGGTTTTGTTACCCTTGGGTCTTCATGTATTCGTGTGACGGTGTTTTCGAATTCAAACTCAACCTCGCATTCATCGATTGCACCCGTTACAGGTGCAGCACTTTCCGGATCAGGCGTACAGGCCAGCGGGATATGACCTTCACCGGCGAAAAGACCCGAGGTGGGATCGAGACCGATCCAGCCTGCGCCAGGGACAAACACTTCGGCCCATGCATGCAGGTCAGTAAAATCTTTCTCTGGACCCGAAGGACCGTCAAGTGATTGCACATCGGCAGTCAGCTGAATCAAGTAACCGGATACAAAGCGCGCAGCCAGGCCAATATGCCTGAGGATCTGTACCAGTAACCATGCGCTGTCGCGGCAAGATCCTTTGGCCAGTTCCAGGGTTTGTTCGCAGGTTTGTACGCCAGGTTCCATACGAATGCCATAACCAATGTCATGATGGAGCTGATAGTTCAGATCAACAAGAAAATCGACAATGCGTTTGGGTTTGGTCGGTACTTGTCTTACCCTTTCAAGAAGTAACGGACCGGATTCTGTACATTCAAAATAGGGTGTCAGTTCCTTGCTCAGTTGCTTGTCATACTTGAATGGAAACTTTTCGGCAGATTCCTCGACGAAAAAATCGAATGGATCTATCGTTACCATGTCGACGACCATATCGACCTCAATAATCATCTTATGGGCTTTCCGATTGAAAACATAGCGTCCGATATAATTGCCGAACGGATCCTGTTGCCAATTGACAAAGTGGTCTTCCGGTTCAACCTTGATGGAATATTGGTGCACGGGTGTGCGCGTATGTGGTGCAGGCCGCAGGCGAATTTGATGCGGCGAGATCGATACCAAGCGATCAAATTTGTATACCGTTTTGTGGTGTATGCCTACTCGAATCGTCATAACCGTATGAAATCTTTATAGTTTAGTGAATAGATAGTGTTTTCGCATTGCTGAAAAAATAGCGCAAGATGACCTTAAGCGATCATCCGTTATGATTATATATGCATAACACATTCCATAATGTTGTTTTTGAAGCCGGGTAATCCTGGCATGTTAACAATGGTATTTGTCCGAACTGCAAACCAGTTCTTGTAAACGTCAGAATTTTCCTGCCCCGTCAGCCCTTGACTTTAGGGATTTCGTCCCCATAATTAGCACTCACTGCAGGAGAGTGCTAAACCGTACTCCCGCCAATATTAATGTATAGACATAAATTAAGTCGTCGCCAAGGAGACTATCAAGATGAACATTCGTCCCTTACATGATCGTGTTGTTATCAAACGCATGGATGAAGAAAGGACCTCACCCGGAGGTATCGTGATCCCGGATTCAGCCACCGAAAAACCCGACAAGGGTGAAGTGGTCGCCGTAGGAAACGGCAAGATCCTGGACAGTGGTGAAGTCCGCGCCCTGGATGTCAAGGTTGGTGACAAGGTGCTGTTCGGCAAGTATGCCGGCACTACCGTGAAGGTTGACGATGATGAGCTTCTGGTCATGCGTGAAGAAGACATCGTTGCTGTGATTGAAGGCTAATCGGGCCCACACACAGATATATACAGATTGATATTAAAGAGGAATTGAGCATGACTGCAAAAGAAGTGAAATTCAGTGACGAAGCGCGCCAGCGCATGGTGCAAGGCGTCAACATGCTGGCTAACGCCGTCAAGGTAACCCTGGGTCCGAAGGGCCGTAACGTGGTACTGGAAAAGACTTTCGGTGCGCCGACTGTGACCAAGGACGGCGTTTCCGTTGCCAAGGAAATCGAGCTGGCCGACAAGTTTGAGAATATGGGCGCGCAGATGCTGAAGGAAGTTGCTTCACAGACATCTGATGTTGCCGGTGACGGTACCACCACGGCGACCGTTCTGGCCCAGGCAATTATGCGTGAAGGCCTGAAGGCGGTTGCATCCGGTATGAACCCAATGGACCTGAAGCGTGGTCTGGACAAGGCGGTTGCAGCGGCTGTAGACGGCCTGCAGGAACTGTCCAAGCCATGCGCCGACGACAACGCGATTGCGCAGGTCGGCACCATCTCTGCCAACTCCGATGAAAATATCGGTAACATCATCGCCGAGGCGATGGGCAAGGTTGGTAAGGAAGGCGTTATCACTGTTGAAGAAGGTTCGGCACTGGATAACGAACTGGATGTTGTCGAAGGTATGCAGTTCGATCGCGGTTACCTGTCACCATATTTCATCAATAACCAGCAGAACATGTCGGCTGAGCTTGAGTCTCCGTTCATCCTGCTGTTTGACAAGAAAATCTCGAATGTACGTGATTTGTTGCCGACCCTGGAATCAGTCGCCAAGGCTGGCAAGCCGCTGCTGATCATCGCTGAAGATGTCGAAGGCGAAGCACTGGCGACACTGGTGGTCAATACCATTCGCGGTATCGTCAAGGTTTGTGCGGTCAAGGCACCAGGCTTCGGTGATCGCCGCAAGGCCATGCTGGAGGATATCGCTATCCTGACCGGTGGTACTGTGATCTCCGAAGAGATCGGACTGTCTCTGGACAAGGTGACCCTGGATAATCTGGGTACCGCCAAGCGCATTGCGATCACCAAGGATAACACCACCATCATCGATGGTGCCGGTGCACATGAAAACATCGAGGCACGTGTTAACCAGATTCGTACCCAGATCGAGGAAGCCAGTTCGGATTATGACAGGGAAAAACTGCAGGAACGCGTTGCCAAGCTGGCCGGCGGTGTTGCGGTAATCAAGGTGGGTGCTGCGACCGAAGTCGAGATGAAGGAAAAGAAAGCGCGTGTTGAAGATGCCCTGCATGCAACCCGTGCAGCCGTTGAGGAAGGTGTGGTGCCTGGCGGTGGTGTTGCGCTGGTGCGTGTACTGTCCAGGCTGGATGACCTGAAAGGTGACAACCATGACCAGGATGTCGGCGTTAATATCGCGCGACGTGCAATGGAAGAGCCACTGCGCCAGATCGTATCCAATGCAGGTGACGAGGCCTCTGTGATTCTGAACAAGGTTGAAGAAGGTTCAGACAACTTTGGATACAACGCTGCGACCGGTGAATACGGTGATATGGTTGCACTGGGTATTCTGGATCCGACCAAGGTGACCCGTTCAGCATTGCAGTTCGCGGCATCGGTTGCCGGTCTGATGATCACCACCGAGGCCATGGTTGCCGAAGAGCCTTCTGAAGAGGCTGCACCAGCACCTGATATGGGTGGTATGGGTGGTATGGGAGGCATGGGCGGCATGATGTAAGCCCGGCTTTCCAGCTTTATACCGAAAGGCCCCGCAGCGCGGGGCCTTTTTGTTGCAACAACAACACACCCCGCAGTAGCATGACCGGATGGCAAAGCGTCGTCGCTCCAGGAAAGGATCTCGTACCGAGGCAAGCCCCGGTTATCAGTCATTACCCGAGGATTTGCAAGAACTGGCTGCATCGCGCTGGCAGGATTTATCTGCAGCATGCCAGGCCGCAAAGCTTAGACTGCCCCGGGACCGGCACTGGATTGCGAGCTGCCAGAAGGTGCTGGCCTGCAGCGAGTTTGTCGCAGACAACCTGATCAATGAGCCACACTGGTTGGCGCAGTTGATCTACAGTGGCGACCTGCACAGTGATTACCAGCCGGGCAGTTATATGCAGCGTGCGCTGAGCTATGCCGCACCCCTGAAGAACAAGGACGAGTTGGCGCGTATGCTGCGTCTTTTCCGGCGCTATGAATGTGTGCGGATCGCTTGGCGTGACCTGGCCGGCTGGGCCGATCTGAACGAGACCCTGCACGACCTGTCGTTGCTCGCCGATGCCTGTATTGCCGCGGCGATGGTCAGGCTGGAGGTCTGGCAGGCAAAGGAATGGGGGCAACCCAAAACCGCCAATGGCAAGTCGCAATCCATGATCGTCATGGCAATGGGCAAGCTGGGTGCCTATGAGCTGAACTTTTCTTCCGATATCGACCTGATATTCGCGTATGCCGAAGACGGCAAGCTCCGCGGTCGCAACGGCCTGGAATACGAGGAATACTACGCCCGGCTGGGCCAGCAACTGATCGACGTGATCGACAGTGAAACCGAGGATGGTTTCGTCTACCGGGTGGATATGCGCTTACGTCCGTATGGACGTAGTGGCGCACTGGCATCAGGCTTTGAGGCGCTGGAGGATTACTACCAGACCCAGGGGCGCGACTGGGAGCGATATGCCTGGATCAAGGCGCGCCCGGTTTGGGGCCGGGAGGATCATCGGCAACAGATCATGCAGCTGATGCAGCCGTTTGTGTACCGGCGCTACCTGGATTTCGAGGCCTTCGCCGCGTTGCGCGATATGAAAGCGCAAATCAACCGCGAGGTAAGCCGGCGTGGCATGCAGGATAACGTCAAGCTCGGTCCTGGCGGGATTCGCGAGATCGAGTTTATCGGTCAGGCCTTTCAGCTGATCCGCGGTGGCCGTGAACCGGCCCTGCGTATCCGCGACATCCAGTCTGTGCTCGGCCTGCTGGCGCAGGCCGGATATATAGAAACGGGCATTACAGACCAGCTTATCAATGATTACCGTGTGCTGCGCAAGGTCGAAAACGCCCTGCAGATGGCGGCCGACCGACAGGTGCATAGCATCTCGAACGATCACATGGCGCGACAGCAACTGGCCTGTGCCAGCGGTTTTTCTGATTGGGATGAACTCGCGACGCGACTCGATGCCGTGCGTAGCCGGGTACACAACAGTTTCAATGAGCTGATTACGGCACCGGAAGATGAGAATCAGACGATCGAGATACCCGATCCGGGCGGACTGGTCGGTGTCTGGATACCCGATTTACCTGAACAAGAGATACTGCAACGTCTGACCGACGCCGGTTTCGAATCGCCCGCGTCGGCCTGGCAGGGCCTGCAGGATTTCAGGAATGGCTACGCCTACCGCACCATGGGGCAGCAGGGTCGTGAACGCATGAACCGCCTGATGCCTTTGATACTGGGTGCGCTGTATTCGGTCGAGGATATGGATACCACGCTGATGCGCGTGATCCACCTGTTAGAGCGCATTGCCGGACGCACCACCTATCTGAGTCTGCTGATCGAGAATCCGCTGGCGCTGGTACAACTGGTGCGCCTGCTCGGTGCCAGTGCCTGGATTGCCGAACTGCTGGCGCTGCATCCGGCCTTGCTGGACGAGTTGTATGACCCGGTGCATCGTCGCCTGCAGACCGACCGCGAGCACCTGGTACAACAGATATCGGCGCGTATGGGCTACGTTGATGAGGATGACCTGGAACAGCAAATGGAGGCCTTGCATCACTTCAAGGATGCGGTCGTGCTCGGTATTGCCGATGCCTCGATCACCGAAGGCATGCTGTCCGACGAGGTCGGCAGACAACTGGCTATCTGTGCCGATGTCTGCCTGGATCAGGCGCTGGCACTGAATTGTGACTATTTGCTCAAACGGCATGGTATGCCTTGTGGGAATCAATGGCCCGGCTTTGCTGTGATTGCCTACGGCAAGCTCGGTGGCCAGGAGCTGAACTACAGCTCGGATCTCGACCTGGTGTTCCTGCATGGCTGTGAACGGGAAGGGACTGTTACACGCGGCCCGAAAAAGATACCGTCCGAAACCTTCCTGGCCAGGCTCGGGCAGCGTTTTATTCATATGCTGAACCAGCCGACCGCCACCGGAACCCTGTATGAAGTGGATATGCGCCTCAGGCCCAGCGGCAATTCCGGTCTGCTGGTGCAATCGCTGGCGGGCTTTCAGGAATACCAGTTACAGGAGGCCTGGGTGTGGGAGCACCAGGCGCTGGTCAAGGCCAGGGCGGTGGCCGGTGATACGGACATCTGCGAGCGCTTTGAGCGCATCAGGCATGAAATACTGTGCCAGCCACGCGACCCGTTGAGCCTGCGTAACGAAGTGGTGTCGATGCGCAAGCGCATGCGCAATGAATTACTCAAGCATCGCCCGGGCAAGTTTGACCTGAAACAGGGCAATGGCGGGCTGGTGGATATCGAGTTTATGGTGCAATATGCGGTGCTGCGTTGCGCCGAACGCTATCCGGAACTGACCGGGTGTACCGACAATATCGGTCTGCTGGATCTGCTGGATGAATCAGGCCTGATCGAATCCGCCATTGCCAACGGCCTGACCGATGCCTATCGCTATTACCTGCAGCGTATACAGTCACTGACCCTGGACGGGCTGCGCATGCAGGTCGATGCCGAACAGGACCGCTCGGTGCGCGAATATGTCGCCGGCATCTGGGAACACTGGTTTGACCTGTACCTGAGCTGACCCCCCCTCCCTCCGCTGATGTCCGGTACACGCGACCAGGCCTGTTGATTCAGTGTTAACAGGGCCTGGCAAAATCGGCTACAATGATCGATCCGAATAATCGAATGAACAGTACGAGGTGATTGCATGTCAACGATGGCCGACCGCGATGGCGTCATCTGGATGGATGGAGAAATGGTGCCCTGGCGCGATGCCAATGTGCACGTGCTGACCCATACCCTGCATTACGGCATGGGGGTGTTTGAAGGGGTGCGCGCCTATGCGGCTGAACAGGGTACGGCCATTTTCCGCATGCGTGAACACACCGGCCGGCTGTTCAATTCGGCCCATATCGTGAATATGTCCATGCCGTTCGACAAGCAGGAAATCAACCAGGCGATGATCGATGCAGTACGCGAGAACAATCTCAGTTCGGCCTATTTGCGTCCTATGGTGTTTTACGGTTCTGAAGGCATGGGTCTGCGTGCTGACAACCTCAGGGTTCACGTCATGATTGCCGCCTGGGATATGGGCGCCTACCTCGGTAGCGAGGGTATCGAGAAGGGTATACGAGTAAAGACCTCTTCGTTCTCACGTCACCATGTCAATGTCACCATGTGTCGCGCCAAGGCCAATGGTCACTATATCAATTCGATGATGGCGCTGGCCGAGGCCATGCATGACGGTTATGACGAGGCATTGTTGCTGGACACATCCGGTTATGTGATGGAAGGCAGCGGCGAGAACATCTTTATCGTACGCGATGGTATGCTGTATACACCGGACCTGACCTCAGCGCTGGACGGTATTACCCGCAATACCATATTCGCATTGGCAGCCGAAATGGGGCTGGACCTGTACGAAAGGCGCATAACCCGCGATGAAATCTATATCGCCGACGAGGCCTTTTTTACCGGCACCGCCGCTGAAGTCACACCAATCCGTGAACTGGATGGTCGTGCAATCGGTAATGGTGAGCGTGGCCCGATCACCAAACAGCTACAGGAGGCCTATTTCGACCAGGTACACGGACGCAGCGACCTGTACCCGGAATGGCTTGCCTATATCTAGGATCACAACCAGCAATCAAGGTATCAACATGGCACAGGTAGACACACAGGAACAAATTACACCCAACGCGGAAAACCGCTACGAGGTGAGCCGCAAGGACCTGCCACTGCATTGTCCAATGGATGGCATGAGCCTGTGGAATTCGCATCCACGGGTATTCCTGCCGATCGAGGACAGCGGTAAGGCAACCTGTCCATATTGCAGCGCTGAATACGTCCTCAAGGATTAAATCTTAAGTATCCCATAAACCCCCTCTCCCTTAGGGAGAGGGTCGGGGTGAGGGGATCATATTAGAAAATCGTTGTCTTATTTATTCCCTCATCCTAACCTTCTCCCTCAGGGAGAAGGGATTGCTATCGATTTTGAGAAAAACAAATCATGTCTTCGTTGTTTTTTTATTCACTCTTCATTCCGGTAAAGTCAGGAACTTAACAGCTGTTACTTGCATGGTTATGGGACAGGACACTAATGAGGTAAATAGAACATGCCTGTAGTCTGTTATTTCACAGACGGAAAACCCGGGCATGAAAATCAGACCCTCGGCCTGTTACATGCGTTGTCCGCGCGCATGGATATACAGGTGTGCAAGCTGCAGCCTCTGTCGCTGATGCAGGCACTCAAGGTGCTGCTCGGCGGTCGTTATCCGCAAGCGGATGCTTTACCCGAACCCTGGCTGGTGCTGGGCGCCGGGCACGCCACCCATCTGTCAGTGCTGGCGGCAAGTCGTGCGACCGGCGCCCGCTCCGTGGTGTTAATGAAACCCAGTTTGCCGATGTCATGGTTTGATCTGTGTATCGTACCCGAGCACGACCAGGTCGCGGCCCGAACCAATGTCCTGACCACCCGCGGCGTACTCAACCGGATTACCCCGGCCGCTGGTCGTGAACCGGGTAACGGCCTGATTCTGATCGGTGGTCCGTCGCGTCACTATGACTGGGACAATGACGCGGTGATCCGGCAAATTACCAATATTTGTTCCGCACCCGAACAGCGCTGGACCGTGGCCGGTTCCAGACGCACACCGGCTGACCTGTCAGTCAGGCTCGATCAGCTCGACCATATCAACTGGGTGGCGGCCGAGCACACCGATGCCGGCTGGTTGCCTGTGCAAATGGGCCGCGCTGAAACCATCTGGATCAGCGAGGACAGTGTGTCGATGATTTACGAGGCCCTGACCGCCGGTGCCCGTTGTGGCCTGATCGAGGTCGACCGGAAACAACACAACCGTATTACCCGGGGTGTGGACAGCTTGATCGAGGACAATATGCTGGTGAGCTATAGCCAGTGGCAACAGGGTCAGGCGCTACATCAGCCGGCTCAGCAATTGCATGAATCCGCTCGATGCGCAGAATGGATCGTACAACAATGGCGATAGATGCGATGACCGTGGTACAGGTATTACCGGCACTGGAGAGTGGTGGGGTCGAACGCGGTACACTGGAGGTTGCGAAGGCGCTGGTCGAGGGCGGTCATCGCTCCATTGTCATTTCTGCCGGTGGCCGGCTGGTCGAACAACTACAGTTCGATGGCAGCGAGCATATCCGTATAGATGTGGGGCGCAAGTCGCTACTCACTGCCCGGCATATCCGGCCGTTGCGCCGACTCCTGCAGCGCGAGCAGGTCGATATCCTGCATCTGCGTTCGCGCATGCCGGCATGGATTGCTTACCTGGCCTGGAAAGGCATGCCCGCCGGCAATCGCCCGCACCTGGTGACCACGGTGCACGGCCTGTATTCGGTCAGTCGTTACAGTGAAATCATGACCCGTGGTGAGAAGGTGATTGCGGTATCCGACACGGTACGGGACTTCCTGCTCGAACACTATCCACGACTGAACCCGGAGCGTATCGTGGTGATCCCACGGGGTATCGATCCTGACAGGTATCCATATGGCTACCAGCCACCACAGGGCTGGCTGGGGCCATGGTATACCGAGTATCCACAGTTGCAATCGGCGCAGGTGTTGACCCTGCCCGGGCGTCTCACGCGGCTGAAAGGGCATCGTGACTTTATCGATCTGATAGCGGCATTGCACCGTAACGGCAAACGGGTCTATGGCCTGATCGTTGGTGGAGAAGATCCGCGTCGGAAAAGGTATGCCGGGGAAATTCGCCAGCATATCCAGGCATCGGGCCTGGGTGACTACATCATCATGACCGGTGCCAGGCAAGACCTGAAGGCCATTTACGCTGTCTCCGATGTGGTGCTTTCATTATCCGGCAAACCGGAATCGTTCGGGCGTACCGTGCTCGAGGCGTTAAGCCTGGGCCGCCCGGTGGTGGCCTATGACCATGGCGGTGTCGGTGAGATCATGCAAACGCTGTATCCCGATGGCCGGGTGGCGCCGGGCCAGCTTGTGGAATTAACGCAAAAAGTGAGTGGCATCCTCGAGGGCCAGGCGGCGCCGGTACATGAAGGGCATTCCTACACGCTGGCAGGCATGCTGGATGCAACGCTGGGCCTGTATCGCTCACTGGCCGAGACAGCTCCGGGAGCATAGATGGCTAAACGGGATAGCAGGCAGGCGGTCAACGACAACATCCGGCGCATACTGGTGGTCAAGTGGAGCGCGATGGGTGACGTGGTGCTATCAACCACGATATTCGAGGATCTGGCGCGCGCGTTTCCGGACGCAGAAATTCATCTGAACACCCTGCCTGCCTGGGCGCCGCTGTTCGAGCAGGACGATCGCTTCAGTCGCATTATCAGTATTGATGTACGCAACAAAGGTGCACGCCTGCGCAATGCAATCAAATGGATCAGGGTCGTGCGTGCAGGCCGTTATGACATGGTGGTCGATCTGCAGACCACTGACCGCTCGGCGATCATGCTGGGACTGGCGCAGCTGTTCGGCGCCGGTATCCGCTGGCGTATTGGTAACACTACGCGCTGGCCGTTCAATATTGCACCAGGCGACATGCCGCATAATACCGTGCATGCGCTGAAACGCTATCGTGCCGCTATCGAATTGGCCGGGATAGCGGCAGTAACGCCCCGGCCGGTGTTACATATCCCGCAGCGTAATATCGACCGGGTGCAGGCATTACAGCAGGAACATCAATTGCAGCCCGGCCAATACGCGCTGTTACTGCCGGGCTGCCAGGCGGCGGGCTATCTTAAACGCTGGGGTGAGGATAACTATATCGGTCTGGGGCAGCGCCTGCACCAGGCCGGTCTGCGTCATATCGTGATCATTGGCGCCCGTGACGAGATGAAGGAGTGCGACGCGATCAGCGATGCGTGCGCAGACTTTGCGGTCAATCTGTGTGGCCAGACCGAGTTGATGGATATTGTGCCACTGGCGCAGGATGCCTGCCTGACGGTTGGCAATGATACCGGTACCGGGCATATGGTATCGGCTGCAGAGCGACCGATGCTGGTGATCTGTGGGCCGACCGACCCGGCGCGGGTGAAACCGGCCGGGGACAATGTGATTACGCTACAGGCCGATTTACCCTGTATCAACTGTTACTGCGTCCAACACTGCGATCATCACAGTTGCATGAAGATGATTACGCCTGAAATGGCACATAGCGCGCTGCGTGAACTGTTCGAGCAACAGTCCTGGTACTGTGAAGGCCTGCGCCTGTGATATGATTTGCTGTCATGCAAGCACCCAAAGTCCCTGATTTTTCAAATGCACGTGTCCTGGTGGTCGGCGACCTGATGCTCGACCGCTACCTGTATGGGCAAACGCAGCGTATTTCGCCAGAGGCGCCGGTCCCGGTGGTGCACGTCGGTCGTGAAGAGGTGCGACTCGGAGGTGCCGGCAATGTCGCGCTGAATATCACCACCCTGGGTGCAAAGGCTGACCTGCTGGCACTGGTCGGCGATGATACCGCGGCCGATATACTGGGCGACATCCTCAGGGACGAAGAGGTTAATGCTGAATTGCTACAACAGATGGACTGCACCACGGTCAGCAAGCTGCGGATTATCAGTCGAAACCAGCAATTGATCCGGCTCGATTATGAAGACGGTTTCACCGGCATGATGGCCGAACAGTTGCTGCCCGGGTTCGAGGCCCTGTTGCCGGATGCCGATGTCGTGGTGTTATCTGATTATGGCAAGGGCACCCTGGCGAACATCAGCGCCCTGATTGCCGTGGCCAGGACGGCCGGCAAGCCGGTACTGGTCGATCCCAAGGGTCAGGACTTTTCCCGTTACCGGGGCGCGACCCTGATTACCCCGAATCTGTCGGAATTTGAGGCCGCAGTGGGTGCCTGCGATTCGCTGCAACAACTGGTCGAGCGCGGTCTGGCGATGATGTCCGAGCTCGGGCTGGATGCCTTGCTGGTTACGCGTGGTGAGCACGGCATGAGCCTGTTGCAGACCGGTCAGCCACCGGTCCATCTGCCCACCCTGGCACAGGAGGTATACGATGTAACCGGTGCCGGTGATACGGTGATTTCGGTGATCGCAGCGGTGATCGCAAGCGGTCAGTCAGCAGCAGACGCGATGGCGATGGCCAACCTCGCCGCAGGCATCGTGGTCGGCAAACTCGGTACGGCGACTGTATCGGTAGCCGAGATGAAACGCGCCCTGCACCAGGCCGAGCAATATGACGGCGAGCTGCTGGATCAGACCGCATTACTGGAGCGCATAGAGGTGTCACGCGCCCACCAGGAGCGCATCGTCATGACCAATGGCTGCTTTGATATCCTGCACCCGGGTCATGTGCGTTACTTGCAACAGGCCAGGCAGTTGGGTGACCGCCTGATTGTGGCGCTGAATGACGACGATTCGGTAACACGGCTAAAAGGTCCCGGTCGTCCGCTGAATACGCTGGCAGACCGTGCTCAGGTGATGGCCGCGCTGGACTGTGTGGACTGGGTGATTGCGTTTTCGGAAGATACCCCCGAGCGGCTGATTTGTGCGCTACAACCCGATGTGCTGGTCAAGGGCGGGGACTATCGCCCTGAGGAAATTGCCGGTGCGGATTGTGTCAGGGAACAGGGTGGCGATGTGGTCATACTGGATTTTCATGACGGTTTTTCAACCACCTCGCTGATTGAAACCATACAGAGCAGACGTGATTAGCCCAGCTTACCCAACAAGATAAAAGGTATCCGGATTCATGATTATCGTTACCGGCGGTGCCGGTTTTATCGGCAGTAATATCGTCAAGGCGCTCAATCAGCGTGGTGTCGATGACATCCTGGTGGTTGATCACCTGAAGGACGGCAGCAAGTTCCAGAACCTGGCTGACTGCGAGATCGCCGACTATCTGGATCGGGACGATTTTATCGCCCGGCTGGATCAGGGTGTCGATTTCGGTGATATCCAGGCGGTGTTTCATGAAGGCGCCTGTTCGGCCACCACCGAATGGGACGGCCAGTACATGATGCGCAATAACTTTGAGTATTCCAAGCGCATGTTGCAACTGTGCATGGACAAGCAGGCGTCGTTTCTGTATGCCTCTTCGGCCTCGGTTTATGGTGACGGGCCGGTATTCAGGGAAGAGCGGCAATATGAAAAACCGAAAAACGTCTACGCCTATTCGAAGTTCCTGTTTGACCAGTATGTACGTCGTTCATTACCCGACGCATCGATCCAGATAGCCGGTTTCCGTTTCTTCAATGTCTATGGTCCGCGTGAGCAGCACAAGGGCACTATGTCCAGTGTGGCCTGGCACTTCCATCACCAGGTGATGGATAACGGCGTCGCGAAACTGTTCGAGGGCTGTGACGGTTACGGTAACGGCGAACAGCGCCGCGACTTTATCTATGTCGGTGATGCGGTCGCGGCCAAGCTGTGGTTTCTGGATCACCCGGAGCAGTCAGGTATCTTCAATCTGGGTACTGGCAACAGCCAGAGCTTTAATGATGTTGCCAATGCAGTGATCAACTGGCACGGCCGCGGCAGGCTGGAATACATCCCGTTCCCTGAGCAACTGGCCGGTCGTTACCAGAGTTTTACCGAGGCCGACATGAGCAAATTGCTTGAGACGGGTTGTGATGTTGCGTTTCGTACCGTCGAGCAGGGCGTGAAGGACTACCTGGACTGGTTGCGTGACCAGCAACAGACAGCCTGATCCGCTTCAGGTTTTCTGACCCGGGTATACCGGGTCGACACCCTCCGGGCGGTTCTTGAAGCGCCGGTGTACCCACAAATACTGCGCCGGCGCCTGGCGTATCTGCGCCTCGATGACCTGATTGATCCGGGCCGTGGCCGCCACCAGGTCATCACCCGGAAAGTCTTTCAGTGCCGGCTCGATCACCAGGTGATAATTATTGTTGTCGTCGCGGTACTGTAAAAACGGCACCACAGCGGCACCGCTGGTCTTGGCGATACGCGCGGTGGCGGTATTGGTTGCAGCCGGTATGCCGAAGAACGGCACGAAGGCATGGTTGCTGCCGGCATAGTTCTGGTCCGGTGCGTACCAGACGGCGTAGTCGTCTTTCAGCGCCTTGAGCAGGCTGCGTATGTCATTGCGATGAATGACAATGTCCGCGTTTTTACTGCGCCCTTGAAACATGATGCGGTCCGCAAGCAGGTTTTTCTGGTCGCGGTACATCGCGGCCAGCCGCGTGTGCTTGCCAATCAGGCAGCCGCCCAGTTCCAGGGTGGTGAAATGCGCATTCAGCAGGATCACGCCATTGCCTTTGCTTTTTGCCTCCTGCAGATGTTCCAGTCCTTCAATGCGGTAACGGTTCATTACCTTTTTGCCGGTTCCCCACCAGCTGTACGCGGTTTCGACCAGGCTGATGCCCAGTGAGATGAAATGATCGCGCAAGATGCGTGTACGTTCTTTTTCTGGCAGCTCGGGAAAGCACAGGTCGATATTGATTCGAGCAATCTGGCGGGTTGGCAGTGGCAACAGGTGCAGCAACTGACCAAGCATCCGTCCGACGACCAGGCCGGCCGGATAGGGCAGCAGCGCGATCAGTCGCAACAGGCCAAAGCCGATCCAGCTTGGCCAGTAACGCGGCGACAGCAGTTTGCGAATACCCGGTTGCGGAATGTCTGTCATCAGTTTTCAATATCAGCGATCATATACTGGTATGATATTGTACGCGATTGTCTATGCTAAGATGTAGCCATGTTCAATATGATGCCCGGCAGCTCAGTATGCATTTCCCGATCTATTCCCTGCTGACCCTGCTGATCCTGCCATTCGCACTGCTCCGTCTGTTGTTTCGCAGTATTCGGCTGCCCGCCTACCGTTGGCGCTGGTCCGAACGTCTGACCCTGCGCCTGCCTGTGGCTCAGAAACCGGTGATCTGGGTGCACGCGGTTTCGGTCGGAGAAGTGCAGGCAGCGACACCCCTGGTACAGCGCTTGCTGGCAACGTATGACAGCTATGATGTTTTTGTAACTACGACCACCCCTACCGGTTCCCAGCGTGTGCGTGACCTGTTCGGGGACCGTGTGTTGCATAGCTATCTGCCTTATGACCTGCCGTTCATGACCAGGCGTTATCTGTCTGCTTTAAATCCGGTGATGTTGATTGTGATGGAGACCGAATTGTGGCCAAACCTGTTTGCGCAGTGTCGACACAGGGGTATTGCGCTGGTGGTGGCGAATGCGCGATTGTCCGAACGCTCGGCACGCCGTTATGCAAGGTTTCCAAAGACTATTAGCAAGGTTCTGTCCTTTGTCGATCGGGTGGCGGCACAGGATGAGTCCAGTGCAGAACGATTCAGGCAGCTGGGTCTGCCGGCAGCTCAGGTCCAGGTCAGTGGCAATCTGAAATACGAGCAGGATGTGCCGGCCGATTTGCAGGACCGGGCGGAGGTTTTAAGCGCCAGCATCGGTCAGGCGCGTCCGGTGTGGATTGCGGCCAGTACCCATCCAGGTGAGGAGGAAGTGGTGCTGGAGGTGTTCGCGATGTTACGTCAGCGTCACGCGCAATTGTTGTTGATCCTGGTACCGCGCCACCCGGACCGTTTTGCCGAGGTCGCCGAACTGGTCAAAGACAAACATTACAAGACTGCACAACGTAGCCTGAACCAGATGCCGGGTGCCGATATCGATGTGTATCTTGGCGATACGCTCGGTGAGCTGTTGCTGCTGTTTACGGTTGCCGATGTCGCGTTTATGGGCGGCAGTCTGGTCCCGGTCGGTGGCCATAATCCACTGGAGCCGGCCGCGGTCGGACGCGCCGTGGTCACCGCTGCGCATATTCATAACTTCGAAGTGGTGTATCAGGGGCTGATACAGGCCGGTGCCGCACGCAAGGTAAACAGCAGGGCAGAACTGGTCGAGGCGGTCGATGACTGGTTGTCCGACGCGGTCTCGCGCAACGAAGCCGGGGAGCGCGGTTGCCGTTTTGTCGAGGCCAATCGCGGTGCGCTGGAGCGGTTGATGGGTCTAATAGGACAAGTGTTGAAAAAGAGGGCGAGTTGATAAAGTATTGCTGTCATTGCGAGCAGCGATAGCGACGAAGCAATGACAACTAAAACAAAAGTTTTAGACGGTCTGGCGCCGCTGTTTCATTGCACCGCCAATCTTGTCCAGCTGTTCCTGACTGAGCATATGTACGGCCATACTCAGAAATTCCTGTTCCTCGTAGTCCAGATGCTGCCGGTACAATTCGGCAAAGCGATCACCCAGTTCAATCAACGCAGCCGGGTCCTCGATTTTCACGGGCCGGGCCAGTAACGGCGCCAGTTCCTGCCACAGCTGCTGTATTGCCTGATGCTGTTGCTTGAGCTGGTTGATGATGTCGGCCATTTTCATCGAACTGCGTATCAGCAGCGGGAACAGGTCCTGCTCTTCATCCTGCTGGTGCAGTATGGCGGCACTGGCAAAATAGCGATGCACCTGCGCAGCGGCCTTTTTGAATTCGTCATCCAGTCCGTTATCGTTCAGGTGCTGCGCCGCGCGTTGCAACAGATCGCAGTGGTCGCGCATGCGCTGGTGACAAGCATGCAGCATTTCGAGCGGGTCGGAAAAATCCGGCGCGACGTCAGGTATCAGGCTGTCCACTCAGGACTCTCCCGGCGTTTCGGTTATAGTCAGATATTTATTTACCCTTATTATGTCATCGGGTGACAGGGTGCCGGCAGCCTGTTTTAGACGTAGATAGTTCAGGATATAATCATAACGCGCGCGCGCCAGGTCGCTCTTGGTCTGGAATAAAAGACGCTGTGCATTAAGTACATCGACGATGGTGCGGGTGCCAACTTCAAAACCCGCATCGGTAGTTTCCAGTGCGCTACGTGTTGAAATAATGGATTTTTCAAGAGCTAGAACCTGGCTGATACCAGTCAGTACACCACGGTAGGCATTGCGTGTCTGGGCGATGGTTGAACGGCGTTCAAATTCCTCCTGTTCTCGGGATTGTTTTAGTAGATAGACTGATTCGTCGACACGCGCTGTGGTCAATCCCCCGGTATAGATGGGCACATTAAGCTGAACACTGATTGAGTTGGTATCAGTGTCCCTGGCAAAATCTCCACCGACATCCTGATTGCTGCTTGACAGAACCATATCAACGGTTGGTAAATGATCAGCCTCACGTATATCGACATCTTTTTTCGCAATTTCGACGGCAGCCATGGCGGCTTGCAGACTCAGGTTTTGTTTCAGTGAAATCTCGGTCCACTTGTCCACGTTATCCGGATCGGGTTTTATCAAGGGGATTTCACTTTGTAACAGACTCAGCTTGTTGTGATAGGCCCCTGTAATTACGTTAAGAGCCTCGAGGCTGTTTTCTTTCTCGTTCAGCGCAGCGATTTCCTGGGCAACAGCCTGGTCATAGGCCGCTTCGGCTTCATGTACATCGGTAATGGCTATCAGGCCCACTTCAAAACGCTTACGAGCCTGCTCTCGTTGCCTGGCAATCGCGGCCTTGTTGGTGCGTGCAAATTCGACGTCGTCACCCGCAGCGAGTACATTAAAATAATTTTCCGATACACGTAGTATCAGTTCTTGCTCGGCTGCACCATAGGCGGCATCGGCCTGACGCAGGGTGTAATCAGACTGTCGGTATTGCTGTATGGCACCATAGTTGAATACAGGTTGTGTGAGGCTCAGGTTGTAACCGGTGTTGTTAAAATTACTTTCGCCAGTCAGGGATGAGTCCTGGTCTATCCGGTCTGCGTTGGATCGGAGATTGATGTTTGGTAGCAGGCCTGCCAGAGACTGTGGCTTGGCCGTGTAAGCTGCTTCCCGCGATGCCATGGCTGCCTTGAGCTGGGAGTCGTTCTCGCGTGCAAGCTGATAGATATCGTTAAGGTCTTCCGCCAGCAGCGAGCCACTCCACAGCAGATTAGCAGATACGAGACTGAGAAATATACGTTTGTAGTAGTGCATATCAATAGGTATCCATTTGTAAATCAATCGTACGCGCCCAGGCGTCTATGCCACCGTTCAGGTTGATCAGGTGTTTGAAGCCGATACGCTCCATGTACAGGGCGACCTGCCGGCTCCTGATACCGTGATGGCAAATCACGACATACTCGCGATCCGGATCCATGTCATGGACCGCGGCCGGTATCTGGCGCATCGGCGCCAGCCTGGAGTCCTCCAGGGCACATATATCATATTCCCATGGCTCACGCACATCGAGCAAAATGGGACCGGGCTGCGCGGAATCCAAGTATTCCTGCAGTTGTACTGCGCTCATCTCGCGCATCATGGGCCTGGATAAGGGACTAGAGAGCGAATATCTGCGGCTTGACGGCATTCTGCAGCGGCGGCAGATCCGTTTCGAACAGGGTTTCGCTGTGCCATTCCTGGCTGGATAGTCGTGTGACCAGCTGCGCCTGCATTACCGGTGATTCGCCGGTGATCACAAACAGGCGGCCGTCCTTGTTCAGGGCGTGCTGGAAATCCTCCGGCAGTACCGGCAGCGAACCGGTGATCGCGATCACGTCAAAGCTGCCGTCCTGGTCCCAGCCGCTGGCCGCATCGCCAACGCGAAACTCGATATTCTCGTAGCCCATGCCGGTCAGCAGTTGCTGGGCATGCTGGCTGAATTCGGGTACCAGTTCGACCGTGACCAAGTGACCGCCGAGCCTGGCCAGGCAGGCGGTCAGATAGCCGCTGCCGGTGCCGATCTCGAGGATGCGCTCCAGCGGTTTGATTGCCAGTGACTGCAGCAGGCGGGCCTCGATCTTCGGCGCCATCATGACTTCACCATGGCCCAGAGGCACTTCCAGGTCAGAGAATGCCAGGTTGCGGTATTGTTCCGGTACGAAGCGTTCGCGTGGTATGGTATCGAGCAGGTCCAGCACGTCCTGGTCGTTCACGTGCCAGGTGCGGAATTGCTGGCTGATCATGTTCCTGCGCGCGATTTCGGTGTTTACTTCTGTCATTTATTCGTTCCCGTCGATTTTCGCTGGTCATACCCGGGCGACAGGCCGGACCAGGCGTAATTTATTACAACCGATTGATTATTATATACTTATGATCAGGCATTATTGTTGTTTCGTCTCTTCCATGCGCCTGATTTGTATCTGACCCACAGGGTAAGGGGTTTGGCTGACGCTGGCAAGCATCCGCTGGAGGATTTTTACGGTTTCGGCTTACCTGGCTTGCATTGCCGGTCAGTTCCGATATAGTTGCAGCCATGTTGTGCTAGGGGTGCCACGACCAGGTCGGGCTGAGATATACCCTTATACCTGATCCGGGTAATACCGGCGTAGGGAAGCTGACGTGTTTCCGCGACGACTTCCGTTCCTGCCTGTATCTGCCCCCCGATGTTCGGTCCTGGACCGAAGGAGACCACCATGAGTGCAGTTGCAGATGAGTTTCTGAGCAAGACGGCCAAAATCAGCGATGCGTCCATCCAGCCGTTCCCGAATTCGAACAAGATCTATGTGCAGGGCAGCCGGCCGGACCTGCGCGTAGCGATGCGTGAAATCAACCTGACCGATACCCTGACCGAGCAGGGCAGCGAGCCGAATCCGGCAGTGACGGTATACGACACCTCCGGTCCGTATTCCGATCCGGATGCCAGTATTGATATCTGCAAGGGTCTGGCTGATGTACGCTCGGCCTGGATAGCGGAACGCAATGACACCGAGCAACTGGCTGATCAGACCTCGGAGTACGGCCGCGCACGTGCGGCTGACCATAGCCTCGACCATTTGCGTTTCGAACAGCACAAGCGCCTGCCGCGACGTGCGCAGGCCGGTCGCAATGTCACCCAGATGCACTATGCCCGGCAGGGGATTATTACCCCGGAAATGGAGTATGTCGCGATACGCGAAAACATGCGTCTGGAGCAGTACCGTGATGCGATGCAGGAACAGCACCCCGGCCAGGGTTGGGGCGCGAATCTGCCTGACGCGATTACACCCGAATTCGTGCGTGACGAGATTGCACGTGGTCGGGCGATTATCCCGGCCAATATCAACCATACCGAACTCGAACCGATGATCATCGGCCGCAATTTCCTGGTCAAGATCAACGGCAATCTGGGTAATTCGGCGGTGACCTCTTCAATCGAACAGGAGGTCGACAAGATGACCTGGGGTATCCGCTGGGGCTCCGATACCATCATGGACCTGTCGACCGGCAAGAATATCCACGAAACCCGTGAATGGATCATACGTAACAGCCCGGTGCCGATCGGTACGGTACCGATCTACCAGGCACTGGAAAAGGTCAATGGCAAGGCCGAGGATCTGACCTGGGAGCTGTTTCGCGATACCCTGATCGAGCAGGCCGAACAGGGCGTGGACTATTTCACCATTCATGCCGGTGTACTGTTGCGTTATGTGCCGCTGACCGCGAAACGCGTCACCGGCATTGTCTCCCGTGGCGGCTCGATTATGGCCAAGTGGTGCCTGGCGCATCACCAGGAGAATTTCCTGTATACCCATTTCGAGGAAATCTGCGAGATCATGAAGGCCTATGATGTGTCGTTTTCACTCGGTGACGGTCTGCGTCCGGGTTCGATTGCCGATGCCAATGACGCGGCCCAGTTCGGTGAACTGGAGACCCTCGGCGAACTGACCGATATTGCCTGGAAGCATGACGTGCAGACCATGATCGAGGGTCCGGGCCATGTGCCGATGCATATGATCAAGGAAAACATGGACAAGCAACTGGAGGTCTGCAAGGAGGCGCCGTTCTATACCCTGGGTCCGCTGACCACGGATATCGCGCCGGGTTATGATCATATTACCTCCGGTATCGGCGCGGCAATGATCGGCTGGTTCGGTTGCGCGATGCTATGCTATGTCACGCCGAAGGAACACCTGGGTCTGCCCAATCGCGATGACGTCAAAGAGGGGATTATTACCTATAAACTGGCTGCCCACGCGGCCGACCTGGCCAAGGGTCATCCAGGTGCACAGATACGCGACAATGCGATGTCCCGTGCACGCTTCGAATTTCGCTGGGAAGACCAGTTCAATCTCGGTCTGGATCCTGACCGAGCGCGTGAATACCACGACGAGACCATGCCCAAGCAGGCCCACAAGGTGGCGCATTTCTGTTCCATGTGCGGGCCGAATTTCTGCTCGATGAAAATCAGCCAGGATGTACGCGACTTTGCTGCCAAACAAGGCATGGATGTCGAGGTGGCGCTGGAACAGGGCATGAAGAGCAAGGCGGACGAGTTCAACCATCAGGGCGCCGAGATCTACAAGCCCGAGTAATCGATGGCGGGCCTATTGTTGGCCCGGCAGCCTGATACTGAACAGCGGTTGCAGGGTCGCCCTGACCTGGTTTAGCGACAGGAACTGGTCGTCGAAATAGTAGCCCCAGTCGTTGCAGGTCATGCGCACGATAGACGGGTTCTGTTCGGAACGCAAATCCAGTGTCAGCACAATAATCTTGGTCGCATCCCCTTTGACCGGCATCAGCCCGGCCATACGTAGCGGCAGACTGGTCTCTTCATGGTGACGCCGGCTGTGAATGATGCGGTACTCACCGCTTTTCAGCGTTTGATTGCTGTCGAAAGAGGTGTTCGACTCGAGCAGGCAGTGCGCTTCACGCCAATCCAGTCCATCGTGCCGGGTGATTACACCATTCTGGATGGTCAGGTCGTAAGTATTGGCCGGCAGCGTGATCGCCTCGTGCTGTACCAGTATCGAGCCGTTCGGGAACAGGGCGTAAGGCGAGTCTTCAGGGCGGACAGTGTCCTGCTGGCAGGCGCTCAAAAACAGGCTGCCGCTCAATAGTAAGAAAATCAGATTCAGGTATTTCATTTTTCACCCGGTAACTTGATGCTGAACAGGGGGTGCAGGGTCTGCCTGATCACGTTCAGGGTCAGGTAGTCGTCATCCGCGTGGGTACCCCAATGTGTACAGTTAAAACGTATGATGTTCGGATTCTGGTCAGACTGCAGGTACATCGACAGTACATAGGTAAACACGTCACTCACGCCAAAGTCATCGCCGATGCCGATACCTACCCCGATACCAATACGCGCCAGTTTTACCGGCAGGAAGGCGTAATCTTCGTAGCGGCTGCTTCTGACGATCAGGTAGCGACCGGCCTTCAGGGTACGCGGCCGGTCGGCCTTGTTCCGTGATTCCAGTTCACAGTTGGCATAGTATTGATCGATCTGGTTATGATGTAACTGCTGGCCGTTCTGGAATTGCAGGGCATAGGTGTTGGACGGCAGCACCAGGTCCTGGTGCTGGACCAGTACCGAGCCGGCAGGTACCAGCGCATAGGGCGAATCGGCCAGCCTGACCGGTTTGCCAGTACAGGCACCGAGCAGGACAGCCGGAATCAGGATCAGGCTGGTGAGTTTCATCCTTTGTCTCCTTGCGGCAGGCAGGTACTCAGCTGGCGGCACAGGCCTGTTGCGCGGCATCGCGTAGCATCGACACCGGCTGCGCACCGCTTAATAGCCGGTTACCGATAATGTAGGTCGGCACCGATGTAATGCGGTGCTGTCTGGCCATCTGCAGATTCCATTGTAAACGTTTGACGATATCCATTTGATCACAAAACTGCCCTATTTGTTCCTCGCTCATGCCGGCCTGGTGGGCCAGTTCTGTCAGAACCTCCCTGTCGGCGATGTTCCGGCCCTGGCAGAACAGGGCCTCGAACAGTCCTTCGTGTAGCCGGTAAAACACCTCCCGGCCGTCCTTTTTGGCGGCCTCGGCCAGCCGCAGGGCCGGGCCGGAATTGGTCGTAAAATCATGATCCTGCATCGCAATGCCTTCGACTTTTGCCAGTTCATCCAGGGCCTGCATCATTTGTGACCACTGCTGATTTGAATAGCCCAGGGACTGGGTGGAACGTCCCTGAACGGGGGTTTCGGGATGAATTTCGATGCCGGACCAGTTGATTTCGAGTTCGTACTGATCACTCAGGGCCAGAATGCGTCGACTGCCGATGTAGCAGAACGGGCAGATGTAATCGTAAAACACCGTCAGTCTGAGTTTGCTGGTAGCCATGCGCTATTGAGCCTGCAACTGATTGATTCCACAATATTAAATATTTTAACTAAGGTTGTTTCCTGTATGGTCGATATATAATAAAGTGAACAGGCTGATACAGGACCGTCTCACTGAAAACGGCTGCCTGGCAGGCAGGTAAATCAGCATCTATCAACAGTATAGCCGTTCAAGTGACGATGGCAGGTGAAAGAGATGACTATGACCCAGGAAGTAGGACAATCAGATTTACCGCGCATACTGGTGGTGGATGATTCCAAGGTAATGCGTCTGGCCGCACGCAAGGTGCTCAATGATGATTTTGATGTCGTTGTTGCCGAAGACGGTCAGGCCGGCTGGGAAATGATTGAGTCGGACACGACTATCCAGGTGGTGTTTACCGACCTGTCAATGCCACACCTCGACGGCTTTGGGCTGCTCGACAAGGTGCGCGGTTCTGAAACAGCACGCATTAGTGAATTACCGATCATCATCATTACCGGGGCCGAGGATGATGATGACGCCCGTGAAAAGGTTCTGGCCGCCGGTGCGACAGACTTTATCACCAAACCGTTTAACTCCGTTGATCTGAAAGCGCGTGCCAATTCGCATGCCAATGCGGCGCAGGTGACCACCGAACTGCGTGAGCAGACCGAAGCGCCTGCCGAAGAGCAGGCACTGGATTCGGTAACCGGCCTGGTCAATCGCCATGTGTTCGAGGAAGGCCTGTCGCAAAGCATATCCTATGCACGTCGTCACCAGGAACCCCTGTCGGTGATCCGTGTTGATCTGGACCAGTTTAATCGCCTGTTCGTCAAGCTTGGGCGCAAACGTTGTAATGCGATACTGCGCAAGGTTGCTGACGTGGTCCAGAAGCAGGTGCGCGAAGAAGATTCGGTCGCACGTATCGGCATGTCACGCTATGCCATTTCCCTGAGCGGTACCGATCATGAAAACGCCGGTTTGTGTACCGAGCGCATACGTAAACGCATTAACAGCATCCGCTTTAAGGTCGGTGAGGAAATCTTCCAGATCACTGCCAGTATCGGCGTGGTGGTACTGGATCACACGCCTTTTTATGCCGAGTCCGGCGGACAGGTCGGCGACCGGGGCGTACTGCGTAAAAACGGCGGTGTGTTCCGGGTACTGGATACCCAGAAGCAGGGCGACGGTGCTTTTGTGCATATCGGTGAACTGACCCAGGGCAGTATTCACACAGGTGACGAACTGGAAGCACTGATCGACCACCAGCGGCGCGCGGCGACCCGCTTGAACCATTCGGCCACCCACCTGATGCATGCGGCGTTGCGTGAAATACTGGGCGATCATGTCCAGCAGAAGGGCTCGCTGGTAGACCCGGAACGCCTGCGCTTCGATTTCTCGCATTTTCAGCCGTTGACGGCAGATGAGTTACAGCGCATCGAAAATCGCGTCAATGAACAGATCCGCGCCAATGCCGGCGTTGAAACCCGCATCATGCCTGTCGACCAGGCCATGGAGGCCGGCGCCATGGCGCTGTTCGGCGAGAAGTACGGCGATGAAGTGCGGGTGCTGTCGATCGGTGACTTCTCGGTTGAGCTATGCGGCGGCACGCACGTGCGCCG
>CAMYJU010000018.1:123690-177862 GCA_947258795.1 uncultured Gammaproteobacteria bacterium | reverse complement strand
GTACCTGTCATTCAAGTTCAAGGGTGGCAACAAAGGTGACAAACTCAAACTGAGCTGGGTCGACAACAAGGGCGAATCCAGTTCCACTGAAGTCACCATAAAATAAGATTTTTACACTTAATACCAGACGAAGAACTGGAGGAGTAGTAATGAAAAAACTCATACTCATTGCCGCAACTGCAGGTATCATCGGCGGCGCACCCATACTTGCGGAGGCTGCACCGAGCGATGACCTGAAAGCATTTCGTTCATTTTTCCAAAAGAAATTTCCGAATGTAAAACTTGACACCTACAAGGATGGCATCTATTCACTAGATGCTGACCGTCGTGCAGCCTGGGAAGAATTCGAGGATTTCGCGCCGCCTTATGAAGATGGTGTAGAGCTGGGCAAGAAACTGTTCAACACGCCTTTCAAAAATGGCAAGTCCTATGCCAGCTGCTTTGACAACGGTGGTATAGGCATCCGTCAGAATTACCCGAAATTCGATAGCAAGACTGGCGATGTCGTTACCCTGGAAGGCGCGATCAATGCCTGCCGTAAGGCCAATGGTGAGAAGCCATACAAGTGGAAAAAAGGCAAGCTAGCCGCTGTTTCCGCTTATATGGGCTATACCTCACGTGGCAAGAAGATGAACGTCACGATTGATAGTGATCCTCGCTCAATGGCCATGTATGAAAGAGGCAAGAAACACTTCTATGCTAAACGCGGCCAGCTCAACTTCTCATGTGCCGACTGCCATGTTTACAACTCCGGCAGCATGGTTCGTGGTAACCTGCTGAGCCCGGCACTGGGACAGTCAACCCACTTCCCGGTATGGCGCAAGAAGTGGCAGAAAAAGTCAGAGGCCAAGGGTAAAGGTGGTCCAACCGCCGGTTTTGGTACCCTGCACCGTCGCTATGGTGGCTGTAACAAGCAGGTACGTGCCAAGCCATTCAAGGCACAATCTACTGAGTACAAGGCACTGGAGTATTTCCACCAGTACATGAGCAATGGACTGGTGGTTAATGCCCCGGGTCTGCGTCAGTAGCAAAAACCTGTCAACTCGTTTGACAATAAACCCGGTCTGGTTATCCAGACCGGGTTTTTTAATGCCTGTATTGAAAAAAATCCCTGAAAAACAGACACCGATCAAGTGCTTGGGACTGTCATTCGCCAGCGCTTGCCGTTATAATGGGTTTTTTACGCGTCAGAGCAGCCTGGCCCGACAGCCGTCCTGATCCCTGTCGCCATCGGCAAATTACGACAACAGTAAAGCCGAAGATTTAACAACAGATTATTCCTTCCGGAGGAAATATTCACATGAACATGTCTCGCCGTGAATTTATGCAAATGCTGGCCGTTGCCAGTGCTGCTGGTTTCAACCTTGCCGCCTGTGATTCCAGTTCCCAGAGCCAGCAAGGTGCTACCACCAAGGCCGCTGGCGGCACCAAACCAGCCAAGGGCCCGTCAAACCCGTATGAAATCGCACCATTCGGAAATGTCTCTTTCATGCATTACACGGACTGTCATGGTCAGTTATTACCGATCTATTTCCGCGAACCGAATATCAATATGGGCCTGGGCAGCATGCATGGTAAACCGCCGCATCTGGTTGGAGAAAGCTTTTTGAAGCATTTCAATGTCAAGCCCAATACACTTGAATCTCACGCGTTTACCTATCTGGATTTTGAAAACGCGGCTAATAAATACGGAAAGGTGGGGGGCTTTGCCCATCTCGCGACCCTGGTTAAATCGGTCCGCGCGCAACGCCCTGGTGCGCTGTTGCTGGATGGTGGTGATACCTGGGGTGGTGGTTCCGGCACCGGCCTGTGGACCAATGCGCAGGACATGGTCGATGCACAGAAGCTGCTGGGGGTTGATGTGATGACCGGCCACTGGGAATTCACCTTTGGCGCGGACCGCGTAAAAGAAATCATTCAAAACGATTTTGCCGGAAAAATCGATTTCGTCGGTCAGAACGTGGTAGACAACGAATTCGAGGAAAATGTCTTCCAGCCCTACGTCATCAAGGAAATCAACGGCGTACCGACAGCTATCATCGGGCAGTGTTTCCCGTATACCCCGATTGCGAACCCACGCTACATGGTTCCGGACTGGAGCTTTGGCATCCGCGATGAAAGCATGCAGGAATTCGTCGACCAGGCCCGCGAAAAGGGCGCCCAGGTTGTTGTGGTTGTGTCGCATAACGGCATGGATGTGGACCTGAAGATGGCCAGTCGCGTAAGCGGCATCGATGCGATAATGGGCGGCCATACCCATGACGCAGTACCCGAAGCTGTTGAAGTCAGCAACGCTGGTGGCAAAACACTGGTAATCAACTCCGGATCCAATGGCAAATTCCTGGGCGTACTCGACTTCGACGTCAAGGACGGCAAGGTCAGGGATTACCGCTTCAAGCTGTTACCGGTATTCTCAAACCTGATCGAACCGGATGCGGCCATGGCCAGCTATATCGAGAAAATGCGCGATCAGGATGTCACCTACCAGGGTGAAACCTTCAACATGAAGAAGAAGCTGGAAGAAGAACTTGCGATCGCAGACGATGTGCTCTACCGCCGTGGCAACTTCAATGGTACCTTCGACCAGCTGATCTGTGACGCGCTGATGGAGGTCAAGGATGCCCAATTATCATTCTCACCCGGCTTCCGCTGGGGTGTCAGCGTCCTGGCTGGACAGCCGATTACCTTTGAACACGTAATGACCCAGACCGCACTGACCTATCCGGTTACCACCCGTAATGAAATGACCGGTGAGACGATCAAGCTGATCCTGGAGGATGTCGCTGATAACCTGTTCAACGCCGATCCGTATTACCAGCAAGGTGGTGACATGGTACGTGTCGGTGGACTGAAATATGCCATCGATCCGAAAGAAAGCATTGGCAAACGTATTACCGAGATGGAGCTGGAAGGTAAGCCAGTGCAGATGGACAAGAAGTACGTGGTTGCCGGTTGGGCCAGTGTCGCACAGCCGTTGGAGGGCCAGCCGATCTGGGATACGGTTTCCGAATACCTGCGTCATCACAAGACCATCAAGATCTCCAACCTCAATGAGCCCAAGCTGAAAGGCATGACGGACAACCCGGGTATCGAGATGTGATCAATTAAGATCGGGTAGCAAACAAAAAACCCCGTCCATGCCATGGACGGGGTTTTTTTATACCCGTGCACTACCCGACATCGGGCTAAATAATTTTGTTAACCAGGCTCAAGCTATGCAAAGCGTTTATGCGGGACAGGCATCCAACCCACCATCGTCATCATCATCGAACGTGTGATCTGGATTGACCGGGAAGAAAATGGTGGGTCGTCGGAGACTCGAACTCCGGACCAATTGGTTAAAAGCCAACTGCTCTACCGACTGAGCTAACGACCCAGAGAACCGGCATCATACCGGATTTTTCAGGAATGGCAAGCTCACTTTGACATGAGCTTGCCAGCATCGCCTAGATACCTTCCAGCTTGCGCAGGCCGTTCGGCACCAGCTTCAGGTCTGCCAATGAAGTGATGAATACCGCTCCGAAGCCGGCATCCTCGTACATCATCTTGTACAGCTGAATCTTCATGGTCAGCGCACTGCCGAACACGATGCCGAAGAACGCGATGAACGAACCCAGCGCCAGTGTGGAGATACCGGTGACACCCTGACCGATGGTGCAACCCAGTGCCAGGGTACCGCCGAAGCCCATCAGGATACCGCCGATCAAGTGGTTGATGAAATCCTTGAAAGACGCAAACCATTCAATCCTGAAACTACGGGTCAGTACTGACCACAGGAAAGAACCGCTGATCACACCGGCCACGGCCATCAGGCCGAAGGTTACATAGGCGTTACTAAAGCTCGCGCCGATATAGCCCACGGTCTGGCCCATCGGATTCACAAAGGTAAACGACTGCGGGCTGCTAGGTCGGATCGATGCCGGCCTACCCTCTTCCGAGTCCATGATCATATCCCAATTCTCTATGAAGCCCATCAGGCCATAGGATTCACCATCCATATCGATCGTGATCATGCCGCTGCTGACATACCATGCCGCCAACACTGCGAGACCGACTGCCAGGCCACCGAGGATATTGTCAAAGCTCTTGCGGAACTCGGCGGACTTGAAAACGAACATCAGTAACAACAGGGCCAGCACACCACCGATCCACTGTCTGGCCATGACCGGATCTTCCTTGCTGACCAGGGAACCGAGATCCTGGTTGGTTTTCAGTGATACCGCCAGTGGACGGATCCAGTCATAGAACAGCACCGACATCAGGGTCTTGTCACTGCCCGGGAACGGGTTAATCATGAAATAGGCAATGGTACCGATCAGGAACAGCACCATAATCGACTTGATATTACCGCCACCGATACGGACCAGGGTCTTGTTACCGCAACCACTGCCCAGCGTCATACCGATACCAAACAGGATACCGCCCAATAGGTTTTCCGCCCAGATCAGCTGGCTGCCGCGATACGGCGGAAACATCTGACCAATCTGTACGACGCCGGAGGTTTCCATGATGGTGACACCGAGTATGCCGACGGCCATGGCCAGTATCCACGCACGCATGCGACCCCAGTCGCTCATATTGGTCGCATCCGAAACGGCTCCCATGGTACAAAAGTTGGTTTTCGTTACGATGGCACCCATGACCAGCGCGATGAAAAAGATCGTTATCAGAAAAAATGAATTTGCTTCGGCAAAGCTTTCGAAAACCATTACCTGTCCTCCGTCAGTGTCAGCATCCTTGATCACACGTAAAAATTTCAACAAAACATATCCGGTTAATTTTACCGGAAATGGTCGGGGCTGAACAGCTTGGTATTAGCGATATCGGGTCGGGTCCGGCACACCGGCCTGCTCAAAGCCGGCCCGGCGCAGGCGACAGGAATCACAGACCCCGCAGGCACGGCCCTGCTCATCGGCCTGATAGCAAGAGACCGTCTGGCTGTAGTCCACTCCCAGCCGGGTACCGGTGCGGACGATATCCGCCTTACTCAGATCAATTAAGGGGGTGTGGATATGAAACTTGATACCCTCCACACCAGCCTTGGTGGCAAGGTTCGCAAGCTCCTGAAATTTATTGATAAATTCTGGTCGGCAGTCCGGATAGCCGGAGTAATCCACCGCATTGACGCCGATGAACAGGTCGGTGCTGCCCAGCACCTCGGCCCATCCCAGCGCGAGGGCCAGAAACACGGTATTTCTGGCTGGCACATAGGTCACCGGAATGCCATCACCGGCACTTTCAGGTACCGGGATAGCCGTATCGGTCAGCGCCGAGCCACCGGTAGCGTCCAGATCCAGGCGCATCACCCGGTGCTCGATACTGCCTGCATAAGCGGCATAGCAGCGCGCCGCTTCCAGCTCACTACGATGCCGCTGGCCGTAGTCAAAACTGAGGGTATAGCAGTCGAACCCCTGCTGCTGCGCAATCGCCAGTGTGGTCGCGGAATCCAGCCCGCCAGACAGCAACACGATCGCTTTTGCATGATTTGCCATCTACACGCCCGCCCTGTCGCCCCATAGAATCTTGTGTAACTGGATCTGGAAACGTACCGGCAGTCTCTGATCCAGTATCCACTGCGCCAGCTGAGTCGGATCCATGACACCATAGCTCGGCGAGAACAGGACTTCGCAGCGCTCTGCCAGGCCATACTGTTGCAGTGTGTCTACAGACCACTGAAAATCCTGTAGGTCACTGATCACGAACTTGACCTGGTCGGTTTTCTTTAGCAAATCGATATTCTCGTACAGATTTCGGACACACTCGCCGGATGAGGGGGTTTTCATGTCCATCACCACACTGGCACGTGGATCCAGTCCGGCTATACTCAATGCCCCACTGGTCTCCAGTGAGACCTGGTAGCCGGCATCACATAAAGCCGATAGTAGCCGGTGGCAAGCCTTTTGCGCCAGAGGCTCGCCACCGGTAACCGTGACATATCGGGCCTGGCTGGCCTGCACCCTGCTCAGAATCTGATCCAGGGTTTGCCACTCCCCACCCTGAAAGGCGTAGCTGGTATCGCAATAGTGACAGCGTAACGGGCAGCCGGTGAGGCGGATAAACACCGTTGGCAACCCCATGGTGTTGGCCTCACCCTGCAGGGAGTAAAAAATTTCCGTGATGCGCAGACGTTCATCTGCGTTCAGGTTTCGACTGGCCTGATCTGTCATGTGTGTATGGTAACAGTTGTTGGCAGCAGATCAGATATGCCTTGCCAGCTTACTATTTTCCTGCTGATTTAATTCGATTTAAGCGGGTCTGGGCCAAACGGGATACGGTTGATTTGGGAAACTGCCTGACCACCTCGTTCAGCATTTTCTTCGATTTGTCGTACTGTTTCAGCTCATAGTAGGTAAAGCCCAGTTTGAGCATTGCATCGCCCAGTTTAGGACTTTCCGGATAACGTTCCAGTACCTGCTTGAATTCCTTTAGCGCGGCCTTGTACTTGCGGGAAACATAATTGGCCTCACCGAGCCAGTACTGGGCGTTGTCGGCATAACTGCTTTTCGGGTAAGCCTTCATGAATTTCTCAAAGGCCGATATGGATTGCGCATAGCGGCCTTCCTTGAGCAGATTAAAAGCAGTCCGGTATGCAATCTTCTCTTTCTTGCCAGGTGCGGCCGCGACCGGTTTGTCCCCTGTAGCAGGTCTATCCACCTGCGCCGGCTTTCCGACCGGCGTTTTACCGGTGGTAACGGGTGGCTGGACATCCGTTATTGAAGTATCCGTGGAGGCCGGTTTCCTGACCGCACCGAGTTCAACCTCGCGCAAGCGCCTGTCCATATCCAGATACAATTCGCGTTGCCGACGCTTGATCCCGGAAAGCTCGTTGCCCAGCACTTCCACATCACCACGCATCTGCCGTAATTCCTGCTCGATCTGGTCAAGACGATTCAACAGCTCAAGCATATTACGTTGCAAGCGCTGATTATCTGCCGTTGCTGCCATGACCATCGGCGCATTGCCACGCTCATTGGCCGGGTCAGGAGCAGCATGCACCACCCCTGTGAGCACCATGGCGAATAAAAAAATCAATGCAAGCTTGTTCATGTTTACCTCTGGTATAAAATTTCAACACGCCTGTTCTGTGACCAGGCATGTTCGTCACTGCCTTCCGCAGCAGGCCGTTCCTCGCCAAAGCTGACTGTTTCTATCTGGTCATCGGTCACACCCTGAAACAGCATCAGGCGCCTGACCGCCTGCGAGCGCCGTTCCCCCAGACCGATATTATATTCACGTGATCCACGCTCATCCGTATGACCTTCAAGGATCACTCGCATACCCGGTCTTGATGCCAGATAGGCCGCATGAGCTGTGATAATACCACGAGCTTCGTCTGAAATTTCACTCTGGTCATAATCAAAATAGACAATGCGGTTTACCAGTTCACCGGCCGGGTCGTCCAGTGGGTCGCCCTGAAACGCGCCTCCGTGAGGCAAGGCACTGGATGCCGCATCGGCATCGCCGCTACGATCTTCAATAACCGGATCAGTCGACTCTTTCTTTTCACCTGTGCCTGTACACGCTGCCAGACCCAGAAGCAGTGAACTCACCAGTAATAGCTTTGAATAATTTTTCATGTTGATCTCCTTAAAAGATGATTTCGATTCCCTGTTACTGTGTGAACGGGCCCCAAGCCGGTTCGCGCACATCGCCATCCTGCAAAAGTAATCTTTGTCTTGCTTTGCCATCTACCGAGATCGCATACAGGACGCCCTTGCCCTTGTAGCCAGTTGCATACAGGATCATGCTGCCATTCGGTGCGAATGACGGGCTCTCATCCAGCCGGCCATTACTTAGCACATTCAGCTCGCCGGTTTTGACATTCATGGTCGCAATCTGAAAGCCACTGCCACTGCTGTGCACCATCGCCAGGGTTTCACCATCGGGTGAAAATCTTGCCCTGGAGTTATAACTGCCCTCAAAGGTCAGACGCCTGGCACGCCCGCCACTGCCCGGGACACTATAAAGTTGCGGTCTGCCACTACGGTCTGATGTAAACACAACCGAATTTCCGTCTGGCGACCAGACCGCCTCGGTTTCGATGGATGTGGTGCTGGTCAGCCTGGTTTTTCGGCCATTGGCAACATCCAGCACATAGATATCCGGGTTGCCGTTTTCCGACAGGGTGACCGCCAGTCGCCGGCTGTCCGGCGACCACGCCGGCGCGCCATTGATACCCTTGTGCGACGAGACACGGCGACGTTGACCGGTCGACAGTTCCTGCACATAGATCGAGGACTTGCGCCCTTCGAAAGAAACATAGGCCAGCTTGTTCCCGTCCGGTGACCAGGACGGGGACATAATCGGCTCCGGTGATTTCAGCACCGTAAACGGGTTGTGACCGTCCGAGTCGGCGATCTGCAACGAGTAATGTTTATCGGCCTTGCTGCCGGACGCGGTGACATAGGCAATCTTGGTGGCAAAAGCGCCACGGATACCGGTCAGCTTTTCAAAAATAATATCACTGATATAGTGTGCGGTACGACGCAGGTCGTTTTTCGTAGCAGGCAGATTATAACCTGCCAGTTGCTTGATGCGTGCATCGTCCGAACCGGGACCTACCGCCACATTCTCAGATTTGCGATAGATATCGAATAATTGGAACTGCACCAGGTAACGACCATTGGCTGATGGCCTGATACGGCCAACCACCAGGTCTTCAACGCCCAGGCTACGCCAGTTATCGAAATTGACCTCTCCACCATGGTGTGGATGCTCAAGGAAATTTTTTTCCGCTATCAGACGAAAGCGCCCGCTACGCGCCAGGTCATTGCTGATAATCGCCGCGATATCCTCCGGCGGCTTGCCCTTGCCTTCCCACGCAAACGGCACGATCGCAATCGGCGTTTCCCCCTCGACCCCTTCGGTGATCTGGATATTCAATACTGCCTGTGCACTCCAGGGCAACCACCATAGAGCCAACAGTCCCAGGATGCGTATCACTTTCCCCATGTTCATTCCTTCACAATAAAATCAAAAACGATTTGACGATCAAACAGAGCCGGATCTGGTGCCTTGGGCAAGGGATCGGCCTTCAGTACCGCCTTTTCGACCGATTTACTGAACGCCGCACTCCCACCGGTACAACTGCTGACACGCACGGTTTCAACAAAGCCGCCAGGCACCTGCGTTACATGAACCTTGCAGGACGCGCCCGACTTGATGCCGGACGGTCGACGCCAGCTACGCTGCACCTTGTTGCGGATAGCCGCGATATATGTGGTGCTCTTGCGTGCCAGTTCACGCTGTCGTTCAGCCTGCTCCTCCGCCTCCATCTGCTTGCGTAAGGCCTCACGACGTGCCTTTTCCTCTCTGGCCAGCTGCGCCTTGCGCTTTGCCTCCGCTTCGGCCTTGCGCTTTTTCTCCTGTTCCATTTTACGTTTGATGCGCTCTTTCTCCAAACGCGCCGCCTCGGCCTTACGCTTCTTCTCAAGTGAGGCCAGACGCTTTTTCTCTTTTGCCTGCGCCTTTTTCAGGTCCTGCTGTTTCTTTTTGGCGGCCAGCTTTTCGGCCTTCAGCCGCTCATTCTCTTTCTGGCGTTTCCGCTTCAGCTCGGCAATCTGCTTCTGCTCACGTTCCTTCTGCTTCTTCAGGCGTTGCAGTTCCTTTTTGGCCTGATCCTGTTGTCTCTGCTTGCGCCGTTCGGCCTTTTTGATCTTATCAATCTCGGCCTTCACCTTGCCGTCATCAATCACCACTGCCTTGATCACATCCGTATCCGGTGATTTCGGTGGTGTCGGATCCATCGACAGGCTGAATAACAGCAAAAAAACGACACCGGCATGCAGCAACAGGGATCCGATCATTGCAAATGGTGGCCAGCGTACCAACTTCAGCAGGAGTCCGGCCAATCACTTGCCCCCCGGTGGTTCGGTTGCCAGCCCGACGTCTTCAACTCCCGCGTGTTTCAGCATGGACATAATCTCGATGACACTGCCGTATGGCACCTTTACATCACCGTAAACGATCACCTGGGTTCCCGGCTTGTGCTGCCGGGCCGCGGCCACACGTGTCAACAGGGTTTCCAGTACCAGCGGTTTTTTCTCCTGGTCAAGATAATATTCGCCATTCCGATCGACCGTCACGATCAGGGGTTTCTGGTCCTTCCTGGGCAGGGGTTTGGCCTCGGCCTGTGGCAGGGTCACCTTGACCCCCTGGACCAGCAGTGGCGCGGTGATCATGAATATCACCAGTAGTACCAGCATCACATCGATATAAGGCACCACATTGATCTCGGACATCTGGCGTTTCGGGTTACGTTTGCGTGCCATGATTCAGACTCCGGTTCTACTCCTGGGCATGGCGATGTAGTATGGATGAAAATTCTTCCAGGAAGGTGTCGTAACGACTATCCAGCCTTTCCACATCATTGGCAAAGCGGTTGTACGCAATGACAGCCGGTATGGCTGCAAACAGACCCATTGCGGTTGCAATCAAGGCCTCTGCAATACCCGGCGCCACCAGTGACAGCGTGGCATGTTCAACCGAGCCGAGTGAACGAAAGGAATTCATGATCCCCCAGACGGTACCGAATAGACCGATATAAGGGCTGGTCGAACCGACGGTGGCAAGAAACGATAAATGTAATTCCAGATCGTCTACCTCACGCGCCAGACTGACGCGCATCGCACGCTGTGAACCTTCTACCACTTCCATTGGCCGCGAGTCGGCCTGCTTGCGCAACCTGGCAAACTCCTTGAAACCCGCCTCAAAGATACTTTCCATGCCGGTCGCCGGTTGACGGCGCTGTACCACAGAGCGGTAAATATCATTCAGGTCACTGCCAGACCAGAAACGTTTTTCGAAATCATTCGCTGCGCGCTTGGCCAGCTTGATAATCGCGGACTTGCGCAGTATATAATTCCAGGAAATGATCGAGGCCAGTAACAACAACAGCATTACGACCTTGACCACCGGGCTGGCGCCCATAATCAGGCTTAGATAGGAATAATCAGCTGACACGGTTCAGTTTCCCTGTAATCTCGGTTGGTATCGCGCGCGGCGTCAGGGTTGATGCCTGCAAACTGGCAATGCGAACTCTGGCCTGACATAGCACCATTTCCGGTTCCTGCTCACGCCAGATTTCCTGCAGCATCGTCATGCTTGCATGCCCCCTTTTCTCAAGTCCGACACTTACCCTCAGTTCATCGTTAAAACGGGCCGGTTTCAGAAATTCAATCTCAATGGACCGGACCGCAAATAGGACATCCTGTTGCGCTATCATGACATCCTGCTCGAATCCCAGTGCGCGCAACCATTCAGTTCGCGCACGTTCCATGAAGTTCAGATAATTTGCGTTATAGACTACACCACCCGCATCGGTATCTTCATAGTAAACGCGCACAGGCCACGTGAATTCGTTCACAGAATGATTCATTAACTGTTAAAGACCATTATTGTTGTATTTAATTCCATGACCAGAAGGCTCAGTTACGGCCTTTATCAGACTATTCACCATCTGAGTCACTGAACAGATCATTTTCGACCATCTGTTCCGGTGGTTTCAGGTTCATATGTTTATAGGCGGCAGGCAAGGCCATGCGCCCGCGTGGTGTACGCATGAGAAAACCCTGCTGGATCAGATACGGTTCCAGTACATCTTCTATGGTTTCACGGGTTTCGCTGATCGCAGCAGCCAGGTTATCCAGCCCGACAGGACCGCCACCAAAATTCTCGATGATGCTACGCAACAGGCGCCTGTCCATCTGGTCGAAACCCAGCTTGTCCACTTTCAGCATCTGCATCGCCGCATCGGCAATTCCGGCACCTATTCCACCATCGGCTTTTACCTGCGCGAAATCACGCACCCTGCGTAGCAGACGGTTGGCAATACGCGGGGTGCCTCGTGAACGACTGGCTATTTCAACCGCACCCTGCGTGGTGATATCCAGACCCAGGATCTGTGCAGAGCGGGTGACGATAGTGGCCAGTTCATCCGAGCTGTAAAATTCCAGTCGCTGCACAATGCCGAAACGATCGCGTAACGGCGAGGTCAGCAGGCCGGCACGGGTGGTCGCGCCAACCAGTGTGAACGGTGGCAATTCCAGCTTGATCGAACGCGCCGCCGGTCCCTCGCCGATCATGATATCGAGCTGGTAGTCCTCCATGGCCGGATACAGGATTTCTTCCACCACCGGGCTCAGACGATGGATCTCGTCGATAAACAGCACATCGTTAGGTTCCAGGTTGGTCAGTAATGCAGCGACATCACCGGCGCGTTCCAGTACCGGCCCCGAGGTGTGACGTAAATTCACGCCCATTTCATTGGCGATGATATTTGCCAGGGTGGTTTTGCCCAGACCGGGTGGCCCGAAGATCAGCACGTGGTCGAGCGCATCGCCACGATCGCGCGCAGCACGGATAAAAATATCCATTTGTTCGCGTACCGGGGCCTGCCCGGTATAGTCCGCCAGGGTTTTCGGCCGAATCGCGCGATCCAGCGCTTCCTCATCATTTTTACCGTCGGCACTCACCAGACGATCTGATTCAATCATGTCAGGGTCTCGACTAACTTTGATTAATCATCATAACGGGAAACAGGGTGCAAAACCATCGCCAGCCCCAGGCTATGAACCCACCGCCGATTGCAATGCCAGTCTGATCAACTCCTCGCTATCCATCGCGTCCGCTGTGGATACCGAGCGGATCATGCGGCTGGCTTCCGGTGGCTTGTAACCCAGTGCGATCAGGGCGCTGACCGCGTCCTGAACCGGGTCGACGCTTTCGCCAGCTGATATTGCCGCCGTGGTGGTCTCCGCCAGCGACAGGTCTTTCAGCCGGTCACGCATTTCAATAATCAGGCGCTCGGCCGTTTTCTTGCCTATGCCGGGCAGGCGCACCAGGCTGGCGCTGTCTTGTTGCTCGACACAGACTGCGAACTCATCGACACTGATACCGGACAGGATGGTCAGGGCCAGACGGGCGCCGACGCCATTGATCTTGACCAGGCTGCGAAACAGGCTGCGTTCTGCCTCGCTGACAAATCCGTACAGGGTCATGCTGTCTTCGCGTACCACCATATGGATATGCAGGGTGACTTCATTGCCCTGCTCGGGCAGCTTGTAGAAGGTCGACATCGGCGCATCGACCTCGTAACCGACCCCGTTCACGTCCACCAGTAGATAAGGCGCCTGTTTGACCAGCAGGGTACCCCGTAATCGACCGATCATCGCGATCTGCCTCCTCGGTAACCATACGCTCCGGAACGACCCAGTTCATGCTGTGTATGCCCATGGCACAACGCAACAGCCAGCGCATCGGCGGCGTCCTCCTGCGGGGTATCATTCAGCTTGAGCAGGCTGCACACCATATGCTGCACCTGTATCTTGTCGGCACTGCCCGTACCGACCACGGCCAGTTTGACCTCACGCGGGGTATATTCGCCAACCGTCAGATCATCGATCATACAGGCGCAGATCGCGGCGCTGCGCGCATGACCCAGTTTCAGCGCGGAATCGGGGTTGCGGTGCATGAACACGCTTTCGATTGCCAGGACTTCGGGTTGGTAGTTTTTGACCAGTGTGCGTACGCTATCGAATATGATACGCAGGCGATCCGGCATCGCATCCTCACGTGTACGGATACAGCCGCTATCCAGATATTTCAGGGTGATACCATCTGTTTCGATTACACCGTAACCGGTAGTGCGTGAACCTGGATCGATACCCAGTATACGCATCAAATCAACCTTGTTCCTGTAACCGGCAAATTAGAGCTGCTCCATGACTTCATCACTGAAATCGGCATTGGAATAGACATTCTGTACATCATCCAGGTCCTCCAGCGTGTCGACCAGACGCATGATCTTTTGTGCATCATCCAGTTCCAGATCGACCGTGGTTGAAGGCTGCATGGTTACCGCGGCATGCTCCGGTTCAAGACCGCAGGCGATCATCGCCTCCTTGACCGTGACCAGGTCTTCCCAGGCGGTGACCACATCGATACTACCGTCGTCATTGCTCAGCACGTCCTCGGCACCGGCCTCCAGCGCGGCCTCCATGATGCGGTCCTCGTCACTACCGGCCGGGTAGCTCATGTTGCCTATTTTGCTGAACAGGTAGGCGACCGAACCATCGGTACCTAGATTGCCACCGGCCTTGCTGAACGCATGGCGCACCTCGGATACGGTGCGATTACGGTTATCGGTCAGGCAATCGACCATCACTGCGACACCATTCGGACCATAGCCCTCGTAGACGATTTCCTCGTAGTTTTCACCATCGGCTGCGCCGCTGCCGCGTTTGATCGCTCGATCGATGGTGTCACGCGTCATATTCGCGCCCAGCGCCTTGTCGGTCGCGGCACGCAGACGCGGATTCGAACCCACATCGGGACCTCCGAGTCGCGCCGCAACGGTAATTTCCCGAATCAGCTTGGTAAACAGCTTGCCGCGCTTGTTATCCTGCGCTTTTTTTCGATGTTGGATATTCGCCCATTTACTATGTCCGGCCATTGCTTGCCCCGCTACTTCTATTTATTGACCCGCCACTATCGGTTTCGGGCCATCTACTGATAAACTGGACGTTATTGTACCATCTGCACGGCTTCAGGACAGTGTCCGCACCGCTCCAGACTCGTCATTCAGGCCGCCGGGCGGCCGGTAACAGGCTGCGGGACCAACTCCAATACAGCATCCCGGCACCCAGTAGTGCACAAACTATATAATATGCGGGATTATGCCCCAGCAGCCAGCCACCCAGGCCCAGCATCAGGCCATAGATCAGTGCAACACCGCCGACCCAACCGACCAGCAGGGCCAGCGTGACGCGATCATGATCGGCGGCTCGGTACCGCCCCCAGATACCGGCCGGCAGGATGCGGTCATAAAATGCCTGCAAGTGTGTATGTTCTACCGGAGCGGTCAACAGCGTAGACAGGATACTGGCCAGCAGTGACCCGGTGACGATCAGCAGGTAGGATAACGGATAGGCCAGTTCGATGACCCCGGTCTGTATCAGTATGGTCAACAGGGTTGAACTGAGCAGTGCACTGATCTCGGTCCAGGCATTGCTGCGCCACCAGAACCAGCGCATCAACATCGCCGGGCCCACACCACCGAGCAGGGACAGTGACAGCGTAAACAACGAGCTGATACTGTCCGCATTCGTGGCCAGTGCGGCCGCGCACAGGCCCACCAGCAGTTCGAGTAAACGCGCGCTACGCAGGTAGTGCTGGTCAGAGGCCGTGGTATGGAGAAAACGCCGGTACAGGTCATTGATAAAATAGGCCGAAGCCAGATTCAGGTGGGTATCCAGTGTACTCATAAAGGCAGCCAGAAAACTGGCACACATCAGCCCGAACAGACCGGGCCCGAGGTAATGTGCCATCATCAATACATAGGCGGCCTCGTGATCCGGACTGCCGTCACTGAGCCGGGGCAGATCGGCTACCGGGATCAGGATGATCGAGGCCAACGCGACGATAATCCACGGCCAGGGTCGCAGGCAGTAATGGGCCAGATGAAACCACAGGGCCGCACCACGGGCATGTGACTCATCACGGCAGGCCGCATAACGTTGCACGGCCGCGCCGCTGCCGTCCGCATTCTTGTTCAGCCAGCCCTGTACGCCGACAAATATCAGAAACGCACCGAAACCCGATACCCAGTAGGCCGCTGCGTCCCAGTGACGCGTTGCACCTGGCCCGGCTGGCTGTACCGGCACCAGGCTGGTGATGTGTTCGGGCAGGGTCGCGAATGCCTGCCTGGCCATATCGATGCCACCTAACGCATCGATCGCCGCCAGCGCCAGGATCACGCCACCGGCCAGCGCGAGCACGAACTGGAACAAATCGGTCACCACCACGCCCCACAGCCCTGACAGATAGGAATACAGAAGCGCCAGCGCCAGAGCGAAACCGACGATATAGGCGTCCAGACTGTTATCGTCGACATTAAGGATGACCCGCACCAGCTTGAGCATCGCGGTCAGCACCCAGACCAGGATCAGGGTATTGGTCACCAGCGCGTGATAGCCACCATAGAATGCGCGCAGCAGACGTGCCGGTCTGCCTGAATAACGCAGCTCGATAAACTCCGCATCAGTGGTAATGTACGCACGCCGCCACCAGCCTGCGATCACAACAAAGCTCAAGGCACCACCAACCGCCATGCCCCACCATAACCAGTTTTGCGCTATGCCATCGACGCGCACCCAGCCGGTGACCAATAACGGGGTATCGGCGGCAAAGCTGGTGGCAACCAACGAGGTGCCGGCCACCCACCATGGCAAAGCCCGTCCGGCGAGATAGAAGTCATTGGTCGAGGCGGAAGCGCGTCGCGCCATCAGTATGCCGATGACCAGCGCGATGACGATATAGGCAGCTATTGCAAACCAGTCGTATAGATGAAAGCGCGTCATCTATATATACGACTACTTATCAGGGGGAAACCTCAAGCATACGATCCAGTGCCAGTCGCGCCAGCTCGGCAACCTCCTCCGACACCTTGATCTGGTTGACCACACTGCCTTGCACCAGGTTTTCCAGTACCCATAACAGGTGCTGTGGATCGATACGAAACATGGTTGAACACATGCACACGGTTGGCGACATAAAGTGGACGTTCTTGCCCTCGTGCCGGTACTGCTCGTGCAGGCGATTAACCAGGTTCAGTTCGGTTGCGACCAGCCAACGGGTATTTGGCTCTGCGTCGCGTATGGTATTGATAATGTATTCGGTCGAACCGACATAATCGGATTTCTGACACACTTCGAATGGCGACTCGGGGTGCGCGATAATCTTCGTTTCCGGGTAGCGCTGTTTGAAGTTATCGATCTGTTCCGGCTGAAACATCTGATGGACGGAACAAAAACCCTTCCACAATATAATACGCGCGTTTTCAATCTGCTCCCTGCTCAGTCCACCCATCGGCTGATCGTAGTCCCAGACCACCATCTGTTCCAGCGGGATGTCCATGTTATAACCGGTGTTGCGACCCAGATGCTGATCAGGGAAAAACAGTACCTTGTCGCGCTGATTGAATGACCACTCCAGCACCGAGCGGGCATTGGTCGAGGTACATACTATGCCGCCATGCTGACCACAGAATGCCTTCAGATTGGCAGCCGAATTGATATAGGTAACCGGGGTGACCTGCTGATCCGGTTCCAGTACCGTGGCCAGTTCACGCCAGGCCTGTTCAACGTGATTCAGATCAGCCATATCGGCCATGGAACATCCGGCCGACAGATCGGGCAGGATCGACACCTGATCCGGCCGGCTCAGGATATCGGCCACCTCGGCCATGAAATGCACGCCACAAAAGACAATGTAGTCGGCCGCCGAGGCCGCCGCCTGGCGTGACAATTTCAGCGAATCACCGGAGTAATCGGTATGCCGGAACACCTCTTCACGCTGATAATGATGGCCGAGTATCACCAGCCGCTCACCCAGCTGCTCACGGGCAGCCTGGATACGCTGCTCGCAGGTCTGGTCATCGATTTGTGAAAAAGCCTGTATGGCCAGTGCTGATGCCGACATTGCTTACTCTCTCTTACCCGCCTGGATCTCGCTGATTAATCTGTGATTTTCCTGTTTATTATTCTAATACACTATTCATATGTTCAACATATCCTGATCGGGAGATGTAATATCGCGTCCCGATTGGTGGTTGAGCTGGCCAGTTCAGCCGCCGCGGCTGGCGCTAGCCATTGATAGCGAACATGTTCTGTGTCGTGAAGCTGGATGTCCGGCCGTTGCGTGCAGCACAACTCGTATACGTATTCTGTATTTTCGCCCACATCCGGTGCATAGCGAGGTTTCCATGCCGGCACAATACGAAAACGATTGACCTGGCCGGTAGCTTTCAGCTTTTCATCGCTGGCCTGGATACCGGTTTCCTCATATAACTCCCGCTGCGCGGCCTGCTCAGGCGTCTCGTCCCATTTCAGCGACCCGGTAACCGATTGCCAGTAGCCCTGTGGTTGCAGTCGCTCCAGCAACAGCACATCACCCGTCTGCGTGTAGACCACAACCAGTACGGACTCCGGTCTTTTATAATTCAGTCCCAAGCCCTCATTTCTCACCAGGATGCGGGCTAGCCCCTTGTGGTGGCTTGCGCAGGCGTACGCCGATCTCACGCAACTGGGCATCACTGACCGGCGCCGGCGCCGACGTTAACATGCAACTGGCCGTCTGGGTCTTTGGAAACGCCATCACATCCCGAATAGAGGAAGCGCCGGTCATCAACATGACCATGCGATCCAGCCCGAAGGCCATACCGCCATGCGGTGGACAACCATATTTCAGCGCCGTTACCAGGAAGCCGAATTTATCTTCTGCTTCCTGCTCGTTGATACCGAGCAGTCTGAATACCTTTTGCTGTATCTCCGGCTGGTGAATACGAATCGAACCACCGCCGATCTCCGAACCATTTAATACCATGTCGTAGGCGCGCGACAGGCAGGCGCCCGGATCGGTCTCCAGCAAATCGTTATGATCAGCGATGGCCGCGGTAAACGGATGATGCAATGCCTGCCAGCGCGGGCTTTGCTCGTCTTTTTCAAACATCGGGAAATCGACCACCCACAACGGCCGCCAGCCATGTTCCAGCAGGCCCTGGTCATGGCCGAGTTTGACACGCAATGCGCCCAGGGCCTCGTTGACGATACTGGCCTTGTCGGCGCCAAAGAAAATCAGGTCGCCGTCCTGTGCTCCGCTGCGTTCGAGGATCGCCTGCACCACTTCATCAGGCAGAAACTTCAGTATCGGCGACTGCAGACCTTCCCGGCCTTTCGTAACCTCGTTGACCTTGATATAGGCCAGGCCCTTCGCACCATAGATGCCGACGTAAGCGGTGTAGTCATCAATCTCCTTGCGGGTTAGCTTGCTGCCCTGTGGTAGACGCAGTGCGGCAACTCGACCGTTAGGGTCATTGGCCGGACCGGCAAATACCTTGAATTCAACATCCTGCATCAGGTCACCGACATCGACCAGCTCCAGCGGAATACGCAAATCGGGTTTGTCGGAACCGTAGCGGCTGATGGCCTCGGCATGACTCATGCGCGGGAACGGATCCGGCAGAGGTGTTTCCAGCACATGCGTAAACACATCGCGAACCAGGCCTTCCATCAGCCCCATCACACCCTCTTCATCGACAAAGGACATTTCGATATCCAGCTGGGTGAACTCCGGCTGACGGTCGGCACGCAGGTCCTCGTCACGGAAACACCTGACAATCTGGTAGTAGCGGTCGAAACCGGACATCATCAACAGCTGCTTGAACAGCTGCGGTGACTGCGGCAATGCAAAAAAGGCGCCTTCATGGGTACGGCTCGGCACCAGGTAGTCGCGCGCACCTTCCGGTGTGGCCCGGGTCAGCATCGGTGTTTCGATATCCAGGAAACCATGTTCCTCAAGGAATTCACGCAGACGGTGGGTAATTCGGGCACGCATGCGCAGGCGCATTTGCATATCATCCCGACGTAAATCGATATAACGATAGCGCAGGCGATTTTCTTCGGAGACGTCGTTATCGTCAATCATGAACGGTGGCGTTTCCGCCCTGTTCAGTATTTCGAGTTCCAGTCCCAGCACCTCGATCTTGCCGGTGGCCATGTCCGGGTTCTCGGTCCCTTCCGGACGTGGACGCACCCTGCCCTTGACGCGCAGGACATACTCGTTGCGCACGCTTTCCGCGATGCTGAACGTCTCCGGCGTATCCGGGTCGAATACCACCTGTACGATGCCCTCACGATCACGTAAATCGATAAAGATCACGCCACCATGGTCACGGCGTCGGTGACACCAGCCACACAGCTCTACTGTCTGGTCCAGGTCGTTTTCGGATACGTTACCGCAATAATCACTGCGCATGATGAATACTCGCCATTAAGCTGCCATCGACCCTGAAATCAGGCCGGACAGGCTTGAAAAGGGGGAAATGTTACGTGCTTGCGTGAGCAGACGCAACCATCCCGGTGTTTTGCTATCTGTAACGGGGCAGATAGGACGGCATGACCCTGATAGTCGGTTCCTGGGCCATGGAGTCGTCACATGACACTCCATGCATTCATGCCCGCATAAGGACAGTCAGATTACTTGCAGGCCGGGCACGTACCGCCGCTGTTACAGGCTGATGAGGATGTGGATTTACTTTCAGAATCGGCCACGTTCTTTTTGCTGCCTGATTTAAAATCGGTCTCATACCAACCGCTACCCTTCAGACGGAATCCTGCGGCTGAAATCAGTTTCTTGAGCCCGGGCTTGCCGCAATCCGGGCAATCGGTCAGCGGGTCATCACTGATTTTCTGTAACTTCTCGAGTTCGTGTTCACATTCAGTACATTTGTATTCGTAGATTGGCATTGCGTACAGCCCCTGTGGTCAATCAAAATCACTCTATAAGTCAAGCATCACGCCCGATAAATCGGATCATTTTACCATGTATATCACGCGCTTATCATCATTATGATTAAAATATGGACAGATCACCCAAAATACAAGGTTTGCATTTTGCGAATATATCCATTAAAAAAGTGCCTCTGAAACACCACGCCCAGCGCCTGACCAGGCCCGGACAGGGGCGCAAATCGCGTGGTATATTACTGATCTTCCAGCAATTCATGGATAGTCATGGTTCGTAAAATCGTCATTATGCTGCTCAATGCCAGCCCGGATGTGCCTGCCAGTCTCGGTTCGCCGTTTTTTCAGGCGACCTCAGCCGCATCCATGGACCTGGAGGTCGATATCTATTTCGCATCGCGTGCGGCCGCGTTACTGCGCCAGGGGGTGGCGGAATCCCTGTACCCCGGCGCCAAACGTGAAAAATCCATCTATTCTTTCATGCAGGACGCCCACAACGCCGGGGCCCGCTTCTATGCCTGCGGGGCCGCGTTGGAAGAAAACGGCATTAGCGCCGAAACGGCAATCCCGGAACTGGATGAGGTACGCGGTGGCGCGGCCTTTATCAGTACCGCGATTGATGATGGCGTTGTGACTTTAACTTACTGATCAAGGTAACTCGCCCTTGTCTGCCCACACCCGATTTGCCACTGAGGCACCCAGCAGGAACCGCAGCGACCTGAGGACCTTGCACAGCCTGGTACCCTATCTGTGGGACTATCGCAGCCGGGTGGTCCTCGCCCTGCTGGCCCTGGTGCTGGCCAAAGTGGCCACCGTGGCCGTGCCACTGGTATTGAAGGAAATTGTCGACAGCCTGGACAGCTCGCAACACGAGCAATTGTTGTTACCGGTATTGTTTCTGGCGTTCTACGGGATACTGCGGCTGGCCAGCACCCTGTTCGGGGAGATCCGGGACTCGATATTTGCCCGTGTCCGACACGGGGCAATGCGCAACATGTCGCACCGGGTGGTTTCGCATTTGCACGACCTGTCACTGCGCTATCACCTCGAACGCAAGACCGGTGCGATTACCCGGGATCTCGAACGTGGCACACGCAGCGTCAGCTCATTACTGAACTACATGGTGTTCAGCATCCTGCCGATACTGGTCGAGGTCGGCCTGATTGCAACGGTGCTGCTCAGCCAGTACAGCGTCTGGTATGCCGTCATCACCTTCGTCACCGTCGCCATCTATATCACCGCCACCATGGTGATTACCGAATGGCGCATGAAATACCGGATTACCATGAACCAGGCCGATTCCCAGGCCAGTTCCCAGGCCGTAGACAGCCTGATCAACTATGAAACGGTTAAATATTTCGGCAACGAAACCTATGAAATGCGACGCTATGACGACACCCTGCAACAATGGGAGGATGCCGCGGTCAAGAGCCAGACATCGCTGTCCGCACTGAATGTCGGCCAGGGTGCGATCATCGCGATCGGGGTTACGCTGATCATGTTCATGGCTTCGCAGGATGTTATTGCCGGTGACATGAGCATGGGTGACCTGGTGCTGGTCAATGCGTTCATGATCCAGATGTTCATACCGCTGAATTTCCTCGGTATTGTCTACAGCCAGCTCAAACACGCCCTGTCCGATATGGAACGGATGTTCCAGTTGATGGAGGAACAGGCAGAGATACGCGATATCGACAACGCACCGGAACTGCAGATCAACAAGGGCGAGGTCAGGTTCGAAAACGTTGATTTTCACTACCGGGAAGACCGCGAGATTCTGCATAACATCAACCTGGTCATCCCACCCGGCAAGAAGCTGGCGATCGTCGGCCCCAGCGGTGCCGGCAAGTCCACTTTGGCCCGGCTGCTGTTTCGTTTCTATGATGTCAGTGGCGGCCGCATCCTGATCGACGCGCAGAATATCAGCGAAGTAACGCAACAGTCGCTGCGTGCCAGTATCGGCATCGTGCCGCAGGACACGGTGTTGTTCAACGACACCATTGCCTACAATATCGGTTATGCAAAAGCCGGTGCAGATGCAGCGGAAATAACCCGTGCCGCCCGCCTGGCCCACATCCATGATTTCATCCTGTCGCTGCCCGATGGCTACGACACCCTGGTCGGCGAACGTGGACTGAAACTGTCCGGCGGCGAGAAACAGCGCGTTGCGATCGCCCGTGCGATCCTGAAAAACCCGCGTATCATGATCTTCGACGAGGCCACCTCATCACTGGATTCCCGGTCGGAACAGGCCATACTGGAGGCCTTGCGCGAGGTCGCTGAAGACCATACCAGCCTGGTCATTGCACACCGGCTGTCCACCATTGCCGATGCCGACAATATCCTGGTCATGGAAAACGGCCGCATTATAGAATCCGGCAGCCATAACACCCTGATCCAGCTCGATGGCCTGTACAAGCATATGTGGGAACTGCAACAGGAAGAAGAGCAGGTAATGGACCATGCCAGTAGCGAATAGCCGGATCGAACAGCTACCGGCGCATCACCGCTTATACCTGTTGCTATACTCTAATTCATAGAAAACCGGTTTATCGTGCAATGCCACCGGGATTGCGGGAGGCCACTCTATGGATACCCGACATAAAACCATGCTTGGCCTGGCCATACTGCTCGCCATACCGCTGTTGATCTACACCAGCAATCAGCGTTATGAAGAAGCGGTGCCAAGCCCAATAACTCCAGCATCACAGACCGGAAGCCATGTATCCGGTCAGGGCAGTAACGATACTGTGATTCCCGGAACCGCAGTCGATACCGAGGAACTGCCCAGGTTGATTTTTACAGCCAGTGATCGCGCGGATACGCCGCTGCCGATACATCAGATTGCCCCGAACACCTATATGTTTTTTGGCAATATCGCCCAGATCAACACCTCCAACCGCGGTGCGGTTGCCAATGCCGGTTTTATTATCGGTTCGGAGGGCGTGGTCGTGATCGATACACTGGGTACACCCCGGCTGGGACAGCGCCTGATCAGCACCATCGCCAGCGTCACCGATAAACCGGTTACCCACCTGATTATCACGCATAACCATCCCGATCACGCCTATGGTGCGATTGCGTTCCGCCGACTCGACAAAGTCACGATTATCGGGCACGAAGGCATGCTTGACTATATCGGCTCAGAGACCATCGAGGCCTCAGTGCCATACCGACGCGAACTGATGCCGGATGACATGTCGAATTTCGAAATGGTCAGACCCGACATCCTGATCGGTGGTGAGCGCTACTCCAGCCAGACCATTACCGCTGGCGACCAGACCTTTGTGGTCTACAACTCTGGCAAGCACCATTCCCATGGTGACCTGGTCGTTCACCAGCTAAAGGAAAATATTGTCTGGATCTCGGACCTGGCCTTCAACCAGCGCACCACCTACATGGGTGATGGTGACAGCGAGCAAATCCTGGAAGCGCAGGACTGGCTGGTCCGCCGGTTTGCTAATGCCCGCCTGATGGTACCCGGTCATGGCAGCGCCCAGACCCGGCCTTTCCCGATGGTCGAAAAAACCCGCTCCTATGTGACACGCCTGCGAGAATCCATGGCACAGGCCATCGAACAGGATATCGACATGCAGGATGCGATCGACCAGTCCGCCTTTAACGACTGGCAACAATCCCCCCTGTATAAGGAAAATCATCCTCGCAACGCACACTTCGTCTACCAGGAAATGGAACAGGCCCTGTTCTGACCGGTCGGACAGCCATGATTCATCATCAGACAATCTCCGATGATTCAGTACTACGACAGGAAATCCGTCACGCCTGGCTGACAGATGAGACAAACTGGGCACAATCACTACTCAACAGGACCGATCTTGAAAAAACCCAGTCCAGCGATTGTGCCGATCGGGCGCGTCAGCTGATTATCCGGACACGGGATCGTTCCAGGGAAACCAGTGGTATCGATGCATTACTCCGGGAATACAACCTGTCTTCGGATGAAGGGGTGACCCTGATGTGCCTGGCCGAGGCACTGTTGCGAATCCCCGATCCTGATACGGCAGACAGATTGATAAAAGAAAAGCTAGGTAACGCTGACTGGCAACAGCACCTGGGGCACAGTCATTCACTGTTCGTCAATGCCTCCACCTGGAGTTTGATGCTGACAGGAAAACTGATCCACTTTGAACGGGAATCGATGAACCATGTACTGAATCGTTTGTTGTCACATAGCAGTGACCCGGTAATACGACTGGCCATCAATGAGGCAATGGGCATTATTGGTAAGCAATTCGTGCTTGGCGAGACGATTGAAGACGCCATTCAACGTAGCCAGCATGCAGACACAACTGCACAGCTTTTCTCGTTTGATATGCTGGGTGAAGCCGCACTTGCGATGATAGACGCACAAAATTACCTGGAACGATATCTACATGCCATACGCACCATAGCAGACACATGGCGCCTGAACAAAGACAGCCTGGCAGCCCCGAATATCTCGATCAAGCTTTCGGCGCTGCATCCGCGATTTGAGTTTTCGCAACGCGAACGGGTTATCCGGGAGCTGGTTCCCAACGTACTGTTGATCACACATCAGGCACGTGACGCCGGTGTCAGTATTACACTCGACGCCGAGGAAACCGATCGACTGGAACTGATGCTCGATGTATTTGAGGCGGTATTCAGGCATCCGTCCCTCGGTGACTGGCAAGGGTTAGGGGTGGCAGTACAGGCCTATCAAAAGCGTGCATTACCGGTCGTCATGTGGCTGGAAGACCTGGCAAGAAAAACCCGGAAACGTATTATGCTGCGTCTTGTAAAAGGTGCGTACTGGGACAGTGAGATCAAGCACGCCCAGCAGCAGGGGCTGAACGGCTACCCGGTTTTTACACGTAAAGCGACAACAGACCTGTCGTATCTCGCCTGCGCAAAACAGATACTCTCTGCTGGCGATATATTTTATCCGCAGTTCGCAACCCACAACGCCTACACCATTGCAATGATACAAACACTCATCGGCACAGGACGGGAATACGAGTTTCAACGGCTGCACGGCATGGGTGAGGCGGTATATCGTGCAGCAACAGAGCTTGACCCATCCACCCGATGCCGGGTCTACGCGCCGGTAGGCAGCCATGAAGACCTGTTACCCTACCTGGTACGTCGCCTGCTCGAAAATGGCGCCAATACCTCCTTTGTCAATCGCATCGAAAATGAAAACATTCCGATTAATGAACTGCTCAGGGAACCCGCCGAGACCGTGATGTCATTCAAAACCGTCCCCCATCCCGACATTCCATTACCTCGAGACCTGTTTGGTCAAGAACGCCTGAACTCAAAGGGAATCAACTTTACCGACCCGGCGGCCATGCAGGCGCTGGACAATGATTTCGTAAACCTGGCAAGGCGTCACTGGAGCGCGGCCCCGTTGATCAACGGCAACTCAACAAGCGGACCAGGCCAGGCGGTGATATCGCCAGCCGCTACTGACGTCACTGTCGGTCAGGTCGTGGAATCGACAAGCAATGATATCGAAAATGCTTTAACAGTTGCTCATGACTTTCGGGAAGACTGGTCCACGACCAGTATTGAAACCAGGTCAGCAATCGCCGAACACGCAGCGGATGTACTCGAACAGCACCGGGAGGAACTGATGTATTTATGTGTCAGGGAAGGCGGGCGCTGCATCAGGGACAGCCTGGATGAAGTACGTGAGGCTGTTGACAGCTGTCGCTACTATGCCGCACAGGCAAGGACAATATTAACACCCCGGATACTAGCTGGCCCAACGGGGGAATCGAACACACTGAGCATGCATGGCCGCGGAGTCATGCTCTGTATCAGCCCCTGGAATTTTCCGATAGCGATATTCACCAGCCAGATTATTGCGGCCTTGTTAGCCGGGGACACCGTGGTCGCGAAACCTTCTCATCAGACACCGTTATCTGCAATGCGTGTCGTCCAGTTGCTACATCAGGCCGGTATTCCTGTAGAAGCATTAAACCTGTTACCAGGAAAAAGCGGCGTCATGAGCGAGAAGCTGTTACGGGATGAGCGTGTCGCCGGTGTTCTTTTTACAGGATCAACTGAAGTGGCTAAACTGATCAACCGGGAACTGGCCCTGCGCCCGGGACCCATAGCACCGCTGATTGCCGAAACCGGTGGGCAGAATGCGATGATCGTTGACAGCTCGGCCCTGCCAGAGCAATTGGTTAGCGATGTCATAACCTCAGCCTTTAACAGCGCGGGTCAACGCTGTTCCGCGCTGCGCGTCCTGTTCCTGCAGAAGGATACCGCTGAACATATCATGCATTTGTTAACTGGCGCCATGGCAGAACTACGCATAGGCGACCCCATGTGCCTGGCGACAGATATCGGTCCATTGATCGACAAGGACAGCAAGGCCCGTATACAGAAACACATAGGCAGATTACTACAGTCAGCCAGACCGGTTTGCCGTGCACAAGTGGATGAAAGCCTGTTAAACGGGAATTATCTCGCCCCGGCTGTTTTCGAACTCAACACACTGCAGCCACCCGAACAGGAGGTGTTTGGGCCTGTGCTGCATATCATTCGCTATGCGTCCGATGAGCTGGACCAGGTCATTAATGCGATCAATAGTACAAAGTACGGTTTAACCCTGGGGATACACAGCCGTATCGAGGAGAAGGTCGACTATATCGCAAGACGTTCGCGCGTAGGCAATATCTATGTTAATCGGAATATGATCGGCGCAGTTGTTGGCGTCCAGCCTTTTGGCGGTGAAGGCCTGTCGGGTACGGGACCTAAGGCCGGTGGACCCAACTATCTGCAACGGCTGGCCACGGAACGAACGGTCAGTATCAATACCTCGGCAATTGGTGGAAATGCCTCACTGTTAAACCTGTAAGCAGCCACATATAAACGGGTATGTCTGGTTATACACTGACAACTGAAGCGCAGCTATTTAACAGGCACAAAGAAAAACTCTCCCAGCCCCCCACCATGCCTGATCGGTGCATACTGCGGATTCTGGTCAAACTGCAGACTGGCGGCGGCCTGGCTGACCCGATCGGCCAGTTTACGATACACACTGTATCCCTCGATCACCGACTGGTTATTCTTCAAGGTTTCGAGAAACGCCTTCGCAAACACCGAGTGTTTCCCGCCACCACTGTCCAGTACCGGCTGCACACCACCGGAGGTCAGCACAACGCGTGCACGCGTGCGGTTCATGATCTCGACCCATTTACGTTTGAGCCGGTTATCTGCTGTAGAAACATCCAGCCTCGCCTGGGCTGCAACCGACAGGGTGCCGGCATAACAGGAGTCGGCGACCACCATCACGTGCCGAGCCGGAATCACGTTCAGGATATCCGTTATATTAACAGTTGATATCCAGTTGGCGGTATTGTCCCTGTCGGCATCAACCGGCAACCAGTGTCCACGCTGGTTTACCTCGTCCAGTTCGCCGTGACCGGCATAATAGATCAGCAGATTATCTGTCTCGTCCAGTTTCTTGCTCAGCTCATTCAGCGATGACAGTATCGTATAGCGATCTGCATTCAGGATCAGCCGCGTTTTGAACCCATATTTTTCCCTCAGCAGTTTTTCTATCTGCCGGACATCCTGCTCGGGAGATTTCAGATCCGGAAACTGCCTGTAGCGGGTATTACCGATAATCAGTGCGTGATACTGGCCAAAATCGATACCTTCCAGAATATGGTTGCCGGCTGCGGTCGCCTTGACCTGACTGTTATCCCTTGCGAAACCGGACTGCTCCGCCATGGTCAACATGAATGACAATTCCGCCTTGCGACTGACCTTGTCAACCGCCATCACACTCACCCGGGTCTGTTTTTTTCTGATCTTAATCGGCGCGTTAAAGCGGCCACTACCGTCCGTGGTTACCTGCTGATTGTTGACCGTGAAGGATGCCAGACCGGCGGCGGCGGTTACGCGTCCGTGCAACGCATACCGTTCAACACCGGCAGGTACACTCATCGATGGCAAGCCACGAGTCAGCGTCAGCGGCGGATTCAGAATCTCGATCACAGGCCCCGGAATGTTACTCGCCGTTTGAATGGACTTTTTCTGTTCCTGTAACTGATGGATACGGCTTTTCTGTTGACTGGCCTTCGCCTGCAACTCAACGAGTTGCTGCTTTTGTTGCTGGTAGGTCTTTCTGGTCTCCTGCAACTCCTGTTCAAGCCGGGCGATCTCCTCACCGGTTTTATCCTGGTTTTTCAGTGTCACCACCGTGCGTTCCTTCTGTAGCCACAACAAGCGCGCGGACAACTTGTCAACCTGCTCCTGCTTGATCTTCAGGAAGGAACGCGTTTCTGCAAGCTGCCGGCCCAGCCGCACAGCCTGCTGTTGTCGCTGGGCCAGTTGCTTTTTAAGCTCTTTCAGTTCAGCCTGCATGCCGGCACTTTGCACCCTGAACGTAGAGGCAAACTGAATCTCATCATCTTCCAGGCCGGATGCACGTCTGTACCAGTTCAGCGCCGCGGCCATATCCTGTTGTACACCCAGTCCATGCTCATAGAGATTACCGAGATGAATCTGTGCACCGGCATGGCCCTGTTGTGCCGCTTTCAGGTACCACTGTCTTGCCTTGTTATAGTCAGGCGCTGTACCGAGCCCTTTCTCATAGATCTCACCGACATAATTCTGCGAGTCGGCCTGGCCCTGGCTTGCCGTTTCCAGCCATACGGCCAGCGCGGTACGATAATCCGCTCGATCAAAGGCGGTATATTCCCCACCCCGTATTTCGCAGTCTGAAGCAGTCGTGCGCACAGGGCGACGTGGTGTCAGATAGGTCAACTGGCTGCCCAGCTTGCGGATCACCCCGGGCAACAGACAGTCGACTATCAAGATTTTATCGACGTCCTGTCGGCCTATTGCCGGTGCCTGTTTTTGAACCGCATCGGACCTGGTCGCACTACCGCCACCGCATGCGCCAAGTATTGCAACCAGGGGGATGAAAATTATGAAAGACTTCCTGATCATGATTATGTGTGTATGCGCTCCCTGCAACATATTCGATATGCCTCGTACGCCCTATACAAAAGCAATACTTATAGTAATCTTAACGATAAGTGTCAGCATTAGCAATGTATCCGGGGCCTGAGCAGGAATGTTTGATAAACAGACACATACAGCTTCACTATCAACGGCAGCCAGAACACGTATAACAATGGCCGCCCTGTTTTGCATATTCATTAATGCATGCAGTACGATGCAGGTTGCCAATGGACTTCCTTTTCAGCACGCTTACCAGGTGTCAGGCAAGCTACAAGCCGGCAGTCGTATCCATGTTTATATACATGGTGACGGCTCACCCTGGATAGACCATACCCGTATCAGCCAATACCCCACGCCACGCAACCCGGTCACACTGAAACTGTTACGCAACGGGCCACAGCCTGCGCTTTACCTGGGCAGACCCTGCTATCACGGCCTTGAGGCCACATCACCCTGCCATCCCAGGTACTGGACTTCGGCCCGCTATTCCCGCACCGTGGTAAACAGCATGCGCACTGCACTGGCAGGTATCCTGGCCGGCTACCCTGATATCCAAATCACCCTGATCGGCTATAGCGGGGGTGGCACCTTGGCGACACTTTTGGCTGCGGAGCTGGTTAATGTCGACCAACTTGTGACCCTGGCTGCCAATCTCGATCCTGATGCCTGGGCGGCACGACATGACTACACACCGCTGCATGAATCACAGAATCCTGCATTACAGCCGCCGCTACCGGATTTTATCAGACAGTATCATTATGTCGGCGAACTGGATCAGAACGTAACTATCGACATGGTCAGGAATTTTGTGGATCGGCAACATCATGCGGAATTGATTGTTGTACCGGACTTTAGCCATGACTGCTGCTGGGAACAGTTATGGCCGGAACTATCCGTCAAACTATCTAGATAGCTAAATAGAATTCCTTACACTTCCTGAACTCCAACACGACCTGAATAATGATAAGACTTCTGTTTCACCCGGAAATGTGTCATCATAAATCCATACTTTTAATATTATGCATTTCAGGGAGGAAGTGTTTCATGCACACACACACCCCAAATAAACATTTTAAATCCATCATCCTGGGTTTCGGGTCCGCACTGTTGTTAACGGCAGGCAGCGCCTATGCAGACCCGCTGAACAGCGCACAACAGGCTGTCGTTGACTATCTGACCGACCCGAATGTGTGTGGAAGTAATCCACAGCCACTCCCGCCCAGCGAAGGTGTTGCGATTATTGGTGAAACGATTTCCGCCCGCACCGTGACCGGTGGACCGTACACCTGCCCGTCCAGTGGCGGCCCTACCGATGCGTTCTGGGCCGATATGGAGGCCGTACTGAATTCAGGCAATGACAGGACACAACACGATATCCTGCAGTCACTGGCGTTCGACCAGTTTGCCGCCGCCGGGCGTCTGCAGACCGAACTGTCAACCATACATCGTCATAAACTGTCTGCCCGCATCAAGGACCTGAAAAGTGGCAGCACCGGCATACGTACTGCCCAGGCACCTACAATCAACAATGGGGTTCTGACCATGGATTGGAGCAGTCCCGCCAGCGGTGGCGGTGCCAGTGCCGATGGTTCAGCAGGTCCATACGGGGCATTTATTTCCGCCAGAGTGTCGACCGGTGACCGGGAAACGACCAGCGGTGAAACCGGTTATGATATTGACGGTTACAGTTTCACTGCAGGACTGGATTACCGTTTCACCGATCGCTTTGTTATGGGTGCTGCGCTCGGCTATGCGAACAACGAGGCCGATTTTGACCGTAACGCCGGTGACATGACCGTCGATGGATTCAGCCTTTCGGTGTTCGGCACGCACTACCAGACCGATTCTTTCTATATCGACGGTATCGTCAGTTATCACTGGAACGAGGTCGAGACCGACCGGAACGTTTTACAAAGCAACCTGAATACACTGGTTGCAAACAGCGATACCGACAGCAACATCTTCACCGCCAGCCTGGGTCTGGGCAAGGAGTTTCAAACCCAGTCACTCACCCTGAGCCCCTATCTGCGCCTGGATTACACCGACGTCGAGATTGACGGCTTCACCGAGACCGGCGCTGGTTTCTGGGGCATGCAGGTCGATGCCCAGGATGTTGAATCCTTAACCAGTAACCTCGGCATCCAGCTGGTCAACAGCATCAGTCACTCCTGGGGTGTACTGGTACCCCAGCTACGCGTTGAGTGGGTACATGAGTACGAAAATGATTCACGGGTAATCCGCGGTCGTTTCCTGGGCGCGATTGCCAGCACCTTCAACTCTAATCTGAACCAACCTATCCTGTTGCCAACCGATGCACCGGACGAGGACTACTTCAATGTTGCAGTCGGCACCTCTGCGCAGCTGGCGGACAACAAAAGCTGGTTTGTACAGTATGAAGGCATATTCGGGCTGGCCGACTCCAGCATGCATGTATTCCAGGCCGGACTGCGCATGGAGTTCTGATATCTGAAACAAGGGAGCGGGTAACGGGCAAGGTCCCGTTACCTGATCCCATACACTGTATCACGATCTATTTTGCCAGTCGTTTTTGCATTGCCAGCAACCCCTCGTGCGCAGGCCTGACCGCCAGGCCAGCCTCCAGCATCTGCCAGGCCCCGGCCCGGTCACCACTATCAAATCGCTCCCTGGCCATACGCAGGTAGCGATCAGCAATACGCTTCAAGCCGTCCCGTGCTGTACTGTTGTCCGGATGGACCTTTAACACCTCACGATAGGCCGCATAGGCATTGCTGCCAGGCGGTGCAGTCAGACGCTGCATGGACATATGCGCCTCGGCGATCTCCAGCAGGCCGGAAACCTTCTGTCTGTCCGCCGGTAACAGGTCTTCAAACGCAACCACGGACTCCAGGTCACCGGGCTGTTCCAGTTGATGCAGATAGGCACCCAATATCACCGGCAATACGATGGTAAAGCCGATCAGGGCAACTTTTGCGGGCCGAGTCAGCGTGCGCCTCTCCGGTAACACCTCGCGCATAAAATCAGTTACCTCGGCGGTGCGCTGTTCGCGACGAAACGCGAGCCCTTTTTGCAGGCCTCTCCACTGCCGGTTTTTCAGACCCGGAGGACGCACTGCCTGCAAACCCTCGGCCTCGGCTACCTTCGCCGTTTTCCTGCCGAATGGATGATGTCCGGTCAACAATTCATAACTGATACAGGCCAGCGCATAAATATCATCACTGGCCCGCGCCTTTTCACCGAGCAGCATCTCACGACTGGCATAGGTCGGTGTCAATGCAGCATACATGTCCGGCGAGAAGGCCGTTTCCTCCGCTCCTTCCACCATAATCTCCTGAACTGCGCGCGCAATGCCGAAGTCCAGGATCTTGACCTGGTTGTTACTGGTAATAAACACATTGGCCGGCTTGATATCGGCATGCACAATACGGTTACGATGCGCATGAGACAATGCCCTGCAGATATCCCGTATAATCGAAAAGGCCTGAGGAAGTGCAAGCGGTTTTTTTTGTTGGCTACGAATCAGCTGCAACAATGATTGACCTTCAAGCAGCTCCATAGTCATCATCATCAAACTGCCATCACGGTCAAAATCGTAAACCGTAATAATATTCGGGTGTGACAGCTTCTGCGCCTTTTTCGCTTCGCGTTGCAGGGCGATAAAGGCATAGGGCTTGTCCTGGTACTTGTTGTTTAATAACTTGATCGCAACATAGGGCTCCTTGTCCAGCGCCTCTTCACGACGCAGATCGCGCGCCCTGAACACCATACCCATACCGCCGGCACCGATCTTCTGTTCCAGCACAAAGCGGTCCTTCAGTATGGACCCGGGTTCCAGTACCGGCATGGGATCAGGTTCGGGTGTGGCAGCAGCACCTGCGCCGGCAGTCGATAGTAAGGTTTCCGCCTCGCTGGGATATGCCTGTGGGCTACTGTCCGCTGTAGTGGCTGCACGGGAATCGACTTGCGTTTCAGCCAGTGGCAGCACCTGTGTCCTGTCGCCGGCCCCGGGTAGCAATACCGTCTGCTCAACCGTATGCTCCCTGATACAGGCAACTAGCTGATGCCGCTGTTGCTGCGATTCGATCCGGTTTTCGATTTCCTCCAGTATCCGGGTGGCCTTACCGGGTTCCTGTTTGAGAATTTCTGACAAGGCATCGCACAGACCGGACTGCGTCATCTCATCCCGTGCAAATGCCCGTATCGCGGCCTGGTAGTCCTGCACCACTCATCCTCATACAGTGAAAATTTAAACTCTACGCTGCTTGCCGGGATAACTCAACGGCTGCATATTGTTCACCACTATCATCAAATAGTGATTCCTGTAAGATTGCCGACATGGAACAACAAAAAAGCATATTGATTACCGGATGCTCCAGTGGTATCGGTCTGGCTGCTGCGAAAATCCTGCATGCAAGAGGTTACCGGGTGTTTGCAACCGTACGTCAGGAAAAGGATGTTCAGCCTTTGCTTGATATTGGCCTCGAGTCCTTGCAGCTGGATTTACGTGACTACCGGTCCATCCAGAGCGCCGTCGATGAAATACTGGAACGCACCGGCGGCACACTCTACGCCTTGTTCAATAACGGCGCCTATGGCCAGCCTGGAGCGGTCGAGGATCTGACCAGCGATGCCTTGCGTGAGCAGTTTGAAACCAACCTGTTTGGCTGGCATGAACTGACCCGCCGGGTGATCCCGGTGATGCGTGCGCAGAATGAAGGCCGTATCATCCAGAACAGCTCGGTACTCGGTTTCGTTACACTGGCCTACCGGGGTGCCTACAATTCCACCAAATACGCACTCGAGGGTCTGACCGACACTATGCGTCTGGAACTGCATGGCAGCGGCATCCATCTTTCGATTATCGAACCCGGCCCGATCACAAGCGAGTTCCGGAAAAATGCCTTTGCCGCCTACAAGCGCAATATTGACCCTGAGCACAGTGTTCACAAGGCGCACTACCAGGCCATGGTAAAACGTCTGACCACGCAGGGACCAGTGGTACCGTTTACCTTACCGGCCGATGCGGTGGTTAATAAACTGATCCACGCGCTGGAAAGTAAACGACCAAAGATCAGGTATTACGTCACCTTCCCGACTTACCTGTTCGCCACCTTGCGCCACCTGCTGCCCTATCGATGGATGGACCGCATACTGGCTAAAATATGAAACGGGTAGCAAGCCAGTACCCGGCTTACCACCCGTTTTGACCGGCGCGGGGATCAGGCTGCGCTGGCGGTGACAGCCCCTTTATTAAAAGTAAACTGCTCACCGTCCAGGTCAACCTGGATCACGTCACCCGGCTCGAATTGCGCTGACAGTATAGCCTGGGCCAGCGGATTCTCGAGAAAGTTCTGGATCGCACGCTTCAATGGCCTTGCACCGTATACGGGATCGAATCCGGACTCGCCAAGCTTGTCCAGTGCAACATCGGTCAAGACCAGCTTCATGTCGCGATCTTCGAGGCGTTTGGCCAGATAGCCGATCTGGATGGTCGTAATCGCACGAATCTGTTCCCGGCCCAGTGGATGAAATACCACGACCTCGTCGATGCGGTTGATAAACTCGGGTCTGAAATGGCCACCGACCACATCCATCACCGTCGCTTTCATCTGCTGGTAATTTTCCTCACCGGCCATTTCCTGTATCTGCTGTGAACCCAGATTGGAGGTCATGACAATAACCGTATTGCGGAAGTCCACGGTACGACCCTGGCCATCGGTCAAACGGCCGTCATCTAGTACCTGCAACAACACATTGAATACATCCGGGTGGGCCTTTTCGACCTCGTCCAGCAATACCAGTGAATAGGGCTTGCGACGCACGGCCTCGGTCAGGTAGCCCCCTTCTTCATAACCGACATAGCCTGGTGGCGCACCGATCAGACGTGCGACCGAGTGTTTCTCCATGAACTCGGACATATCGACACGGACGATGGCGTCCTCGGAATCGAACAGGAACGCGGCCAGCGCCTTGGTCAGTTCGGTCTTGCCGACCCCGGTCGGACCCAGAAACATAAACGAACCATTGGGACGTTTCGGATCGGACAGGCCGGCGCGTGATCGACGGATCGCATCACTGATCGCAGACACGGCTTCATCCTGACCGACGACACGTTGGCGCAGCTCCTGCTCCATGCGCAGCAACTTGTCACGTTCACCCTCGAGCATCTTGCTGACCGGAATACCGGTCCATTTGGAAACGACTTCGGCTATTTCCTCTTCCGAGACCTTGTTACGCAACAGCTTGGTCTCGTGCATTTCTGCCTGGCTGGCCATGTCCAGTTGCTTCTCCAGTTCGGGTATACGACCGTACTGCAGCTCGGACATGCGCGCCAGGTCACCGGCACGATGGGCGGCCTCGAGTTCGGTGCGGGTACGCTCCAGTTCTTCCTTGATATGTGTCGTACCTTGCAGGGAGGCCTTCTCCGCCTTCCAGATTTCCTCCAGGTCAGAGAATTCCCGTTCCAGGCTGTCGATTTCCTCTTTCAGATTGGCCAGGCGTTTTTGCGAGGCTTCATCCTTTTCCTTTTTAACCGCCTCCTGCTCAATCTTCAGCTGGATCAACCTGCGTTCCAAACGATCCATTTCTTCAGGCTTGGAATCGATTTCCATGCGAATACGACTGGCCGCTTCATCGATCAGGTCAATGGCCTTGTCAGGTAATTGGCGGTCGGTAATATAACGATGCGACAGGGTGGCTGCCGCGACGATAGCCGGGTCGGTGATATCGACACCATGATGCACCTCGTAACGCTCTTTCAGTCCACGCAGAATTGCAATGGTGTCTTCCACGCTGGGCTGATCGACCATGACCTTCTGGAAACGCCTTTCCAGTGCCGCATCCTTTTCTATGTACTGCCGGTACTCGTCGAGCGTGGTCGCGCCCACACAGTGTAGTTCACCACGTGCCAGTGCCGGTTTGAGCATATTGCCCGCATCCATCGCCCCCTCAGCCTTGCCGGCACCGACCATGGTATGCAACTCGTCAATAAACAGGATAATCTGGCCTTCCTGCTTGGCCAGATCATTGAGTACCGCCTTTAAACGTTCCTCAAAATCACCGCGGAACTTTGCCCCGGCCAGCAAGGCACCCAGATCCAGTGACAGCACACGCTTGTTTTTCATGCCCTCCGGCACTTCGCCGTTAATGATACGCTGCGCGAGCCCTTCGAGGATGGCCGTTTTACCAACACCGGGTTCACCGATCAGTACCGGATTATTTTTCGTGCGCCGCTGCAGGACCTGTATGGTGCGACGGATCTCGTCGTCACGCCCGATAACCGGGTCGAGTTTGCCCTGCTCTGCGCGTTCGGTCAGATCGATAGTGTATTTTTCCAGCGCCTGGCGTTGATCCTCGGCATTCGGGTCATTGACGTTCTGGCCACCACGCATCTGCTCGATCGCCTCTTCCAGGGCACCTTTAGTTGCACCCGCAGTCTTGAGCAGACGTCCCAGCTCGCCCTTGTCATCCAGGGCCGCCAGAATAAACAGTTCGCTGGTGATATACTGGTCCTTGCGCTGCTGGGCCTGCTTGTCAGCCAGGTTCAGCAGGCGACCGAGGTCATTGGAGACATGCAGATCACCTTCAGCGCCCTGTACCGCCGGCAAGCGGTCCAGTGCCTCACCCAGCTGCGAACGCAACTGATTGACATTGATTCCTGACTTGGTCAGCAGGTGACGTGTACTGCCGCCTTCCTGATCCAGCAGTGCCTGCATCAGGTGAATCGGCTCGATGAACTGGTGGTCACGTCCGATGGCCAGACTGTGGGCGTCACTGATCGCAATCTGGAACTTGCTGGTAAGCTTATCCATTCTCATTATGTCGGCAACCTCTGATAAAAATCTCTGTTACAGCATAAATAGGGGCAAATTCCGGGGTTTCAAGACTGGAATCCTGTATTAACCAGAAAGTATAGATGCAGTCGGTATGTGTGCAAATACGGATTTAGAGATTGCACCACTTTGGCTTACAGCGTGTCAGTAAACGGTAGCCGGGTGAGTAATGCACTTGAGATGAGCCAATTACTATTTGCTTTTATCCTGGTAAACCTTGCGCTTGAACAGGTCATGACGGCGACTGACCAGCCTGTCCAGAAACAGCATGCCATTCAGGTGGTCGACTTCATGCTGTACGGCGCGCGCCTCAAAGCCTTCCATGTCATACTCGTGCCATTCACCATTTTCATCCTGGGCCTTCAGGTGTATGCGCTCGGCACGTATCACTTTACCGGTAAAGTCCGGTACCGACATGCAGCCTTCACGGCCAGCCTTCATACCTTCCCATTCCGTAATATCAGGATTGATCAACACCAGGTGCCCGTGGTTAGGCGTATTCTTGCGCCCTGAAACATCCACGATCACGATGCGCCGGAAATGACCGACCTGCGGTGCCGCAATCCCGACGCCACCCGGTCCGGCGTGCATAGTCTCATCCAGATCGGCAATAAAGGCCCTGAGACTGTCGTCAAAGTCGCGAACCGGCTCCGACTCCTGTTTGAGGCGCTCATCGGGGTAGGTGATAATCTGCAATACAGTCATAACAGGGTATCAGCCAATCAGTGTATCCAGTGGCGTTATACTCACGTCGATACTGCTGACTGTTGCAACACTCAACGCAGATCGTAATGCCTCGATGCCTTCGGTTGCGATACCTTCAATTTGCATGATATAGACAGGCTTGTCCGCACTGCCCGCCACATCGGATTCCAGATCGGTAATATCCAGTCCCGCCTCGGCCAGGGCGCCGGTCACCTGAGCGACGATACCGGGCCGGTCCGCGCCAGAAACACTGATGGATACATCCGGTACATGATGCCGGTGCAGCTGCCCTTCGATCTGATCGAGATGCCATGACAGACCCATCGAGTCCGTTACCGGTTCTATCATGTCCTCAAGTGTCTTTTTGCGCTGCTCTGTCTCCACCATCAGCATAATGGTGAAATTGCCCCCGAGCCGCATCATCGATGCCTCACCGAGATGACAGCCCGCCTCAAACAGGGCATGCGTCAGTGCCGCAACAATACCACGCCGATCCTTGCCAATAACCGTTAACATATACCAGTGACTCATAGATGCCTCACTCAGTCAGCAGGGTTTACCTTGCAGCAAACCGATATTGAACAGTCCATATCAACGATGCAATGTTGTATGCGCTAAATATATCACCAGTATACCTATCGCGATGAAACTCAGCTGTTTCAGTGTTTCACGCAGGCGCGTACGCTGGTGCAGGCCGGGGATCAGGTCTGCCACGGCGATATATATAAAACTGGATGATGCGATCACCAGAATATAAGGTACAACATGCTGCACCCCGGACAGGCTATACAGTGCCAGCATTGCACCCACCACCGTGGTCAGACTGGAACCAATATTGTAGATAAACGCCCGTTTGCGCGATAAACCGCTATGCAACAACAACGCAAAGTCTCCGATCTCCTGCGGAATCTCATGTGCCGCAACAGCCAGGCTGGTGACGATACCCAGTTCGATATCGGTCATAAAGGCGGCCGCGATCAGTACCCCGTCGACAAAATTATGCAAACCATCGCCAAAAACGACCATGCCAGCGACTGCCGGTTTGCCATGGCCATTATGCCCTTCACAATGATCGGCATGACAATGCCGCCACAGCAATAATTTCTCCAGCAGGAAAAAGACCAGTATCCCGAGTAAAACCGTCATACCCAGGTGGTGCGGGTCTATACCAACCGGACCGCCAAGTGCATGTGGCAGCAGGGCCAGAAAGGCGGCAGCGAGTAATGCGCCAATAGCGAAACTGACAAAATGGGGGATCATCCGGTTGCGCCAGTTGTCCGGCAGGATCAGAAACACGGATGCCGCCAGTACACTGAGCACGCCACCCAGTAAGGAAAAAATGAGTATCCAGTATAGTAATGACATGTCAGTCTGTATTCCCGGTCCGAACGTCCATCCGGCCTATAATAACGCAGTCAGGATTTCACCGCAGGTTCTATCCACACCAGCGTCGCCATGCGCCCGGTGGTCCCGTCTCGCCGATAGGAGAAAAACTGCTGATCATGCTCGAAACTGCACCATGGCGACGACGTTTGTCGGGGGTTCGTCGTCATACGTACACCGGCATGCCGGAGCCGTTGCCTGGCCAGCATACCCATGTCAGCGTTCCAGTGCCCCGGCCGGGACGGAAAAAAGGCAGTCTGGTGCTGCACCGGTCCGGACATAAACGCGTCATAGACCTGTTGATCAATCTCATAGTGTTGTACACCAATCGCCGGTCCCAGCCATGCCTGTATTTCTGACCGATCAGATCGAAAACAGGCCAGCGCCGATTCGATCACGCCCGCCGCCAGCCCGCGCCAGCCCGCATGCACCACGGCCACCTCTGTGCCGTTAGCGGCCGCCAGTACCACGGGTAAACAATCAGCGGTCAGCACGGCCAGCACGACACCTGGTACGTCGGTATAGCTGCCATCGGCGGTTTGCCCCTGAACGCACTGATCGATCCGACATACCTCATTACTGTGCACCTGGTTTAACCAGCAGGGTGAGGAAGGCAGCTCCAGAGTCTGCTCGAGTCGCTGGCGATTTTCGGCTACCGTTACATCATCATCGCCGACATGCGCCGCCAGGTTCAGTGAATGGTAGGGTGCAGCGCCACAGCCACCGTTGCGCATGGTCGTGCCGGCACGTATCCCGGGTAGATCGAAATCCGCCCAGACCATTTGAATTTCAGCTCCGCTCATGTTCCGACAGGTCCTGTCCCAGTGCGTCAAGCAGTGATGTGAAATCTTCAGGCAACTCCGCGCTCCAGCTAACGGACTTGCCGGTGACAGGGTGTAACAGGCTCAGTCGTGCTGCATGCAGGGCCTGACGTTTAAACGCTTTGAGTTGCTGGATAAACTCCGGAGATGCACCCGGCGGCAATTTGAATCGACCGCCATAAACCGGATCACCCACCAGCGGGTGGTGTAACGAGGCCATATGTACCCTGATCTGATGGGTACGCCCGGTTTCCAGGTTCAGGATGATATGTGTATGCGCACGGTATCGCTGCCTGACGCGATAGTGCGTCACCGAGGGCTTGCCGCCATCCACGATCGCCATGCGTTTGCGATCCACTGGATGCCGCCCTATCGGGGCGTCAACCATACCCCCTGCAGTCATCACACCCTGTACCACCGCTTGATACTCACGTTCAACCGCGTGGGTCTGCAACGCCTTGACCAGCTGTGTATGGGCCTCAAGAGTACGCGCAACCACCATCAGGCCGGTTGTATCCTTGTCCAGGCGGTGCACAATCCCTGCGCGTGGCAATGCATCCAGATCCGGATCATAATGTAACAGGGCGTTCTGCAGGGTACCCTGCCAGTTGCCGGCCGCCGGGTGTACAACCAGGCCTGCCGGCTTGTTAATCACCAGTATCGCGTTGTCTTCATGGACGATATCCAGCGGGATGGGCTCAGGCCGGACCAGCTGGTGCATGACCAGTTGCGCATCGATTGCAACCTGCTCACCGCCAAACACCTTCTCGCGCGGCCTGACTTGTCTGCCATCAAGCAGTATTTCGCCCTGCTCAATCCAGGTTTTCAGGCGTGAGCGCGAATATTCAGGCAAAACCTGCCCCAGGGCCATATCGAGTCGTTTTCCGGCCGCGGTATCGGGTATAATCACCACCTTGTGGATATGGGTAGATTGGTCAGTACTGCTCATGCCGTTATTTTGCCCTGATCCGGCAGATGCGCTACGCTAGGGTCTGCCAAATCCATCATTATTGATAACAGCTTGTATTATGCCGTATTTTTCAAAAATAAGACCTGTTTTTCAGGCCCTGGTGTTAACTTTTTACGCTATGTTGGCGGGCTGCTCGCTGCTACCTGACCAGATAGACGAGACCAAGGACTGGTCGGCCAGCCGTTTTTATAGTGAAGCCAAATCCGCCCTCAACGCGGAAGACTATGAAGTCGCGATCAAGTACTACGGCCTGCTGGAATCCCGCTATCCATTTGGTCGCTATGCCCGTCAGGCACAGATTGAGATTGCCTACGCGCATTACAAATATGACGAACCGGATTCGGCACTGGCCGCCGTCGACCGGTTTATCAAATTATACCCGAGTCATCCGCATGTTGATTATGCCTACTATCTGCGCGGCATCATTAACTACAATCGCGGCTTCTCCCTGTTTCAGCGGATTTTTCCACAGGACCCGGCCAGCCGCGACCCGGGTGCAGCCAAGCAGGCCTTTTTTGATTTCCAGAAACTGGTCAAGCAATTCCCGCACAGCCATTACTCGAAAGACGCGAAACTGCGTATGCTGTACCTGCGCAACAACCTCGCCAACCATGAAATCCTGGTAGCCCGTTATTACATGAAACGCGGCGCCTATATTGCCGCCGTAAACCGGACGAAATACGTACTGGAGCATTATGATCGCTCTGCGGCAGTCTATAATGCGCTGGTGATTATGGCCAATGCCTATGACAAACTGGATATGCCGGACCTTGCCAGCGATACGAGACGCGTACTGACAGCCAGTTACCCGGACTACAAACCGGCAGAGAAATCCACAAGCTGGTGGAATATTTTCTGAGTGCTGACCTGAAGACTCAGATGGCGTCCTGATCGACCTCGCCGGTGCGTATACGAACGACCCTGCTCACGTCGGAGATAAAGATCTTGCCATCCCCGATCTTGCCGGTGCGGGCTGCACTCATGATAGCCTCAACACAGGCATCGATCTGATCTGCATTGACTACAATTTCGATTTTCACCTTGGGCAGAAAGTCTATAACGTACTCGGCACCACGGTATAACTCTGTATGACCTTTCTGGCGGCCAAATCCTTTTACCTCGGTCGCCGTCATGCCTGTGATCCCGATACCTGACAGGGCTTCACGTACATCATCAAGCTTGAATGGTTTTATGATTGCTTCTATTTTTTTCATTTCGCCAACCCTTGTTATTCATGCAATCCTGCTGTCTGTCCAGAGACACCCCAGACCCCGGATCTCCCCAGAGCCGTTACCCGTCAGCAGGAAACCTTTATTATGCTCCAATTACAACAACTTGCCAAACCCTGAGGTAATCGGATAACGACGGTCACGACCGAAAGCACGACCGGTTACACGTACACCGGGCGGCGCCTGCCGGCGTTTGTATTCATTCAGAATCACCATCCGCACTATCCTGCGGACGTTGTCCGCATCAAAACCGGCATCGATAATCTCCTCGGCACACTGTTCCAGCTCGACAAAGCGCTCCAGGATCGGATCAAGGATATCATACGCTGGCAGGCTATCGGTATCCTTCTGATCCGGGGCCAGTTCCGCCGAAGGTGGCCGTTCGATAACCCGTTCAGGTATAACCCTGCCGAGCGTATTGCGATAAATGGAAAGGCGATAGACCAGGGTCTTGGGTACATCCTTTAACACACTGAAGCCACCAGCCATATCGCCATAAAGTGTCGCATAGCCAACGGCCATTTCGCTCTTGTTTCCGGTCGTCAGGACTATCCGCCCCTTTTTATTGGAAATTGCCATCAGCAAAATACCCCGGCAACGTGCCTGGATATTTTCCTCGGTGGTATCTTTCTGCAGACCTCTGAACATCGGTTCCAGTACCTCTGCAAAGGCTCCGACCGGTTTTTCGATCGGGATGATATCGCACTGCACGCCCATGATACGGGCCTGCTCTTCGGCATCTTCGATACTCATTTCGGCCGTATAGCGCGACGGCATGGATACCACCTGCACCCGGTCGGCACCGAGTGCGTCAACAGCCACCGCCAGCGTCAGTGCCGAATCGATACCGCCGGACAGGCCGATGACCGCGCCAGGAAACCTGTTTTTATTGACATAGTCGCGCACCCCGAGCACCAGTGCCCGGTAAACCGACTCATCGTCACCCGGGGTGGTCGCACATTCAGCAGACAGCAACCGGACACCGCTGTGTTCGCGCACATAATCGACCGGTGTCAGCGCCTCTTCAAACGAGACTGCTCGACACACCAGTTCTCCATTGCCGTCCAGCACAAACGAGCCACCGTCAAACACCAGCTCATCCTGGCCACCCACCTCATTAACGTACACGATGGGCAGTCCGGATTCCTGGCAACGCTGCTGCATGGCCTGTATACGGAAATCGGACTTTTGCATCTGGAACGGTGATGCATTGATATTGATGATCACCTCTGCACCGGCATCACGGGCCTGTGCGATCGGCTGCTGCTCCCAGCCATCCTCACAGATTGTCAGACCCAGGCGGATACCATGCAGCTCTACTACACAGGGGTCATGACCGGGCAGGAAGTAACGCTTTTCATCAAAAACACTGTAGTTCGGTAAACAGTGCTTATGGTAAACGGCTTGCATCCGGTGATGCTGTATGAAACCGGCGGCATTGTAACAGCCGCTTTCGGTCTGCTGCGGAAATCCCAGCACAATCGCAGTCTGGTCGACGGCCGCTATCACCCGTTCAAGGGCCTCTTCAACACGTCGGTGCAGACCCTCACGAAGCAACAGGTCTTCCGGCGGATAGGCAGTCAGGGTCAGCTCCGGAAACACAACCAGGTCGGCCTGGTAGCTTTGTTCGGCCTCGCGTACGGTAGAAATAATCCGCTCGGCATTACCCTCGATATCACCAACCAGCAGATTCACTTGCGCCATTACCAGTCGCAGACTGTGTTCCGGTTTATTGCTGTTAGCAGTCACAATAGTTCAGCTCAATAAGGTCCTGATGCGATTACCCATGTCTGCCGGGGAACGGACGATGGCTACGCCGGCCTCCTCCAATGCCGCAAATTTTTCGTCAGCGGTCCCTTTGCCACCGCTGATGATCGCCCCGGCATGACCCATGCGTTTACCGGGTGGCGCCGTGACACCGGCAATATAGGCCACCACCGGCTTGCTGACATGATCCTGGATATACTGCGCCGCCTGCTCCTCGGCCTGCCCGCCAATCTCGCCAACCAGCACGATGCCGTCGGTTTGCTCATCCTGTTCAAACAGTTCCAGACAATCTATAAAGTTCATACCGTGTATCGGGTCGCCACCAATGCCGATACAGGTACTTTGTCCGAGGCCATTCTCGGTAGTCTGGTGCACCGCTTCGTAGGTCAGGGTACCTGAACGTGAAACGATACCGGTGCGTCCCGGCCTGTGTATCGCACCTGGCATGATACCAATCTTGCATTCACCCGGCGTAATAATGCCCGGGCAGTTAGGCCCGATCAGACGCGCATCCATTTCGGCCAATACCGCCTTGACGCGCAGCATATCCATCACCGGAATACCCTCGGTAATACACACAATCACCTTGATGCCGGCGTCGGCCGCCTCCAGGATCGCATCCATCGCAAACGGCGCCGGCACATAGATCATGGTTGCATCGGCACCGGTCACGGCGACCGCCTCGGCCACGGTATCGAATACCGGCCTGTCCAGATGTTGCTGACCACCCTTGCCCGGGGTGACCCCACCGACAAACCGGGTGCCGTAGGCGATGGCCTGTTCAGAATGAAATGTACCCTGCTTGCCGGTGAAACCCTGGCAGATAACCCGTGTATCCCTGTTAACCAGAATACTCATCAGGCCACCTCCCCGGCCGCGCTGACTGCCATCAAGGCCGCTTCGGTCAACCCGCTTGCAGTTTTGATAGCAAAACCGCTTTGATCAAGTATCGCGCGCCCCTGATCGACATTGGTCCCTTCCAGCCGCACGATCACACTCACACTCGTCTCCACCTCACGCACCGCACTGACGATACCTTCCGCAATCAGGTCACAGCGCACTATCCCGCCGAAGATATTCACCAGAATCGCCTTGACCCCGGGATCGGACAAAATGATCTTGAAGGCCTCTGCCACCCGTTCCGCTGTCGTGCCTCCACCGACATCCAGAAAATTGGCCGGTTCGCCACCATGCAGCTTGATCAGGTCCATGGTCGCCATGGCCAGACCGGCACCATTGACCATGCAACCGATATTGCCATCCAGGGCGATGTAATTAAGATTATGTTGTGCAGCTGCATACTCCCGCGCATCAACTTGTGTAGAGTCACGCAATTCGGCCAGCGTCTGTTGGCGATACAAGGCATTCTCGTCCAGATTGATCTTCGCATCCAGGGCCAGCAACTGATCATCACCCGTAACAATCAGTGGATTGATTTCCACCAGACTGGCATCCCTCTCGGTAAACAATCGATACAACGACACCAGCAGGCGTGTAAAACTGCCGACCTGAGGGCCCTGCAGCTCCAGGCCAAAACCAAGCTGGCGAGCCTGGTAAGGCTGTAGTCCTACCACCGGATCAACCATAACAGTCAGTATCTTTTCCGGGGTTTCCGCAGCCACCGCCTCGATATCCATACCCCCCGCCACCGAGGCCATAATCGTGACACGCTCATGGTGACGATCAACCAGCATCCCCAGATACAGCTCACGCTTGATAGCAGAGGCCTGCTCAACCAGCACGGTATTGACCGGCAGCCCCTTGTCATCTGTCTGCGGCGTGACCAGCTGCGAACCCAGCATCGCATCAGCCAGATCGTGCACCTGATCCATGTTGCTGGCAACTTTGACACCACCGCCCTTGCCACGGCCACCGGCGTGTACCTGCGCCTTGATGACCCAGGTATTCCCATCCAGATCGCGCGCAGCGTTCAGCGCCTCCTTCGGGGTGTGCGCAGCTTGCCCGGCAGGCACCGGAATCCCGTATTCTGCAAATAACTGTTTTGCCTGATATTCATGTAAGTTCATGATATTACAGCTCGTTTTGTTCTGGTTATAGTCTGACAAATGATCCTGATGCGTATTGTCGCAGAAAAAGACATTACATCAAAAACTTAGATAAAAAATTGCTCCACAAACAACTCTTTACTCACAGTGAGATATGCTCATCTCATTAAGCAGGAATGATGACCTGGCTTGCTAATCAGGCCGCTTTTAAGGGATTTGTTTTGATTCAACACTTGCACAGATCCAAGCTTACATGCAGTATAAATGTTTGATTATATTACCCATGCAGCCAATATACCATTCACAAAACACACAATAGAAAATACCTCATGTTTCGTATACTTCAAAAGTCTTTAAAGTTGATCGCAAAAACGCCAATACACCCCCAATGGTTGACTGGTCTGGGCGATCAAGTTCTCACCGGGTACCTACAAGGGATTGGTAACAATAAAACCGTACTTGACATAGGTTGCTACAATAAATGGCCGGAGTCTGTCATCCCAGAGAGCAGCTTATACTTTGGCCTGGATTATCTGGAAACAGCCACACAGTGGTATAATAGCATCCCGGATTGTTATGCAGACGCTTGCCACTTACCCATTGCAAGTTCTTCAATAGATACAGTATTACTACTTGATGTGCTGGAGCACATTAGCGATACCCAGAGTGTTCTATCAGAATCAAACAGGGTTCTTAAAGATGGCGGCTGTCTGATTATGCAGGTTCCATTCCTATATCCTCTACATGACGAACCAAGAGACTATATCAGGTTTACTGAACATGGATTCACAGCCCTGGCAAAGAAAACAAATTTCAGGATTAAGAGAATATCTGCGGCGGGACACCCATTGGAAACAGCTGCATTACTGTCGAACATTGCTTTTGCCAAATCAGTTTATAACTGGTTTGGCACTAAAAACCCTCTTTCTATTCTGGTACTAATATTGCCTATATTTACAACAGTTACAAATATTCTTGCTCGCCTGTTTGCAATATTGAGTAAAAAAGACACATTCATGCCGTCTAGTTATCAATTAATACTGATTAAAGAATAATAACGGACTGCTGAGCGCTAGCTTGTATTCAAAGAGGTTAAACTATTGCGTTATATTTTTCTGATAATAGCCATATGGCTGGCTGTACTGATTATTCGTCATTTTTACCGAACAAAAATGACCAGTGATAATAAACCAGCCATCAAAACCGAAAGCATGGTACGTTGCAAACTATGCGGTGTCCATATCCCGCAATCTGATGCCCGTCAGTACAGGAAACTGTGGTTTTGTTCTGACAAACATTTACAAAAATATAAAAATAAACACGAATAATATACTGATAGTAGCCATTTTATAGGTAAACTTGATGTAGGTTGCTACACGGGAACACTATGCCCGCCACTGAATCGAATTCCATTTTCCAGGGAGACCGAAATACCTGGCTGCCTCTTTGGCTACTGAACCTGTACCGACTGATTTTATCGGGCTTGTTCCTGAGTCTGTTTCAACTCGGGCCGATACCATCCATCTTGGGACAACACGATGCGCAGCTGTTTTTTGCCACCAGCCTGACCTATTTCGGAATCAGCATCCTGTTCAGCATTACCATCCACAGGCGACAACCGGGACTCGAAACCCAGGCACATATCCAGGTATTTACTGACATTATTGCCTTAACGCTACTGATGCACGCCAGCGGCGGTATAACATCAGGCCTCGGGCTACTACTGGTTGCGGTAATAGCAGGGGCAGGAATTGTATTGACTGGCCGACTGGGCTTCCTGCATGCGGCATTTGCAAGCGTAGCGGTACTAGGCGAACAGATATATGCCCACCTAAGTGACAGCTTTTTCACAACTGCCTACACACAGGCCGGCATACTGGGCACCCTGTTTTTTGCCACCGCCCTGCTCGCCCATATCCTCGCCAGGCAAGCCAGGGAAAGTGAAGCACTCGCTCGCCAGCGCAGTCTTGACCTGGCCAATCTTGAACAGCTGAATGCCTATGTTGTCCGAAATGTGCAATCCGGTGTTATTGTCGTTGACAATAATATGCAGGTACGCCTGATCAATCCATCCGCACGGAAACTACTGGGTAAGCCCGAAATCCAACCATACCAGGGACTGGCAAGCTATCTTCCTGAACTAAACAGGCTGCTGGATCAATGGAAAAAACACCCGACCCACACCCGTTATCGCTTGCAGCAGCAGGTAACCCCCCAGGAACTACTGATACGCTTTGAGCAAATCGGTGAAGAACATTCCACCGGCACAATAATCTATATAGAATCCAGCAGCGAAATAGCTCAGCGTGCACAACAGATGAAGCTCGCCTCACTGGGGCGCGTCACCGCAGGTATTGCTCATGAAATCCGGAATCCACTGGGCGCAATCAGTCATGCCGCACAACTGTTAGCAGAGTCAGAGCATCTGGACAAGGGCGATTCTCGCATGATCGAGATCATACGCAATCATTCCACACGCATGAACAGTATTATCGAGAGCGTTTTGCAACTATCGCGCCGTGACAAGTCTGTCCCGAAGAAAATACTGTTGGCCGACTGGCTTCATGAGTTCATGGAAGAATTTGCACAAATCGAAAAGCTTTCGGAACAGCAATACAGCATACAAATCGAACCGGTCGAGACCAAAATCTCATTTGACCCCAAGCACTTGCACCAACTGCTCTGGAACCTGTGCCGAAATGCATTGGAACATGGTTTGGCGGATACACCTGAGGAATTCAGACTATCCCTGAATGGAGGTATTGATCTCGATTCCAGACAGCCCTATCTGGATATTATCGACAATGGCCCGGGTATTGAAACCAGTCGCATTGAAGAGATCTTCGAACCCTTTGTCACATCCCAGGCAAGTGGCACAGGCCTGGGACTATACATATGCCGCGAACTGTGCGAACTTAACCAGGCGCACATCGAATATAAACCGACACCTTCCGGTGGCAGTCGTTTTCGCATATTATTTCATGCAGCAATTGAAATAGAACAGGAATAGTCATGGGCCTTCATCGCGCATTAATCATAGATGATGAACCGGATATCCGTGAACTGCTGGAACTGACACTAGGCAGAATGGATATTGATACCGATGCTGCTGCCGATATCGCCGAAGCACGCCAACTACTGAAAGATAAGCAATTTGATCTTTGTCTCACCGATATGCGCCTGCCGGATGGTGACGGTATTGAACTGGTTGAGTACATTCAGACTCATTGCCCGAAACTACCCGTTGCCGTCATTACAGCCTACGGAAGTATGGAGGCGGCGGTACAGGCATTGAAGGCTGGCGCGTTCGATTTTGTATCCAAACCGGTAGACCTGGAGATGCTGCGAAACCTGGTCAATAGCGCAATGAAGCTGGCGGCACCCGGTGCCGTCATAGACCGCCGGTCCCGTAATCAACTCCTGGGTGAATCAGAAGTGATGCGCCAGGTACGCTCCAACATTGCCAAGCTGGCCCGCAGCCAGGCGCCAGTCTATATCAGCGGAGAATCAGGTACTGGCAAGGAACTGGTTGCACAATTGATACACCAGAAGGGGCCCAGGGCAGAAAAAGCATTTGTACCGGTCAACTGTGGCGCGATACCGACGGAACTGATGGAAAGCGAATTCGAATTTTTCGGCCATATAAAAGGTAGCTTCACCGGCGCGGTCAGTGACAAACAGGGGCTGTTTCAGGCAGCCCAGGGCGGCACCCTGTTCCTGGATGAAATCGCGGAACTGCCGATGCACATGCAGGTTAAGTTACTACGCGCGATACAGGAAAAGGCAATAAGGCCAATCGGCGGTCACGAAGAAATCCCGATTGATGTGCGCATACTCAGTGCCACACACAAGGATCTTGCAGCCAAGGTAAAAAATGACGAATTTCGGCAAGATCTTTTCTATCGCATCAATGTAATCAACATCACTGTACCACCGTTACGCGAACGCACTGAAGATATACCCCAACTGGTTGAGCACATACTGAATCGTCTGCAGGCCAGTACAAATAATGAAACCGCTTTTCACCTAAGCGATGACGCCATGAAGGCACTGCAAAACTATCCCTTCTCAGGGAACGTGCGTGAACTGGAGAATATCCTGGAGCGGGCGCTGGCACTGTGCGAAGGTAAGACAATTGGTGTGAATGATTTACACCTGCCGGAAGCAGAACATGAACCACCTGAAGCAGAAAGTAGTGATCTGGACCATGCGCTGGATAACCGCGAACGCCAGATGATCATCAATGCCCTGGAAAAATCGCGCTATAACAAGACCGCTGCCGCAAAGCTACTGGGCATTAGTTACCGGGCGCTGCGCTACCGGCTAAAAAAATATGATATCTCATGAACTGAGTCACAATATGACATTTTACGTCACTTTATGACGTTTATTGTCGGCCAAAACACCAGTAAACCCAGTAACCACTCTAACAAAATAATATTTAATATCATATTATCAAGTAGTTACGAGATATATAGCGTTATCTTCATGTATGGCATGGTTCCTGCTTTATATATGAACTACACGGCCAGGCATGCATGGGCCGGGAAGAATCATCTGTAACTATAGTTATCGTCTTACGAGGAAAACATTATGCGTAAAGTACAACAGGGTTTTACCCTTATCGAACTGATGATCGTGGTCGCGATTATCGGCATCCTGGCCGCAATCGCGATCCCGGCCTATCAGGATTACACCATTCGTGCGAAAGTCACGGAAGGCCTTAACCTTGCCTCTGCTGCCAAATCGGCCGTATCTGAATATCGTATCACTATCGGAAACTTCCCAACCACTAACCAGGCAGCTGGCATCGGTGCTCCAACCAATATCCAGAGTAAATATGTACGAAGCATAACCGTATTGGGCACCGGTATCGTAGAGATTCAGTTCACTGGCACGCTAGATCCTAATCTCGCTGCCAACACCCTGTATTTCACACCATCGATAGGAACCAAGTCAGCTGTTGACTGGATCTGCACTGGCGGTCGTGGCGGGTCATTAAATGTAAAATACCGCCCTGCAAACTGCCGTTAATCTAGATAGTTTGGTATGATCAATTAAACCCCGGTATTAAAAGAATACCGGGGTTTAATTTTAACAATACTGAAATGCTGCGCTTATTTCTCAAACATTCCTTATTCGTTCTTCTTCTATTTTTCACAGTCTTTCTATATTGGCCAGGCTTGAACGGCGGCTTCTTGCTTGATGATTATCCTAATCTGCAGCCATTAAATGCCCTGGATAGCGGCATGGCAGACTGGCGGGATATAGCATTCGATAATGAATCCGGCAAGCTGGGTCGTCCGGTATCAATGCTGACCCTGGTCCTGAATTACCTGTTAAATGGTAATGACCCTTGGAATTACAAATACACCAATCTGATGATACACCTGCTATGCGGTGTTCTGATTTTCTGGCTCAGTTACCGTCTGCTGCTGGAAACACGCTTGCGCGACCAACGATATACCATCGCATTATGGGTCATGACCATGTGGTTAATTACGCCGATGCAGGTCAGCACGGTTTTATATGTAATCCAGCGTATGGCGCAGTTGTCCACCTTATTTGTCCTGGCCGGTCTTATCACCTATACCATAGGCAGACAATCTCTCGAGAAAAAACCAATACATAGTATATCGTTAATCCTGGCCGTGTTTGTTATCTGGCTGCCACTGGCCATCTTTAGCAAGGAAAATGGAGCTCTGCTACCCTTGCTTGCAGGGGTAATAGAGCTGTATTTTTTCAGACGCCCTGACATTCCCTGGCAACGACGTTTTATTTTGTTCACATTTACTATCACTTTAGTGATCCCGGCTCTACTACTACTACTATACCTGGCTGGCAGACCAGAATTTGTAACCGCCCCGTATCAGAACAGAGACTTCACCCTGATTGAGAGACTGTATAGTGAAGCACGAATCCTGATTATATATCTGCGCTCTTTACTGATACCTGATTCGACCAGTCTAGGCATTTTGCACGATGATTTTAACAAATCCTCTGGATTATTAACGCCAGTCACCACGCTACTATCAATACTGGCATGGACTCTGGCTGTTGTTATGGCCTGGATTCATCGAAATAAAAAATGGAACATATATTTTTTCGCGCCTGCATTTTTTCTGTGCGCCCATGCAATGGAATCAAGCATATTTGCATTGGAACTGTATTTCGAGCATAGAAACTACTTGGCCAGTTTCAGCATCTACCTGATGCTTGCCTATGGTCTATATACCCTATGGCGTCGATACAATAACCATCTCCTGGCGGGCGTTTTTCTGATCTTGTTCCCCCTCGCCCATGTCACCGCTACATATCAGCGGGTTCAGGTATGGAAGTCACCTATAAGTATTATATTGAATGACATATATTGGCACCCGAAGTCCTTCCGTGCCCATGGCACAATAGCCGTGATGTACATTCAGACAGGTGATTTTCAAAACGCGTTGTATCATATTGATCATGTAATGAAGCTAAAACCACGCGTCAAACCCGAAGCACATATATTCCGTTTTTTGGCCATATGTGGATCCAACTCTCCAATTGAGGACTCCGAATATCAAAACTACAGAGACGCATTGAACTCACCGGGCACTTTTCCGCCTACAGACGGTCTTATTCTTCTCAGAGAATATACACGTGAAGGAAAATGTGAAAGCCTTGATCTTCCTAGATTCATCGACATATTCGAAGACTGGAGCAAAAACCAGACAGCACCTGTTAGCAATAGAAAATTATGGGTTTCCAATGTACATATGGCCCAGTTTATGTTTGATTCAGGCTTGGATAAATACAAGCATACTGCACTGGATATACTTGAGCGCTCAATGAAACTTATACCCAGCAATCTTGAAGCTGGCTTACTGAAGATCAAGTATTCCTTCATGCTTGGAAAATACGATGAGGCATGGAGAACACTGCATATTGTCAAAAATAATGATCAACAACGTCGCCAGGATTATTCCAGAATGATTTCAAGGTATGAGAAAACCTTTAATGAACTGAAGAATCGAGGATTATGGTCACCAAGGAATGGCCATACTACCTCCGAGTAAATCCTATAATGACCAGACCAGAGCCATCTGAAATAACTTACGGTCTATTATTTATAGGGATAATTGGCTGCTGCATTGGTCTATACTATCCAGGACTACATGGCCCATTATTACTTGATGACTTGCCACAGTTAAACCCACTCCTTGAGTCTGTCACCGAAGGTACAGGCCTATTTGAACTCGCCTTTTCCAGTTCCAGCGGAATATTAGGGCGCCCCATAGCCATATCCAGCTTTATCCTGAATGCAATGACAGCAGGTGAAGATATATTTTACTGGAAACTTACCAACCTGATTATCCACTTATTAAATGCATGCATACTATTCTGGCTAATGATAGTACTGCTTCAAAAAATCTACCCGGATAACAAATTCAATCCTCTGTTCGCCCTGCTTGTCACCGCAATGTGGCTATTGCATCCATTACAAGTCAGCACGGTTTTATATACCGTACAACGCATGACGGAGTTATCCACTTTTTTCACATTAGCTGGTTTACTTTGTTATAGCAAAGGTAGATACAGACAAACCCTGCAAAATCTCTCAGGCAGTATTCATATAGGTATTGCCATATTGATCATGCTGCCTCTTGCGCTACTCAGTAAGGAAAACGGGATATTATTACTACCACTGATTATTATTACTGAATACAGTGTATTCAAATTTGAGTTTCCTAAAAGCCTCGATGGGAAAATTTCAAGAAGCCTGACATATTTAAGTCTATTTCTTATTCTGCTTGGCACGATTGTTTTTATCGTAATATTTAATTCAAACTATATGCCCACTTTCCAGCATCGGGAATTTACACTGATAGAACGTATTTTAACCGAATTCCGTGTCCTGATTTTTTATATATTCATCATACTGGCACCGATACAACAATATCTGGGTTTTTATCATGATGACATCAGTATCTCCAGATCCCTGTTTGAACCTATATCCACTATTGTTGCATTAACACTAATATTGGCATTGATTCTATTGGCCTTGAAATCACATAGGCGTGCACCTCTGTTTTCATTTGGAGTTATATTCTTCTTTATAAGCCATTCAATCGAATCTACCATCTTGCCACTGGAGATTGCTTTTGAACATCGAAACTATCTGCCTTCTATCGGAATACTGGTTGCATTGCTGGGTTTAAAGGATTTCCTTCCGT
>CAMYJU010000018.1:45530-123642 GCA_947258795.1 uncultured Gammaproteobacteria bacterium | reverse complement strand
CGGTCAGAGATATGGAGCAGTGAAATACTTTTTGAAAACTATACCTATACAGCACATAAAAAATCACCTCGCACCAACATAACCAGGGCCAATTTGTATGCACTAAATGGGCAATTCAAGCAGGCTCATGAACTGCTATCAAACTTCAGTGGTCCTGGATTTACACTTAATAAACTCTACATCCAGTGTTTGGAACATAAAAGCATATCCGATGTTCAACTTGACAATATCGGCATGGAATTACGCCAGTATCACAGAATTTACGAGCTTAGCGGTCTTATCAAACTTGCCAATCTGGGACTGGACAACAATTGTCATTTCTCAAGTGATCAGTTTATTAAATTACTGGACCGTGCTTTAGAACGTAACTTTTACAGGGTTAAGCAGAAACAAAATATAATGGTATATAAAGCACATTATCAATACATAAATGAGAATCTGGAAGCTGCAATAACAACAGCCCACCAGGCTTATCTTGTTAATAAGGAGAACCCTTCGCCACTAGCAATGGCAATAGAATGGCTGTCCGAATCAGACCAGACTGAATTAGCCAATGTATATATGCAAAATTTAGTTACACATTCTGAGGAAAATGGCGGCAGATATGAAAGGCTAATCATAATGCTGGAGAAAAATATCAGTGATAGATAAACTTCTCAATACACAATATATTTACCACTTTTTCCATTATTTTAGAATGGGTAATTGCCTGACTGCCTTTACATTAATCCAGTGTTGCAAGTTAAAGCCGTATTGTAAATAGTTCTAACGCACATTAAATAAGCTTGGTATTATACTGATAATATATCCATGACCAAAAGCCAGCATATGAATAAAGGCAAGAATTTATCCGTAATTATCCCTGTCTTCAATGAAGATCAGAATATATCAAGTGTACTGACAAAACTGGTTAATAAGTATCCTGATGCAGAGATCATAGTTGTCAATGATGCGTCTATAGATGATACAGCTGAAGTATGTAAACAGTTTCCAATCATATTGATCTCTCACCCCTACCGAATTGGTAATGGTGCTGCAATTAAAACCGGTTTGAGAAAAAGCACTCGCGATATAATCGTATGCATGGATGGGGATGGCCAACACAAGGTTGAGGATATTTCCAGATTTCTGGAAAAGCTAGACGAAGGGTTTGATATGATTGTCGGCGCAAGATATAAACGCACGCAAGCCAGCTTATTACGTTATCTTGCAAACACCTTATATAACAAACTAGCTAGCTGGATGGTAGGACATACGATCTCTGATCTGACATCTGGCTTCCGGGTTGCCTATCGAAAGAAATTCCTGCAATTTTATCATTTGTTGCCTAATGGCTTTTCCTATCCTACAACCATAACCATGGCTTTTTTCCGTTCCGGTTATTATGTCGATTATGTGCCAATAGAGGCCATGAAAAGAAAAGGGTCCAGCAGTATCAGGATACTACGTGATGGTTTCCGGTTTCTGGTGATTATTTTCAGGATCGGCACGCTTTATTCGCCGCTAAAGCTGTTTATTCCGATTAGCGCCATGCACTTTGCGTTGGCATTATCCTACTACGGGTATACATATATCACTGAGCACCGCTTTACCAATATGAGTGTACTACTGTTTACGGTATCACTTGTAATTGGTTTGATTGGCCTGATCTCCGAGCAAATTACCAATCTGAATTACTCAAGGCTGTTGAATATAGAAAGTAATAAAGATACGTGAGATGAGATCAGGACTGATATCAGAAAATAAATATAATCAATATTATTAATGCGGTATTAATGATTTTGTAACACGAATCTGGTAGAAAAATCGCTCTAATAAAGCGAAAATTGCCTATACTTCTGGCTAATAATGCCGTTACACTGGTAGGCAGGTAAGTAAAGCCAGTATGACAGTAAACTATTTAAAACAATTTATTTGATATTTTATCTAACTTATTGTATTTAATAGAGAAGGATGATGGCTGGGGAATCTATATTTTTGTATATTCTGTTTTACTAATACGCTATACGCTTTTTCTTGCGTGCAAATACAATACAGCGTAAATGGTGACATCCTCCAGTCATATCCAGGTGTATATATGTATTATCTGAATTCAGTCACGGAACTTAGGGGATTACGGACGTAATCTATTGATATGGCCACGACAAACCCGAAAATGCACCTGAGCGGTCTGCCCAGACGTCTGGTCCAGGACAAGCTGATTGATGAAGCCGATGCGCTAAGCGCCGTCGCCGAATCCAGAAAAAAACGCATTCCGATTGTCACCTATCTGGTTGTCAACAAGAATCTGAACAGTCGACATATCGCTTCTGCCGCTTCACTGGAATTTGGTGTACCACTGCTGGATGTCCAGGCTATCGATATGGAAAACTCAGCGGTAGGCTTGGTCGATGAAAAACTGATCAGAAAACACCATGCCCTGCCATTATTCAAGCGTGGCAACCGTCTGTTTGTCGCGGTATCAGATCCGACCAACCTGGCTGCACTGGATGAATTCAAGTTCCACACCGGTGTCAATACCGACGCTGTGCTGGTCGAAGAAGACAAACTCACCATTTCAATCGACAAGGCCCTGGAGGCGCAGGAAGGCGGACTGGATGAGGGCCTCGATGAAGACCTGGATAACCTGTCAATTGAAGGTACCGACCCGGATGCTCAGCCTGAGGAAGATGATTCCGACCTGGATGACACACCGGTTGTACGCTTTGTTAACAAGGTATTACTGGATGCGATCAATAAAGGTGCATCGGATATCCATTTCGAACCCTACGAAAAATCCTATCGTGTCAGAACCCGCCTGGATGGTGTACTCTCGGAGATTGCCAGTCCACCTGTCAACCTTGCCAACCGCTTAGCGGCACGCCTCAAGGTCATGTCACGTATGGATATTGCGGAACGACGTATACCACAGGACGGTCGTATCAAGATGAACCTGTCACGCAACCGGGCCATTGATTTTCGTGTCAACTCCTGCCCGACCCTGTTTGGTGAAAAGATCGTACTACGTATCCTGGACCCGACCAGCGCCCAGCTTGGCATTGATGTACTGGGTTATGAGGAAGACCAGAAAAAGCTGTATCTCGATGCCATTCACAAGCCATATGGCATGGTTCTGGTAACCGGACCAACCGGTAGTGGTAAAACGGTCTCCCTGTACACAGGACTGAATATCCTGAATACAGCTGACAGGAATATTTCAACAGCAGAAGACCCGGTTGAAATCAATATGCCTGGTATTAACCAGGTCAATATGAACCTGAAGACCGGTATGACCTTCGCAGCTGCGCTGCGAGCCTTCCTGCGTCAGGATCCGGATATCATCATGGTTGGTGAGATTCGTGACCTGGAAACGGCGGAAATTGCGATCAAGGCCGCGCAGACCGGTCACCTGGTACTGTCAACCCTGCATACCAATGATGCGCCACAGACGCTAACCCGTCTGGCCAATATGGGGGTACCGCCATACAATATCGCGTCCTCTGTCCATTTAATTATCGCGCAACGACTGGCCAGACGCCTGTGTAATACCTGTAAACAGGAAGAAAAGGTGCCCAAGGAAGCGCTACTGAAAGAAGGATTTACTGAAAAACAGATTGCAAGCCTGAAACTGTATGGACCAAAGGGTTGCGAACAATGCAACAGCGGCTATAAGGGACGAGTGGGTATCTATCAGGTTATGCCCATATCGGAACAAATGGGCCGTATCATCATGGAAAACGGCAGTGCCATGCAACTGGCCGAGCAGGCGCAGAAGGAAGGCATCTCTGACTTGCGCCAGTCCGGCCTGAAAAAGGTTTATGACGGACTGACCAGTCTGGAAGAACTCAACCGCATAACCAAGGACTAGCAACCTTTAAGGAATAAATATGGCGGAAAAAGCTATCAAAGAAAGTGCATTCACCTGGGAAGGCCTGGACCGAAGAGGTGCAAAGGTAAAAGGCGAAGTGCGTGGTACCACCCCGGCCATGGTCAAAGCCGAGCTAAGACGCCAGGGCATCAACCCACGCAAGGTCCGCAAGAAATCCGCACTGTTCTCAGCTAGCAAGGGCAAGAAAATCACATCGGCTGATATTGCCGTTTTCAGTCGCCAGCTGGCCACCATGATGTCTGCCGGCGTACCACTGGTCCAGTCCTTTGATATCGTCGGACGTGGCCATGAAAACCCGCGTATGCAAAATATGTTGCTGTCGATAAAAAATGATATCGAGGCCGGTAATACACTGGCCGACTCCCTGGCCAAGCACCCGTATCACTTTGACGACCTGTTCTGCAACCTGGTACGCGCCGGTGAACACGCCGGTATCCTCGAGTCACTGCTGCACAAGATTGCCGCCTACAAGGAACGCACCGAGGCCCTGAAGGCCAAGATCAAAAAGGCCCTGACCTACCCGACCGCAGTCATCGTCATCGCGTTTGTGGTAACAGCGGTATTGCTGATTTATGTCGTACCCCAGTTTGAATCCCTGTTTAGCGGATTTGGTGCGGCATTGCCCGCATTTACCCAAATGGTGGTCGGCATGTCCCGCTTTATGCAGGATTGGTGGTGGGCGGTATTCGGCGGCATTGGCTTGACCGTGTACGGCCTGGTGCAGGCCAAAAAACGCTCTCGCAAATTTAATCGCAGACTGGACAGAGTGCTGCTGAAAACACCCATTATCGGCGAAATCGTCAACAAGGCGGCGATCGCACGCTATGCACGTACCCTGTCAACCATGTTTGCGGCCGGTGTGCCGCTGGTCGAGGCCATGGATTCCGTAGCCGGTGCGACCGGCAATGCCGTATACGAGGAGGCCATCTATCGGATCCGTGACGATGTCTCTACCGGTCGGCAGCTCAATGCCTGCATGCGCGATGTTGGCCTGTTTCCGCCGATGGTCGTGCAGATGACTGCCATTGGCGAGGAAGCCGGTTCACTGGACGAGATGCTTTCCAAAGTAGCTGACTTCTTCGAAGAAGAGGTCAACAACGCAGTAGACAATCTGAGTAGTCTGCTGGAACCCATGATTATGGCCATCCTCGGCATCCTGGTTGGCGGCTTGGTGGTGGCGATGTATCTGCCGATATTCAAAATGGGTACGGTCATCTAGACCGTCCAGCCAGACTGCATGAGCCTGTCGGCTTTTCTCCAGTCAAATACTGGTTGGTTTCTGACGACCGTTTTTATCCTCGGGCTGCTGCTGGGCAGTTTTCTGAATGTCGTCATTTCACGCCTGCCCCAGATCCTGCAACGTGAATGGCGTGGCCAGTGCCGTGAAATACTCGAACTGGAGGTAGCCGACGAAACACCGGAAACACTGAGCCTGTCGCATCCCCGTTCACGCTGCCCCCATTGCGGGCATATGATCACCGCCCTGGAGAATATCCCGGTCATCAGTTATCTGTTTCTACGTGGCCGTTGCAATGAATGCAATAAGCCAATCAGTATTCGCTATCCGATCATCGAACTACTGACCGCCACGACGATGTTCGTGGTTGCCTGGCACTATGGCTACAGCTACCAGACGATCCTGGCATTGCTGCTAAGCTGCTACCTGATCGCATTGATCTTTATCGATCTTGATCACCAGTTATTACCGGATGTCATGACCATGCCATTATTATGGCTGGGCCTGCTGGCCAACCTGAACAACCTGTACACCGATCTTGAGTCAAGCGTGATCGGTGCCGCAGCCGGTTACCTGATACTCTGGACCCTGTTTCAGATTCATCATCGGCTGACCGGGAAAATTGGTATGGGCTATGGTGACTTCAAGCTACTCGCCGTAGTCGGCGCCTGGGGAGGCTGGCAAATCCTGCCGGTCACCCTGATCCTGTCTTCCGTTGTCGGTGCAGCCGTCGGTATCAGCATGATGCTGTTTGCTGGTAACAAGCGTGATACCCGGATTCCATTCGGCCCGTATCTGGCTGTAGCCGGCTGGATCAGCCTGTTATGGGGAAAGGAATTGCTTGATTTATATCTGGGTTGGTCTATCCCGACCACTTAACACCCTTCTGTTTCATACCAGGCAGCCCCTGGTATGGAGAAATCGAAACAATTGCGGTATGGTTCTCCGTATGTTGCCTCGATGGCATTAACCGTTAGCAACGGATGACATATCCTGAGCAACGGGGTGTGTCGTTCAGAGCCTTTTCAATCTCGGTTTCCAGGTATCGATATGCTGATCATAGGTCTGACTGGCGGGATTTGCAGCGGCAAATCCACAGTTGCGTCACTTTTCAGTCAGCTGGCTGTTCCGGTTATTGACGCTGACGTTATTGCACGTGAACTGGTAGAACCTGGTGAAGAGGCACTGCAGGAGATCGTTGACCAGTTTGGTACCCGGGTGCTCGATAAGACCGGAAAGCTGGATCGTACAAAGCTGCGTGACAGGATATTCAGTCATGAATCCGACCGGAAAAAGCTGGAGGCCATACTACACCCACGCATCCGTGAACGCATGGACCAGCTGACCGGCCAGCTTGACGCCTCATACTGTATACAGGTAATCCCGCTACTGACCGAGACCAGTCAGACCGCAAAGATTGACCGGATACTGGTTATTGATTCCAGCGAGGCGGAACAAAGAAACAGGCTCCGTCTGCGTGACGACGTCACCGAAGACCAGATCCAGGCTATACTGGCCAGCCAGGCTGCTCGACAGCAACGACTGAAAATCGCTGATGACATTATTATCAACAATGGCAGCAAGGAAGATTTGCATGAACAGGTCATGAAGCTGCATGCCCTGTATATGCGCCTGTCACAAAATGAGCCGGATGATTTGCATAGTCAGCACAGCTAAAGGACAATAGCCGCCCAACATGTCGCCACGGAAACAACAAAAACAGGCTGTGCAGGACGTTACCGTCTACGAGCACCCGCTCAATGAACGGATACGCTCCTTTCTGCGCCTGGAGTTCCTGTTTGACCAGGCTGACTTTTACGCCCGTGGTACCTCCGTCTGGAACAATCGCGCTACCCTGAACAGCATTATCGAAATCCAGAGCCAGATCGGGCGCAGCGATATGAAAACGGAACTGCTGAAGGAGCTTGAGCGCCATACTGCCAACCTGGCCCGTCTGGAACAGAATCCGAATATCGACAGGAGACTGCTGGCGGAAATTCTGGATGAACTGGATATGCTGATTGACCGCCTGTACAACAGCAACCAACCTATCGGCCATGCACTGAACGACAATGAATTCCTGAACAGTTTCAAACAACGAAGCGCGATACCGGGAGGCAGCTGTGCTTTTGATCTGCCGGGCCTGCACGCCTGGTTACAGAAACCCATAGAAGAACGCAACCAGATACTTGCCGGCTGGCTGGCCAGCTTTGACCTGGTCCGGCATGCTATCGGTTTTCTGCTGCGGTTAATTCGCGACAGTGCGATAGAACAGCATTTTATCGCTGAAAAAGGCTTTTTTCAGCAGAATATGGATCCTGCTCATCCCTGCCAGCTATTGCGCATCAGCCTGCCGGCCAGCACGCAAGCCTTTCCTGAGATCAGTGCCGGTAAACACCGTTTTACCATGCGCTTTATGGTGCAGGGCGACTACAACGATCGCCCGAAGCAAACGAGCGAAGATGTCAGTTTCGGCCTGACCTGCTGCCTGATTTAGGGCCTATCTTTCCAACTGGAACGGCATTTCCACCCGGTAAACCTGGTCACCTGACCTGGCCAGGACCTCCAGTATCCAGTCACTGTGTCCACTTGCACAAACCGGTAATACCACATCTGCCTGCCAGTTAGTCTGATCCTGCTTGTGCAAGGCATAATGATTTTCGCCCATATACATATCCTTCATACTGAATTGCACATCAACAGCATCCAGCTGGATAGTTGAGCCATCGACAGCCTTGGCAAAAATTTGAAACCGCTTCATGGACTGGAGTTCACCCGCAAGCCTGATAGCCAGTCGCAAGCCGTCTGTCACCGCGTGACATTCCTGTTTTGCCAGGTCACATTCCGGATTAACCACCATGGCCGTTTCGGTATAGCGCGCAGGCTCGTATACCTTCCACTTTTCCTGATAGACCAGGTTAAGCAAGTAGGCTGACAGGCCGACAATCAGCAGGACCAGAAAACGGCGATGACCTGAATCACTGAACATGAATTACCCTCTACAGCATCAAAGGTTACTGATCTCTCAAGCTGTCCACAACGCACTGATCGCCGAGATACCCTGCCCGCCACACTGAAATGACTGTTCCACATCTTCCAGACCCATACCACCCAGTGCGTACACCGGTAAATTGCAATCCGCTACCAGTTCACTGAACTTTTCCCAGCCCAGTGGCTGTACACCAGGGTGACTGCCGGTTGCCTTGACTGGTGACAATACGCAGAAATCAGCCCCTAACTGTCCCGCCCGCTCCAACTCATCACGATCATGGCAGGACACTGCGACCCAATAAGGACTGTCAACAGGGCGATGCGCCTGTTCTCGTAGTTGCCGTGAACTGATATGGACCCCGTCTGCTCCCAGCGACTTGACCAGCTCATGGTGGCGGCTTAACAGAATCCGCGCACCATGCTGGTGACACAATCTGATAGCCTGACTGGCTAAGCCGGCATAGGCATCCTGATCCAGATTGGTGGCACGCAGGCATAGCAGACGAATACCCCGTTTCAATACCACATCCAGTTGCGTCAGAAACGTATCCGTTCCGTCCACAGGATCAGGCGTAATCAGATATGCGGATGGAAGACGAATCGCACTGATGACGGGCTTGTCAGCGGCCGGCATATCCAGCGTCGTTAACTGCTCTGCCGGTATCCATTTCAACGGTTGCCCTTCCAGGCCTGCGGGCTCACCGCGATAATCCTGTACTTTCCATACATCCAGACAGACACACAAATCAGGATAATCGTGCCTGATCACGATTAACGGCCGCGCTGCCGTAACACTGATACCCAGTTCTTCCTGCAACTCACGCTCCAGTGCCTGCCTGATACTCTCGTCCGGTTCGCATTTACCCCCGGGGAGTTCCCATAAGCCACCCTGATGGGAATCAGAAGCACGCTTACTGACCAGCACCCTGCCCTGCGAATCGGTGATCACACCCGCTGCGACATGTACAACTTCAGCCTGGCTCATCAGTGAAGCTCTCAGGAACGGTACTCGGCATTGATACGCACATAGTCATAGGACAGATCCGTGGTCCAGACCTCCTGTTCAGACTCGCCACGTCCGAGTTCGACGTGTATGGTAATCTCATCCTGCTTCATGACCGTTTGCCCGGCCTCCTCGGTATAGCCGGGAGCAGGCTCTCCATGGCGTATGATACATAGCTCATCCAGATAGATATCGATGCGTGACAAATCGAGCTGTGCGACCGGTGCACGTCCGACCGCGGCCAGGATTCGGCCCCAGTTCGGATCACTCGCGAACAGCGCCGTCTTGACCAGCGGTGAATGGGCAATTGTATAAGCAACCGCCAGGCATTCCTCGTTACTCTGTCCGCCACTGGCATGAACAGTAATAAACTTGGTAGCGCCTTCACCATCACGCACGATGGCCTGTGCCAGCCAGGTAAACACGCGTTGTAAGGCCGCCATAAAGACATCAAAATCCGGATGCTGTTCATCCAGCCTGGCACCATCGATGGCCCCGCTTGCCGCCAGTATACAGGCGTCATTGGTAGAGGTATCTCCATCTATCGTGATCCGGTTAAACGAGGCGTCGACAAGCTGCCCCAGGCATTTGTCCAGTAAGGCCTGTTCTACTTTCGCATCCGTTGCAATAAACGCCAGCATGGTTGCCATATCCGGCCTGATCATCCCAGACCCTTTTGCGATCCCGGTAATGGTGACAGTCTTGCCATTAACCTGGATCTGCTCACTTTTACCCTTGGCGAGCGTATCGGTGGTAATGATGGCGTTGGCTGCATCCGCCCAGCCCGACTCGTCCAGGCCGTCCCGCAATAACGGCAGCACATCGATAATCCTGCCGGCCGGTAGCCGTTCACCAATCACGCCGGTGGAAAAGGGTAAAACCTGTTCTGTTGTGGCTGCCTGCTGTTCGGCCAGCGCCGCACAACAGCCCCGTGCGTCTGCAATACCTTCCTCACCGGTACCGGCATTGGCATTACCGGCATTGATCAGCAGCCAGCGCGCCGGGGCCTTGGCCAGATGAGCCCTGGCCACCTGCACGGGTGCCGCACAGAATGCATTTTGGGTAAATACCGCGCTGACGACCGTACCGGGTGCAAATTCAATCAGGGCCACATCGTCACGATCTGTATAACGAATTCCCGCCTCGGCACTGCTCAGACGTACACCGGCTACCGGTAATAAATTGGATGCTTGTTCAAGCCCTACAGCCATGATCAGTAACCCTGTCAGATTATTTCAAGCCTACTATTGAAACATGCCTGTGCAAGAAAATCATCTAGGGATGGTCTGATTAACCCGTCATCCCGGCGTAGGCCTGGCCCAGCGCAGACGGTGGGCGGGGAATCCAGTTAACCCGTAGGGTGCAATAAACGTAGTGCATTGCACCCTACCTACTATCGCCTACCCGGAGATCAATCTGTATTGTCAGTATGATATAAATAACTGGAGAAACAACTTGTATGACCGATTCCAGTTGCTACCTAACACCAGCCAGATGGTCTAGCAAAGACTGTCGGCAGCATGGACGCTGCCGTCGAGTTTACAGGGATTTATTTACAGCGTGTCTTTGCTAGACCATCTGGCTGGCGTGCGGGCAAGAATCAGTTAGCTTAACTTACCGTGACACTGTTTGTATTTCTTACCGGAACCGCATGGGCAGGGTTCATTGCGCCCGATCTTGCGGCCATCGCGTACAAACGGCTGTGCAGGCTCTGCCCCCTCGGCCTCGGCTTCCTGCCCACCCATGGCACTGGCTTCAGCATGCTGGTATTCCATCTGTACCGGGGCACGGCGCTGTTCCTCGATCGCATCCACGTCTTCTTCAGCGCGCACCTGTACCTTGGACAAGACCGTAATCACATCATACTTGATACGCTCAAGCATATCGGTAAACATCTCGAAGGCCTCGCGTTTGTACTCCTGCTTCGGGTTCTTTTGTGCATAACCACGCAAGTGGATACCCTGGCGTAAATAGTCCATTGCGGCCAGGTGTTCTTTCCACAGTGTGTCCAGCACCTGCAACAGGATGGCCTTCTCGAAATGGCGTAATGTTTCAGCACCCGCCTGCTGTTCCTTGTCCAGATACGCCTGTTCCAGTTCACTCAGAATACGCTCGCGCAGGCTGTCTTCATGCAGGGTCTCATCTTCTTCCAGCCATTGTGCAACCGCGGCATCCAGACCCAGTTCACCGTGCAGGGCTTCTTCCAGGCCCTTGATATCCCATTGTTCGTCCAGGCTGCCCGGCGGTATATAGTTATTGATCAGCCCGTTGATGACATCCTCACGTATCGCTTTGATACTGTCAGACACGTCATCAGAGGCCATGATCTCATTGCGCTGTTCGTAGACCACCTTACGCTGGTCATTGGCGACATCGTCATACTCAAGCAACTGTTTACGAATATCAAAGTTATGCGCCTCAACCTTGCGTTGCGCGTTCTGGATCGCCTTGGAGACCCATGGATGTTCTATCGACTCGCCGTTTTCCAAACCGAGTTTTTGCATCAGGCCGGCCACCCGGTCAGAAGCGAAAATTCGCATCAGGTTGTCCTCTAGCGACAGATAGAAACGGGTTGAACCCGGATCACCCTGGCGCCCGGAACGACCACGGAGCTGGTTATCAATACGGCGCGACTCATGCCGCTCGGTACCGATAATATGCAAACCACCCGCCTGCAGAACCTGCTCATGCTGCTGCGCCTGTTCGTCACGCATATTGTCAATCTTGGGTTGATCCGGATTCTCGAGTCTGTTGATGGCCGCCTCGACGTTGCCACCCAGCACAATATCCGTACCACGTCCGGCCATATTGGTTGCAATGGTCACCGCACCGGGACAACCCGCCTGCTCGACAATCAGCGCCTCGCGCTCGTGCTGTTTGGCGTTCAGCACCTCATGTTTTACTTTTTCTTTAGTAAGCAGGTCTGACAGCACTTCAGATACCTCGATCGAGGTCGTACCCACCAGTACCGGCTGCTTGCGTTCCTGGCAATCCCTGATGTCATTAATAATGGCGGTAAACTTTTCTTCCGGTGTCAGATATACCTTGTCAGCGTTGTCCTCGCGCACCATCTCGCGGTTGGTCGGGATGACCACGACTTCCAGGCCATATATCTGCTGAAACTCGAATGCCTCGGTATCGGCCGTACCGGTCATACCTGACAGCTTGTTATACAGTCTGAAATAGTTCTGGAAGGTAATCGAGGCCAGAGTCTGGTTTTCACTCTGGATCGGCACCCCTTCCTTGGCCTCAACGGCCTGATGCAGACCATCAGACCAGCGACGACCGGCCAGGGTGCGGCCGGTAAATTCATCTACGATAACGATCTGGCCATTACTGACTATGTAGTCGACATCCTTGTGAAACAGGTAATTGGCGCGTAAGGCAGCGTTGACATGATGCATCAACGCGATATTGCCGGCGTCATACAGACTGGCGTCCTCGGCCAGCATACCGGATTTAACCAACAGCTCCTCGACCTTCTGATGCCCTTCTTCGGTCAGGTAGATCTGCTTGGACTTCTCGTCGATACTGAAGTCGCCAGGGCCCTCTTCCTCTTCCTGCTTGCTCAGGCCCGGGATCAGTTTGTTGACCTGCATATAGACTTCCTGGTTCTCATCAGCCGGCCCGGATATGATCAGCGGTGTGCGCGCCTCATCGATCAAGATGGAGTCCACTTCATCGACAACGGCAAAGTTCAGCTCACGTTGAACCTTCTCTTCAATATTGAACGCCATGTTATCGCGCAGATAATCGAAGCCGAACTCATTATTGGTGCCATAGCAGATATCACAAGTATAGGCCGCCTGCTTCTCATGGTGGTCCATTTCCGCCACGACGACCCCGGTCGTCATACCAAGAAAACTGTACAGCTTGCCCATCCATGCCGCATCACGTTTGGCCAGGTAGTCATTTACGGTGATCACATGCACACCATGGCCGCTCAATGCGTTGAGATAGGCCGCCAGGGTCGCAACCAGGGTTTTACCTTCACCGGTACGCATCTCCGCAATCTTGCCGCGGTGTAGCACCATCCCGCCAATCAACTGCACATCGAAATGACGCATGTTCAGTACACGCACACCGGCCTCGCGAACGACGGCAAAGGCCTCCGGCAACAACTGATCCAGTGTTTCGCCATTCTGGATGCGCCCACGAAATTCGTCTGTTCGGGCGCGTAATTGTTCGTCTGTAAGTTCGGAGATAGCAGGCTCAAACTGGTTAATCTTGTTAACCACCCTGAACATTTCTTTTATCAGTCGCTCGTTACGACTACCGAATATCTTCCTGGCAAGTTTGCTTAGCATAGTTCCTGACTGACCGGTAATGATTACTGAAGACGCCTGTTAGCGCCCGAAAGCGGCTATTGTACCGCAAACTTCAGGCCTGTGTGCAGATTCTGTGTACGAAAATCAGTGTCTTATCACGAATCAGGGGGATACCGCATATGCCTGGCAGACAACCGCCCGGGGGCTTATCTACCAGATGGAGGAGCCGTTTACTTACGCGAAACGCGGGTATATTTAAGCGGATTGACCGCGCGGTTATTCTTGAGTACTTCAAAATGGACATGCGGGCCGGTTGAACGACCACTGCTACCCATCAGCGCGATCACCTGGTCCGGTTTGACGGTATCGCCCAGTTTGACCATGATTTTGCTGTTGTGGCCATAGCGGGTGACAAAACCATTACCATGGTCTATCTCGACCAGGTTGCCATAACCCCAGCGATCTCCAGCCCAGGTCACCACCCCGGCGGCTACCGCGACAATATCGGAACCTCGCTTGCCGGCGAAATCCACGCCGGCATGAAATTCTTTTTTGCCGGTAAACGGATCATTGCGGTTGCCAAAACGTGAAGACATCCAGCCCTTACGTACCGGCCGACCTGCCGGCTGGACCTGCTTCTGCAGATTGTTATGCATCAGGAAGGATTCCAGCACCACCAGTTGCTGTTCACGATCACTGATCTGGTTGGACAGTTCATCCAGTGTACGCAACAGATCACCACTGTCCTGCGGTTGCAAATCAGCGCTATTGAGTGGACCACCTTGTGCGGGCAAGTCATCAAAATTGAATTCACCCTTGTCCAGCTTCGCCATCTCGGTCAGGCGCTGACCAAGGGCCTCCATGCGCAGTACATGTGCCTGAAGTTGACCGACTTGTTGTGCCAGTGCGTTGATATTGGCCTGCGTGGTCTGCCGGGTTTCCTGTAAGGCCTGTTTTTGATCGACCAGTCGCTGCTTCCAGGCCTGGATAACGGAGGTATCAACCTGTTTTGCATATTGATGATCGCCGGCGGCCAACCAGTAGCCGGTCATTAGTAACACAGATGCCAGTAGTAGCGTAACTGCGGTTATAATGGCGATACTACGGGGATGCGATAATTGAATCGATACCGGTCGATCATGGCACTTTGTGAATAATATTAAATTCATTTAAGGTAATAATCCGTATAAATACTCTGCGTACTTTTAAAATTATCGGCCAACTATGACCAGACTTAAGTCCAAATCCATTGCAAGCCTTTTAAAAAACAAGAACTTCTCGCATCTACAGACTGAGCTTACGCGACTAGATCGCTATACGCTGCAGCTACGCGCATTACTGCCAGATGCCATGGCTCCCCATTGCCAGGTGGTTAAAATACAGCATGGCAGCATCAGCATTGCTGTCGATAATTCAGCCTGGCTGGCTAAATTAAGATTTTTAACCCCTAAAATCAAGCAATTATATCGCCAGCAGTATCATTTACCGCTAACGCAGGTTAAATTGCTGGTTAGCAGACCGGTTAGCGCAAAGACTGGCCAGCCCAATCAGTCCAAAAAACGAAAGCTTTCACAAATCAGCGCCAGATACATACACGATTACGCGGATAGCCTGGAATCCTCAGATCTCAAGCAGGCCCTGCTACGCCTGGTCAGGCAAAGCAGGCACTGACACCTGCCAACGCAGGTGTACCGCGTCGTATAGCCCTATTTATCAAGCAGTTACGCAAACTGCCTTATTTTATAATAGCCGGGCGTCTGGTCAGGCAGTCTATGCAGACTGCACTGGTTGCATATACAGGATCGGCGCCTTGGCCGCGTCCTCAAAGGTCACCTGTTCCCAGGCTGACTCGTCTGCCATCAGTGTTCGGAGTAAATGATTGTTCAGCGCATGGCCAGACTTATAGCCCTTGAACGCACCAATCAGGCTATGGCCGAGCAGGTACAGGTCACCGATTGCATCCAGAATCTTGTGCTTGACGAACTCGTCCTCGTAACGGAGACCGTCTTCATTCAATACGCGATAATCATCGACCACAATGGCATTATCCAGGCTGCCACCCAGTGCCAGTTGCTGCTCACGTAGAAACTCGATGTCTTTCATGAATCCGAAGGTACGTGCGCGGCTGACTTCGCGCACAAATGAAGTGGTTGAAAAATCCACCTCAGCATCTTGCTGGTGTGACTTGAACACAGGATGGTCAAAATCAATGGTGAAGCCGACTTTGAAACCGTCAAATGGATCAAATTGAGCCCATTTGTCACCATCCTCGACGCGGACACTGCGTTTAATACGGATGAAACGTTTCGGGGCATTCTGCTCTTCTATACCGGCAGACTGGATCAGAAACACAAAAGGTCCGGAGCTGCCGTCCATGATCGGAACTTCCGGCGCACTCAGGTCGACATAGGCGTTATCGATACCCATACCTGCCAGAGCGGACAACAGGTGTTCCACGGTCGAGATCTTTACGTCGGCCTTGACTAACGCGGTCGATAAACTGGTGTCGCCAACGTTTTCATGGCTGGCCTTGATTTCGACGGCCTGCTCAAAGTCAGTACGTCTGAAAATGATCCCGGTATCGACCGGGGCCGGTCGTAAGGTCAGATAGACTTTTTTTCCGGTGTGCAGGCCAACGCCAGTGGCGCGGATGATATTCTTGAGCGTACGCTGCTTTATCATTCTGGATTGTTTCCCCGAACGCTGTGATCCCAGTCTCAAAACTAAATAAAGTCAGGCCGTAAGGCATAACGAGTGCACATACTAGCACAGCCATTCAGATCTGCAAAGTGACGGCAATCACACAAGCCACTGATCACGTTGAAGTTATATGCGACCTTTGTCACAACCCGGCCACATCCCTGCCGCTATGACAGCGGATTGGGAACGGGGTTCAACGGGGAGGGATGTCCGTTGAACCACCGTCAACCAACCTGTCGACAACTATCGATTGGTTGCTCAAATACCCAATTTCCCTGATCAATTAAGTAAAATCAATTACTTAGCTTATGGGCCGTGCTGACCGGGGCCAGCCTGGGGCATCAATCGGCCTGGCGACGCAGGAATGCCGGCACATCCAGGTACTTCAGGTCCGGATCATCGGCCTGCCGGTAGTCCTCTCCACCGACCACGGCGGCCTGGCGCATGATGGTTGGTCGCTCCAGCTTGCCATAATCCACCTCACCATCCTTGTTGCGCTGCACCACCTTGACCTCGGGAACCTCCTGCAGGGTCTCGGTCTTCACCCGAACCGTCCCGCCAATACCGGTCGCCACCACGGTGACACGCAGTTCATCCGACAAGTCCGGGTCGATCACCGTGCCAACTACGACTACCGCATCATCTGACGCAAACTGCTTGATGGCCAGACCGACTTCTTCAAATTCACCAATGGTCAGGTCCATACCGGCCGTCACATTGACCAGGATGCCACATGCTCCGGACAGATCCACATCCTCAAGTAACGGACTGGAGATCGCCGCCTCAGCCGCTTCCCGTGCCCGGTCCTCGCCGTTGGCAGCGCCTGAGCCCATCATCGCCATACCCATCTCGGACATCACGGTACGCACATCGGCAAAGTCAACGTTGATCAGGCCAGGGCGTGTGATCAGCTCGGCGATCCCCTGTACCGCGCCCAGCAGCACATCATTCGCCGCCCTGAACGCATCCAGCAGACTGGTAGTCTTGCCTAACACGCTCAACAGCTTTTCATTCGGTATGGTGATTAATGAATCGACCGACTTGCTCAGATCATTAATGCCTTCATCGGCCACACCCATACGGTTTTTGCCCTCAAAGCCAAATGGACGGGTCACTACGGCTACCGTCAATATACCCATCTCCTTGGCGATCTCGGCCACAATCGGTGCCCCGCCGGTACCGGTACCACCACCCATGCCAGCGGTGATAAACAGCATGTCCGCCCCCTTGATGATCTCCTGGATACGATCACGATCATCCTCAGCGGCCTGCTTGCCAATATCAGGATCTGCACCGGCACCCAGACCCTTGGTCAGATCTGCGCCGATCTGCAGGGACGTCTTGGCATTGGTTTTCTTCAACGCCTGCGCATCGGTATTCAGACAGACAAAGTCCACCCCGTCGATACCGGTCTTGACCATATGTTGTACGGCATTGCCGCCTCCACCGCCAACACCGATAACCTTTATCACAGCGTTTTCGCTATACGAATCGAGTAATTCAAACATTGTTAACCCCTCCAGTTAAATAACTACTTTGTATGCATCCATTCTTCATCTCACCACCACGATGATCAGAAGTTTCCTTGAAACCAGCTCTTCATACGAGACCACACACCCTTGAATCCACCACTGACACGCGGCGCACCCATACGGGATTCACTGTTACGGTGTCCGAACAACAACAGACCGGCACCGGTTGCATAAATTGGATTGCGTATCACATCGACCAGACCGGACACGTACTGCGGCACACCCAGACGCACCGGTATATGGAAGACCTCCTCGGCCAGTTCGATCAGGCCCTCCATTTTCGAACTGCCGCCGGTCAGCACGATGCCGGCCGCTATCAGCTCCTCAAAACCACTGCGACGCAACTCGTTCTGTACCAACGCCATCAGCTCCTCATAACGCGGCTCGACCACATCAGCCAGGGTCTGCCGGGCCAGGCGGCGCGGTGGACGATCACCCACACTGGGCACCTCGATACTTTCCTCTTCACTGGCCAGCTGGCGCAGGGCGCAGCCATACTTGATCTTGATTTCTTCCGCATACTGGGTCGGTGTACGCAGGGCCACGGCAATATCATTGGTGACCTGGTCACCGGCGATCGGGATCACGGCCGTATGCCGGATCGAGCCCTCGGTAAACACCGCAATGTCGGTCGTCCCCCCACCGATGTCCACCATACACACACCCAGTTCCTTCTCATCCTCGGTCAGCACCGAGTAACTGGATGCCAGCTGCTCCAGGATGACGTCGTCCACTTCCAGTCCGCAACGACGTACACACTTGATGATGTTCTGGGCAGCGCTGACCGCGCCGGTAATCATATGCACCTTGGCCTCCAGACGAACGCCTGACATGCCCACCGGTTCCAGGATGCCTTCCTGGCTGTCGATAATGAATTCCTGCGGTATGATATGCAGTATTTTCTGATCGGCCGGTATCGCTACGGCACGCGCCGCATCGATCACACGCTCGACGTCGGTATGCCCCACCTCCTTGTCACGTATTGCCACAATGCCATGTGAATTCAGACTGCGTATGTGACTGCCGGCGATACCTGCAAAAACAGAATTGATCTGGCAACCCGCCATTAACTCGGCTTCCTCCACCGCTCTTTGTATGGATTGCACAGTGGATTCAATATTGACCACCACTCCCTTTTTCAGTCCTCGTGACGGGTGGGAACCAATACCGATAATATCGATCTCGTTATCGCTATTAATTTCCCCAACGATAGCCACTACCTTGGAAGTACCTATATCAAGACCAACGATCAAGTTACGTTCCTGTTTTTTAGACATTATGCCTGTTCCCCCCGATCTGCAGATTTCCACTGCACGGCAAACCCGTTTGTATAACGCATATCTATTGCCTGTATTTGTTGTTTTTGTTGCATCAGCACTTCCGCATAACTGCGCTGAAACCGACGCAACCGCTCAGTAACATTCTTGCGCCCCAAGCTGATGACCAGCCCATCCTTTGTAACCAGGCTCCAGGCACGGCGCTTGTCTACCGTAAGCTTTTGCAGACTCAGGCCCAGTTTCGCAAACTGTTTGTGATAGACACTGAATTTCCTGGCTATCTCGTTAACCAGTGACTTCGGTCCGGACAACACCGGCATGCCTGTCCTTACATCGCTGCTCTCGGCCTCAAACCACTGCCCCCTTGTGTTAACCAGCCCACCCTGTTCCCATATTGCAAAAGGCTGATGTTCGCGAACCTCGATACTCAACGCATCCGGCCACACCCTGCGTACATGGACGCTTTCTATCCATGGCACCTGCATCAGCGAGGTCCTGATCTGATCGATATCCTGCATAAAAAAATTATGATTGATATTTTCACTAACCCTGGTCCGTATCCTGTTCTCGTCCACATACTGCATACGACCACTGACCTGTACCGACCGAATCGGAAAACGATCCGGCTTCTGCAGCCACCATGTCAGCCAAACCAAAGTAGCCAGCATCGATAGCAGCAACAATCCGGCCAGGTGCACACTGGTGAAATGCGGCATACGCAGACCCTCTGCCTTTTCCTTGCGCGTAGCCTGACTGCGATTTTTTTTCCTGCGCGCCATTATTGTTTCACCCCGGAGCTTGCAGTCACCACCGTCTGTTCCAGTATGCTTAGCACCAGCGCCTGAAAATCCATGTCAATGGCCTTTGCCGCCATCGGTACCAGGCTGTGCCCGGTCATGCCCGGCACCGTATTGACTTCGATCAGCCATGGCTTGTTCTGTTTATCCATCATGAAATCAACCCGGCCCCAGCCCTTTGCATCAACAGCCTCAAACGCTGCGTGCGCCAGTTGTGCGCATTGTGTCTCCACTGTATCCGGCAGACCGCAGGGACAGATATATGAGGTATCATCCTGTTCATACTTGGCCGCATAGTCATAAAACTCACGTGGCGTCTCCAGTCTTATCAATGGCAATACCCGGTCACCCAGTATTGCCGCTGTATACTCGGAGCCCTCTATCCATTGCTCGGCGATCACCGCCGGGTCATAGGCTGCAGCCTTTTCCCAGGCTACGGCCAACATTTCGGCGTCGGCCACCCGGGTCATGCCCAGGCTGGAGCCCTCATGTGCCGGTTTGACCATCAGCGGCAAACCAAGGTGATTAATCACTTCCTGCCAGTTGGTCGTTTCGTTCAGCACCCTGAACCCGGGAGTGGGTAGCCCCATTCCAGACCACAGGCGCTTGCATGCCAGCTTGTCCATACTCAATGCACATCCCTTTACCCCTGAACCGGTATAGGGAATACCCATGCTTTCCAGTGCACCCTGTATCCGGCCATCCTCTCCACCACGGCCATGCAGGACAACAAACGCCCGGTCGTATTTCTGCTCCAGTAATGCGCATACGCTCTGTTCGGATGGATCAAATGCCGACGCATCCACACCGGCGTCCAGCAGGGACTGCAGCACAGCGCCTCCGCTTTGCAGTGAAATCTCTCGCTCGGCTGCGTCACCACCCATCAACACGGCCACCTTGCCAAACTGTGCTGCCGCGATACTCATCGGGCATGCTCCCCGACGATATGCACCTCGGTTTGCAGCTGCACACCAAACTTCTCGGCCACCACTGCCTGCGCATGCTTGATCAGGCTTTCAATATCGTCAGCGCTGGCATTCCCGGTATTGATAATAAAGTTCGCATGTTTACCGGATATACAGGCACCACCGATGGCATAACCCTTCAGGCCCGCGGACTCGATCAGACGCGCCGCATGATCATCGGGTGGATTGCGAAATACTGAGCCACAACTGGGTTGACCGATCGGTTGACTGGCATTTCTTTTCGCCAGCAAGGCCTTGATGCGTTGCTGTGCCGCCTCGGTATCACCTTGTTGCAGTTGCAGGTCGGCACTGATAAACCACTCATCTGCATGACCCTGTACCTGGCGGTAAGCGACCTGGTATTCTCCTGGTTGACGTATATGGATATTGCCTTGACGATCGATAGTCGTGACCGCAGCGACGATACCCCAGGTCTCCCCGCCAAACGCACCGGCGTTCATCGCCAGCGCACCACCCATGGTGCCGGGAATACCGGCCAGAAACTCGGCACCGGTCAGACCATGACGCGCTGCAATACGCGCAACGCGTGCACAACTGGCACCGGCACCGGCACGTAATACATCGGCCTGGTGTAGCTCGATGTCCGCTATCACACCCTGCATCGCGATCACCGTTCCTTTCAGACCACCATCACGTACCAACAGGTTGCTTCCCAGCCCAAGCCAGAACAGCGGTTCATCCTGCGGACACTGTGACAGATAGGCCGCCAGGTCCTGTACATGCAGTGGACGGAAAAACCGTTGCGCAGCCCCCCCTACACGCCAACTCGTGTGTCTGGACATCGGCTCGTTTAACAGCAACTCGCCCTGCCAACGCGGATTGTCTTTTTGTACCGTCATCATGGGTGCCGGACTTTCTCCCGGTCAGTCTGTTTTATGCTCCCCCGAGTAGCGCTGCTGCGGTACCAGGCCCTGCGCAGGGGATGACTGTGATTCCAGTGACTATCGAACCCGTAGCGACTGTCCAGACCCTCACCACCTGCCAGATGCAACTTGCGAATCAGCGCCTGTTTCATACGCCCTCCTGTTTGAGTAAACGGCCTACCAGTCCGCCGATACTTCCAGCACCACTGATCAAAACCACGTCATCATGCTTGACCACACCAGGCAGCACCTGTTGCGCCTCTTCCGGCGTTGCAACCAGGACCGGGTCAACCTGCCCCCTGCTCCTGATCGCTCGTGCCAACGCATGTCCATCAGCGGTATGGATCACCGCCTCACCGGCCGCATAGACATCGGTCAGTACCAGCGCGTCCACATCGGACAACACGCGTACAAAATCATCAAACAGATCTGCGGTGCGGCTGTACCGATGTGGCTGAAAAACCAGCAACAGCCGCCGTTCGGGCCAGCCTAGTCGCACCGCCTCGATCGTTGCCGCCAGTTCGCTGGGATGGTGGCCGTAGTCATCAATCAACATCACATCGGAGTCACCAATCTGCACGCTTTCATGTACCTGGAAACGCCGACCGATACCCTGGAACACCTGTAGGCCACGTTTGATATCAGCAGGCACAACACCCAGCTCCCGCGCAACAACAATCGCCGCCATGGAATTAAGTACGTTATGCATGCCAGGCAGGTTCAGCTTGATTTGCAGCGCCTCACCCTGACCCGGCTGTTCAAGACGATAGTGACTGACGGCACCCTGTTGCCGGATATCGGTGGCACGAAAGTCTGCGTCTTCGACAGTGCCGTAGGTAATCACCGGCCTGGTAATGCGCGGTAACAACTCACGGATGACAGGATCATCCAGGCACAATACCGCCTGACCGTAAAACGGCAGGTGATGTATAAATTCCAGGAAGGTTTCCTTCAGCCTTTCGAAGTCGCCGCCATAGGTACCCAGGTGATCAGCCTCTATATTGGTTACTACCGAGATCATTGGTTGCAGATACAGAAACGAAGCATCACTCTCATCCGCCTCGGCGACCAGATAGCGGCTTTCTCCCAGACGCGCATGCGTACCGGCGCTGTTAAGCAGTCCACCAATTACAAAGGTCGGATCCATGCCACCTTCGGCCAGCAGGCTCGCGACCAGGCTGGTCGTCGTGGTCTTGCCATGTGTGCCGGCTACCGCAACACCGTAGCGGAAGCGCATCAACTCGGCCAGCATCTCGGCACGCGGAATCACCGGGACACGCGCAGCCCTTGCCGCCTGAACTTCCGGGTTGTCCTCCCTGATCGCGGTTGATACCACCACGACATTGCAGTCCTGTACCTGGGCTTCATCATGTCCACTATAAATCCGCGCGCCCAGTTCGGACAGACGGCGGGTGGTGCGGTTTTCCTGCATGTCGGAGCCACTGACGGTGTAGCCCAGGTTGATCAATACTTCCGCAATACCACCCATCCCGGCACCACCAATGCCGACAAAATGGATACGGCGCATACGACCCATCGGGTCGAGCATGTCACGTATCTTTGTTGTCTGCCGGGTGTCAATCATGGTTGACCACCTGAGGCCGTAGCCTGCACCCCGGCACAATCCAGACAGATATCCGCAACCGCCCTGGCCGCATCCGGACGGGACAGTGCCCGTGCATTTTCAGCCATCTGTAACAGGCGTCCCCGGTGGTTGTGATAGACCTGCAGGCGCCCGCTTAACCAATCGGCATTCAGTTCCGCATCCCGGATCATTTCGGCAGCATCGTTGTCACATAACCACGCGGCGTTCCCGGTCTGGTGATCATCCACCGCGTACGGATAGGGCACCAGTATCGATGCCAGGCCCGCATTCGCCAGCTCGGCTACCGTGATCGCACCGGCGCGACACAACACCAGGTCTGCCCAGTTATACGCATCACACATGTCATCCAGGTAGGCCAGCACATCGGCTTCTACCCCGGCCTGCCGATACAGCTCCAGGGTCTGATCCAGTTTGTCAGGCCCAGTCTGGTGTCTGACCTCAATCGTAATATCCAGATTAGCCAGTGCTTGCGGAACAACCCGATTCAACTGCTGCGCACCGAGACTGCCACCAACAACCAGTAGTCGTAACGCGCCGCTACGATTGGCCATACGCTCGGCGGGCTGTTCGATCAGGTTGATATCGGTACGCACCGGATTGCCGGTATGGATCGCCTTGTTTGCGGCACGGCTGCCAGCAGGAAAGCTGTGTGGAAATGCCTCCAGCACCCGGTTTGCGATACGCCCCAGCAGGCGGTTGGTCAGACCGGCAACCGAGTTTTGTTCGTGGATACACAGGGGCACTCCGAACAGGCGCGCCATCAAGCCGCCCGGCCCGGTAGCAAAGCCGCCCATACCCAACACAACCATGGGCCGGCGACGCAACATCACCCGCGCCGCCTGCAGCAGTGAGAACAACAGGCGGGGTATGCCGGCCAGACGTTGCAGCAAACGCTTGCCGCGCAGGCCGGCTACTGGCAGCCACTCTATCGTGATACCGGTTGGCGGGACCAGACGCGCCTCGATACCCTGGCGCGTGCCCAGCCAGATCACCGGCCAGCCACGCTGACGCAGATCATCGGCCACGGCCAGTGCCGGATAAACATGTCCGCCGGTTCCACCAGCCATAATCAGTATGGGTCGTTGCCCGGTCATACCCCCCCCTTCCTACGTGCACGTTTTTTACGCCGCTCAGGCTTCGCTTCGGCAACGTGGCTGGACTCATAGGCAATCCGTAGCAAGACCCCGATCGCCACAGCAGTAATGACCAGGCTGCTGCCACCGTAACTCATCAATGGCAGGGTCAGACCCTTGGTCGGCAACACACCCATATTGACACCGATGTTGACGAACGCCTGCAGGCCAAGCCAGGCTCCGATACCATAGGAAAGATAGGCAGAAAACAGCAGACCCTTGCGCTCAGCCAGCACACCGATGCGTATTGCGCGCCAGACCAGCAAGGTAAACAGTACGATCACAAACAGCACACCAACCAGGCCCAGTTCTTCTGCCAGCACGGCCAGCACAAAATCGGTATGCGCTTCCGGCAGGTAAAACAGTTTCTGCACACTGCCGCCCAGCCCAACACCCCAGGCCTCACCACGACCAAATGCAATCAGGGACTGCACCAGCTGGAAACCACTGTTAAACGGGTCAGACCACGGGTCCATGAAAGATACAACCCGTGTCCAGCGATATGGCGAAACATAGGCCAGCGCAACCATGCTGGTGGCGCTAAACGCCATCAGCACCATGAACTGGAGTAAACGGGCTCCGGCCAGGAACATCATCGCCAATGAGGCAGCCATCAATACCACCATGGCGCCGAAGTCCGGTTCCAGCAACAGCAACAGGCCGGCGACACTTAGCAGTAACATCGGCTTGATAAAGCCCCAGGTGGTCTCACGCACCTCACGACCCCGGCGTTCCAGGTAACCGGCCAGATAAATAAGGATCAGTAACTTGGCCACCTCGGAAACCTGTAGCTGGAATGCCACCAGGGGTAACCAGCGTGTACTGCCGTTGACCTCATGCCCGACTCCGGGTATCAATACCAGCAACAGCAGAAAGTAAGCCAACCCGATCATCACCGGGCCCGATGCCAGCCAGGCCGCCGTCGGGATACGCACCACGACCAGCAGCGCAGCCAGCCCCAGGCCGGCAAACAGCAGCTGTCGATTAAAATAGAACATGCCATTGCCATGCTGCGCCTGGCCGAGACTGACCGACGCCGACGCCACCATGACCAGACCCAGCATCAACAGCATCACGCAGATTACAACCAGTGGTGTGTCCCAGGGACCGACAAGACGTTGTCTCGGTAACTGGCTATACTCGATTGCTTGTGTGTGACTCATGAACTCAACTCCCTTTGCAGGGCATGGACACAACTGGCAAAGTCGTCACCACGCTGTTGATAGTCACGATACATATCGAAGCTGGCACAGGCCGGTGACAGCAATACCACATCGCCGGGACGGGCCTGGTCCGCCGCATGAACAACCGCCTGCTCCATATTGTCTGCAAAAATTATCGTTGCGTGTCCTTGCAAGGCGTCTGCAATAACCGGCGCATCCTGACCAATCAGCACAGCAGCCCGTACCTTCTGATCAACGATCTTACGCATACTCGCAAAATCGGCATCTTTGCCCTCACCACCTGCAATCAGCACAACCTGACCCGGCATACCCTCTATCGCCGCAATGGTGGCGCCGACATTGGTACCTTTGGAATCGTTATACCAGTCAACCTGGTTGATGCTTGCCACATACTGACTGCGATGCGGCAAACCTGGAAACTCGCGCAAGGCCTGCAACATATCCGGTTCGGGAAAACCCACAGCCGTTCCCAGTGCCAGCGCCGCCAGTGCATTGGCAACATTGTGTTGGCCGCATACCAGCAAATCCGCGACCGGCATCAGCGTCCTCTGTCCCTGTGCCAGCCAGCTCTCACCTTCTTTATCCAGCAAACCGAAGGTCAGATCATCCCCCGCGTTTTCCAGCGTGAAATTCAACTGTCTGCGGCCAGATTCAATTGCCGTCGTCATGGCAACAACACGCGGATCATCAAGGTTAACGATCGCCGCACCATCGCCATGATAAATACGCGCCTTGACATCGGCGTAGTCATCCAGACTGTCATAGCGATCCATATGGTCGGCTGAAATATTCAGCACTACGGCTGCGCAGGCATTTAATGAAGTAATGCTTTCAAGCTGAAAGCTGGACAACTCCAGCACATAGAAATCAGGGACCGGTTCAGACAGCAAATCAAGCGCAGGCGTACCGAGGTTACCCCCTGCCAGCACTTGCCGTCCGGCATGCTGCCCCATCTTGGTCAGCATGCTGGTCACGGTACTTTTGCCATTTGAACCAGTAATCGCGATGACCGGTGCCGTGGTATTGCGTACAAACAGCTCGATATCGCCGTAAACCGGGATCCCACTTGCACGTGCCTTCGCCAGTAACGGCTCGGTCAGTGGCACACCCGGGCTGACGATAATCTCGTCCGCCGAGTCGAAGGCCTGCTCGTCAAATCCGTTCAGGAAGGCAGCCACCTTGCCAGCATAGGGCTCAAAACCGGACAGGCCGGAAGGCTGTGCGCGCGTATCGGTAACAGCAAGCTCTACATCCTGCCGATCCAGATAACGCAGCACCGACAAACCGGTCTTGCCGAGACCGACTACCAGTATGCGTTTGGCTGTTGCTGTCATATTGTGATTCACTGCCAACATGTAACCTGTATTACCTGATCTTCAGCGTAGCCAGCCCGACCAACACCAGGATGACTGTGATTATCCAGAAGCGCACAATTACACGCGGCTCCGGCCAACCCTTTAACTCAAAATGGTGGTGTAATGGCGCCATGCGAAAAATTCGTCTGCCCGTCAGCTTGTAGGAAGTCACCTGCAAGATGACCGAGACCGTCTCCATCACAAACACACCACCCATAATCAACAACACCAGTTCCTGTCGAACGATAACGGCCACCATACCGAGTGCAGCACCCAGTGCCAGGGCACCGATATCGCCCATGAATACCATCGCCGGATAAGCGTTAAACCACAGAAAACCGAGTCCGGCACCGGCGATGGCCCCGCAAAAAATAGCCACCTCGCCGACGCCGGTGATAAACGGTATACCCAGGTAAGAGGCAAACTGCGCGTGACCGGTAACATAGGCAAAGATCCCCAGGGCACCGGCGACCAGCACGGTCGGCATGATTGCCAGCCCGTCCAGGCCATCGGTCAGGTTCACGGCGTTACTTGAACCCACCACGACGAAATAGGTCAATGGCACAAACCACCAGCCCAGATCAATCGCCACCTCCTTGAAGACCGGGACTATCAAGGCCGTTTCTATCGGCAGTTCCGCGGTGGTAAACAACCACATGGCGGCACCGATCGCGATCACGGATTGCCAGAAATATTTCTGTGCTGCCGGAAGACCTTTCGGGTCCTGCAAGACCAGCTTGCGATAATCATCTACCGCTCCGACCACACCAAACAGCATCGTGGTCAGCATCAGCATCCACACATAGCGGTTGTCCAGATCGCCCCACAACAAGGTCGTGACCGCTATCGCCACCAGAATCAGCGCACCACCCATGGTCGGCGTACCGGCCTTGGTCAAATGCGTTTCCGGGCCATCGTCCCTGACGGTCTGACCGATCTTGTACTGACTCAGACGCCGGATCATGTACGGACCAACCAGAAAGGAAATCAGCAGCGCGGTAATCGCCGCCAGCACTGAACGCAGGGTCAGGTAACCGAACACATTGAAACCGGTATTAAACCGCGTCAGGTATTCTGTCAGGTATAACAACATATCAGGCGTTCCCCTCACCAATCTGTTTGGTCTTGTCAGACAAAAGCGCCTCGACCACATCCTCCATATGCATGAAACGCGAACCCTTCACCAGCACGACACCCGCTTCGGGCTGCAACTGTTGCAACACATCCCTGACCAGTTCATCGCGAGACTGGTAACTCCTGCCCCCTTCACCGAAGGCCTGTGCCGCCGCAGTGGACGCATCACCCAGCGCATACAGATAGCTGACACCGGCAGCACGTGCCGACTCACCCGCCTGTGCATGCACGGCCCGTACATCCCCGCCCAGTTCGGCCATATCCCCGAGCACCAGCGCATGCACACCCTGCTGACCGGTCAGCACATCCAGCGCCGCCTGTAACGAGGAAGGATTGGCATTATAGGTATCATCCAGCACCCGCAGGCCGCTGTTTGCCACAAGCAGGTTAAGCCGACCACCTACCGGTCGCATTTTTTCCAGTGCCGCACAGGCATCCTGCAGTGTTACGCCACAGACCTGGCATGCCGCGATCGCGGCCAGCGCATTCATCAGGTTATGCTGACCAGGCAGATGCAGATGCAGCATAGCCGCCTCGCCATTCAAGCCACTAACCCTGACCGGACCATCATCACTGGCCGAATCCGTATACACGTTGGCATCCGCACTCAAACCGAAGGTCACGACAGGGCGCTTGCCGGCGCGTTGCTTCCAGTTCGCCAGGCCGGCATCCTCGGCATTCAGTACAGCCGTCCCGTCTGCACCCAGACCATCTATAATTTCTCCCTTGGCCTGGATCACGCCCGCAATGGAACCAAAGCCCTCCAGGTGTGCCGACCCGGCATTGGTAATCAACGCGATATCCGGTTTTGCCAGCCCCACCAGGTAAGCGATTTCACCTACATGATTGGCACCCATCTCAAGTACTGCATAATGGTGATGGTCCTGCAGGCGCAACAGGGTAAGTGGCAGACCAATATCGTTATTCAGATTACCCCTGGTCAACAGGACCTCGCCCTTGCTGGCCAGTATCTGCCCGATCATTTCCTTGACCGTGGTCTTGCCATTACTGCCGGTTACGGCCAGCACCGGGACATCAAAACAGGAACGCCAGGCCGTCGCCAGCTCGCCCAGACCATCGCGGGTATCGCGTACTTTCAACATCGGCAGATCGACATCCACCGGTCGATCGATCATGGCCGCGCAGGCACCACGCTCGGCCGCCTGTGCGATAAAATCGTGCGCATCGAATGAAGTACCATGCAGGGCAATGAATAGCTCACCCCTGGCGATACTTCGGGAGTCACTTGAGACCGCGGCGAAACTGACATCGTGACCGCTGTAGTCAGCACCGATATGATGTGCCGCTTCTGACAAACGCATGTGCATCAATCAGCACCCCCGATCAGAGTTGCAGCCATTTCGCGATCGCTGTATTGCAGTCGTTGCTCGCCGATCAACTGATAGTCTTCATGTCCCTTGCCGGCGATCAGCACAAGGTCCTTTGCAGCGGCCCGTTCGAATACCGTACTGATGGCTGTCGCGCGATCATGAATCACGTCAACATTCTCAGCATGCGCAAAACCCTGCCGGATATCCCTGATGATTTGTTCCGCATCCTCACTACGCGGATTGTCGTCGGTAAGTACCACATGGTCGGCATGCTGCTCGGCCATCGCCGCCATCATCGGGCGCTTGCCACGATCACGATCACCACCACAACCAAACACACACCACAGCTCACCACTGACATGCTCGCGTGCGGATTCCAGCGCCGCGCGCAGGGCATCCGGTGTATGCGCATAATCGACTACCAGCAATGGCCGACCCGGGGCGCTGAAGCGCTCCATACGACCGGCGACTGCCCGTACATCAGCCAGATATCTGACGATTGCATCGAGCGTATAATCCAGGCCGATCAATACTGCGATAACGGCCAGCAGGTTGCTGGCATTGAAATGGCCAAGCAGCTTGCACTGTACATCGGCGTCACCGAGATGCGTTTCGATATGAAAACGCAGTCCGTTCGCATCAGCGCGTAAGTCGCTGCCGCGAACATAAAATGACCCGGTACTGCTGACATCCGCTGCAAAGCCATAGACCAGACAGGGCGCACCCTCACGACCCAGCAGCGCACGACCGAACTCGTCATCCATGTTCAGGATGCGCCAGGACAGCGCTGGCCAGTCAAACAGGATTTGTTTGGCAGCGGCATAAGCCGCTTCATGACCGTGGTAGTCCAGATGGTCACGACTGAGATTGGTCAACACAGCCATATCAAAATGCACACCATTGACCCGGCCCTGGTCCAGACCATGTGACGACACCTCCATGACCACATGCTGCACACCCGCGTGCAGCATTGCTGCCAATTGTGATTGCAGGCTGATGGCATCCGGCGTGGTATGACTGGCCGGCTTCAGGTCGCCATAAATACCGTAACCCAGGGTACCGAGCACCCCGCAAGTCTGCTGGTCGGCGCTCAGCACCTGCGCAATATAATGACTGCAGGATGTCTTGCCATTGGTTCCGGTTATACCGACCACATTCATTTGCTGTGAAGGGTGCCCATAAAAGCGGTCGGCAATGACGCCGACCTTTTTTTGCAAATCTGTAACTGCGAAAGTGGGCACTTTCCTGTCCAGTGATCCCGGACCATCCGGGTAACGCCTGTCTGGCTCCCAGGCCACGGCTACCGCCCCTGCAGACAAGGCATCGTCAACAAAATCCAGTCCATGCTGTCGCTCTCCGGCACAGGCCAGGTACAAACCGCCCGGCTGTACAACACGACTGTCTGATGATAGTGATCGAATATTTTCGCGCACAGACCGGACACCGGACTGTTCATCCAGTAAGCCTTCCAGCAAACTGTCGAGCGTGCATTCATTTTGCGCCTGCATAGGACTCATCCGTGTTGCGCCTCCCCGTCGCGACGGGTCTCCAGCACCGGCAGACGGTCCGGCGGAACATCCAGCAGACGCAACGCACCAGACATCAGACGGGAGAATACCGGTGCGGCCACCAGCCCCCCGTAATAATCCTCACCGCGCGGCTCATCGATCATCACCACCGCAACCAGTCGTGGATTATTTGCCGGCGCCATACCAGCAAACAGAGAGATATAACGATCCTCCGCATACCCGCCAGCAGTTGACTTGTGTACCGTACCGGTCTTGCCGGCGACACTGTATCCCTCAACCCGTGCCTTGCGGCCCGTACCTTCCGGCCCCAGCACGGTTTCCAGCATCGCCCTGACTGAACGCGCCACACCTGCCCGTATAACCTGTTCACCTTCTGGCGCCTTATCCAGCTTAAACAGGGATACCGGACGCTTGACCCCGTCAGCCGCGAGTACCGAATAGGCACTGGCCAACTGCAGGGCAGTCACAGACATGCCGTATCCGAATGACAGGGTAGCCTGCTGGAACTGCCGCCAGCGCTTGTACACCGGGAGCACCCCGGTTACCTCGCCCGGGAAGGTACTGCCGGTATGCTCGCCGATTCCAATACGCCGAAACACCGACCACATCTGGTCTGCATCCAGAGACAATGCGATCTTGCTGGCACCTACGTTACTGGACTTGGTCAACACACGGGAGACATCCAGCATGCCGTAGTCATGCATATCGCGTACGGTGTTTTTACCGACACGCAGCTGCCCGGGCGCAGTATTGATGCGGGTGTTTGATTTGTACTGCCCGCTTTCCAGTGCGGCCACAATCGTAAAAGGCTTGATCGTCGAACCGGGCTCGAACACATCCGTCACCGCACGGTTGCGATAACGTGACTTGCCACCACGCTTGCGCCGATTCGGATTGAATGATGGCTGGTTGACCATGGCCAGCACCTCGCCGGTTTTGACATCCAGTAACACGACGGTTCCGGAGCGTGCCTTGTTGCGCTTGACCGCGGCCTTCAGTTCCCGGTACGCCAGGTATTGCAGGCGCCGATCGATACTCAGCACCAGGTCTTCACCAGGCTGCATCTGACTGATACTTTCGACATTCTCCACCAGTTGCCCGCGCCCGGCTCGAATCACACGTTTGCTACCCGGCGTACCTGACAACAACTCGTCGTAGGCCAGCTCGACACCTTCCTGACCGACATCATCTATATTGGTAAAGCCAACCAGGTGCGATGCCACCTCTCCCGCAGGGTAGTAGCGCCGGTACTCGCGCTGGGTATAGATGCCAGGCAGGTCGGCCTGCTGGATTTTGTCGGCGACATCCGGGTTGATATGCCTTTTGATATAGGCGAACTCACGCCCCCCATGCCTGGCAATCAGGCGATTAATCCGGTCAACACGCATATTCAGTATGCGCGCAAGTTTTGCAACGGCTTTACGCTCTGCCATCAGTTCCTGCGGATTGGCCCAGACCGAAACCACCGGTGTACTGACTGCCAGTGGCTCGCCATCACGATCAGTGATGTTGCCCCGGTGTGCAGCCACCTTGACCACACGCAGGTGGCGTGAATCACCCTGATACTTCAAAAAGTCATGTTGCACAACATGCAGGTCAACCGCACGCCATGACAAAAGCACAGCAAACGATATCACCAGCCCCAGTAGCAGAAACCGGCGTATCCTGAACGACGCTGTCTTGTTGCTGTCATTCATGGCCTGACTATCACAACCTCACTTGCCTTGGGTATGTACATTTTCAGTCTGCCTGATGCCGCACCCTCTATACGCGTATGGGTAGACCAGGAGCTTTGCTCCAGTTGCAGTCTTCCCCATTCGGTCTCCAGCTCATCCTGCACCTTGTTGAGTTTTTGCAACTCGGAAAACAGGATCCGACTTTTATGCCGGGCATTGACCACCGCCACCGCCGTTGCCACCACGGATACAATTAGGACCACTAGGAATACATGCATCCATGACCAGTTAGACCTGCCTGTATCCGCTGTATCTGCTGTATCTGCTGTCGCCACTATAGACGCTCCGCTACGCGCATCACCGCACTGCGTGCACGCGGGTTGGCCTGTATTTCCTGATCACCGGGAAACACCGGCTTACCTATCACACGTAAACGCCGATCGGCCGGACTACCGGTAACCGGTAAATCAGGTGGTAATTCCGTTCCCTTTGCCTGGTCACGCATAAAACGTTTAACCATGCGGTCCTCCAGGGAATGAAAACTGATCACCACCAACCGTCCGCCTGTACGCATCACATCCACAATCCCGTTCAGTGCCTCACCCAGGTCTTCCAGTTCACGATTGATAAAAATCCTGATCGCCTGAAACACCCGTGTTGCCGGATGTTTTTTACGCTCCTTGCCTGGTACCGCCGATGCCACCAGTTCTGCCAGTTCGGCTGTGGTCGTAATCGCCTGTTGTTCACGCCGGGCACATATCGATTTTGCAATACGGCGACTGTAGCGCTCCTCGCCATAACGCCAGAACACCTGAGCCATATCCCATTCATCCGCCTGCGCCAGCCAGTCAGCCGCACTGATTCCGGTATCCGGATCCATACGCATATCAAGTGGACCATCACGCAGAAAACTAAAACCACGTGAGGCATCATCCAGTTGTGGCGATGAAACCCCCAGATCGAGCAACACCCCGTCGATCTTTCCAGCTACCCCGATTTGTCTTGCCATATCACCCAGCATGACGAAACTGCCTCGCTCGATCTGAAAACGCCTGTCGCATCCAAAACGTTCCCGGGCATACGCGATTGCATCCGGATCCTTGTCTGTCGCTATCAAACGTCCTTCTGGCCCCAGCCGATCCAGTATCGCGGCTGCATGTCCACCGCGACCAAAGGTGCCATCTACATAAATGCCATCAGCAGTGATGTTCAGCGCAGCTATGGCCTCGCTAAACAATACCGGTTTGTGTTGCGTTTCCTCCTGCATGGCATTCGCCATTACAAGGACAGTGATTCCAGTTCGGGTGGCATTTCACCCTGCTCCAGATCACCTTCTGCAAACCAGCTTTCACAGTTGTTATTCCAGCGCTGCTCATCCCAAAGCTCAAAACGGTTACCCTGGCCGATCAGCACAGCACGTTTGTCCAGCACCGCGAAGCTACGCAGCGGCGGGGCCACCAGGATGCGCCCCTGGCCATCCATATCGACCTCGGTCGCATAGCCGACCAGTAATCGCTGCAGGCTGCGTGCCTGTTTGTTATAGCTGGGCAGGCGCATGATCTTGCGCTCCAGCTCCTGCCAGTCAGGAAACGGATATATCATCAGACAATGATCCCGATCGACCGTCAGCACCAGCTTGTTCTCGGCCTGCTCGAACAGGTCCGCACGATAGCGCGTCGGCATCGCAAACCGGCCCTTGGCATCCAGATTGATGATGTTTACCCCACGAAACAAGCGCGTGACCCCTTAAAGCATAAAACCACTAAATTCCACAATTAACCATTTATATCCACTAATACGCAATATTGGTATTCGGCAGCCTAAATGTCAAGTAATTTACGCGCGCTGAATCACAAAAGAGTGCTTTTGTCACAATAACTTAGCGCATTTTTTGCAGCGGAATGCAAAGGTGGGGAAAAGTGACGGAAATTATAAATCAGTAGCTTACGGAACCTTGTTACAGTGCTACTTCAAGACCTCGGGAGATCCGATTCGACGTAGAAAATATTCAGAAAAAATATCCACTTTCAGATCAAAACACCGGTTTCGACCACTTGCAGGCGGCTATTTTGTTGTCTCAATCAGTGTTTTTGATCAATATTCAACGCATTATGGTGGTGGGAGCCGGCCGATAAGCCGGGTTCTGTCGAGTGCAATCATTCATCTGGGATGTACGTCACCATACAACTCAAGCAACCTACCCGGGAACAATGCGGGCCACATTATCTGTTCCCCTATTTGGTCTTGCTCCAGGTGGGGTTTACCCTGCCACTGCTGTTACCAGCAGCGCGGTGCGCTCTTACCGCACCATTTCACCCTTACCGGCCCTGAGCAGGGCAGGCGGTATCTTTTCTGTGGCACTGGCCGTGGACTCGCGCCCCCCAGGTGTTACCTGGCACCTTGCCCTATGGAGCCCGGACTTTCCTCCCTGCTGCTGGTGACTACACACCCGCAAGCAGAGCGATTGCATAGCCGGCTCCCACCGTGGTCAGTATACCATTCTATCCGGTCTGTGTGCTCTTAGTCTCTGATATTATTAGTCGATTTAATATTTGATACCCAGTGAGTGAACTTCCCCAGTGTCTCGTTAACACGATGTTCTCTTCTCAACCAGCCAATCGTCGGGCTCCGACGAACACCCTGCTCGTTGCGTAATTTACGTAAGGCGGAATGAGCCGGGTCGATACGCAAGCCTGAACGGATCGCATCCAGAGCACGGGTGCGATTCCCTTCTAAAATCTCCGCCCGGGCCAGGTTCAGAAACACATCAGCGTGATGCTCCTCGAAGTGAGCAGCCAGGCGGCACTGTCTCAAGCCGTTTGGATTACCCAGACGCGCATTGGTCAGGCCATGGTAAGAGGCATACAGTGAAGCAAATTCATCATCAATGGAGTTTTTTATCGCCAGCCTGAACACGGCCAGAGCAGCCAGCAATTCCTCTTCCTTCAGCAGTTTCAGGCCATTCAGGAAATCGGGATTGAGGCCTGCTTTCTTGTTCTCAGGTACAGATGTTGCCATGGTTGCATCTCCATTGCCGTAGCAGGAACTAGATTTTTACATAATCACCAGCGCGATGACAATGTTTTTATTCACACATTTTTCTTAGTAATAACATGGAAATAGCGGGGTTAAATCCCCAGGTGAGAGCTTGTTCTCCAGTCAAAATAAGCGCCTAATAATACATCCGTTTGCCTGTTAGCCTGGCTAGACGAGCATCCAGCCTGATCACCTTGCTGTCAGGCAAGTCTAAATCAGGATAGTAATTGCCAAACCCGGACCGCTTAGGGCAAGATCAATGCTTTACAGCATTGCAGGAAAACGACTATGGAAGGCACGCTGACCGACCCCGGCATGGAAGCCGCCCATGAAATCCTCAAGCGCCGATTCGGCTATAGCAATTTTCGCCTAAATCAAGGCGACATCATCAATGCATTGCTGGCCGGCCGCGACGTGCTGACATTGATGCCTACCGGCGGTGGCAAATCGCTCTGCTACCAGATTCCTGCCCTGTTGCGTAACGGCGCAGGCGTGGTAGTCTCGCCACTCATTGCACTGATGCAGGATCAGGTGAATACATTACAACAACTCGGCATCCGTGCCGCCTTCCTGAACTCCACTCAGGACACCAATACCCGACAAGAGATTGAGACAGCCCTGCGCCGGGGTGAACTGGACTTGCTGTATCTCGCCCCCGAACGACTGCTGACCGAGTCGACCTTGCGTTTACTGGATGACGTACCCCTCACCCTGTTTGCAATCGACGAGGCTCATTGCGTCTCACAATGGGGCCATGACTTCCGCCCCGAATATCAGCAGCTTTCGATGTTGCACAAACGTTACCCAAACGTACCACGCATCGCACTGACCGCGACCGCCGATGCACGCACCCGGCAGGAAATCATCGAGCAGCTTGACCTGCACGAATCAGCGGTATTCATAAACAGCTTTGATCGGCCCAATATTCGCTATAGCCAGAATGAAGGACAGAATGCGCGTGAGCAACTATGGCACTTCCTGGAGAACGAACACCCTGCTGATGCCGGTATCGTCTATTGTCTCTCACGCAAAAAGGTAGAGGCTATCGCCGAATGGTTGCAGGGCAAGGGGCGCATTGCCCTGCCCTATCATGCTGGTCTGCCGAATGAGGTACGCAGTGAGCACCAGGCGCGCTTCCTGCGCGAGGACGGGGTAATCATTGTCGCCACCATTGCCTTCGGCATGGGCATCGACAAGCCGGACGTGCGCTTCGTAGCCCATCTCAACCTGCCCAAAAGCATCGAGGCCTACTATCAGGAAACCGGCCGCGCCGGGCGCGATGGTGCCGCTGCCAATGCCTGGCTAGCATACGGTCTGCAGGACGTGATCACGCTGCGGCAAATGACCCATGCCTCCGACGCAAATGAAAAATACAAACAGATCACCCACCACAAGCTCGAAGCCATGCTCGGCCTGTGCGAACTGACCACCTGTCGTCGTCAGGCCCTGCTGGCCTACTTCGATGAACAGTACGACGAGCCCTGCGGTAACTGCGACAACTGCCTGCAGCCACCGCAAACATGGGACGCCACCGTGACCGCACAAAAGGCCCTGTCCTGCGTCTACCGCACCGGCCAACGCTTCGGCGTCAACTACATCATAGAGATACTCACCGGCAAGAAAAACGACGAACGCATCCTACGCTTAGGCCATGACAAAATCAGCACCTACGGCATTGGCCATGACCTGTCTGCCACTGATTGGCGCGGCGTGTTCCGCCAGCTTATCGCGCGCGGCTACCTGAGCGTGGACATTGAAGGTTATGGCGCCCTGCACCTGACCGAGGCCTGCCGACCACTGCTACGTGGTGAGGTAGAACTGGCACTACGCAAACTGCGTAAGACAGAAATCAGGCAGTAACAGTCGCTCGGTCGAGGTACGGCTGGTGGACACCGACCTGTTCGAGGCCCTGCGCGAGCTACGCACCCGGCTGGCACAGGAACAGGATATGCCGCCCTATGTCATCTTCCACGACAGCACATTGCAGGCCATGGCCCGTACTCGTCCTGCCAATGAAGCCGAATTGCTCGGACTGACCGGCGTGGGCGAACAGAAATTACAGCGCTACGGCAAAGCCTTCCTTATCGAGATCGCCCGATTTCCTCTTGTTTCAGATTAAGTCTGAACTATTTCGCTATATGTGTAAGCTGTAAGCGACTGCAGCCTACTTCCCGGATAATTTCAAGGCCTGTTCATACATCTGCTTGCGCGGCAAACCGGTCAGCTTTGCAGCCAGACTGGCGGCCTTACTGGCAGAGAGCTCATCCAGTAATCCCTGCAGCAGGATGGTAGATGATATTTGCAGCGCCCCGGCAGATGCATCCGCCCCTCTTATAACCAGCACAAATTCACCTTTCTGGTGATTTGGATCGGCGGCTACCTGCTCGACCACCCGCTGTACACTACCTCGAAATACCTGTTCGTGGCGCTTGGTCAATTCGCGCATCACCACCATTTCCCGATCTGGACCAATGACCTGCTGTATATCATCCAGGCTGGCACGTATACGGTGACTGGATTCATAGAACACCAGTGTACGTGTCTCTTCCGCTAGGTCTTGTAATCGTTTAACCCGTGCCGAGGATTTGGCAGGTAAAAATCCCTCAAATGTGAATCGATCGGTGGGTAGCCCGGCTATAGACAATGCAGCGATCAGGGCACTCGGGCCGGGGATCGGTACGACCTGGTAGCCCTGCTCAGCCACTGCCATTACCAGTCTATAGCCCGGATCACTGATCAACGGGGTTCCGGCATCTGAAATCAGGGCCAGTGATTCCCCTGCGGCCAGCGCAGACAAGACATATTGTATGCGCTGTTCTTCATTGTGCTCATGACAAGACCACATGGGTTTCTGTATCCCCAGGTGTTGCAACAAATGCTTGCTGTGCCGGGTGTCTTCGGCAAGGATCCGTTCAACCTGTTGCAGGATTTCCGTGGCCCGCATACTGATGTCACCGAGGTTGCCTATTGGTGTCGCGACAATGTATAGCTGACCGGCCTGCCGTTGATTATTCATATCTGAATCATATACCCATGAACTGTGTTGTTTCCCGCCTGCGCTGGCGGCTGCTGACAAAACAGCCCCCCGGTACTGCCAAAACCGGGCCAGGGCCCGCTATGATGAAGATTCTCATGTTGTGAACCTGGCAGGCTGGTCGCCGCGTTACATTTGGTTATAATGCCTGTATGACAAAACCCTCGCTACCCGAATATACCTGTTGCACACCATCTGCGTACACCCGTCCATGGCTATTAAGCGCCGTCCTGCTATTGCTGTTGCTAAGCGCTTGCAGCCCGCGGCCCGTCAAACAGGAACAACCCGGGGCATTCCCCGCCGATGTTGCCCAGGCCAGCGAAAAAATAGCACAGGGTGACCTGGCGGGCGCAGCCGAAGTCACGCTGCTTTTTGCAGAACAGCAGGAAACCGGCTTACGCTATCACTACCGTTTGCGGGCAGCTGACCTGTTTCTACAGGCCAACAAGCCGGATCGCGCAGCCAAACTGCTGACCGAAACAGATCCGGACAAGCTGGAACTGGCCGGTGACCGCACCCTGCTCACTGCATTACAGGCAGAACTGGCCCTGCAACGGGACCAGCCCGGGCGGGCACGCACGCTGCTGGATGGTCTCGACCAGTCAGCCGTGCTACCAGATGGCCGCCTGACCCTGTTGCGCGCAAAGATCCATGAGCACGAAGGACACCGCGTAGAGGCCGCGCGGATGAGAATCCTGGCCGCAGCGGCGATTACCGATGATCAGAAGCGACAGGACAATGATCGCCGTATCTGGGAGGTACTAAACGGACTGACCGCTGAGGCCGTGGCACTGTTAAGAACTGAACCGGCGCCTGACCCGTTCAGTGGCTGGATAGAACTGGTCCTGATCAGCAAGACCTCCGGCATGGACCGGAACCGGCTTGAGGAAAACCTGCAGCGCTGGCATAGTTCCTATCCAGGTCATGGTGCCGATACCTATATCATCCCGCAGTTACTCAGCCTTACCGAACAGTTACTTGAACAGCCAAGGCATATCGCCATATTGCTACCCATGAGCGGAAAACTGCAGGAGGCCTCCCATGCAATTCGTGATGGCCTGGTCGCTGCGCGTTTTCTGGACCCGTCCCCGGAGATAAAACTGAGCTTTTTCGATTCGAGTCAGAGCACCGCCATTGCACAGACCTACCAGCTTGCCCAGCAATCCGGCGCCGACCTGATTATCGGTCCTTTACAAAAGGCATCCATCACCGAACTGGCCCGGTTCGAGGTTTTGCCCGTACCGGTACTGGCATTGAATACACTGAGCGACACCAGTCTGATACCCCCACACCTGTATCAGTTCGGTCTGCCACCCGAAGACGAAGCGACCCAAGTTGCACAATACGCAATTGACGAAGGCATGCGGCGTGCCGTTATCCTTACCCCTTCATCCAACTGGGGAACACGTATACGCGATGCCTTCGCTCAACACTTTAGCGAACTGGGAGGTGAGATCCTCAGCGCAAGACAATACCGTGCTCAAGACAATGACTACTCATCCCCGATCAGACATCTAATGAAGCTGGACCAGAGTCGGGAACGCAATCGTAGTCTGGAACGTTTACTGGGCAAGGCCCTGCAATTTGAACCACGTCGCCGCACCGACGTGGACATGATCTTCATCGCTGCCTTTCCAAGACAGGCGCGCCTGATTAGGCCACAATTGAAATTTCATTATGCGGGTGACCTGCCGATCTATGCCACATCACACATCTATAATGGTACCCCGAATCCGGGTGAAAACAGCGATATGAATGGCATTCGTTTCGCAACAACGCCGTGGAACCTGCAACTGCAGGAGCAGGACCTGCATAAGCATCTAAACGGACTCTGGCCACACCGCATGCAACGCTATACCCGTTTCTTTGCGCTCGGGGTGGATGCCTATCGTCTGGCCATGAATCTCAACACCCTACAAAACCAGCCAACAGCCTATCTGCCAGGCACAACCGGGAAGCTGAGTATGAATGGACAGGGTTATATCAAACGCAAAATTTCCTGGGCACAAATTCTCAACGGCAGCGCCGTCCCGGTAGCCGAACTGCGACATAACACCGGCCTTCCATCCACACAGGAGCCAGGCCTGCAAACCGAAACCGATACCGGCCCACCACTACAGCAGTAACTGAAACTGATGTTCAAGGATCGAACCAGTAAACAAAAAACCGGAGACCAGGCTGAGACCCGGGCACGCCGATATCTTGAAAAGCAGGGCCTGCAGCTGGTCACCAGCAATTTCCGCTGTAACAGTGGTGAAATTGATCTGATTATGCGCCATGGTAATCATCTGGTATTTGTCGAGGTGCGCTGTCGTGCCAGTAATCACTATGGTGACGCCGCCGAAACTGTCGGGTTCAGGAAACAGCGGAAACTGATCAGAACGGCACAGTATTACCTGCAGCAAAATCGCATCGACAGGCCATGCCGGTTTGACGTGGTTGCCCTGACCGCGGGAAGGCTAGACTGGATACCCGATGCGTTCACGCTTTAGGCCCGAATATTGTGAAACAGGCCAAACTGTCCCGGCTGGATTCGGGTATCTGACATACACTTGCGTATATCACCCTGTTACAATGCCCGCATGTTACACGTTCCAGTTTCATCATGAATACGCTTGATATCGTCACTGAAAACATTGCCGGCAGCATACAGCTCAAGCAGGCCACGCTGACCGGGCTGGCCGAGACGATCGCGGTCGCAGCCGGTCTTATGGTCAACTGCCTGCGCAACGGCGGCAAGATACTCAGTTGCGGTAATGGCGGCTCGGCCGCCGGTGCTCAGCATTTCTCTTCAGAACTGCTCAATCGTTTTGATATGGACAGGCCATCCCTGCCCGCCATCGCACTAACCACCGACACATCGACCCTGACCTCGATTGCAAATGATTACGATTACAGTAAGGTGTTTTCCAAGCCGATCAGCAGCCTTGGCCAGAACGGTGATATACTGCTTGCGATCAGCACCAGTGGCAATTCAGCCAACATCGTCGAGGCCATCAGGGTTGCCCACCTGCAGGGAATGCAGGTAATCTCCCTGACCGGGAAAAGCGGTGGCGCAGTCGCAAAAGAACTGGATCCAAACGACCTGGAGTTGCGCGTTGCATCCGAACATACCGCGCGCATTCAGGAGGTACATTTACTCATTATTCATTGTCTGTGTGATGTGATCGAACATGATTTGTACAGGACAGAAAAGGAGCGAAAATTATGAATAACCTGTCGTTAAAACTGATCGGCGTCATCCTGGTAAGCTTTCACCTGCACGGATGCATCCCCGTTGCAGCAACCGGCGCCGCGGTAACTGTACATGACCGGCGTACGACCGGGACAGTGATTGACGACCAGAATATCGAGTTCAAGGTCTATAACCTGATCAGCAAGGATCCTGAACTGAGCGACAAGGCCCATATCAGCGTTACCAGTTATAACAAGATTGTACTGCTCACTGGCCAGACACCGACTGCAGAAATGCGCTCCCGGAGCGAATCACTAGCACGCAGCGTCGAACATGTGCGCCGGGTGCAGAACGAACTGACCATTGAAGACCCTAATACCCTGACCAACCGCTCGCGTGACACCTGGCTGACCTCCAAGGTAAAAACCTCGATGGTCAAGATTGACATCCCGGGCTTTGATATAACTCGTGTCAAGGTTGTCACTGAAAACCGGATCGTTTTCCTGATGGGACTGGTAACCAGACAGGAAAGTGAGGCCGTAATCGACGTCGTAAAAAAGGTAAAAGGTATTGAGCGCATCATCAAAGTCTTTGAATACGTCAACCCCTGATGTCACGATCATGAATAACGGCCTGCCCAGGGCTTTTACCGATGCCCTGCAACAGTTACTTCCGGAAGAGGCCTATACACTGGATCCGGCTGAATGTGGAACATACGGCTTTGATAACAGTCAGCACCTGGCGCAACCCCAGGTCGTCGCCTTCCCTCACAGCCATCAGCAGACTGAACAACTGATCCGGCTCTGTAACGAACACCGGGTTGCGGTCACACCACGAGGCCGTGGTACCGGTACCACCGGTGCGACGGTACCCATTCATGGTGGACTGGTACTGTCCCTGGAAAACATGAATGCCATCGTACGTATGGATCCGGACAACCGCATGATGATCGTTCAGCCCGGCGTCACCAATGATCAGGTACAGACCCGGTCAGCCGAACATGACTTTTTCTGGCCTCCGGATCCAACCAGTGCCAGCTACTGCAGCATCGGCGGCAACCTGGCCTATAATTCGGCCGGCCCTCGCGCAGTGAAATACGGAACCCCGCGTGAGAATACCCTGGGACTGACCGCGATTACCGGTGACGGTAAAACCATCCACACCGGCGTCAAAACCACCAAGGGTGTGGTCGGCTATGATTTGACCCGTCTGCTGATCGGATCGGAAGGTACACTGGCGGTGATTACCGAGGCCACGCTGAAGCTGACCCCTCTGGCTGAAAGCAAGGTCACCCTGCAGGCGACCTATCAGGATATCGAACATGCCGCACAGGCCGTGTCCAGCATCATGGCTCAACCGGTCACCCCTTGCGCACTGGAATTTATCGATGGCAATGCGATCAACATGATCAGGGACTATTCGCAGGTCGATCTACCGGACAATACCGGCGCACTATTGATGATCGAGGTGGATGGTTCTCAACACAGTATTTCCCAGGACACCGAGCAGGTTAAACAGGCCGCCAGCAACGCGGGGTTACTGTCTGTCAAAACCGCCGCTACTAAAGCAGATACCCAGGCCCTCTGGCAGACACGTAAGGCGCTTTCACCTGCACTGAGAACGATTGCACCGAAAAAAATCAATGAGGATGTCGTAGTACCAGTCTCATGCATACCCGCACTATTGATCGGTCTGGACGAAATTGCCAGCAAGTATCAGATCAAGATTGTCAATTTTGGCCATGCCGGCAATGGCAACATCCACGTCAACCTGTTGATCGACCCCGATGACCCTGTGCAGATGCGCCAGGCCAGTGCCTGTCTGGACGAAGTGTTCGACCTGGTGCTGTCACTCGAGGGCAGCCTGTCCGGTGAACACGGTGTCGGTATGGAAAAGCAGGCATTTATCGACAGGGAAATTGACCCGGTCAGCCTTGATCTGATGCGCGCCATTAAAAAAGAGTTTGATCCGAACAATATTCTCAATCCGGGGAAAATGTTTCCGGAGGAGTAAGCCAACGGTTCAGTCAACCTCTGTTAGCAGGCGCTCATAAAGTTGCAGATCTTCCGCACTGAAACAGCAACAAATGATTTTATTAAAACACTGTTCATATTGACGCATTATGCCTAGTGCAGTACGCGCAGCCTTTTCCTTTGGAAAACCATATACCCCGGTGCTGATCGCCGGAAACGCGACGGTCTTGACTTGGTTTTGTAACGCTAACTCAAGGCTGTTGCGATAGGCATTGGCCAACAGGGCCGGTTCGTTTTCCGAGCCGCCATGCCAGACCGGGCCGACGGTATGGATTACCCATTTGGCCGGCAAATTAAATCCTGGGGTGATGCGTGCCTCGCCGGTCGGGCAACCACCGATCGGTCGGCAGGCCTGTAATAGCTCGGGTCCGGCCGCTCGATGGATGGCGCCGTCGACACCGCCACCGCCGAGCAGACTGGTGTTAGCGGCATTGATAATCGCATCCACATCCAGCTTGGTAATATCAGCCTGGATGATGGAGATCATGTCACTTGACAACCTTCAGGGATGGTCTTTTTGGCGGCTCGGTCGGATCACTAGGTGGTATGGGCTGTTGCGGGTCTTCCTCGCTAAACACCATGCCCTGGCCGTTTTCACTGGCATAGATGGCCATGATCGCATTGACCGGCACGAAGATGGAAGCCGACACCCCGGAGAACCTGGCAGCGAAACTGAGAACCTCGTTACCCATTTCCATGTCCTGGACGGCGCTCGGCGTGATATTCAGTATGATCTTGCCATCCTGGATGAAACGTTCCGGTACATCGACACCGTCAAAGGAGGCATCCACCAGTATATATGGCGACAAACTGTTATCTACGATCCATTCGTAAAGTGCACGCAACAGGTATGGACGGCTTGATGTCATCGCTATAGCTCCGACTGCTCCCTGTAATATCAGGCCTTGTTCAGAAGAGGTGGCGGCCAGAAAATCCCTTTCCTGTACCCGGATTCACAATGTTCGCTTTTATTAACAGATACGAACTAGTTACGCATATCCCTTTCCAGGTCTGACAGACTGGCCTGGAAAGACTCGCGACTGAAGATCCTGTCCGCATAGGCATGGATTGCCTTGGCCTGTGCAGGCAATTCAATGCCATATGCCGGTAGTCGCCACAACAGTGGCGCGATCGCACAATCGACCAGGAAAAACTCGTCGTTCAGGAAAAAGGGCTTGTACGAAAATACATCCGAACTGCTGATCAGGCGTTCTCGTAGCAGCTTGCGCGCCTTGCTGATACGCTTACTGTCACCTGATTCCAGTTCTTCCACCTGACTGTACCAATCGGTGACGATGCGATACATGGCCAGACGCATGCGTGCACGGGAAACCGGATCGACCGGCATCAACGGTGGGTGCGGAAAGCGCTCATCCAGATATTCAATGATCACCCGGCTGTCGTACAACACCAGTTCACGGTCGACCAGGGTCGGCACCGAATGGTACGGATTCAGATCCAGCAGATCTTCCGGTAACTGATCGGGCTGTACATCGATAACCTCGTAGGTAATCCCTTTTTCAGCCAGCACCAGCCTGGTTTGATGACTATACGGGCTGGTCGGTGAAGAAAACAGCGTCATTCCTGATCTGCGATTGGCAATAAGCGCCATGTACTATCCCTCATCATGACCGGGCCGGCCGCGAATGCGACCAGCCAGTCAATACACAATTAATGGATGTCCTTCCAGTACTCTTTCTTCAGTCGATAGGCAACGACCAGGAAGATTACCAGGAACAAGATGACCTTGATGCCAAGATCGTAACGAATCAGTTTCGCCGGCTCACCAGCGTATTCAAGAAAGTTGACAAGGTCACGTACGGCCTTGTCATACTTGGCCGGCGTCATACTGCCTTCACTGATATACTCGTAACCCTTGAAGATCTGATGATCCTTGCCATCTTCTCCCTTTTCGGTTTTGTAAACCGGCTTCTTCAGACCCTCAAGCTGCCACAACACATGTGGCATGCTGACACTTGGGAAAAGCAGGTTATTCATGCCGAATGGACGACTCTCGTCGATATAGAAGTTACGCAGATAGGTATACAGCCAGTCTGTACCTCGTGAACGCGCTACCACAGTCAAGTCCGGTGGCGTAGTACCAAACCACTCTGCGGAGTCAACAGACGGCATGGCGACGGTCATGTAGTCACCGATCTTGTTGCCGGTAAACATGAGGTTTTCCATCACCAGTTCTTCAGGCAACTGCAGGTCCTTTGCCATGCGTGCATAGGACATAAACTTCATCGAGTGACAACCCAGGCAGTAATTGACATACATCTTCGCACCATTCTGCAAGGATGCCTTGTTGGTCAGATCAATGTCTGCCTTGTCCAGGTGCACATTTCCACCAGCGGCAATCGCCAGGGATGGCAGGGTAAACGCTACTATTGCAATTATCAGTTTTTTCATTTTGTCACCCTATCCGGTACTGGCTTGGTTCTGTCCATTTTGGAGTAGAACGGCATGAGCAGGAAGAACAGGAAGTAGATTATCGAGAACACACGTGCAAAATTTGTCAGTATCGGTGTTGCAGGCTGTGTACCCAGATATCCTAGTGCCAGGAAGCTGATGATAAAGACCGTCAGTATGGTCTTGTACAACATACCCTTGTAGCGGATCGATTTGACCGGACTGCGATCCAGCCACGGCAGTACGAACAGCACCACGATTGCGCCACCCATGGCCAGTACGCCACCGAATTTACTGGGTACAGCCCGTAAGATCGCATAGAACGGTGTGAAGTACCACAGCGGCACGATGTGCTCCGGAGTTTTGAGCGGATCAGCCGGGATAAAGTTGTCTTTTTCAAGGAACCAGTTATCGAACTCCGGGATAAAGAACACAACAATACAGAACAGAATCAGGAACACGATCACGCCGACGATATCCTTGACGGTATAGTACGGATGGAACGGGATACCATCGAGCGGAATGCCATTGGCGTCCTTGTTCTTCTTGATCTCGATACCATCCGGGTTGTTTGAACCGACCGCATGTAACGCAACAATGTGTACAAACACCAGTGCAACCAGTATTAGTGGCACCGCGATGACATGGAATGCAAAGAAGCGGTTCAGAGTGGCATCGGCAATCACGAAGTCACCGCGTATCCATTCAGCCAGTGCCTCACCGACACCCGGGATCGCGCCAAACAGTGAGATAATGACCTGGGCACCCCAATAGGACATCTGCCCCCATGGCAGCAGGTAACCCATGAAGGCCTCGGCCATCAGCGCAACATACAACAACATGCCGAATATCCACACCAGTTCACGTGGCTGGCGATAAGAGCCGTACATCAGGCCGCGGAACATATGCAGATAAACCACAATAAAGAATGCCGATGCACCGGTGGAATGCAAATAACGCATCAACCAGCCCCAGTTCACATCACGCATAATGTATTCTACCGAACTGAACGCTTCTGCTGCACTGGGCTTATAGTTCATGGTCAGGAAGATGCCGGTCACAATCTGGATAACCAGAACCAACATTGCCAGCGAACCAAAGAAATACCAGAAATTGAAGTTCTTAGGCGCATAATATTGTGCCAGATGTTCGTTCCAGACCTTGGTCAGGGGGAAACGTGCATCTATCCAGTCAACAAAGTTGGATAATACCTTCATGATACAGCTCCTTCATCTTCACCAACCAGGATAACCGTATCACTTAGATAGCGGTGTGGTGGAATCTTGAGGTTCGTTGGAGCAGGTACACCGGCGTAGACACGGCCGGCCAGGTCAAACAGCGAACCGTGACAGGGGCAGAAGAAGCCACCCTTCCAGTCCGGTCCCAGGTCTCCGCCCACTTCCGGTTTGAAGGTTGGTGAGCAACCCAGATGGGTGCAAATGCCGATCGCGACCAGCAACTCCGGTTTGATGGAGCGATACTTGTTCTTGGCGTAAGCAGGCTGCTGGTCTTCAACCGCTGAGTCCGGGTCCGCTACAACACTGCTCAGTGACTCGATATTTTTCAGCATCTCGTCTGTGCGACGTACAAACCAGACCGGCTGACCGCGCCATTTGACACGAATCAGCTGACCGACTTCCAGCTTGCTGATATCAGCTTCTACCGGTGCGCCGGCGGCACGTGCACGATCACTGGGGGTCATGTACTGAACAAAGGGGATAGCTGCCATCACAGCACCAGCACCACCGACAACAGATGCTGCAGCCGTTAGGAACCGACGTTTGCTTAAATCCACGTCATGTTGACTCATCAGAACCTCTCCTGAAACTGGATAAGGAAGAATACCGCCCGGCCACCTCACGTAGCTTAACCACACCCCAATACTGACCGGAACAGCAAAAAATAAACGGCCGCCATTCTATCAGAATATCCTTATCCTGTGCACAAGAATTTACAAAACCCGATAAAAACCAGACAGTTAAGTTAATGCGGGTATTAATGAAACATATGGAAAATCAGACTGGATTGTCGATATCGACAAATTCATGCTCCAGCCCGTACTGCCCGGCCAGAAACTCGCCCAGCGCCATGACCCCGTAGCGTTCGGTGGCATGGTGACCGGCCGCGAAATAGTTAATACCAAGCTCACGCGCGATGTGCACGGTCTGTTCGGATACCTCACCACTGATAAATGCGTCCAGACCGGCCATCGCCGCCGGTTCAATCAGGCCTTGAGCGGCACCGGTACACCAGCCGATATACCTGATTGGCCGCTCGTGTACCTGGATCAGTAACGGTTCCCGGTCCAGCACGCTATGCAACCGGTCAGCCAGCTGCGTCGCCTCACAGGCCTGCGGCAGCTCGCCAGACCAGCCCAGTTCCGGTGCATCCGCAGGCCCGAACCGGCCCTGGGGCAAGATACCCAGACGTTTTGCCAGCTGGGCGTTATTGCCCAGTTCCTGGTGATAATCCAGTGGCAAATGATAGGCCAGCAGATTGATCCCGGCATCCAGCAAGGTGGCCAGGCGCTTGTGCCTGATGCCGACGATACGCTGATCCTCGCCTTTCCAGAAATAGCCATGATGGACCAGTACCGCATCCGCCTGTCTGGTGATCGCTTCATCCAGCAGGGCCTGGCAGGCCGTGACCCCGGTAATCAGGCGCTGGATCTGGCTGCGTCCCTGTACCTGCAGGCCGTTCGGACAATAATCCCGATAACCCTGCGCATCCAGCAGTTCATCGCAGTATTGCACCAGGGTCTCGCATTCGACCATATTGTCATTCTCCCGATAGCACAGATGGCAACTGTCTGGCATACTGAATGGTCCATATATTCGTAATGCCTGTATCAGACTCGCCAGAACCCGTCACTATGAAACGCCTGCTTGCCACCATAACATTTCTGTTCAAGTTTGCCACACTGGGGCTGGCATTCGCGTTTATCATTATCGTATTCAAACCCGACCTGATCCCCGAGCGCGCGCAGGTGGTGTCGATACATGAAAGCCGGCCCGGCAATTCGGCCGAGCGCAGGCAGCCCGACTCCTACGCCAATGCGGTCGAGGCCGCCGCCCCGGCCGTGGTTAACATCTATACCGCGACGATCAAGCCGTCACCACACAGTTCCCGATCTCTGCTAAACAAATTCCTGTTTGATGAACTGGATTTACCCGAACGCCCACCCAAGGTCGAAACCAACCTGGGCTCCGGTCTGATTCTGAGCAAACAGGGTTATCTGTTGACCAATTACCACGTCATCTCGAACGCGAGCGAAATCGAAGTGATGTTAAATGACGGTCGCAGCAGCCGTGCCAGCGTGGTGGGCCATGATCCGGAAACCGATCTGGCCGTGTTACATATCAAGCTGAAAGACCTGCCGGTGATTACCATCGGCGATGATCGCAACCTCAGAATCGGTGATGTCGTACTGGCCATCGGCAATCCACTCGGCGTGGGCCAGGCAGTCAGCATGGGTATCGTCAGTGCTACCGGCCGCAAGCGCCTGGGCCTGAATACCTTTGAAAACTTCATCCAGACTGATGCGGCGATCAACCCGGGCAACTCCGGCGGCGCGCTGATCAATACCCGCGGCGAACTGGTCGGCGTCAATTCCGCCATTTTCAGCCGCAGCGGCGGCTCGCAAGGAATCGGCTTCGCGATTCCTGTTAATCTCGCACGCAGTGTACTGAAACAGATCATCGAACATGGCCGTGTGATCAGGGGCTGGCTGGGGGTACGCATGACCAACCTGACACCGGATCTGGCTGGAAAACTGCGGCTTAAGGAACCGTTCGGGGTCGTGATCAGCGGTGTCTATGAAGGCGGCCCGGCCGACAAGGCGCAGCTGCAAAGTGGCGATGTGCTGTTAAGCGTGGACGGCAAACAGATCTATGATGCGCGCAGCATGCTGGACCTGATCGCCCAACGCAAACCCGGCGACACGGTACGATTGGCAGGTATACGCAACAATCAGCGTTTTACGGCCAGAGCAACCGTCAAGGAAAGACCGCCAATGACCAGGCGGTAATCCAGAAAAATCAAAAAACTGGCCCCAATCTGCGCCGGATAACAAGTTAATCTGACTTTCCTTTAGAACAAATACCAGGCCGCCAGACCGAGAAACGCGGCATAGCCGACCACATCGGTAATGGTCGTCAGCGTGACACTGCCTCCCAGGGCCGGGTCGATACCAAACTTGCGCAGCACCAGCGGCACACTGAAACCGGCAGCTGCGGCAGTGAGCAGGTTGATCAGCATCGCCGCCGCGATAAACCCGCCGATGCGCAGGTCATCAAACCAGGCGATTGCGATCGCTGCCACCACCACGGCCCACAGCAGACCATTCAACAAACCTACACCGAGTTCACGCCACAGTAACTGGCGCGCATTGGTCTTGCCGATCTGCCCCAGGGCCAGGCCACGTACCACCAGGGTCAGGGTCTGGGTGCCGGCCACACCACCCATGCTGGCTGCAACCGGCATCAGCACGGCCAACGCCACCACCTTGTCCAGGGTAGCCTGAAACAGACCGATCACCCATGCCGCCAGAAAGGCGGTCATCAGATTGATACCCAGCCATACCGCACGACGCCGTGAACTCTGTAATACCGGCGCAAACATATCGCCTTCTTCATCCAGACCCGCCATACTCATCAGCGAGTGGTCGGCCTCGTCACGAATCACATCCACGACATCGTCAATGGTAATGCGTCCGAGCAACTTGTCGTCTTCATTGACCACCGGCGCCGAAATCAGGTCGCGGTTCTCGAAGATCTGCGCCACCTCATTGTCCGGCATATTGACCAGTATCGCCGGTTTATCGCGATTCATCACCTCGGCCACAGTCAGTGCCGGATCACTGGTCAACAGTACACGCAGGGATAGTTGTCCCAGGTAGCGATCGAAACGATTCACCACGATCAACGCATCGGTATGGTCGGGCAGTTCACCGTGCAGGCGCAGATAACGCATTACCACATCCAGGGTCACTTCCGCCCGGATAGTGATGGTGTCGATATTCATCAGACCACCGGCACTGTCCTCCGGATATGCCAGCACTGTTTCCAGCCGCCCCCGGTCCTGCATGTCCATCGAGTGCAGGACTTCCCGTATTACGGTATCCGGTAAATCGGTAATCAGGTCGGCCAGGTCGTCTGTATCCATGCCATCGGCGGCGGCTACCAGCTGCACATCGGCCATTTTCTCGATCAGCCCGGCACGTACCTCGTCATTGACATGCAACAATACCTCACCCTTGGTGTCTGCCCCGATCATTTCCCAGACAAACTCACGTCGGGGCTGCGGCATGGACTCGAGCATCTGCGCCAATTCCGCCGGATGCAGGTCATTCAGCATCATGCGGACATTGTGTAAGGCACCACTCTCCAGCGCACGGCTGACTGATTCAAGCTGCTGTTCGACATGCGGTTTTTTTGTGACTTGCTCTGGCATGGCGACCAGTTTAGCGTGAATACATGACGATATCACGCATGCTGTCGTGTCCAGGGTAATTTATACCGGTGAGTAAACTTAAGCGGTTGACAGGCGCAGCGAATCAGGCGTTTAACTGTGTCAGCAGATGGTCGATTTCATCCTGATCGGCACTGGACAGTATCTGCTTGACCAGCCTGGGCAGCGTACGGCTGTCTGTCTGCCTGATTATGTCCTTTACATCCAAACAGGAGGTGGCCTGCATACTGAACTCGCGCAGACCCATACCGAGCAATAACCGGGTAAAGCGCCGATCACCGGCCATTTCACCACACATCGCAACCGGCACGCCCGCGCGCTTGCCGGCACGCAGGCTCAGAAAGATCAGGCGCAGCACGGCCGGGTTCAGCGGATCGTACAGGTAGTTAACCTCGTCATCTACCCGGTCGATCGCCATGGTGTACTGCACCAGATCATTGGTGCCGATAGACAGAAAATCCAGTTCACTGGCGAAGTGATAGGCCTGCAGTGCCGCAGAGGGCACCTCAATCATGGCCCCGACCGGAATATGCTCGTCAAAGCCCTTGCCGGCCTGGCGTAACTCCTGTTTGACCATCCCGATAATACGTTGCACCTGGCGTAGTTCAACCAGGCTGGACATCATCGGCACCATCAATCTTACCGGACCATACACTGATGCACGCAGAATGGCACGCAACTGCGGATAAAACAGATCCGGATCGTGCAGACACAGACGTATTGCACGCAGGCCCAGTGCCGGATTGGTGGTACTGGCGACCTCTCCATCAACCGTCTTGTCTGCACCCAGGTCCAGCGTACGCAAGGTCAGCGGCTTGCCCTGCAGGGCCTTCACGACCGACCGGTATACTTCGAACTGCTCCTCCTCGTCAGGCATCTGGCTGCGATTCATAAACAGAAATTCTGTCCGGAACAGCCCTACCCCGGTCGCACCCGCCTGCTCCAGCATCTCGATATCACCAGGCAGCTCGATATTGGCCTGCAGCTGGACCTCGACCCCGTCAGTCGTCACTGCCGGTTCATCGCGCAACCTGTCCAGCGAGGCAAAATGGCGCTGATCCTTCAACTGAAGTTCGCGGTACTGCCGCAGCATCTCCGCGTCTTCGGTCACCACCAGTTGGCCAAAATGGCCATCGAGGATGACCTGATCGTTGTTGCGCAAACACTGACGTGCACCATGCACACCGACCAGCATCGGAATCCGCAGACTACGTGCCAGGATCGCGGTATGCGACAAAGGACCACCATACTCGGTCAGCAGGGCGGCGATACCCTGATGATGCAGTAGTATCGTATCCGCCGGTGTCAGATCGTCGGCCACCACGATACGGTTACTCATTACCGGTACATCATCATGTGACGAACCGTCCTCCGGACTTTGCAAGGAACGCAGAATGCCATTGACCACATGGATGACATCGTCCTTGCGTGTACGCAGGTACGGATCATCCATTTCCTCGAATACATTAACCAGGGCATCGCGCTGTAATTTCAACGCCCATTCGGCATTGCACCCGGTACTGCGTATGGTCTCTGCCGGTACCTTGCGCAGCGCCGAATCATCCAGCATCAGCAAATGGGTATCGATAAAAGCGGCAATATCTGTTGGTGCAGAAGCCGGGATGCGGTCGCGGACCGAACTGAGCTGGGCTACAGTCTTGTCTACAGCCCGACTGAAGCGTTCCACCTCGGGCTCGATCAGATCCTCAGCCAGGGTATACGAAGGGACGTCCGGTGAACCACGCTCGAGCAGGCTGATACGCCCGATGGCGATACCTTGAGATACACTTAAACCTGCTATGGAAAAATTCATACCTCTTCACCAAAACGGTCATTAACCAGCTCGGCAAGCGCATTGATCGCCTGCTCTTCGTCGGCCCCATCAGCGTTAATGGTTATCTGGGTTCCCCTGGACGCCGCCAGCATCATCACACCCATAATGCTTTTTCCGTTCACACTTTGCCCATTACGACAGACGCTGATATGGCAATCAAATTCCGAGGCCAGCGTGACAAACCTGGCAGCGGCACGGGCATGCAGACCCAGTTTGTTAATAATTGTCAGCTCACAACTGGCCATCAGCTTGCGCTACTTGTCTCTTTGCGGGTCGTCAGGCATTGACGAGCCGTTCGCGGAACAGCACATCAAAATACCATCGCGGCCACCGCTAAGTGCCTTTTCAGCCAGTTCATCCAGATTCATATGCGGATAATTCAGTACCCTGATCATCATCGGCAGATTGACGCCGGCAATAATCTTCGATTTATGCCGGGCACATATCATGCAGGCGATATTGCTGGGTGTGGAACCAAATACATCCGTCAGCACCAGCACACCATCCCCCTGGTCCAGGGTCTGGCAATACTCCGCCGCCCTGGTCTGCATCTGATCCATATCATCGGTATGCCCGACTGACAAAGCCGCCATGCGCAGGGGTTCCGAGCCCAACATGTCACGCGCATTGGCAATCAGGCTTTCCGCCAGATTCGCATGGGTAATCACCATCAGCCCGACACTCATGACAACTCCCTGTGCCTGACCAGTACTTCCGGCCGGGTCGCCCTGAAGTCCTGGGCCAGCGCCTCGGCCAGATAAACCGAACGATGCTGCCCCCCGGTACAACCAATGGAAATATTCAGGTAACTGCGGTTTTCCCGTTCAAACACCGGTATCCAGTTCATCAGAAAACGACCGATTTGTCCGTGCATATCATGCACCATGTCATGTTGCTCAAGATAATCAACCACCGCCTGGTCGCATCCGGTCAAATGGCGCAGCTCGGCCTGCCAGTGTGGATTGGGCAAACACCTTACATCAAAAAGGTAGTCGGTATCACCCGGCACACCATGTTTGAAGCCAAATGACTGGAACAGTATCGACAGGGTACGGGACTCTTCATGCAGCACCCTTTGCCGTACCAGTTCACGTAATTCATATATCGTGGTATGCGTGGTATCGATAAAAAGATCGCTCTGGTCACCCAGCGGTTCCAGCAACTGCTTCTCCAGTTCGATTGCGTCGGCCAGCGAGACCAGTTCACTGGTCAACGGATGCCGGCGCCGGGTTTCACTAAAACGCTTCAGCAAGGTCGGGGTTTCCGCCTGCAGGTAGATCATGTCGATCTTTGCGCCTGTGCGGCGTATGCTGTCGATCATTTGCGGGAAATGCTTCAGGTCCTCAGGGTTGTTACGGGCGTCGATACCCACCGCCACTTTCTGATGCAGACTACCCCACATACCGGCAAGCTGGTCACCGATACCCTTGAGCATACCCACCGGGAGATTATCTATACAGTAATAATTGATATCTTCAAGTGTATGAAGTGCGATACTTTTACCGGACCCCGATAGACCGGTAACAATAATCAGCCGTTTATCTGTCGCTGCGGATGACACGCTGATGTCGCTCCTTGAAGTCCTTGACCGCATCATAGCCCCGGCGAATCAGATTATGATTCCGCACCGCGGTTTCCACCACAATAGACAGGTTACGCCCGGCAGCCACCGGGATGCTTAGCTCGGCAATGTCTACGCCCAGTATTTCCCGGGTGGAATGGCTACCATGCAATCTGTCTACTTGACGCATCTCTTCATCACTCATTAATACCAGGTTCAGGATCAGTCGCAAATTCTTGCTATGCTTGAGCGCACTGTTTCCGAATAATTCCCGGATATTCAGTATACCCAGTCCGCGCACCTCAAGGAATTCCCACAATACACCCGGGCATACACCGGCAATAATATCTGGCGATACCCGGTGACATTCGATAACATCATCGGCAATCAGCCTGTGCCCGCGACTGATCAGGTCCAGTGCTATTTCGCTTTTACCCACACCGCTTTCACCGGTGAGCATCACACCGGTGCCCAGTACCTCCATAAACACACCATGTAACAGCGTATGCTCGGACACGTGACCGTGCAGGCAGTAGCGCAACTGCGCTATCAACACATCGGCATCCAGGTAACTCCTGAGTACGGGCATTGAATGCTGCTGCATGACCTCGATCACGTCCGGGTCGGCACTCAGGCCGGAAGCGAAGATCAGCATGGCCAGATCAGGCTGCAACGCGAGCGCCAGTAACTGCTCCGCACGCAACGGCTCAGACAGGTCTTTCAGGTAGCTTATTTCCCGACATCCGATGACCTGGATGTGCGCGGGGCGGACGGGATTATAGTGCGAAATCAGCGTGGTAGCCGCATGCTCTGCGCTATCAGGATACAAAGGACGACCGGCATGTTCCCGGCCCGAGACCCACTCCATTCTCAAGCGCAGACCCACCTCATCCATCAGTTCTGCAGGCGTTTGCGGTCCTTCCATATCGCTACCAACCTTGTCCTGCACGGGCTTATTCAGCCCGCTGCCGGAGTACTGCAGTGGTAAAAAGAGTTCATTGTGAGACCGATGACAGGTCCCCAAATTCCTTGTTGTTCATCAGCAGATCAAATAACTCTGACTTGTTGTCACTCTGTCTCAACTTCCGGCACAGTTCGTCACTATCAAACATACGTGCCAGCCCCGCCAACAGATCAAGATGCTCGTCCGTGAAGTGATCCGGCACCAGCAGCGCAAACAGCAAATCCGCCGGCTTCTGGTCGATCGAATCAAAATCCACGCCGCTATGCAGCTTTATAAAAGCGCCCTTGGCCTTCTCACGACCAGGCAGACGTGCATGTGGGATGGCCACTCCATGGCCCAAACCGGTACTGCCGAGCCGTTCACGCTCGATCAGTCCCTCGAAAATCTCTCCCGCATCCATTTCGTCGGTATTTTTTGCCAACAGGTCACTCAACTCCTCCAGTACCCGCTTCTTGCTGCTGGCGTGAAAGTTACAGACTACTCGATCCGGCGTTAACAGATCAGAAATATTCAACATTATTATCCTGCCTGGTGCGTTCGTCCTAGCGACGATGGTGGTCCTTCAGTTTTTCCTTGTATTTCAGGACCTGTCTGTCCAGCTTGTCCAGCAACAGATCGATCGCTGCATACATGTCCTCTTGGGTCGCATCGGCAAAGACACTGTTCCCGTTCATATGGATGGTGGCCTCTGCCTTGTGACGTAATTTTTCCACTCCCAGAACAACATGAATACTGGTCAGATGATCAAAATGTCTTTCCAGTTTTTCAAACTTGTCGTGCACATAGTCTCGTAGCGAATCAGTAAGATCTACATGATGTCCTGTCAGGTTGATTTGCATAATTGTCTCCTGTCTGTTTAGGAACTCAAGCCAGTCGTTTGCGTTCACTTGAAGACGCAATCATCATGGCTTCCCGGTATTTTGCCACCGTACGTCGCGCCACCTTGATCCCCTGGTCCAGTAACACATCAGTGATTTTGCTGTCACTGAGCGGTTTTGATGGACTTTCAGCAGCGATCAATTTGCGAATAATGGCACGAATCGCGGTAGCAGAACACTCCCCTCCATCACTGGTATTCACATGGCTGGAGAAAAAGTATTTGAATTCAAATATCCCACGCGGGGTGTGCATGTATTTTTGAGTGGTCACCCTGGAAACGGTCGATTCATGCATACCGACAGATTCGGCCACATCCCTGAGTACCAGCGGTTTCATCGCCTCTTCACCATAGTCAAAAAATCCGCGTTGTCGTTCAACAATACAGGTCGCCACCTTGAGCAGGGTTTCATTGCGGCTCATCAGACTTTTCAGAAACCAGCGCGCTTCCTGTAAATGGTTTTTCAGGGTGGTGTTTTCGCCCTTGTTTTCTACCTTGCGAATCAGGCTAGCATACTCATTGTTGATGCGCAGACGTGGCAAGGTATCCGGATTCAACTCTACCCGCCAGCTGCCCTTGATCTTGGTGACCAGCACATCAGGAATCACGTATTCAGGTGGTGGCGCGGCCAGCATCGCACCGGGCCTGGGGTTCATGGTCTGAATCAGGTCAATCAGCTGCTGTAATTCATCCTCTTTCAGGCGCAGACTGCGCATAATCTGGGCCAGGTCACGGCGACCCAGTGCATCCAGGTACTGATCAACCACCAGCAGCGCCTGTTCACGCCATGCGGTTTCCGGCGGTAACTGCTGTAACTGTATACTCAGGCATTCGCCGACACTACGGGCGGCAACACCGACCGGGTCAAAACGCTGGATACGATGCAGCACCGCCTCCACCTCATCCATTTCGATCTCAAGTCCCTGGTCCTGTAAACCCTGCAGGATCTCGTCCAGCGGGGCATACAGGTAACCATCCTCACCGATGGAATCCAGCAGGGCCAGGGCTATGGCATGATCGACTTCACTAAACGGGGTCAGGTCCAGCTGCCATAACAGGTGTTCATACAGGCTCTCACCCTGTTCCGGGCGGGTTTCATATTGATCATCATGGCCGCTGTCGGCCGCCGCGGAGTAACTGGTACTGCCGTCATAAACGTCCTCCCAGCTACTGTCCACCGGCAGCTCTTCCGGGATTGTTTCGGCCGCCTGCTCGGCTGCTGCAGCTTCGGCCTCGGCAGGCTCTTCCGCCTCTTCGGAGCGGTTTTCTGCCGGTTCTTGCTCAGTCTTGTCGTCCGCCACAGCTTGCGGCTGCTCTTCCGACTCATCAACCTGTTCCAACATCAGGTTGGAATCCAGTACTTCCTGAATTTCCTGCTGTAAATCAACTGTGGACAGCTGCAACAAGCGGATGGCCTGTTGTAATTGGGGCGTCATAGTCAGGCTTTGACCGAGACGTAACTGAAGGGATTGTTTCATTTATATACGATTTATTTCAACAGGTGGCGCCGCCGAAATGGGCTGCCTGAACACATCACATCACACTACCTGTTATAGCCTATATTTTGTCTCTCTGCATTTATCGTGCCATATCCGCGGTCAGGCCGCAATGCGCATGACATGATCCGGATCAAGTTTTCACCAACTTACAGCCTGAAGTCTTCACCCAAATAGACCGCCTTGACCTGATCATGTTGCAGAATCACATCCGGGGTCCCCTCAGCAATAACACCGCCATCACTGAGAATATAGGCCCTGGAGCAGATTCCCAGCGTTTCGCGGACATTGTGGTCGGTAATCAGCACCCCGATATCGCGATCAACCAGGTGCTGGATAATATGCTGGATATCCCCTACCGATATCGGATCGACCCCGGCAAAAGGCTCATCCAGCAATACGAAACGCGGCTCCAGCGCCAGCGCCCGGGCAATTTCCACCCGCCGGCGCTCTCCCCCGGACAGGCTGATACCGGTATTCTTGCGCAAATGACTAATGTGCAGTTCCTCGAGTAGCCGCTCCATACGAGAAAATCGCTGTGGTTTGTCCAGTCCGGGTCGGGATTCCAGAACCGCCAGGATATTCTGTTCCACCGTCAGCTGCCTGAACACAGAGGCCTCCTGGGGCAGGTAACCCAGACCTGAACGCGCCCGTTCATGCACGGGTTCCAGCGTGATATCCCGGTCATCGATCCAAATACCACCCTGATCAACCCGAATCAGCCCAACGATCATGTAAAAACAGGTAGTCTTGCCAGCCCCGTTGGGGCCCAGCAAACCCACCACTTCACCGGCTTTGACATTCAGGCTGACATCCCGGACCACCTGGCGCGCACGATATGCCTTGTGTAAATGCTCAACCCGTAACTGGCTCATGGCTGGCTGTCTTCACTCTCTTCTTCGGGCTGTATAACGATTTTTACGCGCTTGCCACCGGCCTTGCTGCCTGCGCTGACATACTCATTGGCCGTGTTATACACGATACGTTCACTATTAAACGTATTATCATCCTTGAGTAAGGACGCATTGCCTATCAACGTCAGCTGGTTCTTCTTTGGCAGATAGATGAATTTCTGTGCCTTGCCGGAGATCGGTGTTGCATTACGACTGGCTTGCTGTTTGAAGCTGGCCGGCTTGCCCGTACCAACAATACGCGTGAGCTTGCGATCTGTGGTATGCAGGCTCATCCGCTCGGCCTTCATGGTCATACCGCCCTGTGTCACGACGACATTACCCGTATAGACACTCACCCCGGTACGTTCATTCAGTTCTGCCCGGTCGGCCTCGACCGTCATCGGCTGTTTTTTCCCGAGTGTCTGCGCAAACGATACGCCCGCCGTACACAGCAGCAAACCATATATCAGGATACGGATGAAGAAACTACCGGGCTTATCAACGCGTTTCACGATGCACACCTTTCACCTTGGAAAGAAACCTGATTTTGCCTTTTTTCAGATCCGCCTGCATGCCTTTCCCCTGGAGCTGATGGGTATCAGCCTGCAGGCGTGCGAAGCTGTCAGTTTCCGCAATCTGCTGGTCAGTTCTTACCATCAGCTTTTCGGTATGCAACTGCATGGCACTCCTGCCTGCCACTGCCGGACGGCTCAGTACCACGTCACCATGCAGCTCCAGATTTTCGCTGTCGTCGTATACCCGCCCCTGCCTTGCACTGGCATCCCAGCTTACCGCCTTTTTCTGTGTAAAGCGGATAGTGGGCTCGCTGAGGTCAGACCATTTATCAGAGGGAAAATGCACCAGTGCATCCGCTTGTAATTTATAGACGGGAACTCCGCCGGCATCCATGGATACCAGCCTCAGCTTTTCCACCTGGTAGTCCGGTACGCGCATGCTGGCGGATGAATGGTCTTCTACTGTCCGCTCAGACCACTGCCACTGCCACAGCAGTCCGCTGACAACAGTCAACCCTAGCAACACCAGCAACAACCATGTCCGGGAGGCTTTCAACGAATATTATTCCAGGTATGAATCCAGTGCAGACTGTAGTGTACCCTGGGCATCCATAATCAGTTCGCACACATCCCTGCCGGCACCCCTGCCTCCGCCATGCGGGGTTTGCCAGTGAGCATGCTGCAACACCAGTGGATGGGCATCCTGTACTGCGATGGCCAGACCGACTTTGGTCATCACCGGCAGGTCCACCACGTCATCACCGACATAGGCGACCTGCACCGCGGACAGGCCCATGTCCTCCAGCAAGCTGGCAAAAGCGATGCGTTTGTCCAGTTGACCCTGATAGATATGCTTAATTCCCAGGTCTGCGATACGGTGCTTCACTACCTCTGAAGTCCGGCCTGTAATAATGGCCAGTTCAACACCGCTGTGCATCAGCATTTTCATGCCATGACCGTCGCGCGAATGAAAGGCCTTGTATTCCTGACCGTCATCACCGATAAACAGCGCGCCGTCGGTCAACACACCATCGACATCAAATATGACCAGCTTGATCTGGCGTGCCTTGTCGTAAATATCCTGCATCGTATACTCGTTAAATCCTGTTGATATGCTATATGCTTCCTGGCAGACACGCTTTTATACAACACCTGCACGCAACAGGTCATGCATGTTCAGCGCGCCAACCAGGCGTTCATCGTCATCGACCACCAGCAGGCCATTGATCTTGCAACGATCCATAATCTCCAGCGCCTCGGCTGCGAGCATGTCACGTTTGACGGTTTTGGGCTCCGGCGTCATCAGGTCACGTATCTTGCTGTTATGGACATCCACACCCTTGTCCAGGGTCCGGCGCAGGTCTCCATCGGTATAGACACCGGCAATACGGCCATCCTGATCAACAATTGCGCTCATCCCCAGGCCCTTCCTGCTCATCTCGAGCAGGGTATCCGACAGGCTCGCGTCCAGTCCGACCTGCGGCACCGCCTCGCCCTTGTGCATGACATCCTCCAGGTGCAACAACAGGCGCCTGCCCAGACTGCCTGCCGGGTGTGAGCGGGCGAAATCCTCCTCGGTGAAGCCACGCGCCTCCAGCAACGCTATCGCCAGTGCATCGCCCATCGCCAGTGTGGCGGTGGAACTGGCCGTCGGCGCCAGACCCAGTGGACAGGCCTCGTCAGGGACATTCACATTAATGTGTACACTGGCCGCCTTCGCCAGTGTGGATTCCGGTCTGCCGGTCAACGCGATCAGCGGTATTCCCAGTCGCTTGATAATCGGCAGGATGGTGACCAGCTCATCGGTTTCACCGGAATAGGACAGGGCCAGCACGACATCCTGACTGGTTATCATGCCCAGATCACCATGCCCTGCTTCACCGGGATGAACAAAAAACGCCGGTGTACCGGTACTGGCCAGGGTTGCAGCGATCTTGCCGCCGATATGCCCGGACTTGCCCATACCCATCACCACGACCCGCCCCTTACAATCGAGCAGGTATTCACATGCCCGGTCAAAATCGCCATTCAGGCCATCGAGCAAAAATTGCAGGCCGGCCATTTCGGTCTTGAGTACCGCGGCGCCCAGTTCCCTGAAGGAATCGTGTTTGCCGCCTTGTTGTTCGGGTTTGCTCTGTTCAGACATAATCAGGCCGTAACTACCGGATACCCCAGTTCTACCAGTTTCGCCTCGATAGCCGTCCGGTCGAGCCGCTCACCGCTCACTGACACCTGTCCACCGTCGATCCGTGCCTGCACTTCAGTTACCCCGTCCAGCGCCAGCAGGCCTTGCTCGATGGTACTGGTGCAGCCTCCACATTTGACGTTTTGGACATGAAATTGTTCAGTTTGCATGGATATTTCCCAGCTTTTTAACCGCCACCGGTCTCAGTCACAAATAATAAGCCCTGATAGACGACAAAGGCTAGTAATAGCATCCCGCCTTCGAGACGGGTTATCTTGCCTGGACCACGGAATCCATACGCAACACCGAACAATACCAGCGTCAAAACCAGCATGAACGGATAGTCGCGCGACAACACTTGATCCGGGATTGCGCCGGGGCGTATCAATCCCGGCAAACCCATGACCGCCAACAGGTTAAACATGTTTGAACCAATCACATTGCCTATCGCGATATCGTGTTCACGCCGGAATGCACTAACCACCGAGGCCGCTAATTCGGGCAGGCTGGTACCGATGGCCACGATGGTTAAACCGATCACCAGTTCACTGACACCAAATAACAGGGCAACTTCGACTGCACCCCACACCAGCATGCGCGAACTGCCGAGTAATAACAACAAACCTAACAAAAACCAGAATGCCGCCATACCCATGGTCATATCAGCCGGAATTTCCGCATCGAACTCACTGCCCAATGCATCCGTTCGGCGGCCTTTCAGACCCAGGCTGACTATCCAGTAAAGCATCAGGACCAGACCGATCAGCAACACGGCACCATCGATCGTCCCCAGATTACCATCCGCGATCAGCATCAGTGCAACCAGCATTACCGCCAGCAGGATCGGGAACTCCCGCCGCAGCACCTCGGAATGCACCGATAACGGCATGACCAGCGCAGTTGCACCCAGGACCAACGCGATATTGGCAATATTCGAGCCGATTGCATTACCAATTGCCAGTGCCGGGTTGCCATTTATCGACGCCATCGCCGACACCAGTATTTCAGGCGCGGATGTACCAAAGCCGACTATCGTCAAACCGATGATTAGTGGTGATACGCCCAGATTACGTGCGGCAGCGGCAGCGCCGGCAACAAAACGGTCTGCACCCCAGAGCAGTAGAACAAAACCGGCAATGATTGCCAGTACAGGCACAAGCATATATCTATCCCAGAAAGTAGTTGAGAGATTGTAGCTGATTCGAACAGGCGTTTACAGGCAGACCGCCGTGCTCCAGACTGGACTAAAGGGCCCTGATGCGCGTTGCCCCGCAACGTTTGCAGCGTTCGCGGGTCATTAATTTACCCTGCTTGCTATCGAACACGGTGTCGCGATCGGTCTCCCACTTGTGAAAGCCATGACGACACAGGCTCTTGCCCTTGTGTTTTTCCGATGCCTTCTTCTTTTTGAACTTGAGAACTTCTGCCATTTATCACAACTCATGTTGCGGTTGCCAGCCCAGGGCATCGTACAATGCCGTGCTGTCGAGTATCAGATTATAGCCCAGTCCCTGCATCCAACCGGGCTTTCCCTGCCCGCCCGCACGTCGCCAGTTCCGCGCCAGCCCGATGGATGCCAGCCACCAGGGCAGTGGTATATAGCCACCACCGGCGCGAGCCTGCCACGCATTCAGGCTATGGGTCGGCTCTGCGGCCAGGTTGTATATTCCGCTCAGGCGCTTGAGCAGGCATCGCCTGATCGCCTCGGCAACATCCTGTTCGTGGATACACTGGGTACGGGCCCTGCCGCGGTACCCCCCCAGCCGGAATGGTGATTGCAGCATGCCGGTCAAATAAGGATGCGCATGGGGGCCGAGTATGGTGGGGGGGCGCAGGATCAATAGCCGTCCCTGCTTGCCCGACTGCTGTGCCTGCCGGTATGCCTGGGTCAGCATCTGTTCCACCTGCACCTTGTCCTGCGCATAGCGGAACCCGGGCAGCGGCCTGGGCGGACATTGCTCGCTGACCGGATCCGGTGTATCCGGCCACGGACCGTAAACCGCGGCACTGGACATATGGATCAGCAACGGCACATCACTGGCCAGCACGCTACTGGCCAGGTTACGGGCCGCGGCCAGGTTTAATCCGGGCTGATCCTGGCCGCCACCGGAATTCAGCAGCACAAAGGCCAGATGGATCACGGCATCAGCACCTGTCAGGCAATGTCCCAGTGCCGGGTCGGCGACGTTCAGGCACTGAAAATGAAAACGCTCATGTTGATAGTCCGGCGCCCTGGTATCCACACCGGTAATCGCACAACCCGGCAGGCTGGACAGCAGATCTGTCATAACCACTTGCCCCAGATGACCTGAACATCCCGTGATAACGATGCGCATCATGGCTTCCGATTTGGTCAGCTTACACGGTTGCCGTTCACAACCGGCATCACCTGTTCGGCTATCAAGGTCATGGATTCCTGTATGACCTCGTCCGGCATGACCCCTGCCCCGACCGCCAGCAACACATGATCAACACCCGCCTCGGCCAGTTGTTGCAGTCGTTTGGTACAGTGCCCGGGGTCTCCGACGATCACCATCCCCGCCAGTTCCAGGCTACGCAGATCCAGCAGTTTCTCAAACAGGCCTGCCAGTTTGCCTGCCTTGCGGTAATCGGCATAACCCTCGTACAGCCGTTCCAGCACTGGCCTGGTGACCATTAATAACTTCTGATAGAACCATATAAAGTGTTCGCGTGCCAGGGCACGGGCCTGTCTGGCATCGGGCAGGCACAGTATGCCAATGGCCATACCAACCCGACCCCTATCGGTCTGTTTTTGTCGACAGGCTTGCCGGTAAGCGGCAATATCCCGTCTGGTCATAAACCAGGGTTTGAATGGACCGGCCAGCACATCAACCTGCAGTTCTGCTGCACGAATAAAACTGTCCGGGCTGACACAGGCCATCCACCCCGGCAACCCGTCACGTTGCACCGGCCGTGGTACCAGTGGCTCATCGGTAATATCCTGATAACCCGGCGCCGGACTGAATCTGCCGGTGCGCAGTGCCTGGCTTATAAACTGATAGGCTTGCTCGGCATGCTGCCTGGACTGCGACATATCACTGCCAAAACAACGATGCTCAAGCGGAGAGAACCCCCGGCCGAACCCGAACTCAACACGTCCGGCCGATAACACGTCCAGCGTCGCCAATCGTTCTGCAACCATCACCGGATGATGATAAGGCAGCGGCACCACACCCAGACCCAGCCGCAAACGCTGCGTATGCATGGCAATGGCTGACAGAATCAGATCCGGTGCACTGGAAGATGAGTAGTCGGGCATAAAGTGATGCTCGACCAGCCAGGCCGCGTTGTAACCCAGGCGGTCAGCCAGTTCACATTGTCCGATCAGCTCCCGATAAAGCCGGAGCTCTTGCATATGAGTCGCGTCCGGCAAGGGTAGTTCAAAAAACAGATCGAATTTCATGTTTGATATACCGGGCAGGCATCGTTTATCTGATGCATTAAACCGCAAACGCCTGCCGACCGCAAAAACTTGCAGACCGAAACCGGGCCATGCACACTGTCTAGATGGAAAGTCGACTGGAAACAGGCGCCGCTGGCTGGCAATATCCGTCGTGGTCGGAAGATTTTTATCCCGAGGAACTGCCCCCGGAATGGAGACTGGCCTTTTACGCCAATGAATTCCGGTTCACCCTGGTTCCATGGCATGCCTGGAGCGATGCCAGTGATGCAACACTGGCCCAATGGAGCGAAGACATCGAGCAACCGTTCCGGTTTTTCCTGCAACTGCCACTGGACCATCTGGACCGTGTCAACTCCGTACCCGAGTCACTACTGCAAGTTACAGAAGGCCTGGTGATCACAAACAGCGAGGCACTGACTGCGATAACCGACACCTTACGGTCTCTGGCAGCGCGATTTACCCTGCACCTGGATATCCCGGTCAGCGGCACCATGGATTATCCGGACAATATATTGCCATGCTGGCATGATACGCGTCCCGGCACTGGCGTTTGCCAGCTATCGATCATCAGTGACCCGACCCTGGCCAGTGACCTGCGCGCGCTGCGTGAACACATCGAAAACTTTATGTCCTTGCAACCACATAACAGTACACAATTTCTGGTTTTTGACTATGAAACCCTGTCCGTCGAAACCCTGCGCAACGCAATGACCATCGCCAGTTTGTTACCCGTTTAACAATCCTTAACATTTTCTCCATCCAAATACACCATAGAGCCGGGTAGCGCCTTACCTCGCCTGTTGCTTTTACCGTATGATTAGGCATACGCAACGGAAGCATTCATGGACCCATTGACCGAAAAACCGGACCCGGAATTCCTGGTTCAAATCCGCAACCTGAACTACCGCATTGGCAACCGCGCCATACACAAGGACATCAACCTTGATATCCCGCGTGGCAAGGTAACCACCATCATGGGACCGAGTGGTTGCGGTAAAACCACCTTGCTACGACTGATCGGCGGACAGGCCCGCGCCCACAGTGGACAGATCCTGGTCGACGGAATCAATGTCGGACGGCTGGACCTGAACGGCCTTTTTACATTGCGCAAACGCATGGGTATGATGTTCCAGAGCGGCGCACTGTTTACCGATTTATCCGTGTTCGACAATATCGCGTTTCCGTTACGGGAACACACCACCCTGTCCGAATCCATGGTCAGGCATATTGTGCTGATGAAACTGCAGGCGGTTGGCCTGCGCGGGGCCCGGGAACTGTTTCCGGCCGAATTATCAGGCGGGATGGCGCGCCGTGTCGCGCTGGCGCGAGCCATTGCGCTGGACCCGATGATGATTATGTATGATGAGCCCTTCACCGGGCAGGATCCGATTACCGTTGGCATCATCATGCAATTGATACGTCTGCTGAATGACACACTGGGTCTGACCAGCATTATCGTGTCACATGATGTTCAGGAGGTCTGTACCATCTCGGACCAGCTGTTCATGCTGTCTGACGGCAAGGTCATCAGTCACGGTAGCCCGGATCAGATGAAACGCTCGGACTCGGAAGCGGTACAACAATTCATGCATGCCTTCCCGGACGGCCCGGTCGCGTTCCACTACCCGGCCGCGGACTATTTCGAGGACCTGATGCAAACATGAATATCCTCGACCGGTTTCAGCGTCTCGGACAAAACAGCGAGAACCTGCTGGCTCAGGTCGGCGCCCGCGGCCTGTTCCTGTTGCGCATCCTTGCCGGCATTCCTGCGCTGCTGGGTCACATGAAGCTGTTTGTACAACAGCTGTACGCGGTTGGCGCCCAGACCCTGACCATTATCGCGGTATCCGGTATGGCCGTGGGCATGGTACTGGGTTTACAGATGTACAACATCCTGGTTGATATCAGCGCCGAAAACACCCTGGGGCACGTGGTAGCCCTGTCACTGGTACGGGAACTGGGACCGGTACTGACCGGTCTGTTGTTTGCCGGTCGTGCCGGCTCCGCACTGACCGCCGAAATCGGCCTGATGAAGGCCACCGACCAGTTGGCCGGCATGGAAATGATGGCCGTGGATCCGGTCAAACGCATCATCGTGCCTCGCTTCGTCGCCGGCCTGTTCAGCATGCCTATGCTCGCCGCGATATTCAGTGCGATCGGCATCCTGGGTAGCTATTTTGTCGGCGTAGACCTGCTCGGGGTTGATGAAGGTGCGTTCTGGTCACGCATGCAGGCGCAGGTAGATCCATATGGTGATGTGCTGAATGGCGTGATCAAGAGCCTGGTGTTCGGGTTACTGGTGACCTGGATTGCCGTTTACGAGGGTTACCATGCAACCGCAACGACTGAAGGTGTCAGCCAGGCCACCACGCGCACCGTAGTCCACTCCGCCTTTGCAATACTGGGAATGGATTTTATCCTGACAGGATTAATGTTCGGAGACTGAAACCATGTATAACTCTCGCAATAAGGAAATTGCCGTAGGCATATTCGTTAGCCTGGGACTGGCAGCTCTGCTGATGCTGTCCTTGCAGGTCAGTAATATTTCAAACTTCAGCCAGGGTGACGGCTACACCCTGGCCGCACGCTTCGACAACATCGGCGGCCTGAAAGTAAAAGCACCCGTGCGCATTGGTGGTGTCCGCATCGGGCGCGTAATCGAAATTCAGTATGACCAGAACAATTACGAGGCCATCGTAAAGATGAATATCCATCGCGAACAAAGTCGTATACCGGATGACACCATCGCCAACATCTATACGGCCGGCATGCTCGGTGAACAATATATCGGTCTGGAACCTGGTGGTTCCGAGACCTTTCTGCAGGACGACGACGAATTTTCCGAAACCTCTTCGGCGATCGTGCTGGAACGACTGATCGGCGAGGCGATCTACAGTAACAAGCCGGAAGGCAAGTAAACGGATATGGCCAGGCCGTCAGATCACAGCCCGGTAGTAGTAGAAATCACAGACCATGGCGTGCATCTGTGCGGCGTGCTGGATTTTCGCACGGTACCGGCACTGGAGCATGCACTGGACAAGCTGCTGAAAGACCGTCATCAGCTGAGCATCGACCTGTCAGGCATCAGCCGTGCTGACAGTGCCGGCCTGGCACTGATGATTGAATGGCTGATACTTGCAGATCGCTACGATACCCGCCTAAGCCTGGTCAACCTGCCCACACAGATGCAAAACATCTCCCGGGTCAGTAACCTGGAAGGCATCCTGCCACTTCAGTTTACCACTTGATGCCTGCCCGACAGATCCACAGTTGGCAGCCAAAACTGCCATTTCGTGCCGTTTTTCTATATGATTCCATACTTAAATTGGCTGTGCCGACCTGAAGGCAGGGATTTACCCCGGCATCGCCCCCAGCATAATTTATAGGTGTTTGATTTTAATATGATTACCAAAGAAGATATTACACAGTTAATCGAGCAGGGACTCTCCGGCAGCCAGGCCATCATAAAAGGTGATGACGGCAGCCACTTTGAAGGCATTGTGGTCAGCCCGGAATTCTCTGACAAGAACATGATTGCACAACACAAAATGGTCTATGCGACCCTGGGTGACCGCATGCAGACCGGTGTGATTCATGCCCTGTCACTACGCACCTATACCCCGGAACAGTGGGCCAGTCAGAACGAAAACCAACAGTAGCAGCACGGCACTATGGATAAACTAATTATCACTGGCGGCACCAGCCTGGAAGGTGAAATCCGTATCTCCGGCGCCAAGAATGCCACCCTGCCGATCCTGGCGGGCAGCCTGCTAGCAGATGGAATCGTCTCGGTCAGCAATGTGCCGCATTTGCATGATGTCACCACGACCATGGAACTGCTCGGGCGCATGGGTGTGAACCTGACCATCGATGAACACATGTCCATCGAGATCGACACCTCGACCATACATGAGTACTACGCCCCGTATGAACTGGTCAAAACCATGCGCGCATCCATCCTGGTACTGGGGCCCATGCTGGCCAAATTCGGGGAAGCCGTCGTATCCCTGCCCGGTGGCTGCGCAATAGGATCACGACCGGTCAACCTGCATATCGATGGTCTACGCCAGATGGGCGCTGATATCAATGTGGAAGGCGGTTATATCCATGCCAAAACCAATGGTCGGCTGAAAGGTACATCGCTGGTGATGGATATGATCACGGTTACCGGTACGGAAAACCTGATGATGGCCGCAGCCCTGGCCGAAGGGACGACGGTCATCGAAAATGCCGCACGTGAACCCGAGGTGGTCGATCTGGCCGACTTCCTGAACCAGATGGGTGCCGATATACGCGGGGCCGGCAGTAATCGTATCGAAATCGACGGTGTCGAGCGACTGGAAGGGACCAACTATCGTGTCATGCCGGATCGTATTGAGTCCGGTACCTTTCTGGTCGCGGCCGCAATCACTTCGGGACATATCAAGATCAAGGATACCAAGCCTGATCTGCTCGATGCCGTCTTGCACAAACTGGAAGAGGCCGGCGCCGAAATCAGTACCGGCGATGACTGGATTGAACTGGACATGCGTGGCCGCCGACCGAAAGCCGTCGATATCCACACTGCACCCTACCCGGCCTTCCCGACCGATATGCAAGCGCAATTCTGTGCGCTGAACGCAATCGCCGATGGCGCTGGTAGCATTACCGAGACCGTGTTTGAAAACCGTTTCATGCATGTGCTGGAGATGCAGCGTATGGGCGCTGATATCCGCGTCGAGGGGAATACCGCGATCACGCGTGGGGTTGACAAACTGGAAGCGGCCCCGGTTATGGCCACCGACCTGCGCGCATCAGCGAGCCTGGTACTGGCCGCACTGGTGGCGGAAGGCGATACCGTGGTTGAACGCATCTATCACATCGACCGTGGTTATGAGCGGATTGAAGAAAAGCTGCTGCAACTCGGCGCCAGAATACGTCGTGTACCATCCTGATCTGGAATACAGTTAACAAGGCGATATAACCGGGAAAACATATGTCTGATGACACCTTAACCATTGCATTGTCCAAAGGCCGCATCTATAAGGAAACCGTGCCGTTACTGGCGCAGGCCGGTATCGAGCCGGTGGACGACCCGGAAACCAGCCGCAAACTGATCCTGGACACCAATCTGCCGAACGTAAAACTGGTGATTATTCGAGCCTCGGATGTGCCGACTTATGTGCAGTATGGTGCAGCCGATGTCGGCGTGGCCGGCAAGGACGTGCTGATGGAGCACGGTGGCGCCGGATTGTATGAGCCACTGGACCTGCGTATTGCCAAATGCAAACTGATGGTCGCCGGCCCACAGGGTAACCCACCCACCAGCAGGCGTATGCGTATCGCGACCAAGTTCGTCAACTCCACACGCCGATACTATGCTGCGCAGGGTAAACAGGTTGAGATCATCAAGCTGTATGGCTCGATGGAACTGGCGCCGCTGGTCGGCCTGTCGGACCGTATCGTCGATGTCGTCGATACCGGCAACACGCTGAAGGCCAACGGCCTGATGCCACTGGAAGAAATTGCCAAAATTAGTTCCAGACTGGTGGTTAACAAGGCCTCGATGAAGGTCAAGCACGCAACCATCAGCCAATTCATCAAACACATGAGCAAGGCCGTCGATGCCTTGCATGCCGAGGCCAGCTAATCATGAGCACACCTGCACGCCTGGATACCCGCGACAAGGACTTCAATGATCGCCTGGAACAGCTGTTGGCCTGGGAAACAGTTTCGGACAGCACTATCCAGTCCACTGTACTGGACATCCTGGATCAAGTCAGAACCAGCGGCGATGCCGCTGTAATCGAGTTCAGCCAGCGTTTTGATCGTGTCAGTGCAGCGACCATGCAGGAACTGGAGTTGCAAAGCGCCGAACTGGCTGCCGCACTGAAACGCATACCGGATGAACAGCGCACTGCACTGGAAACCGCAGCCGAGCGTATTCGCAGTTATGCCGAACACCAGAAACTCAGTTCCTGGTCCTACGTGGATGAGCAGGGTACGCTGCTGGGCCAACAGGTCACAGCATTGGATCGGGTTGGCCTGTATGTACCGGGTGGCAAGGCGGCCTACCCATCCTCGGTACTGATGAATGCGATCCCGGCCAAGGTCGCCGGCGTTGCCGAACTGATCATGGTGGTACCTACACCCGATGGTGAACAAAACGACATGGTACTGGCCGCCGCACAGATCGCCGGAGTAGACCGGGTATTCACAATAGGTGGCGCACAGGCCGTTGCTGCGCTGGCCTATGGCACAGAAAGTGTTCCGCAGGTCGATAAAATCGTCGGCCCGGGTAACATCTATGTGGCCACGGCCAAACGTCACGTATATGGCACGGTCGGTATCGACATGATCGCCGGGCCGTCCGAAATCCTGGTGATCTGTGATGGCGATACCGACCCTGACTGGATCGCGATGGACCTGTTCTCCCAGGCCGAGCATGACCAGGATGCGCAACCGATCCTGGTCTCACCTGACCAGGCCTTTCTCGACCAGGTCCAGCAGAGTATCGACAATCTGGTTGACGGCATGGAACGCGCCGACATCATTCGTGCATCCCTGCGTGACCGCAGTGCACTGATCGCGGTGAAGGACATGGACGAAGCCATCGAGGTGGCCAACTACATCGCCCCGGAACACCTGGAGTTATCCGTAGCCGATCCGCAGGCGATGGCCATGCGTATTAAACACGCCGGTGCGATTTTTATGGGCCGCTACACCGCAGAGGCGCTGGGTGATTACTGCGCCGGTCCGAACCATGTCCTGCCGACCTCGCGTACCGCACGGTTTTCATCGCCACTGGGCGTTTATGATTTCCAGAAACGCAGCAGCATCATTATGTGCTCGGAAGACAGTGCATCGGAGCTGGGCAAGTCGGCCTCGGTACTGGCACGCGGCGAAGGCCTGACCGCCCATGCCCGCTCGGCCGAATACCGCATTAAGAAGTAGCACCGCACTACACAATCAGCCCCAGGAAAGGCAATGAATAATAAAACAGACCGCATCAATCAGTGGGTGCGTCCCGAGATACGCCAACTGTCTGCGTATCATGTAGCGGACCCGGCTGACTGCATCAAGCTGGACGCGATGGAAAATCCATATGGCTGGCCCGAGGCCATGCTCGAGGAATGGCAGCAACTGACCTGGTCGGCAAAACTCAACCGCTACCCGGATCCGGCCGCCAGCTCACTGGTACAGACCATTCGGAAAACATTTAATACCCCTGATGGTATGGGCATACTGCTTGGCAACGGCTCGGATGAAATCATCCAGATGCTGATGATGACCGTTGCCGGCAAGGACCGCACCGTGCTGGCCCCTGAACCCACCTTCGTCATGTACGACATGATCTCGCGTTACACCGGGTCGTCGTTTATCGGCGTGCCATTAAAGGATGATTTCAGTCTCGATCTGCCTGCGATGCTGGCCGCGATCGACCAGCATCAACCGGCACTGGTGTTTCTGGCTTATCCTAACAACCCGACCGGCAACCTGTTTGAACGCAGTAAAGTCGAACAGATCATCCAGGCCAGCCCTGGTCTGATCATCCTCGATGAGGCCTATGCAGCGTTTGCGTCAGACAGTTTTATGCAGGACCTCGATCAATACGACAACCTGCTGGTCATGCGTACGGTGTCGAAAATGGGACTGGCCGGCCTGCGCCTGGGTTACCTGGTCGGCCCGACGCCATGGATAGAGGAAATCAACAAAGTGCGCATGCCTTATAACATCAACGTATTGACGCAGATCACCGTTGACCATGCGTTACGCCATATTGATGTACTGACCGAACAAACGGCCAAACTGACCCGGCAACGAGGCCTGCTGAGCAGTGAACTGGAAGCACTATCCGGCATCACCGTCTACCCGAGTGAAGCCAACTTTATCCTGTTTCGTACTGAGCCCGGGCAAGCTGACCGCATCCACCAGGCCCTGCTGGATAAACACGTGCTGATCAAGAATCTATCACCTGCCGGTGGCGCACTGAGTGATTGTCTGCGCGTGACAGTCAGCACAGCCGAAGAGAATCGGCAGTTTATCGAGGTCTTGCAAACCTGCCTGAACTAGCACAACTGCAGGACTAGTGTATGAAACCGTTGTTTGTCCACTTCCTGCCAAAACTGGTTAGACAATAGGAATCAACAAAAGGCTGCATACAGGTATATACATGACGTTCATAAGAAAAATGTAGTGAAATGGATCAGAGTTACCCGCACCGATGCTGAAGGTGCAGTGTATGTACCCAGCTCTCTTCACATCAATAGTCGCAGCGCCTCAGCTTCAATGAGCCGATAGGCCTCCGCCAATCGTGCTGCCCAAGCGGCGGCGTCCGCCGACGTCAAAATCCTGTCTTGGCGGATTTCAATCATGACACTGGGCAATCCGCGACCTTCGCCGTGCTTTGGGATGGTATAGTCTATTTCATCTTCGATGGGGTAAGGCTCGTTGTCCCCGACGGTCAAATCCCCACAGTGAGCGAGCGCTCCACGCATCAGCACGGCGAGTTCCCGGTTGTGCCCATAACAGACACCGATGTGCCAGGGTCGCGAACTGCCGTTCATAATCGGCGTGAAGCTGTGAATGTTGAGCAGCAGAGTCGGTCGTTGGGAACGGGCATCGAGTAGCCGACCGATGGTGCCGTGGTAAGGCCGGAACAGAGCATTGATGCGGATCGCTCTTTCCTCCGGCGACAGCCCTCGGTTGCCCGGAATGGTCACGCCGGCACTTTGTTCGGGAATGGATTCCGCGCTACGAAGCGGTCGATTGCAGTCTATGACAAGACGCGAGTAGCCGCTCAACACTAAGGGTGCATCGAGATCAGCTGAAAGGTGGCGCGCCACGTCAGCCGCTCCCGGATCCCAGCCAATATGGTCGGCCAACTGGGCAGCGTCGAGACCAAGCATGCTGAGCCGTTGGGGGACACGATTTGAAGCGTGATCGCAAACGAGCACAGCGCTGCTGCTCCCGTCTGCATTAATAATCTCGACGGCGGCCAGCTCATCAGGCCCCAGCAACGGCAATGTCGTTACTACCTCCGTATCCGAATCGATCATCGCGGACCTGTTCTCCATGCGCTACGCCTGCACTGGGTATGCATCACCATCCGGACTGCTCCTTCACCTCATCCGTCCACACCTTGAAGCTCTTAAGCACGTTCGGGCCGAACGCATTACTGATCGGTACATCCGCCGCATCGCGGCCTTGGGCAATCAACACACGCCCGATCCTGGGTATATTGTTGCGTGGATCAAAGATGTGCCAACGGCCGCCAAGGTACACCTCGAACCAGGCGGAAAAGTCCATTGGATCCGGCGAGGCAGGGACCCCGATGTCACCCAGGTAGCCCGTGCAGTAACGCGCCGGAATATTCATGCAGCGACAGAGGGTGACCGCAAGGTGGGTGTAGTCGCGACACACGCCCCTGCGCTCATGGAAGGTTTCGAGAGCTGTCTTGGTCACCCGGGCATGCTGGTAGCCGAAAGTGAGATGGTCATGGACGAAATCGCAGATCGCCTTGACGCGTGGCCAGCCGGGAGGGGTCTGCTCGAAGAGAGCCCAAGCTGTCTCGGAGAGCCGGTCGGTTTCGCAATAGCGGCTCCCGAGCAGAAACACGAGCGTATCCGGTGGCAAATCCTCCACAGCGTGCTGTGGGGCAGATGGATCAACCGCGTCCAGCAGCCCGCTATCATTGATGAGTGCGTCGGTGGTGATTCGGGTGTCACCTGCCGGTGTGACGATACAGCTGCACCAGTTGCCGAAACCGTCGCGGTAGGCTGTGATTGGGGTCGGTGGGCTAGTGATGATGTGGTCTGCAATGACGAGGTCGGAGACGCGGGTGAAATGGATATTCAGCGCGAGGATCATGGGGGTCGGCTGCGGACACTCGTAGATTAACTCGTATCCGACCCGTATCTGCATCTTTAACCCCTTGAAAAACTCATTACAGAGCGCGCCTGGCGGCGCCTCTTGATGACAACACCTGGCAGCTCACCGGCAATTGAATTATGCTACAAAGCATAACCCATCCATTCCGTGAGAATCCACCGAAACACGGCCATTGCAGGAGCGCTTTTACTGCGGAATAGCTAAAAGCCTGCCCACCTCCCGCAGATAGCTCATTCTCAGTTCGCTATCAGGTTATGAAAGTCTGGTTTCCGCCGCCTTCCAGACATTCAATCTAAAAAGCCAAACTTCCGCTTCGGGTCGACTTCAGCTGCTCATCTATAAATCCAGTAGTTCCGCTCCTGATTTAAGCAGACCTTCAATGTTTACTTAAGCCGCCCACTCCCTTTTTTAATCGGCATCAATGTGCCATATGTATATGTACCCAAACATAACAAGCAAGAAAGGAGGCGTCCATCATGGATTCTAGCAAAATTATAGGTGTTGATCCCGCAAAAACAGTCTTTCAATTGGCTCTGGCCGATACCCATCATCAAGTTAAGCAATCAAGGCGCTTGAATCGCAAGCAATTTCATGCCTTTTTCGTCAATCACCCACCGGCCCAGGTAGTGATGGAATCCTGTGGCACCGCGCATTACTGGGCGCGAGTGTTAATGTCCCTGGGTCATACAGTGACCCTGCTCCCGGCTCAATATGTTCGACCCTATGTCCGGCGTAACAAAACTGACCGCAGTGATGCCATGGCCATTGTCGAAGCGGCACGCAATCGGGAGATTAAGGCAGTCCCAGTCAAAACCGAATATCAGCAAGCGTTGCAAAGCCTACATCGGGTGCGCGAGCAATGGAAAACCACGCGCACCGCACGCATCAATACCTTGCGGGGCATCCTGCGTGAATTTGGTGTGCTGGTGCCATTGGGTCCGTCCCAGGCCATTAAAACTACACACGAGGCCCTCGATACCTTACCGGCCTTCCTGCAGCCAGCTGTGAACGATGTACTCAATGAACTCTCGGCGATACAAATGCGTATCGCCGCACTGGAAAAACAGCTCAAACAGATTGTGAAGGAGGACGTTGTCATTCAGCAGTTTATGCAAATCAATGGCATTGGCTTGCTCAGTGCCACGGCGATGCGGGCTAGTGTCCAATCACCCGGGCAATTTAGGAACGGCCGACAGCTCGCAGCCTGGCTTGGCATCACACCCAGGGAATACAGCACTGGCAACCAGCGTTATTTAGGTCGTATATCCAAGCGAGGGGATAAATACCTACGAACCTTGGTCATCCATGGCGCCCGCTCGGTGATGGCCCGTATTAAATACCGGCAGCAGCATCATCAGCCCCTGACGTACCTACAACAATGGGCCAACAGCGCGTCGGGCACAATAAAGCCACTGTGGCATTGGCAAGTAAGATGGCTCGCATCCTCTGGGCGACCTGGATGCATCAACGTGAGTTTGATGGAAACTATGCTATACAGCAACGTGAATTAGCAAAAGGTATGAGTGGTACAGTCACATCAAGGTTTGCGCAGTGAAGAAACACACATAGAGGCCGGATAGACGAACGCAATCTTATTTTATGTGAGGGTGATAAAAAAATATTTCTTTACTGCTCTTGACGGGAGCGTCCATAGACGATTTGTTAGAAGATATTTAACCACCATCAAATGTTACTTTTACATTAAATGAGCCAACTGCACCTTTTTCGGGCAGATACTTTAACACACAGGTTTTATTCCAATATTCTAGCTCATCAAAAGTAAATGAAAAATCGCCGGGTCTAATTGACATTATCTTTAAACTTTTTGCTGACTTCGGCGATGAAAAAATTGATATAGATGCTTTTCCATTAATACTGCCAGTAACTTCAACTTTTATCTGGCTTCCACTAAATGGCAGACTAGAGCTTTGAAACTCTTGCTGCCATGCGCTCGATAGATTTTCTATAGTAACTTCATGCACTTTCGTACAACCAGAAGAAAGTAGAGCAAAGCCAATTAGCAAAAATTTATAATCTATAGCAATTTTCATTGTCTTCTAACGTCAATATTAGCGGATAAAATTGTAGAGCGAAGCGGCGCAATTTTTGTCCGCTGCATGTTCTTGTTAGACACATATGATTAAAGCTCTATTGTGAATACAGTACTACCATCATTCTTAACGTAACCAGAGTTTTTAAATCCGCATTCGATATAGACTTTTTCAGCTGCCTTATTTTGCGGGTCGCAACTAAGCTCAATATTAGTAAACTGCTTATGTGCTTTGATTTCCTTTACTAATAGTTGCATTGCAATCTTACCGATTCCTTTGCATTGGTGTTTGCGGTCTACTATAAAGCCAAATATCTCGCACTCATGGGGCTCAAAATCTCCGTCACCTGTCTGATATAGTACGAGCCCCACAACATTTCCTTTTGCATAGATGGCTCGAATTTGGTGATTCGGGTGAAATTTTGATTTGGCGATCAAATAACAGCTAGATGGAACAAACTTCTCTTGTTCTGGCTCAATTCTTAATTCAAGAATATCACTATAGTTTTCTACATCTACCTCCTTCAACTCTACTTCCATTATTTTTTCTCTCAAAATAGCTACTGTACTTGGTTGTGAGTATGATTTGATTTAGTTCAACAACCATTAGACTGACCCGTCGGTCAGTCTAATAAGAATAAGTATTTTCTAATATTTATCGTATTTTTCATATTTAACAAGATGTTATTTAATTTTCATGTTTATAGCAAATGGACATAATCCGGACCGGATATTAATCCTGCTTAACTGGCTAAAAGCGCTTGATATTACAGTGAGATAGGACTTGAGTCGCCTAATGTAACCGGTAAGCTTT
>CAMYJU010000018.1:0-45523 GCA_947258795.1 uncultured Gammaproteobacteria bacterium | reverse complement strand
TTTGAGAATACCCTGTGTATGTCCGCTATTAGGAAGATAAGGAGAAAGGCGGCTTTTAGTATGAACAGACCCTGAGTGATGAGTCATGACTAGCTGCTTTGGGTCTATTCTGTTGAAAAACTCGAAAATCCTACTGGCAGAAATTTTTGCCAAAATTGATTTCATTCAGATAACACCTGCAGATATAACATCAAAGCTTACAGGAAACACCTCATGAAGTTTTCACTGCATGACTACTGTCTCCCCATATGCTCGATCCAATATCACGCCTGAGAAGCTAATATTTTATGCGCCATCCTGAAAAGGGAGTTTTTCAACAGAATAGGCCAAAAGCAGTCATTCACGTTCGAATAATTAAATGTCCGGTGACTATCTATAAGAGGACATACAACAATCAAAAAACCCGCCACATGGGCGGGTCTGTAAACCCCATTAAATAGGTTTTATGCCTTACGTTTTCTGGTAAAGATCAGTCCGAGAAGACCGAGACCGAGCAGGTATAAGGCGCTTGGCTCACTCACCTGAGATACAAATGTATGACTCTGATCAAATGAGTGTGCCTGTATATTTGTCCACGGATTATATTCGGTAAAAGAAACATTTGAACTTCCACTACCGAATACTGTTTGCCCTACCTGAGCACCGAAAACAGAAGTTTGTGTCCGAATATAATCACTATTACCAGTTACCCCTACCGTCAACCCTAGCGACCCGGAATTATAATTAAAAAAATTCGAAACTGAGCTTGCGCTACCAAAAGTAAAGCCTCCGGATTGGTAGTAATGAGTACCATTAATAAACCAATCCCATTCGATCAAGTCTGAATTAGTTAGAGCATTTAAATTAGCAGAATCTGCAAAACCTACAGTTAACAGGTCTCCATTACCAAAAGTTGGCGTAGTAGTATACCCGGCCCAAGAAGTATCCGAAATGTCAAATGAGAATAGAATAGAAGCATTCGATAGGGTTGATGACAAACATAGCATGCCAGCCAAAACAAGTTTGTATAAATAGCGCATTAGGTTTCATTCCCTGTTTACAAAATAAATGAAATTTTTATAGTTAATGATCAATAAGTAATTACTATGCCTGATTTACAACCGATTGTTTTTGCATAATAGTATATTTTATGGTGTTAAGTAAACACAGAATATGTAAAGTTTTTCGACAATTTATTGATTAAATTAAACATAATTCAATGTCAGCTATGAGTCCAGACTGTGTAAAAACTCACTATTCTCCGACAACATGACCCAGAACATTTTCAGCGCACCTGACGCAGCCATAGCGCTACACTAACAGGCGTAATAATTTTTCGCAGTTTATCAATACACCACATTTCGATTTGCGCACACTGCTTTAGATAGGCCGATTATCGCCGGGATAAAAGGCGCGATGGGCGGCCTACGCTCCCATGGCCTGCAACAAGGGTCTGACCCCCATGATATTGATCACGCGTTTCAAGTTGTACGCCAGCACGTGCAAGCTCATCTCTGTACTGACATGTTTAAGTGTTCGCATTTGGAAATGGGTATGCCCCATCCAGGCCTTTAAGGTCCCAAAGGGATGTTCGACTGTCGAGCGTCGGGCGCGCATGCGCGCCGGTTCCTGATCGAGGCGTGCTTCAACTGCTTCGATCACCGCTTCATGTTCCCATCGGGCCACACGCCGGTATGGGCTCGTCGTACACCGGGCTTTGATCGCGCACTGTTGGCAGTTCGACGACCAGTACTTGTGTATCTTGAGTCCTTATTCCTCGGTTTCGAAACGCCAGATCAGTCGTTCCCCGGCAGGACACTGGTATTCATCCTGGTCGGCGTCGTAGATAAAATCCCGCTTGCTGAATCGGCCTTGTTTGATGTTGCCCGACGTTTGCGGCTTGGGTAAGTAGACGGTGATGCTGGACTGCGCACAGGCCAGGAGTTCGGTACCGGAGAAATAGCCACGGTCGGCGACCACCGCCAGGGCGTCGCAGCCGATCGCCCCCTGGGCTTGCTGCGCCATGTGATGGAGCTGTGTCCGATCATGCCCGGCATTCGTGACCTCATGAGCGACAATCAGGTGATGTTTGGTATCGACGGCGGTTTGCACGTTGTAGCCGACCATCCCGGTGCCGCGCCCACTGGTGGCCATCGAGCGTGCATCCGGATCGGTCAGGGAGATCTGCTGGTCCGGCGCGGCCAGCATCCGCGCCTCAAGCTTTTTTAGGCGTACCATCTCCTGTTTGAGTTTGGCGATCTTGTCTTCGAGGCGCTGGGTCTTGTCTGTTGCGGCCGCCGACGCTTGCCGGTCGGGACTGGCCATCTGGCCCAGGTAGCGTTCAATGCTTTCATCAATCTGCTGCAAGCGCCGCTTCATTTTGGCCCGGGTAAAGTTGCGGTCGCGGTTGTTCACGGCCTTGAACTTGCTGCCATCTATGGCGACGAAGGCCTCTACAAACAGATTCAGTTTGCGACACAGCATGACAAACTCCCGGCAGACCAGGCGAATGGCCGGGCCATTATGCTTGCGAAAGTCGGCGATGGTTTTAAAATCCGGAGCCAGCCGGCCCAGTAACCACATTAGCTCGACATTGCGCTGGGCTTCGCGCTCCAGGCGACGTGACGACTGGATACGGTTCAGGTAACCATAGACATACAGCTTGAGCATCGTGGTGGGATGATAGCCCGGACGGCCCGTTTCATTCGATTCGGTCTTAAAGCCTAAACCGGATATATCTAAGTCATCGATAAAGACATCAATGACACGGACGGCATTCTCTTCACTAATGTAGTCATCCAGACTTTCGGGAAACAGGGTCGCCTGGGTGCGGGACTCGCCTTCGATAAATCCGCTCATTGATCGCTCCATTCAATGGAAAATATGATTATACTTCGATGGAGGGTTTTCACACAGTCTGAGTTAGGATCAGTCGCTCTACGTCTCATAGCCCAAGGCCCGTTTTGGGTCGACTCCGGCAGTTGATCTGCAACTCCAGTAAGTCCGCTCCTGATTTAAGCAGTCCTACGACGTTTTATAACTCAACATCTGAGTACGGCCAGAACCGGGCATACATGGATTTCGGCTATACTTCCGATAACGACTCTTTTCCTGCCTGCTGTGGGCGCTTTGTAACGCCCACTAGACAGGGCCTATTACTTCACCGGTACTACATCCTCATCAGAGGATTCACCCACGAATATCTGCACACTTACAGTTGGTGTATCTTTGGCGCGCAGCTCAACTTTGTACTTGCCCGGCTTTGGCAGAGTAGTCCAGGCGTCCAGCTCTTTTGCAACCTCTTTACCATCGATATACCAACGAGGATTTTTCGCTTCCTCCCTGCCTGTCACCACACCCCACAGATGTAGCGGACCACCGGCCTTGAAACGTTGCTTGTCTTCCGGGTGCATAATCGCAAGGCTTGTAATCACCGGTGGCAGTTCGACAGGTTTACTCTCGCCTTTGATCGAACTGAAGCCATCATGAACAATGACCTGTATTGTCGCAGATTTTACGGGTATTCTGGCCGGGTCGATTGTGGCTGAATTACCTGATTGACCAACTGCCAGGCCATGCCATTCCTTTCCGTTTTCCGACCACCGCAGCCAGACATCCAGACCTTTCGTGCTTTTCTTATCGATCTCCCAGGTCACATAAAGCTTATTCTTACGTATGGTCGCATTCACCGATTTGACAACCGGATGGCTTTTTGGTCGTTCACGTTTCCAGATAACCTCTTCCTCGGCATCACGTATCTGTATTGCGTAACCCTCTGTGATGTCCGGCATTGCGGCAATGAATGCAAAGGGTGGTTTTGCGATATCTCGACCATCACCGCAGCAGGTATTGTGATCGCTACACATTCCCTCATGAGCGGGCATCGTAAAAACTGGTGCGTGGCTTACAATCTCGCCATCATCACCGACTAACTCAACAGTGAACTCCGTGCGCTTTCCATACATTTGTAACTCACGCGTCGGCACACGCGCCACACTGGTGACGTCGACTTCTTTATTGCTGGATACGCTGCCCAGCAGGGTAATAAAAGGTTTCACATCATTGCCTTGTTCGATCTGTCCTGCCGCCTGTGCGCCTTCGCTAACACCTGTCGCAAGAGGTACTGGATTCATATCGGCGTTATTGACCATGTAATTGTGAGTATATATCGCCACCCACCGGTTACCACAATACCCCATCAAGTCTTTACCATTATTGAATCCTGCAGGGTTCGGGTTGTATATGGTTCCGTCATTAATATCCAGACCATATTCACCGATGCTGGCATCCTGCCATACGGTATTTCCCGCAGCATTCACGGACGTGACCCCGGTATCATAAGGCTCATAAAGCGGGAATCCCGCCTGAACTGATCCTACAGCACCACATGGTGCATGATCCAAACCTGACTGATGACCGATCTCATGAGCAAGCGTGGTACCACTACCTAGCAAACCGGCTCCGTTCCCACCACTGGCACAACCAACGTTTCCATGAATGCGCGGGATGTTACCGGTGACAAATCCATAGTAGAACCATCCGGCCTGATTCCCATCATTGGTGCGCGCATTGGCGACCATATTGAGTATCGGCGTCCAGTTACTGTCGCAGCCACCAGCTGGGATGCTATTGTCATTCAGCGGCAGGGTCGCATCCTGGGTATCGATAATCCGAATATTCGGCGTATTCTGGACAGGATATATACGCAATGCGAACCCGGCCTCAGCCGCAATTTGTGCCGCTGTCGGCGCAGGGAAGTCTACATCGGCACCACCCCCGACAGGTGGGCCATCATAACCGACCGATATTGCTGCAATTTGCAGTTCCTGTTGCAGATTAACATCTACCTGACGACTGGAACTTGCCACCCCTCCATAACAATCATCGGGTGAACTTGCGCTTATACTGAAACGCAAAAGTCCCGTCATCGTGCTTGCTGGGATTACGAAATTTAGTGTGGCATTGATATCACGGCGTTCAGCGTCATAACTGGCAAAGGAATCCTGAGACGTTACCGGTGCATTGACCGGTATCAGGTTGTCAACCACAGACCAGATACCGCCGACACGACGTTCTACCACCAGGGTACCACTGACATTGGCCAGCTGACCAAAATCAAAGGCCGGATCCTGGCCACTACGCAGATACACCCGAACCCAGGCGGACTTATTGGCAACCAGTTGCAGGCTGTTATCCGGCCCGCGATCAGCCGGGTCGGTCAGATGCTGGTTGGCGCGATAGAACTGAATAGCCTGTGTGACTTCGACGCCATCAATACTCAGGTTCGGTGGCTTCTGGAATGTAAACGTAAATTGTCGGCTAGTGGTAGCCGGGCTACATTTACCATGCACAATAACCTCTACTCGCAGGCGTGTCGTTACCGTAAAGTTCGTGTTATCGAAGTCCCATGCACCACGTGCAGGTGCCGGGTCTAGCACAGCCACCACAGCACCGCTGTCATCATTCACGATACGCACAACAACCCGGTCCGCTGCACAGGTTTTCCACCTGATCCGTAATATCTCACCAGGTAACAGACATTGATTGTTGAAATGATCTTTTACCAGAAATTTCAGGATCTCGGCATTTGTGCCCTCAAATCCGCTAATGATCGTTCCAGTACGGCGATAATCCAGATACCTGCCACAAACATAAAATGTATCCAGTGGTAATTCCAGTGTAAGACCACACCCGGCATTATCAGGTACAACGACACAAATACGGTCATCGCACCAGCTTTCCGGCTCGACCAGACGACCTGGATTCATGCTACCCTGTTCGATAAATCGGACCTTACCCGGTATATCACCAAAACCACAACCACAAATGATGATTTTATCGCCAGGGCAGGCACGAGATGGATTTACTTGCGTTATTTTATAGCAATGAATACTACACCAGTTACTGTATATATTTCGTATACAGCTCTCCAGCGCCGGATCCAGACAAGTGTCGCAACAGGGAAGCGAATTTATAGCGCCATCACACGAACATCTGGTTGAGCATTTCGACTTTAGATACTCCAGCAAGTCCCTGAAATGCCCAGAAGAATGGGGGATCGCACATAAAGTATCGAGCGCGGCACGGTGCAGTGAACCAAGAAACTGTAACCGGCAAATCTGATCCAGTATCGCCAATACATACATACGAGCTGTTTGCTTATTCCCACAAGCAATATGAAACGCAGCCATAATCAAGATAGCGGACTTATCCAGCGGAATAATGGATTCCTGATCAGGGCAATCATGCTTATCTTCGCAGCATTTTATCCTGTTTTCCTGCTTTACTGGTTTACATGGATCATAGACACATTTCTCGTTAAAAATATCATCCACAGCAGCTATATAGGCATTATCTTCATCACAGCAACAAACTTCGTCCTGACATGCACAGATCGCATTTAACACATCTCGATAACGCCCTGCTGCTTGTATATCACCATCCAATGTCCTGCAAGCATCTTGCAGAACATTATCGAAAAGTGTAAGCGAAGGTTTTGCGCACATCAGTGCCTTCAGTCCAGCATGTGATCCGGTCGAGCCATTCTTACCCAGTACTTCAGCTGCCTCCTGAATTTCGTCCAATATGGTATCAGGTAACAGCGGCTCATCTGGGCAGTCCCAGCTCAGCTCACGAGACAGATGGCACTCCAACTCCTCACGATCCAGACATAGATCGACCGTGAAAACAGTACCGGGTGAGCAATCTTCAATCTTTTTTCGCAGTTGGTGAATCTTACGACCATCGCGATCATAGATTTTCAGGCGAATTTCAAGATGCCCTCTACATTTGCACTTCTTGCTAAATTCATCATCATTAAAAACAATTCGATAGACACCGTTACGATCGCTCAGGTCACATCCGAGTTGATATTTGCACTTTGAATCATTATTCCATTCAGTACCATATATAGCCCATGCCTTTACAAGCAAACCATGTACTGGCTTTTGATTGTCACACTGAACGATACGACCACTCAGCTGTTGAGTATTGGTAGACATAGCGATCCTCCGTGAATCATGTATTATTGATGTACTAGTGAATCACGAGTGGGGGAGCGTTACAGTGAGATTTTCACCGTAAAAACACCAAGCCTGTAACATCGATCTGCTACATATGTAACAGTTAAATTGCAACGTGGAATACAGATAATTTCTTGCTACGCTGATAGCAAATAGGCTGACCGCCTGTACATAGGCATGTCAACAAGGGTCATTAAGACTGTTTGAAATGAGGTGATATAAAGATGTCGAGTATTCTGCACCAGCCAGGTTAAGGCAGTCTGCTTATAACTGCGATTGACCATATCGACTCTAAAAAGCGGACATTCAACTATTAAACTCAGCCGACGCTATAGGCGGTCGGCTGTTGTGAAATGATATAAATCGTTTAAAGGTTATCAATACCAGAATATTTAACACCCGACAAATAAGCTACTTCACGATGCCATGTAGCCAAATCTTCCTTGTTAAACTTACTTAATGCATCGTGGCCACAAGCTCGGGCCATTACTTTCATGAGATCAACAGAAGCAGTAAAGAAGTTTTGTAACTTTGCTGCTGAACTATCAACGTTTAATTTTTTACGTAGTTCCTCTTTTTGGGTGGCTATGCCTGTCGGGCAATTATTAGTATTGCACATTCTTGCTGCAACACAACCAATCGCTTGCATCGCGCTATTAGAGACAGCAATACCGTCAGCACCTAAAGCCAATGCCTTGACGAAATCAATAGGAACGCGTAAACCACCGGTAATAATCAGCGTGACACGACCACTTGCACCTTGTTTATCGAGGTAACGGCGCGCTCTCGCTAATGCTGGAATGGTGGGTACACTGATATGGTTTCTGAATATTTCAGGTGCTGCACCTGTTCCTCCACCTCGACCATCTAATATGATGTAATCCGCACTAGCGTCAAGAGCAAACTGTATATCTTTTTCAATATGATTCGCGCTGAGCTTGAATCCAATGGGAAGGCCTCCCGTTATCTCTCTAACCCGATCAGCAAAGTTCTTATAGTCTTGCACCGTAGAAAGATCCTTGAAAGTCGGTGGCGAGATAGCAGGTTGACCTTCGGATATCCCTCTCACAACGGATATTTTCCCTTTGTTCTTGTTGCCTGGAAGATGACCTCCCGTACCTGTTTTTGCTCCTTGGCCTCCCTTAAAGTGAAAAGCCTGAACCTTACTCAATAGCTCTTCTTTGTAACCGAATTGCGCACTGGCTAATTCGTAGAAATAACGTGAATTTTCTGCTTGTTCCTCAGGCAACATACCGCCTTCGCCTGAACAAATGCCTGTACCTGATAGCTCCGCACCCCTTGCTAAGGCGATTTTTGCTTCTTCGGATAATGCGCCAAAACTCATGTCTGATACAAATAAAGGAATCTTCAAGATTAAGGGCTTCTTGGATTCTGGTCCTATAACGAGACCTGTTGTGACAGAATGATCTTCCATCAAAGGTTTAGTCGCCATTTGAGCAACCATGAGCTGCAGATCATCCCAATGTGGTAATTCATGGCGGGGTACACCCATCGAGGTCATTGGCCCATGATGACCCATCGTCGTTAGCCCTTCTTTGGCTAACTGATGAATAAATTCAACGGTGGGTTCCTCCTTTGTTGTAACCGCAACGGGAACCTCTAAAGTCTGTGATCCTAGTCCAGGTCCTTCTTTACCAACTTGGTCATCAGTAAATTTCTGGTGTGTTCCATCGCAAAATGGCCGGGTACTACTATGTTTGCATGCACATAAATATGCGTCACCATCTTCTTCGGCAACAATGACCTTTGGAGTAAATATTGTACCAACATGCGAGCCATCGCAAAATGGCTGGCTTTTAGATCGTCCACATGTGCAAAAATGATATTCCTCACCTTTTGACAAACTCACTTTAACGGGTTTGTTATCTGCAATAACTGGATTACTCATTATTTATTCCTCTATATCCTTGCATATGGTATGTTTATTGCTTTTAATGCTTATTCAGTATCCTTTTTAGATTTTATTGTTGGAAGCATTCTTGTGAATACATTATCTCTTTTATAATAATGATGAAACAAGGCTGCACCTATATGTATTAATATTAAAATCCATACCAGCAACGCACCGCCGATATCTTTATGAAAAAAATCGACTGGTTTTTCAAATTCTTTAAACGTTATACCTATTGTATCGACAACAAGCCATTGAAATAAGGCAGTCTCTTCAAATTTTGGAATATGAAATAAATAGAAAAACTCGGCACCTAATCCTGTACCTATATAACCCGTTACAGGCATCATTATCATAAAAAAATACAGCAACATATGGCCTGTTTTAGCCGCCAGGTGTTCTAAGTGTGTACCCGGTGGTTCTTCTGGAGCCGGATTGGAAAGTCGCCAGATAACACGCAGCAATACAAACACCCCAACACTAATACCAAATGAAAGGTGAAGATGTAATGCCGTCATGTTAGGTGGCGTCTTCGGTTCGGTAAACCAGTGGCGATAATAAACTGCGCAATAAGCCGCTAAAAACAGCAATGCAATGACCCAGTGCAGAATTTTGGCAATGCTACCGTAGCTTACTGTCGTATTTCGTAACGTCATAATTTTATCCACTAAATTCTGTTTATCGCCTTTCCCAGCCTGGTCCAGTTAAACTTGAAATCTCATTTGGAGTGGCTTCCATCACAAAAGGGTGGGGTACCGGTTTTTTTACAGCCACATAAAAAAATCGTGTCGGTTTTTTCTGCAGTAAATGCAACGGGCTGAAAACCTGTTCCTTCATGAGAACCATCACAATAAGGCTGATTTATACTGCGTCCGCAAGCACACCAGTAGTAAGATTTCCCTTCCTCCACTTCTACAGCATAAGGTTCATTTTGAGGGCTTAATGGTTCTGACATTGTCTTCTCCTTTCCGGGTTAAAATAAAAGTTACAGCTATGATAAATTTTGTCGCTCATGTGGCTGCATAAAGTCTAATTCAGGTCCTTTGGGAACGATCCCAGTCGGGTTGATAGATGTATGACTAGCAAAATAATGGTATTTGATATGATTCATATTAACCGTTTGTGACACACCAGGAACCTGGTAGAGTTCACGTGTATATGCCCACAAATTAGGATAATCAATCAAGCGTTTTTTATTCGTCTTGAAATGGTTGTAGTAGACAGGGTCAAAACGTACTAAAGTAGTGAACAAACGCCAGTCGGCTTCGGAGATTTGACTGCCTACAAGATAACGTAGTTTTGACAACTTTACTTCAAGTTCATCCAATGTATTAAAAATGTGCCCAAGAAATACACGTGCAACTAACTGACTGACTTTATCCATTTTTAAATCTACTCTGTAAGGGTTCGTTGGTAGTGACTTCTGTCGTTTACTTTCAAAGCATGATTGCCTTAGCGTATGAATACATTATTTGCGTTGCGCCCTAAAGAATAAACAGGCATTATTGCAAATAATTGTTCCTGTTTTCGCAACAATGGAGGCTGAAATGGACCGATTTGAGAGTATGGAGACATTCATTCGCGTGGTGGAGGTTGGCAGTATCAGTGGGGCGGCAGATCGGATGGGCGTTGCGAAGTCTGCGGTTAGTCGTCGTTTAAAAGATTTAGAAGGGCATCTGGGTGTTGAGTTGTTTCATCGCACTACTCGGAAAATGAATCTGACCGATACAGGACGAACCTTCTATCAGCAATCGGTGCGGATACTTGAAGACGTACTTGAAGCAGAACTTGCGACATCCCAAGCGCATGGAGAATTGCAGGGCAGTTTGAAGATTGCGTTACCGTTGAGTTTTGGTGTCATGCACATGGGGCCAGCCATTAATGATTTTTTACAAGAACATCCACAAATCGAATTTGATTTAGATTTTAATGATCGCGAAGTGGATTTAATCCAGGAGGGTTTTGATCTGGCTATTCGCATTGCCAGCTTACCTGATTCCAGTTTAATTGCCCGACGCTTAGCACCTATTCAACATGTACTTTGTGCAAGTCCAGGTTATCTCGAGAAACACGGCACGCCCGAATCGCCAGAAGATTTACACAATCATCAATGTCTGGCGTATAGTCTTTTGCATGATTACAAAACCTGGATATTTACGGATAAAAATAATCAAGAAAGCAAAACGACAATCATTCCTCATATAAAGGCTAGTGTTGGTGAATTTCTCCGGGATGCAGCAGTAAATGGTCAAGGAATTGTTTTTTTACCCACGTTTATTGTCTACAAGGAAATTGAAAATGGAACGTTGCTTCCTCTACTAAACGAATACATTCCCTGGCAAATAGATGCCTATGCGATTTACCCCCAAACACGTCATTTGTCGCAACGAGTTAGAGCTTTTGTTGATTTTTTAGTTAAACGTTTTGAAGGAATACCTTATTGGGATTTACGCATTTAGATGACGTAACAGGCTTTTTATCTTTGATGATGGAATTGCTCTAATTTTCTTGCTTTTTCGATGTATAACGAATGTTGAGCTACTTGTAGAGCGCAGCTACCTGGTCACAGTATTTTTCCATTATCTGTTTACGCCTGATCTTCAGTGTCGGTGTCAGCAGGCCATCATCAATTGTCCACTGTTCACTACAGGGAATCACACGCCTGATTTTTGCATAGGCCGGGAAATCGGTAATCTTGTCCGATATACGTTTCAATAGCAGTTTCTCAAACCTGTTGTCTTCCATCGCCTCATTCAGATCTGCGGGCAGGTTATGGTGGCTGGCCACCTCTTGCCAGACCGCTTCATTGAAGGTGACTAGCAGGCACAGAAATGCTTGTCCTTCACCATGCAGCATGACCTGTTCGAACAGCGGGTCCATCAGGATAGCCATTTCCATGTCAGCAGGTGGTACTTTCTCGCCGTTGGACATGACGATGATTTCCTTGATACGGCCGGTGATATAGATCTTGTTGTCACGTATATCGACCTTGTCACCGGTGGCCAGCCAACCATCCGCATCGATCAGTTCTTTGGTGGCTTCCTCGTTCTTCCAGTAGCCGAGCATTACCGCCGGGCTGCGTACCTGTAGTTCTCCTTCATTACTGACGCGCACCTCGATACCTGGCAGGGGGGCGCCGACACTGGCCGGGTCATTATCCTCTATGCGATTGACACTGATAATCGGGCTCTGTTCGGTCAGCCCATAGCCCTGTACCAGGTTCAGGCCCAGGCCGATGAAGGTTTTGGCAACATCCTCACCCAGTGCGGCGCCGCCACAAATAGCAAAACGCATACGACCACCCAGTTTGGCCATAATCTTGCTGCCTACGAGTTTGTGCAGCAGTGGATTTAACAGCAGGCCGGGTTTCCAGCCGGCACGGCCCTGTTTGTGCTCAAATGATAACCAGCCGGTGCTGACGGCCTTCCGGAACAGTTTTTGTGCAAACGGCGGGCGAGTTTCGAGTTGCTCGTAGATCTTGTTATAGACACGTTCATAGATCCTGGGGACTGAAACCATTACAGTCGGCTTTATGGTTAACAGGTCCTCGGCAAGGTCCTGGACAGAACGGGCATAGGCTACCGTGTTACCGGCGATGATGGATATATAGTAGCCGGCGGTGCGTTCCAGCATGTGAGACAGGGGCAGGAATGACAGCATGACATCATCAGGGAAAACGTCGATGCATTTCAGTCCGTTTTGCGCGTCGAACAGGATGTTGCGATGTGACAGCATGACACCCTTGGGCCTGCCGGTAGTACCCGAGGTATAGACGATAGTCGCCAGCGCATCCGGATCGAGGTCTGACTGTAGCAGGTCGCCGGGCTTTTCGGGTATCCATTCGCCTGCAGACTTTAGTCGCTCGTCATCAACGGGTGAATGGCTTATTTCCTCCAGTGTTACGATACGTGTGACGCCTTTCAGTGACTGCAGTACACCGCACATGCGTTTCCAGTGTATATTGCCTTCGAGCAATAGCATTTTTGCACCGGAGTTCTCCAGTATATAGGCAACATTATCCGGCCGGTCTTCAACAAATAATGGTACGACGACCAGTCCCAGGCTCAGGGCGGCCTGGTCAAACATGACCCACTCACGGCTGTTGCGCAGCATAATCGCAACGCGGTCACCGGACTCATAATTCTCTTTTGCAAGCGCCTGTTGCCAGCGGGATACCTGGTCTGCCATTTCTGACCAGGTGCTGCTTTCCCACTGGTTGCTGATCTTGTCGAAATATCGACAGGCGGTTCTTTCAGGTGATCGCCTGGTGCGTTCATAAAACAGGGTGTATAGGTCTTTGGCTTTCGAATCGTCTATATAATCTTTTTGTTTTGACATGACTCACTTATTCCTGGTGTTATTATTTGGTTTATTCTGTCTGTTTGTCCGTTTGACCCTGGTCGTTATTCTCCCCGGTATCATGAAAACGCTGCCAGCCTGCATCCGGTTCGAAATTGTTTTGATAATGATCTTGCAATACATTCATGCGCTGCTCAAGTGCATCAGCGGTTTTATCGTGTATATAATTGATGGGCCCACCCTTGAATGGTGCGAATCCGGTACCGAAGATCATGCCGGCATCGAGCAGGTCTTCCTCACTGACCACTGACTCATTCAGGCAGCGTACGGCTTCATTCAGATAACGTAATATCAGCCTGTCCTGTATATCTGTCACCGATATCGAGCTGACCGGTTTCTTTTTTCTTACCGGTTTGCCCTTGTGATAACGGTAAAATCCGCGTCCGGACTTGCGCCCCAGGTGGCCGGCACTGACCTCGTCCTGCAGGATATCCGGTACCTGGCCGCCCAGATGGGCTGACAGGATCTGTGCGACCGACAGGCAAATATCCAGACCGACCGTATCTGACAACTCGATCGGTCCCATTGGCATGCCAAAATCCATCGCCGCCTGGTCGATAATCTCGGCCGGGACCCCGGCCTCGATCAGGCTGACCGCCTCGAGTAGATAGGGCATCAGGATGCGGTTGACCAGAAAACCTGGCGAACTGCTTACGTTCAGTGGCAGACGGCCGATCTGGCGGGTAAAGGCCGCGGCCTGGTTAACCCGTTCCTGATCTGTCGCTTTACTATGCACTACCTCGACCAGCTGCATTTTGGCAACCGGGTTAAAGAAATGCAGACCGACCAGTCTTTCCGGCTGTTGCAGGGCAACACCCAGTTCTTCCAGCGGGATACTGGAGGTGTTGGTGGCCAGCAGGGCCCCGGGTTTCATGCGGGGTTCGAGTTCCTTGAACAAGCTGCGTTTGGCTTCCAGGTCTTCAAAGATCGCTTCGATGATTACATCCGCCTGTCCGACTGCGTGACCCTGCGGATCGGGCATCAGGCGATCCATGGCCACCTGGATCGGCCGGGGTTTCTTCAATCTTTTCCTGAACAGGCCCGCTGCCCTGGCGATAGCCGGTGCAATCCGCTCCGGCGACTGGTCCTGCAGGCTGACATTCAGTCCCTGTAAGGCACACCATGAGGCGATATCGCCACCCATCACCCCGGCACCGATGATATGTACATGCTGTGCCTTGAAGTCACTGGCACGACCCAGGTCCTTGAGGCGGGTTTGCAGGAAGAACACCCGGATCAGGTTACGCGCTGTGTCGGTATTGATCAGGCGGGCGACCGAGTGTGCCTCGTTATCCATCATCACTTCAGGGCGATCCATATCGTTTTGCCACAGATCGATCAGCGCATAGGGGGCAGGGTAGTGGTCCGGATTGGCTTTCTTCCTGACCTGCTGCTTCATGATGCGAGCAACCAGAGGGCGTGCCAGGCTGTGACCACTCAGTCTTTGTATCAGGCCGGGCTTTTTACGCCGGGTCTTACCGGTCAGTGCGATTTGCTGTGCCGCTTTTTGCAGCTGCCGGCGTGGCACGGCCGCATCGACCAGACCGATGCGTGCGGCCGCCCTGGCACGCAGACTACGCCCGGTCAGCATCATGTCCAGCGCATTCAGATGACCGACCAGTGGTGGCAGCCTGACGCTGCCACCATAGCCCGGGTGGATACCCAATCGTACCTCGGGCAGTCCGATACGGGTTGCATCATCATCTTCAGCCACTCGATAATCGCAGGCCAGTGCCATTTCCGTACCACCGCCGAGGCAGAAACCGTGGATCATACAGACCGTTGGCCAGGGCAGGGACTCGATGCGATTGAACAGGGTGTGGACCTTGCGGATATATTCATAGGCCTCGTCTACGCTCGATAAAGTCGTAAACTCACTGACATCGGCGCCAGCGATAAAGCCACTCTTTTTGGCTGAACACAGGATCACGCCAACCGGTTTCATCTGTTCTATCTGGTCGATGATGGTTGAAAGTTCATCGAGTACGATACTGGAAAGTACATTGGTCGCCTTGTCGCTGAGGTCAAAACTAACCCAGGCAAGCCCACAGTCGTCCTTTTCCAGTTTGATATTGGCCGTATTGGTATCGCTCATGTCGTTCATGATTCCATCCTTTCCAGTAGCATGGCGCCACCCTGGCCGCCACCGATACACAGGCTGGCTATACCCCGTTTTGCACCGGTGCGTTCCAGTACCTTGAGGCTGTGCAGTGCGATACGGGCACCACTGGCACCGACCGGATGGCCGATACTGATCCCGCCGCCATCGACATTCAGGCGGCTTTGATCCAGTTCGCCGATTACAGCGTCCAGACCCAGGTCTTTTTTACAGTAATCGTCGTCCTGCCAGGCGGCGATACAGGCCAGCACCTGTGCCGCAAAGGCCTCATTGATTTCCCAGTTATCTATATCATCAAGCCCTGTTTCATTACGCTGTAACAGTGGTGTCATCGCATGAACCGGCCCCAGGCCCATTTGTGACGGGTCCAGTCCGGCCCAGTGACAGTCAACGATACGGCCCAGTACCGGTAACTGGTACTGCTCGACCGCCTGTTCGCTGGCCAGGATCAGCATCGCGGCACCATCGGTTATCTGCGCGCTGTTACCGGCTGTGACATTGCCATAAGGCTTGTCGAATGCCGGTTTTAACCTTGCCAGTTTTTCCATACTGCTGTCACGTCGCAAACCGGTATCCTGGCTATAAACGTTTCCCTTTCTGTCGTAGAGTGCGTCGACCTCCCGCATCTGGTCCTGATCATAGGCATCGGCCAGGCGGGTATGGCTGCGAACGGCGAATGCATCCATTTGTTCACGGCTGACATCGAAGCGGTACGCGATATTCTCAGCTGTCTGTCCCATGGACAGGCCGACAATCGGGTCGGTCAGTCCCTTGAGCAGGCCAATGATCGGTGCAAAGTAGCCTGGCCGGATACGTGACAGGACCTGCATGCGTTGGCCGAAGCTGCGCGCCTTGTACCAGCTACCCAACCAGCGCACCATGCTTTCCCGGAATAATAATGGCGCATGGCTCATGGCTTCGGTACCACCGGTCAGTACCAGGTCTGACACCCCCGAGGAGATATGTTGTGCTGCACAGTCCAGCGCCTGCAGTCCGGACGCGCAATTGCGCTGTACTGTCCACGCCGGCACCATATCGCCGCAACCCAGGCGTAATGCAATAATGCGGGCGATATTTACTTCATTCGGGCCTGGCATTACACAGCCAACAATGACTTCATCAATCGTGTTTGCAGAAAAGGGCATACGCGTTAACAGGGTCCTGCCCGCAGAATGAGCCAGGTCTGACGCGCTGAACGGTCCGGGTTGGCCATCGGCTTTCAGAAACGGGGTGCGGCAACCGTCAACAACATAGACAGCTCTGCCTGTATAGGCCTTTTGATTGGCTGGCATGGTATTCCTCCTTTTAACCTGTCTGGCGTCTATTGAGAGCTGCAGGCTCCTGTTGCTGTATGTCAGTCGGTAAATCGAAGTTGGCATCAAAGTCATCCACCTGTATCACTGCCAGACGGGCCTTGTTGGCCATATCGACCCAGTCTGCTTCCTGTTCGGTAATAATACCCAGTGTGCAGGCCAGTTCCAGTTGTTCTCTCAGTTCGACATCGTCTGGCAGTTGACCGGTTTTTTGGGCATTGCGTAAACGTTTCTCAATCGGTTCGGCACGAACGGTTTTGATCAGTGCGTCATCCAGCCTGCCAACGGGTTCAGCTGTATTGTCCGGGATATAGATGCCTTCGGTCAGTCGATCACGGCAGGCCGATGGCGAGAGTATACATTTGGCAGCCTGTTGACCCAGACGGTCATTGGGTGCACGACCATGGCGACCAAACGGGAAGATCAGCCTGCGCATAAGCCATGCCAGCGGGCGCAACGGGAAATTACGCAGTAGTTCTTCCAGGCGTAACTGGATAATGTAGCTGGATTCTTCACAGCACCAGTCCAGTAATACCCGGTCTTCCGGCAATTTACCCTGTTGTTCAAAACGATGTATCGCTGCCGACGCCATATACAGATGGCTCAGTATGTCGGCAAGTCTGCCGGAAAGTTTTTCACGTCGCTTGAGATTGCCGCCCAGGCTTAACATGGCCAGGTCGGCGCTCATCGCAAATGCGGCTGACCAGCGGGTCAGTTGCTGTAGATGTCTGCGTGATGGTCCGTTGGTTCCGGTGGCTACCAGGCGTGAACCGGTGATACCCAGAAACAGGCTGCGTACGATATTGCTGATACTGAAGCCGATATGGCCGAACAGGGCATTATCGAAGTTGCGCAGCCCGCGTTTCTGATCCTCGTCACGTGCGGCCTGTATTTCGGTGAGCACATAGGGATGGCAGCGTATCGCGCCCTGGCCAAAGATGATCAGGCTGCGAGACAGGATATTGGCCCCTTCAACGGTAATACTGATCGGCACGGCCTGGTAGATACGGGCCAGAAAATTGGATGGTCCCATACAAATGCCGGCGCCACCCTGGATGTCCATGCCGTCATTCACGGCCTTGCGCATATGCTCGGTCATATTGTATTTCGCGATAGCGGAAATCACCGAGGGTTGTTCGCCGAGGTCCAACGCGGTATTGGTCATCTGCCGGGTTGCTTCCATCAGGTATGAGTAGGATGCAATACGTGCCAGCGGTTCCTCGATGCCTTCGAATTTTCCGATAGGCGTATTGAACTGGCGGCGTACATGGGCATAGGCGCCAATAGTGCGGCTTAGCAGTTTTGCCGTGCCGGTAGCCAGTCCGGGTAATGAGATAGATCGGCCGACTGCAAGACATTGCATGAGCATATTCCAACCCTGCCCGATACGCTCCTGTCCGCCAATGATGTAATCCATCGGGATAAACACATCGTGCCCCTGGTTTGGACCATTCTGGAATGCGATGTTCAATGGATAGTGCCGGCGTCCGATCTCAACCCCCGGTGTATCGGTCGGGATCAGTGCCAGCGTGATACCCAGATCAGTCTGTTCACCCAGCAGGTGGTCAGGATCGTACAGCTTGAATGCCAGTCCCAACACAGTCGCGACTGGTCCCAGGGTGATATAACGTTTGTCCCAGTTCAGCCGTATGCCAAGAACCTGTTCCCCCTTATGTTCACCATGGCAAATAACCCCGTTATCAGGCATCGCTGCCGCATCACTACCCGCTTCCGGGCCGGTCAGGGCAAAGCAGGGGACTTCCTCGCCTTTGGCCAGTCGTGGCAGGTAGTACTGCTTTTGCTTATCTGTACCGTAGCGTAACAACAGTTCGGCTGGTCCCAGCGAGTTGGGTACCATCACAGTGACTGCGGCAGTGACACTGCGACTGGCCAGTTTGACCACCACGTCAGAATGCGTGGTCGCGGAATAACCCAGTCCGCCATACTCCTTTGGAATGATCATGCCAAAAAAACCGTTCTGTTTCATATAGTCCCAGACCTTGGGTGGCAGATCGCCTAATTCATGCGTGATTTCCCAGTCATCGACCATTTCGCACAATGTTTCGGTCGGTCCGTCCAGAAACTCACGTTCTTCGTGGCTGAGTGGGTGTACCGGTATGGAAAGCAGTTTGCGCCAGTGTGGCTTGCCACTGAACAGCTCGCTGTCCCACCAGACAGTTCCCGCCTCCAGCGCTTCTTTTTCGGTGTTCGACATGGGCGGGAGTACTTTTTTGTACAGCGCCAGAGCCGGTGCGCCGATCAGGCGGCGGCGTAACGGAAGTACACACAACGGAATAAATACAGCTAGCCAGGCAATGATGGCGATAGATTGCAGGGCAGGGTGTGAGGGGTCCATATAGACCCAGACGGATTGTATGGCCAGCAATCCCAGGGCCCAGAACCACAGGTTCACCCTATGGTAGAACATTGCTCCTGCAAAGAGCAGTAAGGCGATAATCCACATAGCTGTTACCATGATCTGGTCTCCTTATATTTCATATCTTGTCGTCTTCCTTGCGGCCGAGTAGTGTTTTCAAGTTATTGATACTCGCATAACGCTTGAATTGCCAATTCTCAGATGTCTCATCTGTATCGGGATCATTTACTTCATCCTCAGTCAAGGCATGAGAAAGGTCATTTTCCTGTACGCAATCCGTTTCATCGTTACAGATAACGCCTTCCTTGTCCCACGGGAGTTTTCGGTAGATCTCCATGTCTTCCAGTCCAAGATAGGCATATTTGATAATGTCGAAATAGGGTGAATAATCGAAATCAGAAGGTGTATATAATCGGAAGTTGCGCTTGAACAGGGTCACCTTGCCGTCCTTGCTATGCGAGATCACCGGGAGTATCGGGTAGTGGACAGACGAAAATGCCGCTGCGATCAGTGATGAACAAACACTACGGGTTGGTATGCCGGCATTATGCTGGAACAGGCTGGAACGCCAGCGTCGTGGAAGGATGCCATACGGAAAAATGAAACGGGCCAGATCCACCAGTTGCCGCACATCATAGTCACATCCCAGGTGGCGCACGGCGTAACCGATAACCTGGTTGGCATCATTTCGTGACAGGCCTTTCGGCCGGCAGATACGCAAATGATCATATTTATAAACATCCAGGGGCTTGAGTACCGTGCCTTCACCCATCAGTGCTTCAAGTATCAGCTGGTCTGATTGATCACCGTCGTAGACGAACTTGATATGTTCCCGGGTTGTTTCATCCTCGATATCATGGATGCGTCCCAGGTAGATGGCCGCATGGGTCCATGGACTCTGGCTGATGTTCTTGATCACATCGCTGACACGGCTGCGCCCCTCGACCAGAATGACATCACAGGGTCTGATCTCATAGCTGATGCGCTCAAAGTCACACATGGGTGTACCGCTGGACTCGCGCTCACGCGTCAGCCAGCGAGTGATGTTACTGCCTAACCATTGTCGTAGACCCACATACCCTCCAGGGAACAAACTGCGCCTGTATATCCACAGGCCTGCCTGTGTAGTTAGACATTTCTTACTGTGTTTGGGTCAGTACCAATCCGTGTAAAATGTCTTCTTATACTGGTAAGTATTGTCCAAAACACCGGAAAATATATAAGGACAGGTTACTATATAGTAAAAAAACATAAAAACAATTAGTTATAATAGTATATTAAAGTAGTTTATTATTATTGATTCATACTTATATATAGTCCAGGGCCTGCTGGATCAGGGCCCGGTCGGTATAGAAATGAGGTGAAAAGCGGATGCCACCTCCGCGTGGGACGCAGATAACGCCGGCATTACTGAGTTTGTGATGTATTGCTTCAATATCCTGATCGACAGGTTTAAAGGTGACGATACCAGATAGCCTTTCCTGACGCGGATCGGTGATCAGTTCCAGTCCGGAATCACTTTGTATTTGTTCGCATAACCAGCGGCTGTTGTCCAGTATCTGCTGCTCGACCGTATCCATACCGACTTCCTCAAGCAAGGACAGGCTTGCCTCGGTTGCATAGATACCCAGCATGTTCGGGCTGCCGCATTCAAACCGCCGGGCACTACGGGCAGGCTGCCAGTCTGTCTGGTTAAAATCACCGACCTGCTCGACCATATGCCAGCCATATTGCGACAGGCTGAGTCGCTCGCGGGCTTCGGGTTTGCTGTAGAACAGGGCAAGACCTTCTGGTCCAAGCATCCATTTATGGGCATCGGCTATCACGAAATCGGCGTTTACTTGTTGTGTATCAAATTTCAGTGCCCCTATCTGCTGGATGGCGTCCACACAAAACAGGACATCCTTGTTACGACAGGCATTACCCAATACATCCAGTAACAGACGTAGCCCGGTGGCATACTGGACTGCACTGACAGATAACAGGCGTGTACGCTTATCCATGGCATTTATCAGGGCGGTCTCGGGATCAGGGCAACTATGAATATCGATTTGCCTGGTTTCAACACCCAGTGATGACAGTGATTCCCAAACGATGCGGTTGGAAGGGAATTCTCCGGCCGGAATAACAACATTGTCACCAGCGCGCCAGTCTATGCCATAGGCGACAACGGACAGGCCTTCCGAAGTGTTCTTTAGCAACGCGATATCATCTGTTGATTCGGCATTGATCAGACGGCACATGCGATCACGCAGACGTGTCTCTGTTTTAATCCATTGCAGGTAGTTAAGCGAACCTGTCCTGGTATTTTCAGAGGCAAAGTCCTTAACGGCCCTGACTGTTCGTGCTGGCCAGGGTGAGACCGCGGCGTGGTTGAGATGAATAATCTTGTTATCCAGTTGAAATTCAGGGTGCATGATATTTTTTTAGTTTGATTGAGCCGTCTAATATATGTAAATGCTGTCTGGTTCACAATAATAGCTATCCCATATATTAAACATGGTTGTTAGTGATACGCTAGATTATTATAGTGAAATAACAGGGAATACAGATGGAATTTATTCCGGAACAGGAGCTTATCATCCAGGTGTAATGCGGCAAGGGAGAGGCGGTATGGATATAGTCACGGATACGATCATTATTCTGGTTATTGTTTTGCATTTATATTTTCTGTACCTGGAAATGTTTATGTGGCACAAACCCTACGGGAGACAGGTTTTTGGTCTGAGTCGGGCATTTGCTGTAGAGTCCAGGACCCTGGCTGCCAATCAGGGTTTGTATAACGGTTTTCTGGCTGCCGGTCTGATCTGGGGGATGATCGCGGAAACAAGTGCAGAGGCTATACTCAGCTTTTTTCTCGTTTGTATTATCGTGGCGGGTGTTTTCGGAGGATTGACAGTCAGCAGTAAAATAATCTGGGTGCAGGCGGTACCGGCTGCGGCAGGGCTGTTCCTGGTGTTAATGTAGTATGTGAATAGTTGGGAGCCGGATGAAAAAATACAAGCATGAAGCGGAACTGGTCAAGGAGGCAATCAGGGTAGGGATGATCTATGCGGAGAAGCGCGGTGTCGCAAAGTTTGAACCTACCGACTCCGCCAAAGACAAATTAGAATACATATACAAACTGCTGGTTCATGACAAACTGATACAGCCGCTGGTCAAGGATCAGCAGGATTTGCCGCATATAAAACACAAGCTGTCATTATGGATAGTCAAGCAATTACCGGATGACCATCCGTTGCTGAAAGACCAATAATTCTTCCTGGCTCTGGCTTAAGCTTGAGCAAGCACTTTTATACACGGGTACTTACGTGGCGAAAATCATCTGGGTCGAAGACCAGTCTCACTGGATAGACAAGTTCCGGGATATCCTTGAGGACTCAGACCTGGATGGCAAGCCGAATGAATTGTTGATCTACAAATCCAGTGAGGCTGCCGGGCAACAGATATCACTAATGAAAAAGGATGAGGGACCGGACCTGGCCCTGCTGGACGCGCGCATGAACGGTAACGACCAGGCCGGGTTTTCAGTATCCAGCTCCTTGTTGAAAAAATGGCCAGGTCTGCCGATTATATTTTTCTCGGAGTACAGTGGAACTGATATAGAGCGTGACGCCCTGACCGAACATATGGTTAGTGACTTTATCGCCAAGCACCAGAATAACGTTGAGCAGGTTTTATGCTGGCGTATTCGTGCTGCGTTACGGCAGCATGCAATCGGCGCTGGTGGTTTTAAGGAAGGGGGTGCGAATGTACTGGGTAGTGGTGATCTGAGAATGGACCTGGATACCTGGGAGGTATACTGGAAAGGTGTAAAAGTCATGAATCCGGACAATCCAAAGCGACCGCTTGCCCCTACACCACGCAAGATACTCAGATGTCTGGTCGAACGTTCACCCAGGCCGGTTTCGACCTGGCAGGTTGCCGAGTACATGGGGCTTGATCCGGATACCTATTCTTACGCAACATACAGGCAGCACATCAAGACCTTGCGCAGGGCCTTGTCGGCAGCCAGCAAGCAGGATGATTTTATGAAATTGAGTAAACAGGGGGTCGGTATTATCAGTTGTGGTGAACAGGGTTCATATTGCTGGAAGCCTGTTGGCCAGGGTGGCATGCATTGACTGGCCTGGTGCTGAAATTTCCATGGATTGGTATCGTATTCAGCCTGCTGGTGCTGGCGTTTCTGTTGGTGCCGGATCAGTCCTGGATGCTGGCCTATGTCGATCAAAACCTTCTCGACAGCCTCAATGATATTAATGTCAGGATACTGGTTTTTATTCTACTGGTTGCAGCCTATGCATTTGATTATTTCAGGTTTCGGAAATCCGGCCGAGACTACAATGAAAGAATCAAAAACCAGAAGGAACAGATCGATGAGCTGTTCAGAAGCAGAAATGCGTTACAGAACAAGGTGCATAAATATTCCGGCCATGCCGACAAGCTGAAACTGTTTATCAGCGAGAAGTTGCTGGAGAATATCGAGTATGATGAAAAATTCCTGCACTTCAAGAATATTGCTTCCGAGGTCAGACATAACGGCATTATCAGCTATGACAAGGTAGTGTCGGTACTGAATGACGTGCTGGATCAGGAGATTGATCCCGATTTAAGAAAGCAGTATCAGGATGCGCTGGATAGCATGATGTATCTGTGGGACCTGCTCGATCTGTCAACGACTGACAATATTGCCATGTATATCGCGAACAAGCTGTATGAATGCGAAGAAATCTACTACAGGCAGGTGCTGGATAACCATGAGGCGCCACCGTTTAGACCAATATTTCCTGTACGTAATGCTGTTTTAAAAGCGATTTCAGTGTTTATTGAAACAGCAGAACTGGGAGAAAAGCTGGCGCTGGAGACAACTGGGCCGGTTCAGTATGACGATAAACAATACAGAATCAGACTGGAAGAGCCCGGTAGTTTCCTAGGCAACGAAAACTATATTGTGCTGGTAATGGAGAACCTGATTAATAATGCTTTGTTCTATGCTGGTAAAAGAGGCTATGCGAATAAATATGCGCGTCTATCTATCAGTCTTGCCAGGGAGGAAGGGGATGCGGTGATCAGGGTGTTCAACCCGGGTCCGGAAATCCCGGGAGAGGCCAGGGATAAAATCTATCAGCTTGGCTATTCTACCAAGCGCAGCAAGGGTCACCAGGGCAAGGGGTTGGGTCTGTATTTTGTGAAGGAAATCGTCAAGGGTTATGAAGGGACGATCAATTATCAGAATATCCATACTGGCGCCAATACCTACATTATCAGGGTGGAATGCGAAACCAGGCCTGTAGTCAATGAGATCATCGAGACGAGGCTCAATGAGCAGGGCAAGATCAAGGTTAAAAAGGAAGATGGTGAACTGGACAATGAATCCATCTGCGTTATTGAAGATCGTATCAAATCCATAGAGGTCTCGGATCAGATTGGCAAGAGCACGCATGTATTCAACGAACTCGATCAGGGCGGTAAATCCAACCTGCTCGATCCAGAGCACGAAGACAGACCGGCCTGGATGATGGAGGTGGATATGAAGTTGACGACCACCACGATCAGTTTCAAACCGCTGAATACCACGGGTGTGGAATTTACCTTACGTATACCGACCGCTGAATCAAGGCTTGATTCGGAATATCATTTATCAGATCGACTGGAAGACGAGGGCACGGACCAGACTGAAAAAGCCCTTTTGTAATATATACATAGTACCGGATCTGGAGGATAAGCGCATGGAGTCGGGCCAGTCTGCGTATCTCATCTAGATGTAAATGACAATGATGATAATGCGCTATTGATGTAGGGCTTGGCCCTGGAATAGTCATTAAAAAGAAAAATGGTATAGGCGTCTGCCTGCCCGTCTCGGTGAATCCCGATAAGCAGACCCTGGCTGTAGGCGCTGGAGAAATCCGGATTGACATCGAAAACCGATGCTGCGGCCCAGTTGGCATTAAACAGTTTTTTTGCCTGTTCCTGGGGGTATGCCTTGTTCGGTGTATTTCCACCATCTGACAGTTCATTGATAAGTGACTCAAACAACAACGGGAACAGGTGATTGGGTTCCGGTGAGGCGTTATGCGGATCATTGTAGTCGATAGTAATTCGTCCGATCGGGCGAATGACAAAGCGGACCTCGATTTCCCCGGTAGTGTGTCTTATTGCATGCTCGTATTGCAGTACCGGGTTGGAGACGGGTTGTATGTCTGTAAACTCGGGGGGAGACGAAAATCGCAACCCTGATTCATTGATCAACTGCTGGAACAATGACGAGCTAGCCTGGGCTAAACCAGGTGTGTACAGGCTCGTCGCACTACTACTCAGTAACAGGACGATGACCAGGCAATTCCGCATAGCGATTAATTTCATGATGAGTCTGATTCTGTCGCGATTCCGGGATTGTTAGTTGATTGCCACTTTTTCAGGAGAGCCTGGGCCGCTTGTTTCCATTGATCGTTATTGGCAATGTCCAGAAACTGTTTGAGATCGGCTATGGCTTGTGCACGGTTACCCATCGACTCATGAACAGAAGCGCGGTTGAAGTAGGGTGCTGCGTAGTCTGGCTCTGTGTTGATACAGACATCAAAATCAGCCAGGGCCTGGGAAAAGTTCCCTGCATTATACGCAAGTGAACCCCTGTTAAAACGTGCAGCAATAAAGTGACTGTCCAGCTCAATGGCGCTGTCAAGATCACTGATGGCGTCTTCTGTGCGACCAAAGCTGCGATAGGCCTGTGCACGATTGGTCAGATACACTGGATCATGAGGTTCCAGTTGCACGGCCAGGTTCAGATCGGCCAGGGCGGCGGCACTGTGTCCCTGCTCAAGTAACAGACTGCCACGCACGCCATGCAGGCTGGCCTGACCCGGATACTGTGCTATTGCACGGTGCAGGGTATCCATGGCCAGTTCTGAACGGCCTTCGGCCTGGTGTTGCAGTGCTACCCGGATGTGTTTGTCCGGTGTCAGCTTCGCATGTGGGTCCTGTCCACTATGCGCGCCCATGCGCTTGCTTGCGGGAGCTGGTTTGGCTGGCTGAACAACCAACTTATCATGGTTTTGCTCATTGCTGGCCTGTTTACCGGATTCGCAGCCACACAGGCTCATAGTGATAAACGTCACCATGAGCCATGTTGCCGGAAGTCCTGCTCTGATACCTGCAGAGTGTTTTTTATTGAATGCGATCACCCTGTCTATTTTTTCTTGCTGTATTCCCTGAGCATCTTGTTCATCAGTTCGATGTGCTGCTCGTCATTCAGACGTCCCTTGGTCGAAACCTTGGCCCAGAGCTGATCATTGGTCATTTCACGATGACAACCCATGCACAGTCCGGTACGGTCCATCGCATCGCGCATTTCTTTTGGCAGTGCGCGTGATAACGGCCAGTGAGTACCAACCGTTTGTACCTGTTGGCCATCCTTGATGATGGTGGACCAGTCGAAATCCAGGGCCTCGATCTTTGGGATCTGGATCTGGTAGTTCTTGGGTATGACCTTGCCGGTCTTCTGGTCGATCAGGTCTTCGACGATATCGACCGGGTAGCGGGTTTGGAATACACCGCCTGAAATACCATAACCCATTGCCTTCGGATTGTTATGACAGGATTCACAGGTCCTGGCCTTGCGTTGTGCAGAGTGTGGCTGTACCGGTGCCATATCAATTGCAAGTGGTGTGCGTTTCTGCCCCAGTTCTTTCTGCTCATCGTAGGAAAAGGCGACCTGGTCCAGTGCAATGGTGCGGCCATCGCGCGCCTTGACCGTGTAAACGATCTGACAACCCGGCATTAACGGTGTGACACGACCTTCACCATTGATACCCAGTACCGGTTCTTCCCAGCGTAAATAGGCACGGGTTTCCTGTATCTTGCCTGGACTCTGAATGCCTTTTACGCCCAGTGGAGACTCAGCAGTGGAGCCATCCGGATTACGTTTACTGCCGGATGCAACCCAGTCTGTTGCCTGATGGGGTTTGCCATCCTTGTCCTTGCCATAATCAACCTGTACATGACAACCATAACACTGTGGTACCCATGAGGCATGACAGGCGTAACACTCGAGGCTGTCGGCATGTTTTTGTACGCGGCTCATCGCCACCATCGCATCGGGGCTCTTCCAGGCGTTGTCCAGCTTTAATTGCTTGAGTAACGGGACATCAAAGTCATTACCGGTGGCCGAATGCAGAACGACCTTCTTCCCAGTTTTGACCACGTTACCGAACGGGTTGCCACGAGCGGTCTTTAGATAACCATCTTTCTTGTCATACAGGGTCGCGAATGCGGCGGTTTCCTGTGTCGGGCTTTTTGACAGGCCACGCGCCTTACCTTTCAGCGGTTTGGCAAATTCTTCACCATGACCCAGTGGCAGTTCCCACGGGAATTCCTCCGGCGTGCCATGGCAATCCTGACATTCGATTTCCACCTGCGCCAGGGTGGTGCCCGGAATGTTACCGTCACCATGCATGTCGATCGAGGTGTGGCAGTCCTGGCACAACAGGCCACCTTCCGGGTTCCCGGGCCGGCTCTTGATCTGATGATGTAAATCATCAGAGATAAACAGGTAACGCTTGGTATGCAGTTTTGGCTGTTTTTTACCATCCTTGTTGAATGGTGAGCCATACGGGAATTCCATCAGTCCCTGGTAGGTCACACCAATACGCTTGCCGCGGTTATGGCAGGAGTTACAGGTTTCGACCGGGATGCCGGAGTACACGATGTCCCCATGCCTCACTTTGGATTTGCGTGTCGCCTGTATCTGGTGGGTCAGCATATGACCCTTTTCCTTTTTATTGATGGTCGGATCCTTGCCCTCATAGTAGCCTTCATTGCCATAGGGTATATGACAGGAAGAGCAGCCCTGGCCACGATAGTCACCGCGTTTTTCACGTCCCTTGACGGTAACGTGGCAACGCTGGCACTCCTGGCGTTGATAGGTGAAGCCTGCGAGTTTCGGATCTTTTTCGATTTCCTCGACCGACGGGTTGGGAATCTGTGTTAATTCGGTCGGGAACTGATCTTTGTGGGCAGCGATCATGTCTTTCATATAGGCCTTGTATTCAGGGGTGCCTACGGCCGGTACCGGTCCGTCGTCGTCCTTGACATCGTAATTACCCCACGGCACCTTGTGGTTCTGCACTTCCTTGATGCCCCAGGTGTGCAGGTTGCCCTGGATTTTACCGGCCTCGGTATTCATCAGGGACTTTTCCAGACGTTCCGAATAACCCTGGTGACAGGCGCTCTGGCCACAGGTGAATTTATTGATATCCATTGCACCGGGATCAGGGTAGAAGGTTTGCGGTCCCTTGGCTTTTTTCAGCGACTTGGGTGAGTCTTTATGTGCAGTCTTGGCATCGGTCGCACTCGGGTCGCCACCATGGCAGATTACACAACCCTCAGGATCACCATGCGAAACACCCATGCCCTTAATGATGGCCATCATGCCACTGCTCTCTTCGCGGATTGATTCAATGCCGTTGTGGCAGCCGATACAGCCTTTTCCTGCTGCATGGGTAAGTGTGGTGAATGTCGTGAATATAAAACAAAGAAATACTGCTGCTAGCCTGATTACCTTGTTCATATTATTGACTCCTGGTGCTTTACAGGTTTATTAGAATTTGTCGTTATTATGGTGTTTTTCAACACCTCATTAGATATGCAGTATAGACTAAGTTTTTCAAAATTTTTTTATAAACATGGTTGATTTGAACTATCATTGATTTGAAATAAAATAAAAAGCTCAAATATGAGCTAGTCTTTGACATCAAATAATAAGGCATGAATATAAATTCAGCACATAATGTCGTAATCCTTAGGCTAAGGAGATACCTGATGAATAATAATGTATTACATATTATGGAAGGCAATGGGCAGTGTAAAACAAGGTCGTTGAATGCTTACTTTACTATATTCGCCATCATGCTCATGTTATGTGTGATCGGTTTGGGTGTCTCGCCGATGGCACAGGCAGCCTTGTACGAGGACGACAAGCTTAAAATTTATGGGGATTTCCGTTTGCGCCTGGAGTCTGACTGGGATTCACAAAACAGCAGCGGGGTAGAGCGGGATGATCGTGCTCGTGCACGCGTCAGATTACGCCTGGGTCTGAATTACAAGGCCTCGGATTTGTTTACCCTGGGCGCACGTCTGCGTACCGGCTCGGATGACAGTCAGCAGTCACCGCATATCACCATTATTGACTTTGATGATAATGATACCGGTGATGCGCATTTTAATTTCGACAAGTGGTTTCTGAAGGCAAAGCAGGGGGCGGCCTGGGGATGGGTTGGTCGTAACGGCCTGCCGATCTGGAAACCCAATGAAATGTTCTGGGATGATGATGTCACACCCGCCGGTATTGCGGTTGGCTACAATTTTGACGTAGGCGGTGATAGCAAACTGGGTGTCAATGCCGGTTATTTCTCCTTGCCGGCCGGTATGCAACAGTTTTGTGGCAACATGGGCCATGGTCAGGCGGTCCTGAAGACCTCATTGAATGCCGTAAAACTGACCGCTGCGGTTGGTGTATTCGGAATGGACAAGGGTGATGCCGGCGATGCCGATTGCGCCCTGTATCTGCGTAACAATGGGGAGAGGGATTACACCATCTGGGTCGGTAATCTGCAAGCCAAATTCAAGGTCAATAACCGGCCGCTGGCTGTCGGTGTGGACTATATGCATAACACCGAGGATTATGAACTGACCGATCCCGGCATAACCACTACCAATCAGGATCAGACCGATGGCTGGGATGTCTATATCAAATACGGTAGTACCAAAAACAAGGGCGACTGGTTATTTGGTTACTGGTACGCCGATATCGAACAGTTCGCCGTAAACAGTTCATTTGCGCAGGATGACTGGGTGCGTTGGGGTTCGGCCACCCAAACCCGTGCCAGTGATCTGGAGGGGCATGAGTTACGTGCGGCGTATGGTCTGGGCGGTGGTATGAACCTGGTTGCGCGTTTGTATATCGTCGAGGCAATAACCAGTGTTGAGGATGGTAATCGGTTCAGACTGGATTTCAATTACAAGTTTTAGTCTGCTCTGTAGAGATTGGTCTCATGATACCCGGATCCACACCCCGGTCCGGGTATACATGGGGCAAAATCATGATTATTTTCGTGACAAGATGCCTTCATATGGAGGCACACCTCTCTATCCCTCTCATTTTTCATAAAATCAGTAACTAACACTGACTTCCTCATTTTGCTTCTAGTTAGGCTGCCTACGCACTTGTGTGACGGCATTCTCATTTTAATTTCTCCCGAAAAACTATTCACAGGATTTTTACAGGGACTTGTAAGAATTACATCAAGCCGATTGAACAACGATAGTTTCAGTCGAACCTTATTAATTTTAGAAATGTGAAAGGGAGTGGAGAAAATGACTTTTACAGACTTGTTAACAACCTGGTCGGAAAATCCAGGCCTGTCGATGTTTATCTGGGCCATGTTGATTATTACGGCTATGTATCTGGGGCGTTCATCCGCGCATCATCTGATCAGCTCGCTGGCGAGGTCCTTGCGTGGTGTCCTGCGTATGACAGCAACGTCCCTGACTGAACTGGAAAGCCGTATGAGCAAACGCAACAAGCAGGTGATCCTGCAGGAGGGCCGGCATGAAACCGAACGTGCCATCGAGCGTGATTTTCAGCGGGTCAACAAGATCGTAGAACGTGACCTCGGTGCGTTTCCATCAATCCAGCGCAAAGTCACCGATACGATCAACAGTATCGAGCAGGATTATCAGAACTCGAATGAAACACCACCTTCACCACCGCAGTGGCTGGAGGCTGTTGAAACGATTTCGAAGATACAGCGCAATGGCGATTCGACTGTGGATCAGATCCTCGCCAATATCCAGGATTCGATCGAAAAGGCACACGATGAAACCATCAAGGCCTATCGCAAGAGCAGCCTGGATAAGCTGAATGTACTGAAAAAGATGTTGCCATCCTGGCGCAGTCTGTCCAGCACGCTCTCGGAGATGGATAAATCAGTTACCGATCTGAGTGAGCGGTCCGAGTTTATAGACAAGCAGATGCAGGTCTATGAGAAGATCCGTGCCGAGGACGACATGGTGGCGCGAGCGCTGACATCCTCGTCAATGACGCAGTTTTTCATTGCTACGTTGATTCTGGCAATTGCCATTATGGGTGGTGTGATCAACTTTCAGCTGATTGCGCTGCCAATGTCGGAAATGGTCGGTGGCACGTCCGCCATAGCCGGCTGGCGCACGGCAGATATCGCAGCGATGGTCATCATTATGGTTGAAGTGGCAATGGGCGTGTTTCTGCTCGAGGCGCTGCAGATCACCCATCTGTTCGAGATCATCCAGACCATGGATGACAAGATGCGTAAGCGCATGGTGGTCGTTACCTTGTTGATTTTGACCATCCTGGCGACGGTTGAGGCATCTCTTGCCTATATGCGTGACCTGCTGGCACTGGACCGTGAAGCGCTGTCGCAGTCACTGGCAGGCGTAGCGACAGGCAATGTCGAGTTCCGTTGGATACCGTCGATCGGGCAGATGGTGATGGGTTTTATCCTGCCGTTTGCACTGGCATTTGTTGCGATTCCGCTTGAATCATTTATTCATTCAAGTCGTACCGTTGTCGGTCTGGTCAGTTCCAGCATAGTCCGTGCCCTGATCTATGTCAGCCGTCTGGCAGGTCAGTTCATCTGGCAGGCAGGTAAGGTGTTGACACATGCCTATGACATGATCATCTTCCTGCCCCTGTCGGTGGAGCAGCTGGTAAAAAATGCCAGGCGTGATGGTTATAAGGAAAGTGATATCTATGTGGAACAGCCTGAAGAAATGGGAGGTGTAAAATCATGAAATTCGGAAAACAGTTAATACTTGCAATATTGGGTCTGGGACTGGTCGCCTGTGGTGACCAGGCTCCCAAGACCAGGGCGGTCTATATGTTGATCGATACCTCTGGTACCTATACGCAGGAACTCGACAAGGCACAAAGGATCACCAATTATCTGCTGGGTACCTTGAATGCGGGTGACACTTTGGCACTGGCCCGTATCGATAGCGGTAGCTTTAGTGAAAAGGATATGATTGGTAAAGTTACTTTTGATATCCGCCCGAGCACGGCAACAGCACAAAAATATCAGTTCAAGCGCAAGCTGGACGAGTTTGTGGCGAAGGCCAGGCCCAGTGGTCATACGGATATCAGTGGCGGCGTGTTGCAGGCCTCGGAGTTTCTGCAAGAAACCCAGGCAGAAGAGAAAATCATACTGGTTTTCTCTGATCTCGAAGAGGATCTGGTCAAGGGACATGTGCGCAAGTTCACCATACCGCTGGTTGGTATCAAGGTGGTCGCGCTCAATGTCACCAAGCTGAGAACGGATAACATTGACCCTCGTGACTATCTGGAACGCCTGGATAACTGGGAGAAACGTGTCTATGAAGGCGGTGGTGCCTGGAAAGTTGTTAACGATCTTGATCGCCTGGAACGCCTGCTAAATAGCTAGCACTGTAGTCAGTTTTGTCTCACTGGACGGGATGGTGTGTTGAGGGCGCACCATCCTTTTTATTAGCCAACAACATCAAGATGGCGTATGCGGAATTCTACACCCAGCTTCGATGCGATATCCCTACATTCCTGGATATCCACGTCAGGCAAGCCTTCAATCGCAGTAATTATGACGTGTGGGACCTGTGTTTTGACCTTGTTGATAAAATCCAGCATCGCAGGCCAGGCGTCTGGCAGGCCAGGCCGGCAGTATTGCTCATAGAGTTTCCGGTTCTGCACATTCATCGAAATGGATACCGTGTCAATCAAGCCCTTGAACCGTGGAGTGATATCCTTTCCGTATAACAGGTTGGCCAGTCCGTCCGTGTTAATTCGGATATTTGCATTCTGACGTTTGAGGGTGCCGGCTACTTCCATCAAGACACCCAGCCTCATGGTCGGTTCACCCAGACCACAAAAGACAATTTCCCTGTACCGGGGTGGGTCGCCTACTGCGTCAAGTATATCTTCAGGCTCCGGTTCGTGGTGCAGGCGCAGGTCATAGCCCTGCACGGTCCAGATATTTTTGAACTTGGGGCAAAAACTGCATCGTAGTGTACATCTCCAGGTCAGATTCAGATAACAATTGCCATGGAGTTCGTAGGCGATGATTTCTTTTGGAGGAGGTGCTAGATCACTTTCACCAACTGACGGCCCCCGACGAAGATCGCTGTAGGTGTCTTTACTCATGACAGAATTCTAGCAGAGTGATATCAGGGAAATTTTGATATATGTCAATGCCGGAGATTAAAAGAAGCCAGAATTTATAGATAGCTGTGTAAGGTGATGACATATTCACCGGATCGACTAGGATATCGGTATGGGTGGCAATCAAACACATCATCATGGTGATGACAGGCGTTTGCTGTGGGCCCTGGTGCTTACCGGCGGCTTTATGGTTGCTGAAGTGATTGGCGGTATTTTGTCCAACTCTCTGGCACTACTGGCTGATGCTGGCCATATGCTGACTGATACCGTATCCTTATTGCTTGCCTGGCTGGCCGCACGCCTGTCACGCAGGCCGGCAGACCAGCTTAGATCATATGGTTATCACCGACTGCAGGTGCTTGCGGCATTTCTGAATGGTGTTGCCTTTATCGTGATCGTGATCTGGATCGGCTATGAGGCTATTCAGCGCCTGTTGGATCCACCGCAGGTCCATGCGCTGATCATGCTGCCGATAGCCATTCTGGGTTTGCTGGTCAATATTGCCGCGTTCGTAATATTGCACAGTGGCAACCAATCCAACCTGAATCTGAAAGCAGCAGCCCTGCATGTAATGGGTGATCTGCTCGGATCTGTTGCGGCAATTAGTGCGGCTCTTGTTATCTATTACACGAAATGGATGCCGATCGATCCGATACTTTCAGTATTTGTTGCATTGCTGATCTTGCGCAGTGCATGGTTTGTTGTAAGGAAGTCCACTCATATATTACTGGAAGGAACGCCTGATAATGTCGATGTACTCAATCTCAAAGAAACGCTTACCGAAACTGTACCCGATATTCTGGATGTACATCATGTGCATCTCTGGTCATTAACACCCGATCGGCCAATCCTGACCATGCATGTAACGATAGCAGGGAATATACAGGCGACTGTGGTTCTAAAGCACGTCAAGAAGATATTGGTAGAACATTTCGGGATAGACCATTCAACAGTTCAGATTGAAACAGACTCGGAGTGTGTAGATGGCAGGTAGTAAGGGGAAAAGCTATTGCTTTCTATACTGAAGAGTAACCGGAATCTTGCTGAAGGTTGTGAATATAAATCAGTGTTTCAGGAAGGCGGTCAATCTTTTATTGAATCCTGAATCAAGAACAATGCCGGTGCTTCCGTAATGTGCTTTTGATAATGTATCCAGTAGCTTGTCCAATTCAGGCTGATAGCCAAATTTTTTCATCCACCGATATTGCCACGCAGTGACCGACAGATTGTCCGACCATCCGTAAGCCAGGGAATATTCTTTCATAGCCAGACGTATATCCTGGCCGTTCTTCGCATGTTGAAGTATTTGTATCGCATTCTTGATGTGTTTGCGTTTGATTACTAGTCTGTTTATGGAGCTTTTCAATCGTTTTGCTATTTGGTAGACCAGTCCGGTCAGTACCATCAATATGACAAATCGCCAGAAGTATGACAAGGTGTATAGGTCCTGTTCGTCCAGTTTCAGTGTTTTAAGCCTACCGTCTTCAGGATCAAAGTATTGTATGCGCAATGCGGGCATGTGCAGTATGCCATTGCTCAGTGCCTTGAACGGGATTGTGTGAGTGACCTGTGATCGCATACCGGTCGTGGTTGCATTATTTTTCCGTTCTGATGTGACCGGTGAATAATGAATGTCATCATTACTCTGTAGCTGTCGCAATACTGCGGGAAGCCAGTGTGCCGGTAGGCCATCACCGGTTAATTTCAGTTCCTGATAGGCAAGGGTATGAGTGTTCACCAGCTTTCCACCTGAAAAACCTTGCTTTAGTGTCACTTTGCCTACCGGCAGGGTGGGAGGAATATATGCCGGCAGTGCCTTGATATTGACTGTGAACACGGGAATAGACAGGGTATGACGGATTACACCGTTCAGTTCATATTTGATATCCGGAAGCTGTATCCTGTACTGACCATCTGCGATGGCATAGATTATCCAGCCTGCCTGTATTCTGGCCAGTTTTGTCCCGTCTCGCTCAAAACGATCAATAGTTTGCTCAACGGGATAAATATCCAGTCCCTTGATCCTGGTCGATTCCAGTTGTAAGGATGAGTACAGGTCTGGCGTGGTTGCCTCTATATTAACGATGATCTGTTCACGTTCCCAGACGCTTGCTGACGAGACGGTTACGTTAAAATGGATTTCCTGAGCTGAAGTTGTTGCTGCAATATGTTGTAGCAGTACTGAAGGTTCAGCAGCAATGCTGGTATAAGCATGCACGCATAGTACGAGCAGCATGAATACTCTCACCATGGCTGTACCCCAGGCAAGTTAACTGGTTTATCTCGTGGTGCCGGATAAGCTTCCTCAATTTCAAACAGGCGTTTCCAGAGTAGTACGGGTTTGTCCTGCAACTGTTGCATATGCAGGCGGGCGCTGTTGATGTCCAGTTTTCGTGTACTTGTTTGCTGTGTACCCGTTTCAGATTCGCCGGGTTCAGCCAGGCGTAAATGTTCCATTCCTCGCTCCAGCAGGGTCTCAAATGTGACATCACTATCGAGTGGGGAGTCAGGTAATTCGGGTTGTTCAGGTCGGGTATCCTGATCTTCTGAAGGTTCACCCATGGATACGGATGCGGCAGGGTCGATTTCGGTATCCTTTTTCAGTCTGGCCTGTCTTGGGCCGCGGCCGGCACGGTTGGCATAGGCCTGCTCGTCTGCCAGCCGGGTTGATATTTCGTTCTGTAGTACCTGGCTGAATTGAAGATTGTATAGAGCCTGTTTATCCAATGGGCGGTATAACAGGGTGTCTTTGTATAAGGAAATGGCGGTACGGTAGTCACCACTACGGAAGTAACTGTTGGCCAGGTTAAATACAGCATCAGCGCGTTGAGGGTCATTATTGGCCGTAAGAACCGCCTGGTTGAACAGCCGCATGGCCTGTGGGTAGTCTGAAAGCCGGTAGTGACTGATAGCTTCGCCCATGTAGCCGTGATAGCTGCCCAGTAAGGCGTACAGACTGGCGGCTTTTTCATATTGTTCATTCCGGTAGGCTTGCCATGCCTGTTCTTCCAGCTCAGTTTGCTGGCCTGCATATAACGGCTCGTTTATTGACGACAACAGTGTAACAGCCAGGATCAGCGTTAGTAACTTGCCGGCCTGAATACGGTAACGATAGGGTACAATAGCCATCCAGAATAACAGGATGCCAGGCACCATAAACAGCGTAAACAGTTCATGCCAGATTATTCGAGAGCCCTGGCCTGGGTCTTCCAGGGCACGGGTACGACTGGCGATACCATTGTCGTACAGGGTGTTCCAGTCGCTGTTATCGTCTCTAACCGTACTGTAGGTGCCACCGCTACGGTGTGCGAGTTCTGCCAGTTTCATGTCATGCAGCCTGGATACCACCGGTCGTCCTTGGTAAGTTAACCAGCCCCCGTCCCTGGCCGGAATTGCGTCACCTTCCTCGGTCCCGGTAGCGAGTATGTACAGTGGTATTTCCCGTTTGCTTAATTCGTTGACCTGTTGTTCCAGGCTGCGTTGTTGCCGGTCTGTCAGATCATACATGTCACCATCGGTAATCAATATAATGGCTTTAGTCGTCTTGTTGTCTTCAAGCTGTTTTTGTGCAAGTGCCAGTGCAGTAGCGGTATTGCTCCCATTGCTTGGTAACTGCAATTTGTCCAGGCTGTCCAGGTAAAATCTCAATGCGTCATAATCGCTACTCAATGGCACATAGACATGCGGGTGTGCGGCATAAACAATAATACCAATACGATTGCCTTTGGCGCGTCGCAGCAGGTCATCCAATTCTATCCTGGCGCGTCTGAGGCGGCTAGGCTGGATGTCTGTTACCTGCATGGATAAAGACAGATCAACCACGACCATAATGTCCTGACCGCCGGAGGCCAAATCATCGGAAGTTTCCTGCGCAATTCTTGGGCCTGCAGCTGCAATTCCAAACAAGGTCCACGCAATAATATACGCAGTATTGCGAGAGAACAGATGAAGATACCAGGGTTGGCCGGAGTGCACGACTACCCATTCCTGCAGGCTGGTATCGGCATAAATCGATAGACGACGCAGTCGACCCAGCTGACGCAATATTAAAAGTACTACAGGTTGAATAGCCAGCAACATCCACAAAGGCTCACGCCATTGTATGCTTTGTAATGTTACAAGCAGGCTGTTCATGGTCGCTGCCCCCGTACCAGGCTGATAACCTGCACAGAGGTAATCAACAACAGTGCCAGCAGCAGCGGCCAGTGATACAGTGGTTCGCGATAATAGCGTGGTTCTACCTTAACAGGTGTTTTTTCAAGTTGTTCGATCGCCTTGATGGCCTGTTCCAGTGCCTGGGTATCCCTGGCCTGGTAACTGCTGGCACCGGTCTTTTCTGACATCTGTTGCAGTAATTCCAGGTCGGCTGGTTCATACACCAGGCCTACCAGGCGTTCTTCTTCTGCCTTGCGGTCGCCCGATCCGATCGCGACTGTATATAAAGGCAGGCCGGCTTCCTGTGATAACTGTGCCGCTGTGTGTGGAGTGATAAAGCCGGTGTCGGTATCGGCATCGGTCAGCAGGACCAGCACCTGTCGTCGTGTCCTGTGTTGGCTGGCCCGGGATACGGCCAGCGCGATTGCATCACCCATCGCGTTGTAGCGGCCGGCAATACTTGGCTCGATATGTCTGATCATGTGTTGGATTAATTGCTGGTCCCGTGTTAGCGGTACCAGGGTATAGGCCTGATTACCAAACACCGTAATTGATATCCGTTCGCCTTTTAAGCCATCGGTAAAATGGAGTAGTACCTGTTTAAGGACACTCATGCGGTCCACGCGTTTCCCGTCCAGTACGTAGTCACGCAGCATCATGGATATAGAGCTGTCTACTATAAAATGGATATCACGGTTTTCAGGTGGGTCAGGTAGCCTTTCACCGGTCTGGACCGGTGAAGCCAGTGCGATGGTTAAAAGAGATAGTACTGCCCAATGTAAGGCCTGTTGGCCGGTTTTACGGCTTCGTGCCCCGGTCATCGCAGGAATCAAGGTGCTCATCGGATTGATCAGTGACAGGCGCGTTTCAGGTGCTATTTCAGCCAGGCCAATATCATCATCCGCTGTACCCAGCTTTCTGAATAACAGGGACAGAGCTGCCAGGGCAGGTATCATCCAGAACCATAGCGGTTGTGTGAAATCTATGCTGTCAAGATTCATGGCCAGTGTTTCAGCCAGTGTCGAGCCTCCTGAACCAGTCTTCCGAATGGCTCAGCTTCAATTCCATCACGGCTGTATCTGGCCTGAGACAGTATTTCAACAAATCGCTTCCAGCGTGACTCATCTGTCGACAGAGTGGATGGTAAACCAGTATCGAGGCCCAGACTGTTCAGTTGAAGACCGTTACGAAGAATCTCGGCCAACCTGTATGCGTTCTGTCGTTGATCAGGTTCCTGCTGTTTTATCGAACGAGCCAGAATCTGTAATTGATACCTGGCTATGTAGCGACAGGAGCGTGAGCGCCAGAGATAAACGGCCACAAATGAAAGTATCAGAACTGCAATGGCAGTGATGCTTATTAAATTACCTGATTCATTTACCACGGGCATGGTGGGCGGGATGACATCGTAGATACCATCCAGTTTTCCTAACTGATCATTAATCATTGCCTGATTAGTCTCAGCCATGGAATATGATCTCATTCTCTATTGAATCGACTTCAGTTGATAAGCGGGTATACAGGCACCCGGTTGAGCGAAGTATTGCCTCGCGTTCCTGTACAAATTGCTGTGCGGCCTGTTTGAAGACTGATTTTTGTTTTTTTGTATGGCTATCAAAATTGATACCGGTTTCGCTCGCATGACTGAACAGTCTCAGGTTCCCGGCTTCAGGTATTTCGGTTTCTGCCGGATCGCATATGTGTATGGAACTGATGGCATGCTCCGAGGCCAGTTGTAACAGGGTTGCATAGTCGCTTTGAGCAAGATCGGAAAAATCGCTGATCAGGTAGATCCTGCTACCAGGGACCAGCATGGCTGATAACAGGCGCAACATACGTCCCAGGGCGGTTGAATCTTCCGTTGTGGTCACGGGTGGACATGGGTGAGCCGCTGCAAAGGCCAGCGCATAGGCGCCATTTTCTCCAAGGGTATCCTGTAGCCAGACCGGTTGATGTTCGAGCATCACACCGCCAATAGTCGTATGCTCGCGACGGGCCCTGAATGCCGCTAGGGTTGCGGCCCGGGCAGCCTGGCTGGCCTTGAGTCTGGTGCGGGTACCAAAGCGCATCGAGGTTCGACGGTCGAGCAGGATAAATACACCCGGCCGGCGTTCCTCACGAAAAACCTTCATATAAGGCTCACCCAAGCGTGCTGTCAGGCGCCAGTTCATAAACCGGATCTCGTCACCGGGCTGGTAGTTTCGGCTTTCCTCAAAGTCCAGCCCATAACCCCGGTATACAGAACGGTTATCGCCATAGAGTTTATGCGCAACTTCTGCCTGTGACTTGTTCTGTCCGGATACATACTCGGCGCGTTGGGCCAGATCCAGGATATCTTCCCGCGACAGAAGTGGTTGCCTGGCGAGATCGGGCTTGCGCAACGATGATGGCAACAAGCCTGCTAGGGAACGTCCTGCGAACATCAGGGTACCGGTACCTTTTCGATCAGGTCCTGAATAATATCGTCTGTTGATATTTCTTCAGCACGTGCGGCGTAGCCTGGTATCAGCCGATGACGCAGTACATCCGGTGCAATAGCGATAATATCCTCAGGTACTACATGATCCCGTCCATTCAGATAGGCCATCGCGGTACTGGCTCTAAGCAATGCAATCGATGCGCGTGGTGATGCACCTGCTATCAGGAAGTCATCCCACCCGGCATGCCATTTACCCAGTTCCCGGGTTGCGCCGACCAGGGTGACGATATAGCGTTCCAGCATCTCTTCAATATGAATTTCTGCGACTTCATGACGTGCTGTCAGCACGGTTTCAGGCTGTAAAGGGGTTGTTGGTGACGGTTTGTCTTCGCCGTAGTGTTGTTGTTGATCACGTTTCAGGATTTCCAGCTCTTCTTCCAGGTTAGGGTAGTCGAGCACAATATGTAACAGGAACCGGTCAAGTTGCGCTTCTGGCAGGGGATAAGTGCCACTTTGCTCCAGGGGATTTTGTGTGGCCATCACGATAAACAGGTCTGGCAGTGCCCGGGTTACGCCACCAACCGTTACCTGGTGTTCCTGCATGGCCTCAAGCAAGGCTGACTGAACCTTGGGCGGGGCACGATTGATTTCATCAGCCAGTACGATTTCATGAAAAATCGGGCCATTGATAAAGCGAAAGGCTCCCTCCTTAGGATCATAGATATCCGTACCGGTCAGATCACCAGGCATCAGGTCAGGTGTAAACTGAATACGCTGAAATGAGGCGTGCACACCACTGGCCAGGGCATTGACCGCGGTGGTCTTGGCCAGACCTGGTGGTCCTTCCAGTAGTACGTGACCGCCAGTCAGGATGCCTATCATAAGCCTGTCGAGTAGTGCAGATTGTCCGACGATCACCTGCTCCAGATGCTGGCGAAGGCTGAGAAACTCGGATTGTGTCTTCATTTATTATAATTCCAGATACAAAAATAATTGCAGAATCAAAAGCCTGCCAGCTTCATTCATTCAGTGGATAGCAAGATATCTCAATGATTCATTAGATTTTATCAGTAAAACCAACAAGAGCTATATAAAAACTGTGGTTCAAAATTATACACAAAAACACTATGGGCATAGTCTCTGTTTTTTTGAATACAGGTGATCAACAAGCATCAGGCTTCCCGGCTTCCTTAAACTTCTACGCCCGGTTAAACTTTATAAATGAAATCATATCTACCCAGTGGTGAGTCTTTCACTGATATTAACAACTAAGGAACTGATCATGCATGTCAAATACCCGTTATTCATCCTGCTGTTAAACAGTCTTGCTACAGGGCCTGTGTTTGCGGATACCAGTCCCCTGGTTACCGTGAACCGCCTGACCATGGAAACCAGTATTGCGATTGCCAGGGGGGCAATCGATGCATGCCGCAAGAAGGGTGTACAGATAACTGCAACCGTTGTGGATCGGGATGGTACGGTACAGGTAGTCCTGCGAGATACCGTAACCGCACCCATTGCAACGGAAATCAGTCGCCTGAAGGCCTATACGGCCGTTAACTTTAATGTACCAACTTCACAGCTCGGCCGTCAGGCCGGTAGTCCGCTACAACACGTCGATGGTCTGTTGATGTCGATGGGAGGAATCCCGATCAAGGCAGGTGGTCAATTGCTGGGTGGTATCGGTGTCAGTGGTGCGCCATCAGGCAAGACGGATGAGGAATGTGCACAGGCCGGAATTGACAAGGTCAAGGATGATTTGGAGCTCGCTTTCTAATACAGCGCTGTCATGATGCGGGTATGAAACAGGAATATTCCCGTCGCGGTGGCTTCAGCTGACGCAGTATCAGGAATCACTTTCTATGGGTAAGCCAGCCGTTTTCCATTCAGGATAGCCGTCCTGCATTCGGCGTGCCTGTATTCCTTGCTGCCGTAGTCGTGCCACGGCATCATAGGCCAGAACACAGTGCGGACCGCGGCAATAGGCCACGATCTCCTGATCCTTGTTGAATTCGGACAGGTGTTTTTCCAGCTCAGCCAGCGGAATATTGATGGCACCGGGTATATGTCCTGCAGCGTATTCCAGTTCCGGGCGGACATCGATGACGGTAATCAAGCCGTCGCGCGCACGCTGCATTAACTCGTCACGGGGCAGGGGTTCAAGATCATCTTTGACAGACAGGTAGGCGTCTACCAGCTGGCTGACCTCTGCGAGCTGATTTTCAGCCACGTCGCGGACACAATCGTACAGCTTGATCACTTTATCGCTGCTGAGCTGATAAAAAACCTTCAGCCCCTGTTTATGGTTGGTCACCAGACCAGCCTGACGCAATTGTTGTAGATGCTGGGATGTATTCGCAACCGATAAGCCGGATACCCTCGCCAGTTCATCGACACTACGCTCGCCCTGGGCTAGAAATTCCAGTAGTTCCAATCGGTTAGCATTCGCCAGCGCCTTGCCGACACGTGCAAGTTGTTGAAATAGCTTATGTTTGATATTGATGTTTGACATAGCTGAAATATCCACTATCATACTATTCAAGTAATCGATTGATTACTTGATTGATAGTTTACATTATAGCCTTGTCAGAATATCTGGCAAGCATAAACCAGGGGTGAGGTATGGAGTCAGTTACCGCTTTCGTGATGCAGAACGAAGCACAAATTCGTATGGGTTTCTTTTTCGGGATACTGGCGGTGATGGCGGTATGGGAAATCATTGCCCCCCGGCGTGCATTAACGGTCAGTAAAACGGTACGCTGGGTCAATAATCTTGGCCTGGTGTTTTTCAACAGTTTCATCGTCAAATTCGTAATACCGACCAGTTCCATCGGGCTTGCTGCATATGCCGTCAATCAGGGCTGGGGGCTGTTTAATTTCTATACTGAGATCCCGCTCTGGGTCGCGATGCTGGCATCCATCGTGATTATGGATTTCGTGATTTACCTGCAGCATGTGATGGTGCATGCAGTGCCGGTTTTGTGGCGTCTGCACCGCGTACATCATGCCGATCTGGATTTTGATGTAACCACCGGGGCGCGTTTTCACACCCTTGAAATCATACTATCCATGTTCATCAAGTTTGCGACCATCCTGTTACTCGGACCACCCGTTGTCGCAGTGGTTATATTTGAGGTTGTATTGAACGCGATGGCGATGTTCAACCATGGCAATGTCGGCTTACCACTGGGGCTTGACAGGTTATTGCGTTATTTTATCGTGACACCCGACATGCACCGTGTACATCATTCTATAGAAGATGACGAGGCCAACAGTAATTTCGGGTTTAACCTGTCCTGGTGGGACCGGCTGTTCGGCACCTATCGCGACCAGCCACGCGCAGGTCATCAGGAGATGACTATCGGCATACACAAATACCGGACTACCAAACTGGCATCATGGCTTCCGGGTATGCTGGCCCTGCCGTTTATTGGCAAGATCAGCAGTTATGCGATCAATCGACGTGAATGGAGCGGCTCCAATGAACAATAAGCCGATACGGATTCTGGTGCTCGCGATATTACTGGCAGCCATTGCTGTCGCGATTATATATCGCGATGCATTTGATGCTGCTGCCCTGGAACAATGGGTACAGGATGCTGGCAGTGCAGGTCCGATCGTATTTATGCTGATTTATGCATTGGCTACCGTGTTTTTCCTGCCAGGCTCGGTATTGACACTGGCGGGTGGAGCGATATTCGGTCCGGTACTGGGTACGTTTTATAATCTCACAGGCGCCACAATTGGGGCGACTATTGCCTTTATTATTGCGCGTTATATTGCGTCTGAATGGGTAGAGCAAAAAACCGGGGGGCGGCTGAAACAGCTTAAGGAAGGAGTCGAAGGCGAGGGCTGGCGATTTGTAGCCTTTGTGAGACTGGTGCCTCTGTTCCCTTTCAATTTGCTCAACTATGCATTGGGTTTGACGCGCATCAAATTGTCACATTACATCATAGCTTCATATATCTGTATGTTGCCTGGTGCGATTGCCTATACCTATCTTGGCTATGCCGGCCGTGAAGCAGTGGCAGGGGGCGAAGGTATGATTCAAAAGGGGCTGCTTGCCCTGGCATTATTGGCGGTGGTGGCCTTTTTACCCCGCCTGATCGGCAGGTTGCGCCAGAAGCCAATGGTAAGCATCACTGAGTTGAAAACACGTCTGGATAATGATCAGGATATACTGCTGCTGGATGTGCGTAGTGCAGAAGACTATACCGGTGAACAGGGTCATATCGCAGCTTCTACCAATATTCCGCTGGAAAATCTATCAAAGCGACTGGCAGAGATAAGTGACTATGAAGAAAAACCTGTCATCATCGTCTGTCGTACGGATAAGCGTTCGAGTAAGGCTGCCCAATTACTGGCACAGGAAGGCTTTGCCGATGTTCACGTGGCCAAAGGCGGCATGACCGACTGGAATCAGCTGGGCTATCCAGTGGATTGAAAATGTACGTCTAGACAGCATGGCTATTAAGGAAATGTACGTGTAGACAGCATGGCTATTAAGGTAGAGGCGGAGGTCAGATACCATTTGCTTGCGGAAAGCAGGCGAAAGCGCATAGGATACGAAAACAGGACACCAATTCATTATGAAGTTTTTCGTAAACAAATCGATTTGAGGTAGATGATAAGGGTATAGCGAATGGTTCAACGTGATCTGGTCATCATTGGGGGTGGGGCAGGTGGACTGGTGGTAGCCAGTGTCGCATCTCAGCTGGGTCTCAAGGTCACCCTGGTAGAAAAAGAGGGCAGGCTTGGAGGTGATTGCCTGCATCATGGTTGTGTGCCCAGCAAGACCCTGATCAGTTCCTCCAGGACCCTGTCGCTGATGCGTCGTGGTAACGATTTTGGTTTGCCTGATCTTGATCCGACTGTCGATCTTGGCAAGGTAATGGATCACGTACAGGATGTTATTAATCGTATTCAACAGCATGACGATCCAGTGCGGTTCCAGGGATATGGCTGTGAGGTTATTTTTGGGGCTGCGCGGTTTATCGATAAACACAGTATCCAGGTAAATGATCAGGTTATTTATGGTAAACGCTTTGTTCTTGCTACCGGATCCCGGCCCCTGATTCCGGATATCCCTGGTCTGGCTGATTGCGATTTTCTGACTAATCTGAATATTTTTTCATTGCGTGAGCTGCCCAAGCGCCTTGTTGTACTTGGAGGTGGACCAATAGGCATTGAAATGGCGCAGGCATTTAACCGCTTTGGCAGCAAGGTCAGTATCATTGAATGCAGGAAGAACCTGTTACCGCTGGAAGACCAGGATGTCAGCAGGGAACTGAAGGATATTCTTGTCACAGATGGTATCGATGTACATACCTCGGCCCTGGCAGAATATATTGAGCACGAAAATGGTGAACATACGGTACTTTGTGATACCGGGGCGGCCTTTAAGGCAGACAAGATATTGGTTGCCGTAGGTCGGAAGCCGAATACAGATGAGCTGAACCTGAAGGTGATTGATGTCGAGACTGATCATGCAGGCAAGCTTGTTGTCGATGATCGCCTGCGTACTACCCAGAAGCATATCTACGCCTGCGGTGATGTCTGTGGCCCATTCCCGTTTACCCATATGGCCGAGTATGAGGCCGGGATCGTGATCAGTAATGCAGTTTTTCGTTTTCCGAAGCGCACCGAT
>CAMYJU010000017.1 GCA_947258795.1 uncultured Gammaproteobacteria bacterium | reverse complement strand
GGGTGGCAATTCCGTCATGTTTGGTCAGGCGGATGCCGATCATGTCGCAGACGATATCGCGATGCCAAACCTGGAAGAGGCCGTGGCGATGATCGAGGATGGTCAACCGGAACGGGTGATGCCAGCGCTGGATCACCTGCTGGATCGTCTTGGTCCATTGCTGGGCATGGCCAGCAATGAACAACTGGCCAAACTGGGTTTACAGACAGAGCGTAAACTCTCTGCCTGATTGTTTCTGGCCGGGCAACCCCGTCCTTTTTCAGACCACCGGTTCCGCCGGTGGCTTTTCTTTTTGGGGCCACCGCAAATGAGACGGTTCCAGTATGACTGTTTTCCCGTTTTGGCACGGTTTTTCGTTGTACAATGCGCCTGTGGTTTGTGACAAACCGGTTACAGGTGGTGGTAGATGTTTAATTTCAGAGGAAAATACAGTCGCAATATCCTGTTGCGCATGATTATACTCGGTGCCCTGGCCGCAGCAGGCCTGGTGGCCTCTTATCCGTTTATTACCGAGTTTTACATCCAGAACCAGGTGACGGCGGTGGGTTGGGTGGTCAACAGTGGTATCCTGCTGCTGTTTGCACTGGGTATTGGCAAGGTCGTAGCCGGTCTGCTCAGTTACATGCGCGAAGAGTCTGCGTTGTTGAAGTTTGCAAAGGCCCTGGAGCAAAACCTCGACGACTCCGAACTGTCGGTACGAGGTTCATCCATAATCGGTCAACGATACCGGACCATACGTGAACTGAGCCGGCAGAATGCCCCGATCAATCACAGTGCACTGGCTTCCATGCTGGTCGCGCAGGAAAGCACCCGTACCAGCTTCCCGCGTTATATCCATCATATCCTGATCCTGACCGGTGTGTTCGGAACCATTATTTCACTGTCTATCTCCCTGATTGGGGCCTCCAACCTGTTGCAGGCGGCCCAGGATGTGGAGAGCATGGGGCTGGTCATACACGGCATGTCCACAGCCCTGTCGACCACCATGACCGCGATTGTCTGCTATATCTTTTTTGGCTATTTCTATATGAAACTGAATGATGTTCAGGCCAACCTGTTGAGTGGGATCGAACAGGCGACCTCATTGTACCTGTTGCCGCGCTATGCCCAGAATCCTGACGCGCTGTTACACGAGGTGGCCAGCCTGGTCAGGGGGCTGCGTAATGCCGCCGAGAGCATGGAGGTGACACAGGGCCGCTATGCCGAAACGACGACACGGGTCAGTGAAATGTTGACCGAACTACAGCCGGGTGGCAGTGGCTCTTCTGACATACAGGAAATCAAGCGGCTGCTGCGCAGCGGTTTCCGCCTGCCTGAAGAAGAACAGTGAGCGATATGCAACAGGGCTTTGTCGATCTGCGTACCGATCCGGAGCGTCTCGGAGACAGCTACTGGCCATCATTTACCGACATCATGATGGTGGTGGTGATGATCTTTATGCTTGCCAGCGTGGTGCTGATACTGCGTAACTGGGAGCTGGTCAGCGCACTCCGTGCCACACTTGAATCCGAGCGTCAGGCCCAGGAAGAGATACGCTTCGCAACCCAGGAGAACGCGACCCTGGAAGAGCAACTGGCCCAGGCGCAACACCAGCTTTCAGTCATGCGTATGCAACTGATGCGGGCCAGCGAGCAGGAGAAACAGCAACAGCAGCTACTGACTCGCAAGGACCTTCAGCACCAGGCCGTTATATCCGAGCTGGAGCGTAAGCAACGGACCGTGTCAGCCGTGCAGCAGCAAAACCGTCAATTGACTGAGGCGCTGAATTCAGCGCAACTGGCATTGCAGAACAACGAGGCTATCCGTAGCGGCCTGCAGAATTCACTGCAGCAGGCGGAGCAACAAGCCGCCAAGCAGGATCAGCATATCCGCCAGCAGTCGACCGAGCTCGATGATTTAAGACAAAAGCACGGGAATCTGCAGGCGCAGATTCTGACTTTGCAGGGCGAATACGAGACCATCAAGGTTGCCTATGAAAAGCTGATTAAACCGGCCAGGACGGCGAAGGGCAAGCATGTGGTCGAGATCCGCTATTCAAAGCGCAACAACAGGAAGCGTATCGAGTTCAAGGATGCCGGCAACAAGGATTACCGGGTACTGCGCCGCAAAACGCTTGAGAAAAAGCTGGCGCGCCTTAAAAAGCAACACCCCGGCAAGCTGTATGTGAAAATCATTATCCCGGAAAAAAGCGGGCTATCCTATAACGAGGCCTGGCAGTTTACCAAGGAAATGTTGGATCGCTACGATTACTACAACCAGCAGTAGCTCAGAACATGGTGTGGCCCTTGTCCCAGGGTGAATTGTCGACGCGTCTTTCCTGCCTCCTACGGCGGTCGGCCTTGTCAGGTTCATAACGTACAGCGGTGCGGCGATCATGGCCCGAGCGGCGCTGGGCGACACGGCGCTCCGGACCTTCGTAGCGAAGCTCCTCGACAGCCGGTTTATCGGTCTTGTCAGATTTCTTTTCCAGTGGTTCCAATTCTAGTTCCATGCTGTTCACCTCGTCATTCAGTCGGTCATCCCTGAGTAACACTATAAATTATAGTGCAATTGCTGACATATTATTCAATATGGATCGTTTAAATTTGTTAAATTTTATTAGCTGTTGATATGCCTGGCTATAAGTATATTGCCGTAGTTGCATCCATTCATGCTATGATGCCCGGCAATGTTCGCTGGTGAGCAATCCGACCGTTAATGATGAGTGCCTTGATACGCCTGATTGCCGTATTACTAGTGTACCTGATGTCTTACCCTGCTGTTCAAGCAGAACCGCATAGTCATGAAGGCGAACTGCTGTTCGGTGTCTTTCCGAGACGTAATGCGGCCGACACCATCGCCTCGTTCGAGCCCATGGCCCGCTATCTGTCCGAGCAGCTCGGCCGTCCTGTGCATCTGGTGACCAGTATGGACTTTGCCGCCTTCTGGCACAATATTGAAACCCACCGCTATGACATCGTCCATCTAAACCAGTACCATTATGTCAAAAGCCACAGTTTGTCCGGTTACCAGGCCATCCTGAAGAATGAAGAAAACGGCGAGTCGACCATTGCCGCCTCCATCGTTGTGCGCAAGGACAGTGAGCTGGAAAAGCTGACTGACCTGAAAGGCAAAAAGATCATATTTGGCGGCGGGCCGACGGCGATGCAGAGTTATATCGGTGCATCCTATCTGTTAAGACAGGCCGGTCTTGATAGCCGGGACTACAAGACGTTGTTTGCGCGGAATCCGCCCAATGCGATCCTGGCGTCATACTACCGCCAGGCCGATGCGGCCGGCACCGGCGACAAGGTGCTGGACTTTACCCTGTTTAATAACGCGATAGACCGCCAGCAGTTAAAATACCTGGCCAGGGGGCGTCAGCTGCCGCATCTGCCATGGGCGGTTTCTCCGGACCTGCCGGAGTCATTGGGACGGCGTATCCAGGCCTTGCTGGCCGGACTGGACCAGACGGCCGCCGGCCGCAAGATTCTGGCCAGCGCGCACCTGACCGGGCTGCGTATTGCGCATGATAGCGAGTATAATCAACATCGCCTGATCATCCGCAAGGTGCTGGATGAGGACTACTGCGACAATAATTGTGTCGTGCATCGACAACAGAAAGTGGTGAAATAATGGATAAATCAAATATAAAAAGCCTGGTGCGTATGGCACAGCAGGCGGACCGGCATGTGCTTTACCAGAAATCGGTGCAGGCACCTGAAACCGAAATCGAGTTAATGATCGAAACCTATCGTGAAATCCGCGGCTGGGAACCGATTAGCTTGCGCGAGGATTTTTGTGGCACTGCCCTGCTGGCAACCGAGTGGTGCAAGACCGATCCGCAACGCACGGCACAGGGTGTCGATCTGGACCAGGCGACACTGGACTGGGGTCGCGAACACAATGTGCTCGATGCAGGAGACGATGTGGCTTCACGGGTTGAACTGGTCTGTGAAAATGTGCTGAAGGTGCAACAGCCCAAGGTGGACATCACCTGCGCATTCAATTTCAGCTTTAATGGCTTCAAGACACGGGAGCAGCTGCTGGCCTATTTCGAGGCGGCGCGCAAGGGCCTGAATGACAATGGGGTTCTGGTGCTGGATGTTTACGGTGGTACCGAGTCCATGGACGAGGTAGAAGAAGAGCGCGAGGTCGATGACGAGGACTTTACCTATATCTGGCACCAGGAGTCATTTAACCCGATTGACCATGCGCTGAAATGTCATATTCACTTTGCCTTCCCTGACGGCTCACGACTGAATCGTGCCTTTTCCTATGACTGGCGTTTGTGGACCCTGCCGGAGCTGCGCGAGCTGTTACACGATGCCGGTTTTTCCAGCACCCATGTTTACTGGGAAGAGTTTGAAGATACCGATGAAGAAGATGACTACCTGGAAGGTACTGGAAACTATCGTGAAGTGGATGCGATCGATAACCAGGAGTCATGGATTTCCTACCTGTTTGCCGCCGTCTAGCGTTTTTGTCGTTCAGGTCTTGCCGGCAGGTCCTGGCGATCCGGTCTGACTCAGTATCAATCCGGGACTATTGCACCGAAACCGTCATACGGCGTGTATGTGCCTGTGTGCGGTGTTCCCAAAGGTAAACCCCCTGCCAGGTTCCGAGATCGGCACGTGAGGAACTGACCGGTATGGTCAGGCCGGACTGGGTCAGTATCGTGCGTACATGCGCCGGCATATCGTCCGGCCCCTCATCGATATGCTCGAACAGCGGATCACCATCCGGCACCAGCCTGGCCATAAACCTTTCCATATCACTGCGCACGGCCGGGTCGGCATTCTCACACAGCATTAGCGATGCGCTGGTATGGTGTACGAAGATATGACATAGCCCGGTAGCGATGCCGGCGTTTGCGACGATGTCCTGGATATCGCGGGTGATGTTGTAACTGCCGCGGCCTTTGGTTGTAATGGTGAGTTGATGCTGGTACATGGAGTGGATTATACAGGGTACAGCTGGCTGGTATTAATATCATTGCCGGATTTGCTGGATCGTAACATTCAGTAAACTGCTATAATCACCGCCCCCGAACGGTATCAAGTAATCCAGGCATGAAGCACCCCGATATTATCAATACCGATCTGCAACACTTTCAGAAAGACGTGATTGAGGCCTCCGGCGACAAACCGATACTGGTCGATTTCTGGGCGGAGTGGTGTTCACCCTGTCTGGTGATTGCACCGGTACTGGAAAAACTGGTAACTGAATACGACGGGGCAGTCAGGCTGGTCAAGCTGGAAGTGGACGAGGGTGAGAACATGAAGCTGGCCGGGCGCTACAAGGTGCGCGGTTTCCCGACCATTATCCTGTTTAAGGATGGTGAGGAACTGGGTCGTTTCAGTAGTGCGCGACCAGCACACTGGGTACGTGAGTTTATCGACGATCTGATCTAATCGCTCAGCAGTTCGGTATTGAGCATATCGCCCTGGCTGTCGATGCGCACGCCGGTGGTGCCGGGTATGCGGCTGATAATGTAACCGGCCATCAGGTTGGCCAGCGTGGTGTTTTCAGTCTCGACCGCAACCATCAGTCTGGATGCCGCGATTTGTGCGCGCATGACCGCGTCCGGGTTCTCGATATAGCGGGTGCCCATTTGCCAGCCGCGGTCCATGTCGCGGTCCATTTTCTTGAAGAAGTCGATGCCTTCATTGAAAATCACATCCGGTACAGAGATCTTGTAGATGCGGTCCTCGATGTAGATATCCAGGTCAGTTGTCGGCGTGCTGTCATTCATGCCGGCTATTGTATCAGACCGGCTATACGCTAATGAGAGGACTTTTGTAGGGGTATTCGAGCCAGTCTTAGCTACCGGAGGAGCTGCGTTCCCAGGTGCCGGACTTGCCACCACTCTTTTTAAGCAGCTGGATATCCGTCATGGTCATGCCGCGGTCCACTGCCTTGCACATATCGTAAATGGTCAACAGCGCGACCTGGGTCGCGGTCAGGGCCTCCATTTCGACCCCGGTCTGGCCACGGGTCTCGACTGTTGAGGTACAAATGACGCCAGGCAGGGTGCTGTCTGTCTGCAGGTCGATGTCGACGTGGGTCAGGGCCAGCGGGTGGCATAATGGCACCAGGTCAGCGGTCTTCTTGGCCGCCATGATCCCGGCTACACGGGCGATACCGAGCACATCGCCTTTTTTATGGCTGCCGCTCTGTATCAGTGCCAGAGTGTTTGCCTGCATCTGGATACGGCCTTGGGCAACAGCGACGCGGTGGCTGCTGGCCTTCTCACCGACATCGACCATATGTGCGTCACCGGACTGGTTGAAATGGGTCAGGCCTGACATGGGTACCTCCGTGATGATCAGACAGCTTCTATAGTATTATGATAACAGTTGATCACAGAAGCCATGCTAAAAAAGCATATTATTTATCAATAACCGGAGTAGTTAGTTGTTATGCCGATTACGGTCAAATTTTTTGCTGCGATGAAGGAGCAGACGGGCAAGGACGAGGAGCGCCTGCCGATAGGCTCCATGGCTACCGTGGCGGATGTATGGAAGGCGGCAACCGGCCAGCAGGAGATGCCCGAACACACCCTTTGTGCTCGTAACATGGAATATGTGCAGCCCGATGAGGCCGTGACGGATGGCGACGAGATCGCTTTTTTTCCACTGGTCACCGGGGGTGCGCTATGAAAATCATGCTCGCGGAGCAGCCATTTGAGCCATGGCAGCTGGTTGCAGAGCATCAGCGCTTACTGGATGCCGGGGGCCAGTACGGTGCGGCAACGGTGTTTGTCGGCAGTATGCGTGACTTCAATCTCGGTGATCAGGTCCAGTCCATGTTTCTGGAGCACTACCCCGGTATGACCGAACGTCATCTGGAAAAAATTGCGCAACAGGCCGAACAGCAATGGCCATTGCTGGAGGTATTGATTTGCCATCGCGTTGGCCAGATCAACCCGGCTGATGCGATTGTGGTCACAGCGGTGTGGTCGGCCCATCGTGGCGAGGCCTTCGAGGCCTGCCGTTACCTGATCGAGGAACTCAAGCATCGCGCGCCGTTCTGGAAAAAGGAACAAACAGCGGATGGTCCACGCTGGGTTGCAGAAAATACACCGGCGGAATAGCTTTTGATTCGAGTCTGACCCACTACTGTCCCATTCAGGGAGAAGGACAGGATGAGGGGATAAACAAAACAATGAGTTATATTATATGATCCCCTCACCCCAACCCTCTCCCTGAGGGAGAGGGAGTTTATGGAACAGCAGTGAGTCTGACCCTAATTAAAAAATAAACCTGCCCTGATAAGCGGGATCAGGCGACTTCCCGGATTTCGAACTCCATGCTATCCAGGTCGGCGATGATATAGGTCGGCTTGGCGCCAATGCCGGCTACCGTGCCGGGGTTGGCCAGTACGGTCTGTTCGCCCTTGATGTTGGTCACGGTCCTGACCGCAACTTCATGGTCATGACCGAAGCAGATCAGGTCCCAGTCGCCGGTCAGCGCCATGGCCTCGGCGTAGTGCGGGTAGTGCACGATAAAGATCCGGCGGTCGCCAAGTGAGATGCCGGCATCCTGGCCGTAGTAGGTGATCAGTCCTTGCGATTTTTCCACCACACGGTGCATGGTATAGCTGTCACCGGCGTTGTTGCCATGGATGACATGTACCGGCAGTCCGTATTTATTCAACACGGTCAGGGTACCGGCCGCGACCACGTCACCACAGTGCAGTACTGCCTCAACGCCGTCCTCCTTGGCCTGCTTGACGGATTGCTCCAGTAGCGTACGGTTGTCGTGACTGTCTGACAGAATACAGATTTTCATGTTAGAAATTCGGTTTTTCCGGGGCGTCCTTGAACATTTTCACGCTGTCCATGATTTCCTGCTGGGCATCGGCAATGCTGCCCCAACCATCGACGCGTACCCACTTACCCTCGTCCAGGTCCTTGTAGTGTTCGAAGAAGTGCGCGACCTGTTCCAGCAGCATGGCTGGCATGTCATCGATATCCTTGACGTGGCGATACATCCGGCACAGTTTGTCGGTCGGTACCGCCAGCACCTTGGCGTCGTCGCCGGATTCATCGGTCATTTTCAGTACACCGACCGGACGGCAGGTGATTACCGAGCCCGGGATCAGCGGCACCGGTGTGGCGACCAGGACGTCCACCGGGTCACCGTCTTTGGACAGGGTGTGCGGCACATAACCGTAGTTACACGGATAGTGCATCGCGGTGGTCATAAATCGGTCCACGAACATCGCCCCGGTGTCCTTGTCGACTTCGTACTTGACCGGATCGGCATGGGCAGGGATCTCAATGATGACATTGATTTCGTTCGGAATGTCTTTACCAGAAGATACTCGGTCCAGGTTCATGGGCGCCTCGGTGTAAAAAATAGAGTCAAACGGGCGGGTATTATAGCGGACCTTTATAAGAAAATGCTAATTTTGTGGGAATTATTGTGTAGAACCGTTTGCAGGAGGGATATGACCCGGCCAGGGGAGTCTGCCTGGCCGGGACAGTTGTGGCCGTCAGAGTAACGGCACGATCAATAGTGCGACAATATTAATGATTTTAATCAATGGGTTAACTGCAGGGCCAGCAGTGTCCTTGTAAGGATCGCCAACCGTGTCGCCGGTGACTGCGGCCTTATGGGCATCAGAGCCCTTGCCACCGAAGTTACCGTCCTCGATATATTTCTTGGCATTATCCCAGGCGCCGCCACCGGTAGTCATTGAGATCGCGACAAACAGACCGGTGATGATCGTACCCAGCAGCATGCCGCCCAGTGCTTGGGGTCCGAGCCATAGGCCGACGATGACCGGTGCCAGTACCGGCAATAGTGACGGGATTATCATCTCCTTGATCGCAGCCTTGGTCAGCATATCCACGGCACGGGAATAGTCCGGTTTTTGGCTGTGATCCATAATGCCAGGCATCTCCTTGAACTGACGCCGCACCTCATTAACGATGCCGCCCGCTGCACGTCCGACTGCCTCCATCGCCATCGCACCGAACAGGTACGGGATAAGACCTCCGATAAACAGGCCGATGATGACCATATGGTTGGATAGCTCAAAGGTCAGGCTCAGACCCCTGGCCTCCAGGCCATGGGTGTAGTCTGCAAACAGCACCAGCGCGGCCAGGCCGGCAGAACCGATTGCATAACCCTTGGTCACCGCCTTGGTAGTATTGCCGACCGCGTCAAGCGGATCGGTGATGTTACGGATCTTTTCGTCCAGTTCGGCCATCTCGGCGATACCGCCAGCGTTATCGGTAATCGGGCCATAGGCATCCAGTGCGACGATAATGCCGGTCATGGATAACATGGACGTCGCTGCAATCGCAATGCCATACAGTCCGGCCAGCTCGTAGGCGCCCCAGATGCTGGCGCACACGGCGATCACCGGGGCAGCGGTGGATTTCATTGATACACCCAGCCCGGCGATCACGTTGGTGCCGTCACCAGTGGTGGAAGCCTCGGCGATATGCTTGACCGGGCTATATTCAGTCGCGGTGTAATACTCGGTGATTACCACCATTGCCGCGGTCAGGGCCAGGCCAATCAGCCCGGCATAGAACAGGTTGATGCCGGGTACGGTAACGCCGCCGAGTATGACTGTGTCACCCATGATTGCACTGGTGACGAAGTAGAATGCGATTGCCGCCAGTGCACCGGATACCATCAGGCCGCGATACAGTGCATTCATGATCTTGCCGCCTTCACGGGCATTGACAAAGAAGCTGCCGACGATCGATGCGATGATCGATGCACCACCCAGGGCCAGTGGATAGACTGCGGTCTGGATGTCGTCACCGCTGACCAGCAGGCCGCCCAGTACCATGGTGGCGACCACGGTCACCGCATAGGTCTCGAACAGGTCAGCGGCCATGCCGGCACAGTCACCGACATTGTCACCGACATTATCGGCGATCACGGCCGGGTTGCGTGGGTCGTCTTCCGGGATTCCGGCCTCGACCTTACCGACGATATCGGCGCCGACATCCGCGCCCTTGGTGAAGATGCCGCCGCCCAGTCGCGCGAAGATCGAGATCAATGAGCCGCCGAATGCGAGCCCGACCAGTGGATGGATCGGGTCTTCGACACCGGCCAGCAACAGGATCAGATAGAACCCGGCGACGCCGAGCAGGCCCAGTCCGACCACCAGCATGCCGGTGATAGCACCACCCCGAAACGCGATTTGCATGGCAGCGTTAATGCCGTCGTTAGCAGCTTGTGCCGTACGGGCATTGGCGCGCACCGAGATGTTCATGCCGATATAGCCGGCCAGCCCGGAGAACACGGCGCCGATCGCAAATCCGACCGCGGTGCTGGTATCCAGGAAGATGAACAGGACAACCAGCAATACTGCACCGGCAATGCCGATGGTGGTGTATTGGCGGTTCAGATAGGCTGATGCGCCTTCCTGGATGGCCGTGGCAATCTCGCGCATACGCTCATTGCCTTCGGGTTTGGAAAGTATCCATTTAATAGAAAAAATGCCATACAAGATGGCGATAATGGATGCAGCTAACGATAGATACAAGGCAGTCACAGTACAACTCCTCTGAAGTTATGTTCTTATTACACCTACGCGTGTGCATGGCTTCAGGTACGGGGCTGTTGATAACTACGGTAATGACTGGACCGTCCCGATACCGTCAATGCATCATAGCCAAGATTGGGCATTGATGTAATCGAATTTTTTAAGGTGCATACAACCGGGTTCTATAAGCGTCAGGTTTCTGACAACGTTCCGGACACTGTCCCCGGATAAAGACCATAAAAAAACAGCTCAATTGTACAGGCAGGATCGGTCTATAAATTGACTGAGATCATATTAGGACAAGCTAATGCTTGATCAGGGTCAAAAAATCTCGAATAAAGTACCTGGCTTGAGACCGAATTTGGCCTCCAGGTCAAATTCACGGATCAATTGATCGGTTGCCGCCTGACCATGCTCTTTCTGCACTTCGGCCAGGATCAGCCTGGTGGCGTTACGGTTATAGCCACCGGCAAGACCGGCCTGTACAGAGAGTAACTCACGTGCGCTGTCGATCGTCATGATGGTGTTCCTGGCTCAGGTAAGGACGGGATGTGACCACTGTCTCGAGTTTAATCGATGCGGGTGTAAATTCATCCCTATACATAGCAAAGGGGGAGCATGGCTCCCCCTTTAACGGTACTATCGGTATTGGTCCTACTTGACGACAAACTCGTCTTTCAGTTTTTTCTTGACCAGTACCTTTTTCAGTGTCACATAGCTTGGCATACCGTCCTTGTATGGAGGGTAGTCTTCACCCTTGATTAACGGTTCCAGGTAGTTGCGACACTTCTGGGTGATACCGAAGCCGTCCTTGGTGATAAAGCTGGCCGGCATCATTTTCTCGACATTGGCTACCCGTGACAGTTTCGCCTTGCCGATGGTCCATTTGTAAGGCTTGTTGGACTTGCGCACAACGGTTGGCATGACCGAGTTTTCCCCGGCCAGGGCCAGTTCCACCGCGGCCTTGCCCATAGCATAGGCCTGGTCGACGTCAGACTTGGAAGCGATATGACGGGCGGCACGCTGCAGGTAGTCGGCAACTGCCCAGTGATACTTGTAGCCCAGTTTGGAGCGAATCAGGTTCGCGATAACCGGTGCGACACCCCCCAACTGGGCGTGACCGAAGGCATCGGTGGTGCCGGCATCGGCCAGGAACTTGCCAGAGCGGTCACGCACACCTTCGGAAACCACAATAGACACGTAACCGTACTTTTTGACCTTTTCCTTGACCAGTGCCAGGAACCGGGTCTGGCTGAACTTGACTTCCGGGAACAGGATGATGATCGGCAGATCGCAGTTTTCATCAGACGCCAGACCACCTGCAGCGGCAATCCAGCCAGCGTGGCGACCCATGACTTCCAGTACGAATACCTTGGTCGAGGTGGCGCACATGGAGGCCACATCAAAGCTGGCCTCACGGGTGGAGACAGCGATATATTTTGCAACCGAGCCGAAGCCGGGGCAGTTGTCGGTAATCGGCAGGTCGTTGTCCACGGTCTTCGGTACATGGATGGCCTGGATAGGATAGCCCATGGTCTTGGACAGCTGTGATACCTTCAGGCAGGTATCGGCGGAATCACCGCCGCCATTGTAGAAGAAATAGCCGATGTTATGGGCCTTGAACACCTCGATCAGGCGCTCATATTCCACGCGGTTGGCTTCCAGGCTTTTCATCTTGTAACGGCAGGAACCAAAGGCGCCGGACGGGGTATGGCGCAGGGCCGCGATGGCGCGTGCCGATTCCTTGCCGGTATCGATCAGTTCTTCCTGCAGTGCGCCGATGATGCCGTTTTGACCTGCATAGACCTTGCCGATCTTGTCTTTGTGTTTGCGCGCCGTTTCGATCACGCCGCAGGCTGATGCATTGATCACAGCGGTCACGCCGCCTGACTGGGCATAAAAGGCGTTCATCTTGGGTTTCGTTGCCGGTTTTTTGGCCATGATGTCCTCTCTTTTTTATAAATAAGGATAGTTAGGGTTTGAATCTGTTTTAGTCCGACCTTCTGGTCAGTATCAGGTGTTATTTGTCTGCGGTTCCTGTTCTGATTCGCGGGCCTTATCCGCCTCGGTTTGCAGCAGGGTGACGACGCATTCCGCCAGGTCTTCGAATTCGTCGACACCGGTACCGAATTGCTCAAAACTGCGGTAGTAAAACATGCAACGATAGCGGCTTTCGCCTGACTTGATCACCACGAAATGACAGTCTTTATGCTCCCAGATCGCAACCGGGCAGACGGTCAGATGGCGATCAGCCGAGTGTAGCCGGATTTCACTATCGCCCAGATGCAGTTCGCGGTCTTCACCATAGCGTTCCTGCAAGGTGGTCTGGATCAGCCACATTTCGTTGTCTGTAAAGTCCTGGATTTGTGCCATGTAATTGTGCTCGCGATAAACTGGCGCGTAAGCATACCGCAAAACGGTGTCATTTTCATATTTTATGAGTGCTGAACAGGGTATAAACATGCGTTTTGCTGCGGGAATGATATTTAAACAGACCGGCCATGTGTTCCGAGTCGGGCCGGATCAGTGCCGGGGGTGTGCGACGGGAGGTTTTCTGGCCGGTCTTTCATGCTCCATGTCTGATTCGTGGTCATGGCGGATTGACTTCCGCGGTCTGATAAGGGTAGCTTAGTGCTGATTTTGCAGAAAAAAGCCGATTCAAGACCTGGCCAGGCATGACGATAATCGGCGGCCAGGTCATGACACGATCGTGTGGTGCACTAAAAAGACAAGAACTACAATAACTTACCGATACAAGCGGCTATCGTTGAGTCGATAAATCAGATTGTCCGGTCAGGACTAATACCTGACAATCATTAGAGTCATGCCCATAACCCGTAATCCAGTAAACGGTTATCAGGGAACGGGGCAGGAGGAGCCTTGAGGATTGTGATATGCGCATAGTCATTCTGGGAGCGCCGGGAACGGGCAGGAATACGCAGGCCAGGCGCCTGGCTGAAAAATACGGTATTGCCCATATTTCGACCAGTGACTTGCTTAACCAGGCAATCAAGTCAGACACCCGCCTTGGGCGTCAGGCCAAAATGGCCATGGACAGCGGACATTTGCTGGCCGACGAACTCATGCTTGACCTGGTCCGTGAGCGCCTCGGCAATCAGGATACGGCCAGGGGCTTCGCACTGGTTGGTTATCCTCGCACTATGGAACAGGCCCAGGCCCTGGAGCAGTGCCTGGCGACGATCAACAAAACCCTGCATATGGCGGTGTTGATCGAAATGGATCAGGATGCGTTGATCCAGCGTATGACCGGGCGCTGGGTATGCGATGACTGTGGCCAGATTTTTAATATTTATACCAAGCCCTCAAAGCTGGACGAGCAGTGTGACGAATGCGGTGGAGACCTGCATCATCGCTCCGATGACAATGAAGAAACCATTATCAATCGTATCCGTGTATTCGAATTGCAGACACGACCGGTCGCCGAATACTACAAACAAAAGGGCCATTTGCGAGTCGTTCAGGGGCTGGGCAATATCGACGTGGTCGCCAGGGCCATGTACAAGGTGCTGGATGAAACAGATCCGAATGTAACCATGCCGGTCGAGCTGGAGGAGCCATCAGCCAGTAATGGCAATGTCTCGATGGAGGACCTGGAAAAGATCGTCATGGAAAAGACCTTGCAGGCAAAAGGCATCGAGCAGACGCTGCCGGTCGACAATCCGGATATGCTTGATTCGATTCCGTTTAACGAAGGCGATGAAGACGCTCTCTATGTGGATAGCGGGGATGCCGGGCAGCAGGCTGTAGAGCAAGGTGCGGTGCAGAAGGCTACACCGGAGCCGTTAGCATCGGCCGGGAAGGCAGGCGTTAAAAAGAAAACCGCCACAAAGGCCAGGGCTGCAAGCCCGAAAAAAACCAGAGCAGCCGCCAAAAAGACAGCGGCGAAAAAGAAAGCCGCGGCCAGTAAAAAGCCGGCGAAGAAAAAGGCTGCATCCGGCAAGAAAGCAGCTGCGAAAAAGCCGGCAGCAGCCAAAAAGAAAAAGCCCGCGACCAACAAGAAGACAGTGAGCAAGAAGAAGCCGGCAGCAGCCAAAAAGACAGCCGCAAAGAAAAAGACAGCCACAAAGAAAAAGACAGCCACAAAGAAAAAGACAGCCGCAAAGAAAAAGACGGTCAGTAAAAAGAAAACGGCGGCCAAAAAGAAGGTCGTCAGCAAGAAAAATCCAGCGGCGAAAAAGGCGGGTACAAAGAAGAAGGCTGCCAGTAAAAAGAAACCAGTGGCCAAAAAGTCCGCTGCCAAAAAGAAGACCGTTAGCAAGAAAAAGCCGGCAGCGAAAAAGGCGAGTGCCAAAAAGAAGGCACCGGTCAAAAAGAAAAAAATCGCATCAGCGCGTAGCAAGTCCTCTGCAAAGAAAAGCCGCAAACGTTAAATTTTCATAGCACCTCAGGTATCCGGTGGGTGTACATGCCGCGCAGCGGCGTCGGTCTTGCTTACCAGGCGTGGCCAGCGCTCGTGAATCGCATCGGGCATGCCGGGTGTCAGCGTGACCACATAGACCCTGACCTCGTCCCCTTCGGTGGCCAGCAGTCCCTGGATCCAGTGGCCAGGGGTGACCTGGTACCAGTGACTGCTGCCATGGATATCCCGGATCAGGAAACGTTGCGCCGCGATCTGTACCGGGTGCGGGAACCAGCGGTCCCATTGCCCGGCCAGAATACTGTCACGGTTGGCCCAGCCGCCGCGCGGGAGACTGCCTGGTTCATCCCGTCGGCGGCCCCAGGCGCTCAGGGTAATCGAACCGGAACGCCTGCGCAGCGGCAGGCGTGCATACGGATTGGTGAAATACACAAACTGCCGCCGGCTGTTATGCTGATATTCAATCGCATCGCACATCGCTTGTTGCTGTCCGGATCAAATGGTCTGTCGATGGCCGTTCGGTTTCCAGGCCGGTGCAATCACGTTGGGCATGCTTGAACGACCGAGCAGGCGTGCCGGTGAAACGGTCAGTTCACCATAACGCCGGTTAATATCATCCATGACCGCGTTCAGCTGACCACGGTGTTCGTTGTGCTGGCTGAACAGGTCCAGTTGCTGCTGGCAGGGTTGCGGGTCCAGCGCGGTGACCTGGACCTGGTGTATGCCCTCGCCATGCCAGTGCTGATCGAGGATGTCACGGCAGAGCCGGTACAGGTGGTTGCCGTCATTGCCGGGCACGGCCAGGCGCCGCCTGTCACCCAGCCAGCCATCGCGGGTGCGCAGGCCGACCAGGAAATGCCCGGCCTCCATATCGTGCCGGCGCAGGCGTGCAGCCACTTTTTCACTCATATGCTGCAAATAGGTCAGCAGGATATCGCGGTCACAGGTATCGGGTGGTACCACCTTGCCATGACCAATGGATTTCGGCGCCGGTACATCCTGGTGGATCTGGTCCGGGTCTTCGCCCTGGCACATCAGCCAGATACGGCGGCCGAGATTGCCAAAGCGGCGTGCCAACACACTGACCGGCAGCTTGCCGACATCGCCACAGCAGTGCGCGCCGTGGCCGGCCAAGAAGCGTTCGATGCCCTCGGCAATGCCGCACAGTGCGGTGACCGGCTGGTCGTGCAGAATCTCACGCGCGTGCCATGGCGGGATCACGGTCAGGCCGTCCGGCTTGTTGAGCTTGGCGGCAAACTTGGCCGTGGTCTTGTCGCCACTGACTCCGGCCGATGACAACAGGCCGGAGGCATCGAACACCGCCTGCTTGGCCAGCTTCGCCATGTACACTGGGCTGCCGTACAGGCGCTGGCAGCGGGTCACATCGAGAAAGGCCTCGTCGACCGAGAACACTTCGATATCGGGGCTGACCACCTCCAGCGCGCGCATGATACCGGTGGACACAGTGGCATAGATCTCGGGCCGGGCCGGGCGCTGGATCAGGCCGCGACAGCGTTTGCGTGCCTCGGGTAAACGCATGCCGGTATGCACACCATAGGCACGTGCCTCGTAAGAGCAGGTGATCACACAGGTGCCGACCTCGCCATTGGTGATCGCCACCGGCTGGCCACGCAGTTCCGGGAAGTCGCGCTGTTCGATCGATGCGAAAAACGCATTCATGTCGATATGGATAATCGCGCGCGGCCAGTAAACGGGGCAGTGGGTTTGTGTATTGTCTGTTATCATCATTTCAATTAGCCGGACAGGTGTAGTGTGTACTGTCCTTTGCCAAGGGGATGTTATAGTTCCCTCTACCTCGAGGACAGGGTGAAGAAGTTTATAACGCTGCTATTATTTGACGCATGAAACGTAGTCTATGGCGATCAGCTTAATGTGTCTCGTGTGCAATCATCATTGATACGACCGCATCTGGCCGACGACCACGCCCTGCACCTGCACGCGCTGGTTACTGAATACCATCGGTGACAGTGCGCTGTTTTCCGGGATCAGGGTAATGCTGCCATCGGTGTTGTAACGGATGCGTTTAAGCGTGGCCTCCTGGCCATCGATCAGCGCGACGACGATATCGTCATTGCGCGCCTGTTCACGGCTTTCGACGATGACCATGTCATCGGGCAGGATGCCGGCCTCGATCATCGAATCGCCCTGCACCTTCAGTACAAAACGCTGCGGCCCCATAAAGAAGGTCGACAGGTCGATTTCATCCTGGTCCGGAATGGCCTCGATCGGCAGGCCGGCTGCGATCCGGCCCAGCAGTGGCAGCGTGCTGTCGCTGCCATTGTCAGCCGAAGGCAGATGGATGCCGCGATGACGGCCGCGTTCCAGCAGCAGCAGGCCGGCATCGGCCAGCGCCTGGACATAACGGTGGGCGACCCCGCGTGACTGGATGCCCAGCGCGGTGGCGATCTCATCCAGTAACGGGCCATGGCCGTGTTCGGCGATATAGCCGCGGATAAAACGCAGGGCTTGTTCCTGGCGCGCAGAGAGCATAAGCTGACTCCTGACCCGCTGATTATGGGGTGTGATTAGCGGGCGGTTAAAAGTTCTCGATATGTTCTCATCATAGAGAACTTTTTGAGAACTTTCAAGGGAGGCCCAGTCCAGGTCAGATAATGCATCTATTCAGCTTGAGCTACGCTTAATGCGTTGGCGTGCGTCTGTAGCTAGCATAAACCGGTGCTAGCAGAGGCCCGGGGAGTGTGATACTAATAGATCTGGACGTAGTCTAAACATACAACGACCAACAAGAACGCAAAAAAATGACTGGAACACGATTCAAACTGGAAGTACAACCGCGTATCCCGGAGCGACTGTGGCGCCTGACCGAACTGGCCAATGACCTGTTTTACGGTTGGGAGCGTCAGGTGCGCGGCCTGTTTCATCGCATTGACCCGGTCTTGTGGACCAGTTGTGGTCATAACCCGAAGGTATTTTTGCGCCGTGTATCACAGCAACTGCTGGATGAGGTGTCTGAAGATCGCCTGTTCATGGAGGAATACAATCGCGTGCTGTCGGTGTATGACTCCTATAACAAAGAGGGCATGCGATCAGACATCAAACAGTATCTGGACCCAAAAAAGGACCTGGTCGCCTATTTTTGCGCCGAGTTCGGTCTTTATGAAAGCTTTCCGATCTACTCGGGCGGCCTGGGCATCCTGGCCGGGGATCATTGTAAGGCAGCCAGTGACCTGGGACTGCCATTTATTGCAATCGGTTTACTGTACCGGCAGGGTTATTTTACCCAGACCATTGATGCGCATGGTAACCAGGTGGCGCATTATGCGCCGATGCAGTTCGATGATCTGCCGATCCAGCCGGCGCTGGACGGTGAGGGCAGTGAATTGCATGTCACGGTCGGGATGGTTGATCGTGAAGTGATCCTGAAGGTGTGGTGGGCCAAGGTCGGCCATATCATACTCTATCTGCTGGACAGTGATCTGCCTGACAACAATGAGCAGGACCGTTTTATTACCCACCAGCTTTATGGTGGCGACAACAATACCCGCATTCAGCAGGAAATCGTATTGGGTATCGGTGGTGTGCGCCTGTTACACGCGCTGGACCTGAAGCCGACGGTATGGCATATCAACGAAGGTCATGCGGCATTCCAGATACTTGAGCGCTGCCAGGGGCGTGTGTCGCAGGGGCTGGATTTTGCCAGCGCACTGGAACTGGTCGCAGCCGGTACCGTGTTCACCACGCATACCCCGGTGTCGGCCGGTCACGATATTTTCGAACACGACATGATCGAACCCTATTTCAGGCAATACGTCGAAAAGCTGGGTATCGACATGCATGATTTTCTGGCACTGGGTGTCGCCGGTGATCACGACGGCACTTTCAATATGACCGCGCTGGCCCTGCGTGGCTCGCGTTTCCATAATGGCGTCAGCCGCATCCACGGGACGGTTGCGTCGCAGATGGAAGCTTATGTCTGGCCGCAGATACCGTCAGAGGAGAATCCGGTTTCCTATGTAACCAACGGTGTGCATATGCAGACCTTCCTGGCACTGGAATGGATCAACCTGTTCGATATGCGTTTTCGCGAGTGGCGCAACCAGTTGCTGAACGCGGATTACTGGGAGTGCCTGGACAAGATCCCGTCGCACCGCTTCTGGAGCCTGCGCCAGGAACTCAAGTCGATGATGATGGAAGAAGTGTTGAAACGCATGCGTGCGCAACATCGGCGCAATGGCGTCAGTGAAGCGATGATGAACCGGCTGGTGGAACAGATCAGTAAGCCGGATAATGATGTGCTGGTGCTGGGTTTTGCGCGACGTTTTGCGACCTACAAGCGTGCCACCTTGCTGTTTTCTGATCGCGATCGACTGGCCAGGCTGCTGAATGACCCGGAGCGCCCGGTACTGCTGGTTTTCGCCGGCAAGGCGCATCCACTGGATCAGCCTGGCCAGCAATTGATCAAGGCCATACACGAATATGCGCATCAGCCCGAGTTTATCGGCAAGATTATTCTGGTAGAGGGCTACGACATGGCACTGGCCCGTAAACTGGTCAGCGGTGTGGATGTCTGGATCAATACACCACAGTATCCGATGGAGGCCAGTGGCACCTCGGGTGAAAAGGCGGCACTGAATGGCGTGATCAACCTGAGTGTACTGGATGGTTGGTGGGGTGAAGGCTATAACGGCAAGAACGGCTGGGCCATCGTGCCGCACAGTCATCATTTCGATGCCGAGTATTGTGACCGTGAAGAAGCGAATGATCTCTACGATATTCTGGAGCGCCAGGTCGTCCCGCTTTATTATGATCGTGACCATCAGGGATATTCCGAGAACTGGGTTAACCTTTCCCGTGAGACCATGAAATCGATAATCCCGCGTTTTAACTCGCAGCGTATGGTGATGGATTATGTGAAGTACTTTTATACTGCGGCACGTGATCAACAGAAGAAAATGAAGGCCAACGATGCCGTCCCATCGGTCGAGCTGGCGCATTGGAAGGCGCGTGTGCGTGAGCGCTGGCCCGCAGTCACGATACAGCGTGAAGACACCGCGGTTGAACATATGCAGCATGGTAACACCGCCAGTATCCGTGTGGGCGCGTTTCTGAACGGCCTGAAGCCTGAGGATGTTGTGGTCGAGTTACTGGTCGGTACGGAAGACCGTAACCGCGAATTTCAGGCGAAGGCACATTACCAGTTCAGGCCCGAGCCCCGGAAGTCGGCTGGTAAACTGCATTATTTTCAGCTCGATTTCCTGCCGGAACTACCGGGCCTGCAGTATTACAAGATACGCATCTATCCACATCACAAGTTGCTGAGCCGGCGTTTTGAAATCGGTTATATGATCTGGTTGTGATTGCCCTGACCCATCGGAGATGGATAAGGTACCCATGATTATCCCTGAAAGGGGTCTATGGGGCTAAGCCCGAAGGGTCTCTATGCTCGTCGCGCCGCTAATGCGGCTCGCAATGGCATCGGTATTGAAATAATCAGAGACGTGCTACGCAGACGCCTGGCTTTGACTGTCCTTGCCGAAGCGCTGTTCGAGGTAAGCGATAATCTCGTCCGATTCGTAAACCCAGCGCGTATCGCTATCTTCATCGATACGCAGGCACGGGACCTTGATCTCGCCACCACCGGTTAGCAGCTCGTCACGGTAGGGTGAGCCCTTGGCGGCATTGCGAAATTCCATAGGCAGGTTCAGTCGATGCAGCGTGCGGCGGGTCTTGACGCAGAACGGGCAGGCATAAAACTGATACAGCGACATGTTGCTGACCGCGTCGTTAACGGCCTGTTGTTCCACTTCGGGGCGTTTCATTTTTGCCGGGCGGGTAATGAAGTCAATCAAAACGATTAAACGTCCCAGTCCTTCACGTATGGCCTTTACTATCATGTGATATCACCGCTATTGGTAGAAGATCGATAATGAGCGGGCATTTTAGGTGAAAAGGGAATGCTTTGCCAGCGTCAATCGGGCAGGCGGTTGTAGAGCTTCAGCAGGTGGTGCAGGCGCGTACCCAGATCCTTCGGCAGCTGGTCCCATGAAAAGCGCCAGCTCCAGTTTCCCTCGGTGGTACCGGGTATATTCATACGGTTACCGGCGCCGAGACCGAGTATGTCCTGCATCGGGATTATTGCGATATTCGCGACCGAGGCCAGTGTGGAGCGTATCAATGGCCAGGGAAAGACTTCGGTGGGATGACCCAGGTAGTCCAGTACATGCTGTTTGACAGACTCGTCCAGTGATTCAAACCAGGCCAGCGTGCTGTCATTGTCATGGGTGCCGGTATAGACCACGTAATCCGTCAGATGCCGGTGCGGTAAGTAGGGATTGGCCGGGTCGCCGTCATACGCGAACTGCATGATTTTCATGCCCGGGATATTGTATTTGTGGCGTAAATCATCTACTTCCGTGGTAATGGTGCCGAGGTCCTCGGCGACCAGGGGCAGACCGTGCAGGTCATCAGTCAGGGTCTGCAGCAGGGCATCGCCGGGCACCTTGACCCAGTGCCCGTCAATCGCTGTTTCGGCTTCAGCCGGTATTTCCCAGCAGGCCTCGAGCCCACGAAAGTGGTCGATACGGATCAGGTCAAACAGCTCCAGTTGTGAGTGCAGGCGCTGTTTCCACCAGCGGAAGTCGTCGTTTTGCATGGCCTCCCAGTTGTAAAGCGGATTGCCCCAGCGCTGTCCGGTTTCGGAAAAATAATCCGGCGGGACACCGGCGACCTTGCTGGCCTGGCCATGGGCGGTGACGCTGAAAAGTTCACGGTGGGCCCAGACCTCGGCGCTGTCATGCGCGACGAAAATCGGCATATCGCCAAACAGGTAGACCTTATGGCGATGGGCATATTCACGCAGCTCATGCCACTGGGTGAAAAACACGAACTGTTCAAAACAGATGCGTTCGATCTCGTCGGTCAGTTGCCGGCGAGACGACGCCAGGGCCTTGGGCTTTCTGTCCCGGATCGCCTCAGGCCAGTCGATCCATGGTCGATGTTTGTGCTGCTCACGCAGGGCAACATACAGGGCATAGTCACTCAGCCAGTGCTTTTCCTGCTTGCAGAACTTTTTGAAAGCAGTGGCCGATACCTGATCGGCATGTTGCCTGAAACCTTCGTATGCCAGTCGCAACCATTTCTCACGCTTGCTGCGACGAGATTGTTTTTTGTCCAGCCAGCCCCTGTCCCTTAGCCAGTCATGGCTGATCAGTAGCGGGTTGCCTGCATGGACCGACAGGCATTGATACGGGGAGCGGTCATCATGTACCGAGCCCAGCGGCAGGGTTTGCCAGATACTCATACCGGCTGCGGACAGAAACTCGACAAAACGATAGGCCTCGTGCCCCATATCACCTTGATCATCGGGCCCCGGTAATGAGGTGATGTGTAACAGTACGCCGGCCCGGCGTTGGTCCTTGATATCCACAGGACTGTTATGTTCTGGCATGGGCGTGATCTATCATGTCGTATGAGCCTGTCCCGGACGCATGGTGCCGCCCATGGCCGGGTCACCACTGCCGTGACTGATGATTTCGGCCAGGTAGGCGGGTGGTTCCATACCGATGATCTGATACAGGCGTGACAGGTTGATACGGTATAGCCGATCGAAGTCACTGACGGTGCCGGACGGATTGTAGTCACCGAACCACCAGAACCAGTCCGAACCCTCACACAGTGCCAGTTGTTGTTCTGCCATGGCAATGGTCTCGCTGCCGGCCTTCGCTGTCTTGGCAAAGCGGTCAAGTGCCTTCTTGGCATCGCCGAGCATATCCCAGGCACGGTTTTTGTCGGCATCACCGATCCAGGTGGAAAAACTGCCATAGACCCAGCTGCCGGCAGTGATGGAATTGAGCGTATGTGCCCCGGCATCCTGCGTCAGACAGTCACTGTAGGTGCACAGGTTCAGTTGTGGATGTTCGGCCAGTTGCTTGTACAGGGCCTGTAAAAAGTAATAGCCGTTATCCGGGTAGTATTCCCAGGCGTTTTCACCATCAAGGATAATCGACACGGTGTTGTCTGCGGTGTCGGCGCAGGCAGTGGCAATGTTCTCGAGGTTGTGGATCAGGTTCGCGGCTGCGTCGTCAGCATGCCAGTCGGAATAACTGAAACCGATCAGGTCGGACAGTCCGTCATCACGAAAGAAGCATTTAATATCCGAAGATTCATGTCGGTATGGGCGGTGGATGCAAGGTGGCCGTTCATGTTCGTCCTTGTTCAGGGTATTGTTAAGCACTTCACCGCCACTGGCGATCCAGGTGAAACCGTACTCGGCCAGCAGGTCCAGCGTATCATTACTGATACTGCCTTCGGCAGGCCAGCACCCGGCCGGACGTATGCCGAAAAATTGCTCGAAACTGTCCAGGCCGTGCTCGATGTGCCAGCGTGAGCGTTCATGCCCGCCGGGATAGCTTTGCAAAATCGGCAGATTGATATTCGGTATGGCCTCGGTTGCTGACTGTATATCGAGTAACAGCGGCATAATCGGGTGCGCATAGGGTGTCATACTGAGTTCAATCTGTTCGCGTTCGGCCAGTTTTGCATACCGCGGTATGATGGTGTGGACCAGTTCACCGATGACTTCCAGCAGCACACGACGGTCATGCAGATTGAAGTGTTCACTTTTTTCAATCAGTGCCTTTACGCGTGGGTCATTTCTGCGGGTGTGTTCACCCAGCCAGGCCAGGTGATACCAGACCAGAAGATCAATCAGGTACTGGTCGCTCAGGTACTTGATGCCTTCCGGCACTTTTTCTATCAGTTTCGCAAATTCGGCCAGGCGGCGGTAAGTGTCGAAACGGTTGATCAGTCGATCCCGATTCGCGCGCAGACAGGCATGGATCAGTTCCATGCGCTGTTCGGGGTGTGCGGGCAGGGCGGGTGATATCAGTGCATCCAGCAAATAATCCTTGATTACCCCTGAATTTTTCAGATAGGACTGAATCTGTTCATCGTAGGCTGCGATCTGTTCCAGTAATATCGGCACGAAATTGACCACGGCCCTGGCATCCGGATTCTGTTCCAGATGGGCGGCCATGTCAGCATAGTCCTTGATTGCATGCAGGTAGGTCCAGGGTAACTGGAACTCGCCACTGCGTGAGTCACGATACTCCGGTTGATGCATATGCCAGTACAGGACTATGTTTAGTACCGGTTTATCGGACATGATGCAGTTCCTGGCCCAGCATTTCAGGAACCACCAGGGTGACGCCCTGTTCACTGATATAGTAACGCTCGGCGTCTGCAGCCGGGTCCTTGCCTATAGTGGTGCCGTCGGGGATATCGCAACCCTTGTCGATCACCGCCTTGCTGATATGGCAGTTACGGCCAATATTGACATCAGGCAGGATCACCGAATCTTCTATCTTGGAATAGGAGTTCACGCGTACGTTCGAAAACAGTAACGAGTGGTTAACGCGGGCCCCTGATATCACGCAACCCCCGGAGACCATGGAATCTACCGCCATACCGCGGCGTTCCTTGTCGTTGAATACAAATTTGGCTGGCGGCAGTTGTTCCTGGTAAGTCCAGATTGGCCATTGTTCGTCATACAAATTCAGTTCCGGTGTGACGCCAATCAGTTCGAGATTAGTCGCCCAGAAGGCATCGATCGTGCCGACATCACGCCAGTAGGCATTTCCCTCTTCCTCCGAGCTGGTGTCGCGAAACGGGTAGGCGCAGACCCGGTATTTACTGATCGCTTCAGGAATAATGTTTTTGCCGAAGTCGTGTTCAGACATGGGGGTGTCTGCATCCTTGATCAGTTGTTCACACAGAAACCGGGTATTGAATATATAGATGCCCATTGATGCGAGTGCAACATCGGGGTTGTCGGGCACGGGTTCGGGCTCAGGTGGCTTTTCCTGGAAGCGGGTGATGCGTAGATTCTCGTCGATGGACATCACACCGAAGGCATGAGCCTGTTCGATCGGCACCTCGATGCAGCCTACGGTCAGATCGGCTGCGGTATCGACGTGGTAGGCCAGCATTTCGCCATAATCCATCTTGTAGATATGGTCGCCGGCCAGGATAAGTGTGTACTCGGGGTTGTGGCTGTGAATAATATCCAGGTTCTGGTACACCGCATCAGCGGTACCCTGGTACCAGGAGCTTTCGATTCGCTGTTGTGCCGGTAGCAGCTCGACGAATTCACCGAATTCACCACGCAAATGTCCCCAGCCGCGCTGGATATGCAGCAGCAGCGAATGGGACTTGTACTGGGTGATCACACCGATACGCCGGATACCCGAGTTAATACAATTAGATAGCGGAAAGTCGATAATTCGGAATTTGCCGCCGAACGGCATGGCCGGTTTGGTGCGCCAGTTGGTGAGCTGTTTCAGCCTGGATCCGCGCCCGCCGGCCAGAATCAATGCCAGGGTGTCCCTGGTCAGGCGGCTGACAAAACGCGGCGATTGTAGTTCGATCATGCACTTGCTCCAAGCATATAAATCCGGACATAAGTGTCAGGGGGTTTCTGGATAACGCTACAGTGTTGTATAGTGTTAACTAATACCTTACCAGTATAACGGACGAATGACTTCCATTAACTTTGTATAGAAATAGTAAGGCAGCTATGCTGAAACCACAAACCGGTGGTTGAGGTGACAGGGGTAATTGAAATGACTGCAAGCGTAGTCCCTTTTTCAGGTAAAATGACAGAAGACGACGCGATCGTGCGTTTGCTGGAAGCGCGTCATCACGACCCGTTCGAGTTACTGGGCCTGCACAGTCATGAAGGCGACTCGGTCTACCGGGTCTATCTGCCGAACGCCCTGTCGGTACATATAGCCGATGGTGGACCGGCGCTGACCGCCAAGGGGGCTGGCCTGTTTATCTGGCATGGTGATGCCACGTTATTGCCCGCCCACCCGGTGATCGAATACACCACGGATAGCGGTCATACCCACCGTTATACCGACCCGTATACCTTTCTGCCACAATTGTCTGATAATGACATGCACCTATTTGGTGAAGGCCGGCACTGGCATGTCTACCGGGTACTGGGTGCCCATTTGCACGAAGTGGACAGCGTGGCCGGGGTGCGGTTTGCGGTGTGGGCGCCAGGCGCCGAACGGGTCAGTGTGGTCGGGCAGTTCAATCACTGGGACGGCCGTGTGCATCCTATGCGTGTACGCGGCGGTGGCGGGGTATGGGAGCTGTTTATCCCGGACCTGCAGGCAGATGAAATATACAAGTTCGAAATCCGCAATCGCGACAGCGGTGATATCCTGTTGAAAAGTGACCCCTACGGTCGTTGTTACGAGCATCGCCCGAATACTGCCGCCATAATCTGCGCACCTGTGGAATACCAATGGCAGGATAGTGACTGGCTGTCCAGACGTGAGCATTGTGACTGGCAGCATGAACCAATGTCGGTCTATGAAGTTCATCTCGGTTCCTGGCAGCTCGATGAACACGGTGGGTTCCTGAACTATCGTGAGCTGGCTCACCGGCTGGTCGAACATGTAACGCGTACGGGCTTTACCCATATCGAACTATTGCCGGTGACCGAGCATCCGCTGGACGCGTCCTGGGGTTACCAGGCGACCGGTTACTTTGCGCCCACTTCGCGTTACGGCACACCGGACGACTTCCGTTATTTTGTGGACTACTGTCATCAGCACGGTATTGGTGTATTGCTCGACTGGGTGCCGGCGCATTTTCCGCGAGATGATTTTGCGTTGGCGAACTTTGATGGTACCGCGCTGTATGAACATGAAGACCCGCGTCGTGGTGAACATCGTGACTGGGGTACACTGATCTATAACTACGGCCGGAACGAAGTGCGCAATTTCCTGGTATCCAGCGCGATGTACTGGATAGAGGAATACCATATCGATGGTTTGCGCGTCGATGCCGTCGCATCGATGTTGTACCTGGACTACTCGCGTGAGGAAGGCGACTGGTTGCCAAACCAGTATGGCGGTAACGAGAACCTCGAGGCCATCGATTTTGTCCGCGAGATGAACAGCGTGGTTCAGAGTCAACACAAGGGTGTGTTGATGGTTGCCGAGGAATCCACTTCGTGGCCACAGGTGTCCCGTCCCGTGTGGCTCGGCGGATTGGGTTTTTCGATGAAATGGAACATGGGCTGGATGCACGACACCCTGCAGTACTTCAACAAGGATCCGGTGCACCGGCATTACCATCATGATCAGCTGACTTTCGGTTTGCTGTATGCATTCACCGAGAACTTTGTTCTGCCGTTCTCGCATGACGAGGTCGTGCATGGCAAGTCTTCCATGCTGTACAAGATGCCGGGCGATGAGTGGCAGCGCTTTGCCAATTTGCGGCTGTTGTATACCTATATGTATACCTATCCGGGCAAAAAGCTGCTGTTCATGGGTAGTGAATTTGCTCAGGGCGATGAATGGTCGCATGAACGGGCGCTGGACTGGTATGTGCTGGAGTACCCGATGCACCAGGGTCTGATGTCACTGACTGCGGATCTGAATCATCTGTACCGGGAGACACCGGCCCTGTATAAAAATGAATTCGATCATCACGGCTTCGAGTGGATAGACTGCCACGATTCAGACCAGTCGGTACTGAGTTACCTGCGTCGTGACGGCGATGATGTCGTGATCGTGTTACTGAATTTCACACCTGTGCCGCGACAAAGTTATCGTATCGGTGTTCCGTCAGCGGGCGCATACCAGGTTATATTGAACTCTGACTCTGAATACTATGGTGGCAGCAACGTTGGCGAGAAGGACCTGGTGGCCGACCAGGGGCCGTGGATGAATCGTCCTGCCTCGATGGTCCTGAATCTGCCGCCATTGGCAGCACTGGTAATCAGAAAGAAGTAATGACATGGCGAAAAGAATTTTATATGCCAGTAGCGAGGTTTATCCGCTGATCAAGACAGGCGGGCTTGCCGATGTTTCAGGCAGTCTACCCCGTGCATTGCAGTCAGCCGGACATGAAGTGCGCGTGGTCATGCCCGCCTATGGTGATGTAATAGGCAAGCTGAAGCAGGCCTATCCGGTCGGCCGTTTCGATGCGGGCGGTACCGAGGTGGAGCTGATCGAAACCATGCTGCCCGGCAGTGATGTGCTTACCTGGCTGGTCGGAAACAAAGAGGCCTTCGGGCGTAGCGGCAACCCGTACATGAGCGGGGATGGCAACCCCTGGCCGGATAACGCCGAGCGCTTTCACCTGTTCGACCGGGCCGTGGCTGAACTGGCTCAGGGACGGGCCGGTCCGAGCTGGAAACCCGACCTGGTGCATTGCAATGACTGGCAAACCGGCCTGGTGCCGGCGCTGTTGTCACTGGAGTCCAACCGGCCGGCGACGGTATTTACCATCCATAACCTGGCCTATCAGGGCCTGTTTGATTACGACACCTTCCAGAAACTGGATTTGCCGAATGTATTCTGGCATCACGAGACCCTGGAGTATTACGGCCAGATGTCTTTTCTGAAAGGTGGCATAGTCTATGCGGACCAGTTGACCACGGTCAGCCCCGGCTATGCCGAGGAGATACAGACCGCCGAGTTCGGTTGCGGCGTGGACGGCCTGCTTGCCAATCGCAGTGAATCATTGACCGGGATCGTCAATGGTATTGATACCAGTGAATGGAATCCGGCCAGAGACCAGCACCTGGTGCAGACCTACAGCAAGCTGAACCTGGAGCGCAAGCTGGTTAACAAGACCGAACTGTGCAAGGACTTCGGGCTGCCGGTCGATACCGGTATGCCGCTGATTGGCATGGTCGGCAGGCTGGTCAGCCAGAAAGGTATCGACCTGGTACTGGATATACTGGACCGCATCGTAGCGATACCCGCACAAATGGTTATACTCGGAAGTGGTGAATCGAAATTTGAAAACCGTTTGCGCGAGAAGGTTAAAAACCACAGCGACCGTATCAGTATCTATATCGGTTATGACGAGGCCCTGGCGCATCGTATCGAGGCCGGTGCGGACATGTTTCTGATGCCGTCACGCTTTGAGCCCTGTGGCCTGAACCAGATGTACAGTTTGCGTTACGGCACCATCCCGATTGTGCATGCGGTAGGTGGTCTGGCGGATACCGTTGTTACCGCCACGCCCGAAAATATCCAGTCAGGTCAGGCGACGGGTATCGCCTTTTACGAGCCTGATGCAGACGAGCTGTATGCCGCGATACGCCATGCCGTGGCCCTGTACAAGAACCAGGCTATCTGGAAGCAGATGCAGTTGACCGCGATGCGCCAGGACTTTTCCTGGGCCGGCAGCGCAGCCGAGTATAGCAAGCTATATTACAAGGCAATGGATGATGCCGTGATGGAGGTAGGTTAAGCTGCCCGGCAGAGTCCAATACACATAAGTTAAGGACAAACTAATGGTTCAGTGTACCTTTGTGATCTTTGGCGCTACCGGGAACCTGGCGCGCAATAAATTATTACCGGCGCTGTATCATCTCGAACAGGCGGGGCGCCTGTCCGAAGATATTCATATCGTCGGTTTTGGACGGCGCGACTGGTCAGACGAGGTCTGGCGCAACCGGGTCGTGGAGGACCTGCAGGCTTTTGCGCGTGGCGGTCTGGATGAGGCGGTTATGCAGCGCCTGTTACCGCGCCTACATTTCTTTAACGGTGATTTGCGCGACGCCGGGGCCTATCAGCATCTTTCTTCCTATATTGAAGATTCTCCGCATATTTCCGGCAATATCATATTTTACATGTCTATCCCGCCATCCGAGTATGCGACAGTGTCCCGGTCGCTGGATGCGGCCAGCCTGAACAAACAGGAGAAAGGCTGGCGCAGGCTGGTGATCGAGAAACCTTTCGGTTATGACCTGGAAAGTGCGAACATACTGGAAGACTGTTTGCACAAGTCATTTACCGAGGACCAGATTTTCCGTATTGATCATTACCTCGGCAAGAGCATGGTGCAGAACGTGCTGGTATTCCGTTTTGCCAACCTGATGCTGGAACCGTTGTGGAACCGTAACTATATCGACCACGTGCAGATTACTCATTCCGAGTCACAGGGTGTAGAAGGGCGGGCCGGTTATTATGACGGCGCCGGTGCCTTGCGGGATATGTTGCAGAGCCATTTGCTGCAGATGTTGACGCTGGTGGCAATGGAGCCGCCATCGATACTCGATGCCGAGTCCCTGCGTGACGAAAAGGTCAAAGTGCTGAAGTCCATACGGCCGATACCGACCAGTGCCGTGCATGCGCACGCGTTTCGCGCGCAATATGCCGCCGGCAGTATGGATGACGGGAACGTGGCGTCGTACCTGGACGAAGAAGGCGTGCCGCCGCAAAGTACCACCGAGACCTATGCAGCACTGAAACTCTATCTCGATAACTGGCGCTGGCGTAATGTGCCGTTTTATCTGCGCACCGGCAAGCGTATGGAAAAGGCCAGTTCGATGATCAGTATCCGGTTCAAGCATCCGCCGCAGCAGCTGTTTCGAAAGTCGCAGATCGAACAGATCAACCCAAACTGGATCGTGCTGGGTATACAGCCGGAAGAGTTGATGAGCATGGAGATCCAGACCAAGAAACAGGGTTTGGAGATGGTTGCACAAACCACGGTGCTGAATGCCAGCCATTGCAACCTGAGTGAATACAAGATTGATGCCTACGAGGCTTTGCTGCTGGATGTGATCGAGGACGATCATTCGCTGTTTCTGCGTTACGATGAAATCCGCTGGGCCTGGGAGATCGTCGACCCAATACTGCGGGTATGGTCTACCGAGCGCGATTTTATCCATACCTATCCGTCAGGCAGCTGGGGGCCTGTCGAGAGTAATCGTATCTTTGATCGCCCTGACCAGGGCTGGCGTAATGCCGGGCCGGGTGAAGATCCGAACTGCTAGGTTTAAAGTCCCTGCGCAGCCTCGCTATCAATCAGCCATTCCATTTGTCCACTGGGCCGGATGTTCGCGACCGGGTAGTGATTCCCCGTCGCATTATCACTGAACAGATCATGTATTACCTGCCGTTTGCCGGCGCCGCTGACCAGTACCAGTAGCTGGCGGGCGTGATTCAGTACCGGGTAGGTCAGGCTGATGCGCCAGCTGTCTTTCTCCTTCACGTACACGGCTGCGACCGGCAGTTCGTATTCCATCAGGATATCGGTGTCGGGAAACAGTGATGCGGTATGCCCGTCCGGCCCGATACCCAGCAATACCAGGTCGAATACCGGTACAGCATCTTTTGTCAAAGGCAACAGGCTGTCCAGGGTGTCAGCGTAGCGTTTGGCGCAGTTGGTAAAATCATCGCAGTCGGTCGGTATCGGGTGAATATTCGACCGCGGTATCGCGATATGATCGAGCAGGGCATGGCGCGACATCCGGTAGTTACTGTCCCGATGGTCTGGCGCTACCATCCGCTCATCACCAAACCAGATATGCACCTTGTTCCAGGCGATGGCCTGGGCCGAAACATGGGTGACCAGTGCCCGGTAAAGACTTTCCGGTGTGGAGCCACCCGACAGGGCGACATGAAAAAGACCGTGATCGTTGAGTGCTTGGGTATAGTGCGTAACAAATCGTTGCAGGGCCTGTTTGATCAGACTGTCATTATCAGGACAGATTATGGGTCTATTGTCTGGCATGTCTGGCACAAGATCGGCACGGGATATTGTTAAGATAGTTAGCCATCAGTGGCCGGTCAAGCCAGGGAAGCTCTGATTAAGTTTTGTTGATGCCCGGGTCCCGCTAAGTTTATGATGTACGACCTGATAATAACGAAACGGACAGTTTGAGTGCACATACACATCCTTGGTATCTGCGGAACCTTTATGGGCAGTCTTGCATTGATTGCACGCAGTGCCGGTCATCAGGTCAGCGGCTCCGACCAGAACATCTACCCGCCGATGAGTACCCAGTTGCAGTCCGAGGGCATCGAGCTGATGGATGGCTATGATCCGGCGCACCTGCAACCCCGGCCAGACCTGATCGTGGTCGGAAATGTCATGTCGCGTGGTAATCCGGTGATCGAATACATGCTCGCTGAAGGCCTGCCATTCACATCAGGCCCGCAATGGCTGTCCGAGCATATCCTGCGTGATCGCTGGGTACTGGCCGTGGCCGGTACCCATGGCAAAACCACGACCTCGAGCATGCTGGCCTGGATACTGGAGGACGCCGGATTGTCACCCGGATACCTGATTGGCGGCGTGCCTAACAACTTTGGTCTGTCGGCACGCCTGGGCGAGGCACCGTTTTTTGTGATCGAGGCGGATGAGTACGACACTGCCTTTTTTGACAAGCGCTCCAAGTTTGTGCATTACCAGCCGCGCACCCTGATACTGAACAATCTGGAGTTTGACCACGCCGATATCTTTGCTGACCTGGAGGCGATCCAGACCCAGTTCCACCATTTACTCCGTATCGTGCCACCGAACGGGCTGGTGATACAGAACCAGGACGATACCGCGCTCGCGCAGGTGCTGGCGCGTGGCATATGGACGCCGGTCGAGAACTATGGTCAGGGAAGTGATGCAGTCTGGCAGTCAAGACTGCAACGGGATGACGGTTCCTGTTTCGAGGTTTTGTACCAGGGTGAGAGTCTGGGTACGGTCGACTGGTCGATGACCGGTGGGCATAATGTCGCCAATGCACTGGCCGCGGTTGCGGCTGCACGGCACGCCGGGGTGATTGCTGAGGCGGCTGTTGACGCGCTGAACCGTTTTGATGGTGTGCGCCGGAGGATGGAGTTACGGGGTGAAGTGGGTGGTGTGAAGGTTTATGACGATTTTGCACATCATCCAACCGCAATTGCGACCACTCTGCAGGGCCTGCGTAAACAGGTGGGTACCGGGCGCATCCTGGCACTGCTGGAACCGCGCTCCAATACCATGCGCATGGGCGTGCATAATGATCGTCTGCCCGTATCGCTGGAAAATGCGGACCGTGTGATGCTTTATGAGCCGGAAGGACTGGGCTGGAATCTGGATGGTGTTGCCAGCGCACTGGGCGAGCGCGCAAATGTCTACCATACTATAGACAGTATTATCGATGCGGTGATTGCCGAGGCCAAACAGGGTGATGCCGTACTGATTATGAGTAACGGCGCCTTTGGCGGTATCCACGAGAAATTACTTGAGGCCTTGCAGGAACGTACACCATGAGTGCCAGACCATACAAGTCATCCATTATACTGGCCATGACCGGCGCATCCGGTGCGGCATACGGTTTGCGTTTGCTGGAGTGTCTGGTGCAGGCCGGTGAGCATGTCGATGTACTGATTTCACAACCGGCGCAAATCGTGATTGGTATGGAGACCGATCTGGAGCTGCCGTCACGCCCTGCCGAGCAAACCCGTTTCCTGCGTGAACGTTTTGCCAGCGAAAACATCAATGTCTATGGCAAGGACCAGTGGACGGCACCGGTTGCCAGTGGCAGTGGTGTGGCACGTGCGATGGTTGTGTGTCCGTGTACCACCGGAACGCTGTCGGCGATAGCGACCGGCGCCAGCAATAGCCTGATGGAGCGCGCTGCCGATGTGATCCTGAAGGAAAGACAGAAACTGGTACTGGTCGTACGCGAAACGCCCCTGTCGGATATTCACCTCGATAACATGCTCAAACTTAGCCGTATGGATGCGGTTATCCTGCCGGCCAATCCCGGCTTTTATCATCAGCCCGCAGCTATCGAAGACCTGGTCGATTTTGTCGTCGCGCGCATACTGGATCAACTTGATATCGAGCATCAGCTGCAGACACGCTGGGGTGACCGGGAATAGTACAACGGGTTCGGTATGACGGAGCAGGCTCAAACCATGGATATTCCACTTTTTCCGTTAAGGGCCGTATTGTTTCCGGGCGGACCGTTGCCGTTAAGGATATTCGAGGCGCGCTATATCGACATGGTCTGTCGTTGCATGAAAGACGAGTTGCCGTTTGGTGTCTGTCTGATCAGTCATGGCAAGGAGGTGGGTGAGGCGGCCGACACGGTGAAGACCGGTACCCTGGCCCGGATTATCGACTGGCATACCCGGCATGACGGCCTGTTGGGGATTACCGCGATAGGTGAAAGTCGATTCAGTGTGGCATCGACGCATGTCGAGGCCAACCAGTTGGTCGTTGCCAATGTCGAGGTGTTGCCGGATGAACCGGAGCTTGGCATCCCTGATGAATGCATGGTCCTGACAGAGCTGTTGCACAAACTGCTGGATCAGGCCGGTCACCACTATAATAATGTGCCCAAAAAATATGCCGACGCGTCCTGGGTGGGGTTTCGGCTGGCGGAAATCCTACCCATACAGCCGGCCATGAAAATCCGGTTCCTGGAAATGCAGGACCCGATACTCAGGTTGGAAGAGATCAACAAGCTGCTCGAAGGGATGCAGATAATATAGCGAAGCATTTTGGGTTAAATCAGAAGAATACTTGGAAGTAATGTCGGGTGTTTGGTAAAGACTTTGATATATTACAGAGCCTACATAGTCCCACTGCGCACCAGCAACACCCGGCCGCTCCAGCCGTTAACGCCCTTGCTGATCCGCTCGTTACGTACGACGGTTTTGAATTGATCCTGGTTTAGGTCGGCCGTCAGCGCCTGCATGGCGACGTCAAAGTCCAGCGTGGTTGCCGGATAGCTGATGGTGTTGACCAGCTGCCGTGCTTCCACCTGGGTGATACTGCCAACCCACAGGCTGATTTCGCTACCGGGCGGCTGCCAGGCCGACGGCCACAGCCGCAGCACATTCAGCCGCTCGGGGTGGTCACTGGCCTTTATCATGCGGATGTTTTCATGGCTGTTGTTATGGACATGTGGCAATAACGGCAGCTCTGTTGCAGAGGCATCGATATTGAACCATTGCAGGAAGCCGCGCATGTCGATGTGATCATGGCTGTACCAGCCGGCCTGCCGGAGTTGCTCAACTAGCAGGGACTGCCTGCCCTGCCATTGCAGGTTCATCGGGTAGACCTGCCGGTTGGCAATATTGTTACGGTAGGTGGCCAGCTCGCGCCAGTCCTGTTGCCACCAGTTTTCCACGGTGATCAGCCTGGGTGTGTAGTGCGCCTGGTAGCGTTGGCGCTCCTGCGGCACGATCTGTATGGCCAGTATCACCACGGCGAGCGGTAACAGGATGCTGAACATGGTCAGTAGTGAGTGGGCCGGGACCGGCTCGGAGGTATGTCTTCTGTAGGCGATGCCAAACAGAGCCACGACACCCAGGCCCAGTAACAGGCCGGCCATGACATCGCTGAACCAGTGGGCACCAAGATAAAGCCGGGTAAACGCGATGCTGGTGATCAGCAGCGCGAGCATGACATAGATCCTGCGACGTAATGCGAGTTTCAGGTCGCGATTGATAATCACTGCAAGCATACCGTATACCGTGGTGGACATGGCTGCATGGGCGCTGGGGAATGAAAATGATGACAGTGCTCCCTGTATCAGTTCGGGGCGCGGAATGGCCAGCATCCACTTCAGGCCATACACCAACAGCGTGACCAGCGCGATCGCACCCAGCCAGTGACGAACGGCCGACCAGCAACGTCGTTGCACCAGCCAGGCAGCGGTGACCAGGGTTACGATGGCCAGAAACAGGTTGCCACCGAGTATGGTCAGGGTAACCATGATGTCATCAGCGAAGGGCGTGCGCAGGCTTTGCAGGAAGCGGTACAGGGTCAGGTCGATTTCACCATGCCCGGCAGCGCCGCTGATCGCCCAGCTCAGCAGGGTCAGTGCAACCAGGACCAGTGGTAACAGTAGCGCAAAAATCACCAGTGCCGGTGACTCGGGATAATGCGGGTCGACCAGCGAGAAGCCGAGTTTGCCCAGCAACGGGTGGTGGCGGCTCCAGTCCATGATGCGCTGGATCACCTGTTCGGTATGGGGCATGAACATCGTGTAGAGCCAGCGTACCAGGCTGCGCACGAACAGTAACAGGATAGCCAGTCCAAAGATCAGTCCAACCAGTCTGACGGCAACCTCGGATGCCAGTTCCAGCGAGGCGCCAAACACCAGTCCGGGTAGCAGGTATGCCGGTGCCCAGGCCAGCGCGGACAGGATGTTGACCAATGCGAACCGGGACGGCCGCATATCCATCATACCGGCGATGGTGGGTATCACCGCACGCACCGGTCCGACAAAACGACCGAACAGGACACTCTTGCCGCCATGACGAATAAAGTAGTCTTCGCCCCGTTTCAGCAGGCCGGGATATTTTGTGAACGGCCACATACCGCGCAGCTGGTCACGAAAGCGGCGGCCGATCCAGAAACTCAGGCCGTCCCCGGCAATCGCACCGGCGATGGCATAGGCCAGCGTGGTCCAGCCGTTGAGGATATCCAGCGCAATCAAGGCGCCGAAGATAATCATCAGCAAGGCGCCCGGTACGATTACGCCAACCACTAGTAACGATTCCAGGAACGCGGTGGTGAATACGAACAGGCCTGACGCCAGCGGGTAGGCTGTGATCAGTTCTTGCAACCAGCGCAGCGTGTCAGAAGGGTTGCTGTCCATTTTTAGGTTGCCGTCTACCTGATATGTTGTATCGCTAGTTGAAATGATGATATTGAGAGCATGAATATCCTTTTGAGTATCTTTGCTTTTCCTTCGCCCTCAGGGAGAGGGAGGTTTTTGGAGCAATCGTGTAGTGATCTAGAGCGTTTTCAATACCTTTCCTGCCGCATCGATGGTATCGCTGATATCCTGGCTGGTATGTGCCGATGATACAAAACCGGCCTCGTACGCAGATGGTGCGAGGTAAACGCCTGCCTCAAGCATGCCATGGTAGAACAGTTTGAAGCGATCCAGGTTGCATGCGCTGACCTGGGCAAAGGAGGTCACCGGACTGACATCGGTGAAGAACAGGCCAAACATGCCGCCAACGACATTTGATGACATCGGGATACCATGCTGTTCGGCCTGTGCAACGATGCCGTCGGCCAGGGTGTTGGCCTTGTTGTTCAGATCATCAAAGAAACCGGGTGCCTGGATCAGTTCCAGGGTCTTCAGACCCGCGGCCATCGCCACCGGGTTACCGGACAGGGTGCCGGCCTGGTAGATCGGACCTAACGGTGCGATCTGCTCCATGATCTCCCGTTTACCACCGAAGGCGCCGACCGGCATGCCGCCACCGATCACCTTGCCGAGTGTGGTCAGGTCAGGGGTGATGCCATAATGTGCCTGCGCACCGCCCAGCGCAACACGGAAGCCGGTCATCACCTCGTCAAAAATCAGCACGCTTTCATACTTGTTGCAAATGTCGCGCAGGCCTTGCAGAAAGCCTTCGACCGGCGGTATGCAGTTCATGTTCCCGGCGACCGGCTCGACGATGATACCGGCAATCTGTCCGCCCATATGGGCGAAGGCCTCTTCCACCTGGGCCAGGTTGTTGTACTCCAGGGTGATCGTGTGTTCGGCGAGTGCCGCTGGTACGCCGGGCGAGGTCGGTACACCCAGTGTCAAGGCACCTGAACCGGCCTTGACCAGCAGGGAATCGGAGTGACCGTGATAGCAGCCTTCGAACTTGACGATCTTGTCGCGACCGGTAAAACCGCGCGCCATGCGGATCGCGCTCATGGTGGCCTCGGTACCGGAGCTGACCATGCGCACCAGTCCCATTGACGGCACCAGTTCGCAGACCAGGTCGGCCATTTGCGTTTCGATTTCAGTCGGTGCGCCAAAGCTCAGCCCATTGGCGGCGGTTTCCTGAACGACCTTGATTACCTCCGCATGCGCATGGCCGACGATCATCGGGCCCCAGGAGCCGACATAGTCGATATAGCGTTTTTCGTTCGCAGACCAGGCATAGGCGCCGGCGGCGCGTTTGAAGAATACCGGTTCACCGCCAACGCCCTTGAAGGCGCGTACCGGCGAGTTCACCCCGCCGGGGATGTGTTGCTGGGCCTGTTCAAACAATTCATGAGCATGTGGCATGGTCATTCCTTTTTTATATACGAGTATCGATCGGGTTATTTTAACCGTAGTGGCAGCGCAGGGCGAGGCCAGGGCTGCACCTGTCCAGGCCATGTTAGCGGTCCTGATCAAACAACCGGGCGAATCCACTCGCTGCAGTATAAATGTCGTCAGCGCCAAATACGTCCGAGATGACCGCCAGCATGTCGGCGCCGGCATCGATCAGCGCGCTGGCGTTATCGCGGGTAATGCCGCCGATGGCGGCAATCGGTATCGACAGGCTATCGTGGGCGCGTTTTAACAATGCCGAATCAGCGCGCACGGCATCGGGTTTGATCCCCGAACTGAAAAAACTTCCGAAAGCGACATAGTTCGCGCCCTGGTGTTGCGCGCTAGTGGCCAGATCCAGTCGATTGTAACAGGAGACACCGATCAATGCGTCCGGGCCCAGTTGCTTGCGTGCATCTGCCAACCTGACATCGTCCCGGCCAAGATGGACACCTGCGGCGCCGATGGCCTTGCATAAATCGATATCGTCATTAATGATCAGCGGTACGCCCAGGCCGATGCAGACTTTGTTGACAGCGGCGGCCAGTTCCGAGCGGGCAGCCGAAACCGGCCTTTTATCACGAAACTGGATCAGTCTGGCGCCACCCCTGATGGCCGCCTCGACAGCACTGGCCAGTTGCGCGTCTCCGATCAGCCCCGTATCGGTGATCGCATACAGGCCATGTAGCAGGCGGTTTGTGGATGTGCAGGCGTGGTTTTCAGTCATCGCCGCCTTCGTCATTACGTGCCCAGAACAGACGATTGGGTATCAGTTGTCCCTTGCCGGAGCGATAGGCATGGGACAGGCACTCCCAGGTGTACTGTTGCGCCTGGTGGATGGCGCTGAACGGTTCGTGTCCCTGTGCCAGCAGGCCGGCGATACTGGCTGCCAGCGTACAACCGGAGCCATGATATTCGTCCGGCAGTCGTTGCCAGTGAAAGTTCTCCAGCACGCGGTGATTGCCATACAGGGTGTTGGTGACCATGTCCGTGGACTCATGGGTGCCGGTCAGCAATACGAATTCGCAACCCATATCCAGTAGCGCCATCGCGCAGGCCTCCAGGGTATCGGCATGGGGGGCCAGCTGTCGTGCCTCGAGTGTGTTGGGTGTCAGCACCGTGGTCATTGGCAGTAACAAGCTGGTCAGGCACTGTTGCACATCGACATCCACCAGGCTGCTGCCGGCACCGGACTTGAGTACCGGGTCGAGTATGACAGGGATGTCGGGATATTCAGACAAAACAGTATGAATGGCTTCGATCACAACGATATCGCTCAGCAGGCCGATCTTGATAGTGCTGACCGACATGTCTTCCAGGATGGCGCGCATCTGAGCAGTGACGATCTCGGCAAGGGTCGCGCTCAGTTCATAGACATTGCGGGTATCCTGAACCGTATTCACGGTCATGATCGGGCAGGCATGGCAGCCATGGCTGGCCATGGCCTCGATATCGGCCTGCAGGCCGGCGCCACCACTCGGGTCCAGCCCGGATAAAACCAGTATGGTGGGTACGCTGTCTGTCATAAAACTGTCATACTAATGTCGTAGTCAGTGTAAGCATATCAGGATGCGCATTTAAGGGAACCTCTGGGTCAGCAACACAATTCGTGCTAGATTAAATCAGATGCCCACTAAAGATTATAACGCTATCTGACCGTGCTTGTTGACCGACTTGCACAGCACAGTACGCTATTGGAGAATAGAAGATTTGTAATCTGGAGTAAAAGCATGAAGAAATATATGTGTGTCATCTGTGGTTATATCTACGATGAGGCCATGGGCGCACCGGATGAAGGTATCGAGCCTGGTACCCGCTGGGAAGATGTACCTTTGAACTGGGTGTGCCCGGAGTGCGGCGCTGCCAAGGATGACTTCGAGATGGTCGAGGTTTGAATACACCCGGACCTTTATAAAGTGAGCTGATGTTGGTCCTCCTGATCTGTGAAGCATGGGTTATGATGTCTGCTACTGTCTGGTCCGGACAGAACGTATAAGCGGAATGTAATGATGTCGAAAGCTGATTTTAAAAGCCCGGAATATTATTTTAATCGTGAGCTGAGTCTGCTCAAGTTTCATGAGCGTGTCCTGGCACAGGCCAAAGATGAAAACACCCCGCTACTGGAACGACTGAGGTTCCTGTGTATATCGTCCACCAACCTGGATGAGTTTTTCGAAATTCGTGTAGCCGGCATGAAACACAAGGCGGCACTGGCATCCCTGCAAACCGAGGCCGATGGCCTGACACCGCAACAGTGTCTGGAGCAGATCAGTGTTGAGGCCCACAAACTGGTTGCGGAACAGTACCAGGTGCTGAATGAGGAATTGATACCGGCCCTGAACAGGGAAAAGGTCCGTTTTCTGCCCAGACAGAAATGGGACCAGAAAAAATCCAGCTGGATCAAGCGAATCTTCACGAATGAGATTCGGCCGGTGTTGAGTCCGTTGGGCCTTGATCCGGCTCATCCTTTTCCACGGGTCAGCAACAAGAGTCTTAATTTTATTATCTCGCTGGATGGCAAGGATGCATTTGGTCGTGATACCCGTATCGCGATTGTGCAGGCGCCGAGGTCATTATCCCGTTTAATCCAGTTACCCGAATCGCTTTCCTATCGTACCACGTCGTTTGTTTTTCTGAGTTCGGTTATCCATGCGCATATCGACGACCTGTTTCCCGGTATGAAGGTGACCGGCTGTTACCAGTTCAGGGTCACCCGTGACAGCGATTTGTTTGTCGATAATGAAGAGATCGATGACTTGATGGGTGCGATCAAGGGCGAGATCTCTGCACGCAGGCTGGGTGACACCACGCGTCTGGAGGTGGCGGACAACTGTCCTGAGGAGATATCGGATTTTTTATTACAGGAGTTCAAGCTGGGTACGGATGATCTTTACCAGGTCAATGGACCGGTGAACCTGAACCGGCTGGTCGAGTCATTCAGGCTGATCGATAATCCGGAGCTGTTTTACAAGCCCTTTAATAGCAGTCTGCCCAGGCGTCTGCAGAAAACCACGGATATCATGGAAGTGATCCGTAACGGTGATATTCTGCTGCACCATCCGTTCGAAACCTTTGCGCCTGTGGTTGAACTGATCAGGCAGGCTGCCCATGATCCTGATGTCAAGGCGATCAAGCAGACCCTGTATCGAACAGGTGCGGATTCTCCGCTGGTGAATGCGTTGGTCGAGGCCGCACGCCGGGGTAAAGAGGTGACCATCGTGGTTGAGTTACGCGCACGCTTCGACGAAGAGGAAAATATCAAGCTGGCGTCACGCCTGCAGGAGGCCGGCGCACATGTCGTGTATGGCGTAGTCGGTTATAAAACACATGCCAAGATGTTGTTGATCGTGCGTCGCGAGGGGCGCAAGTATCGCCGCTATGTACATCTCGGTACCGGTAACTATCATACCGAAACCTCGCGCGTTTATACCGATATGGGTCTTCTGTCATGTGATGCAGTACTGGCCGAAGACGTGCATCGCCTGTTCATACAATTGACCGGACTTGGCCGTGCCACCAGGCTGAAAAAAATATTGCAGTCTCCGTTTACGTTGCACAAGTCCCTGCTGCAGATGATTCAGAACGAAATCGATATCGCCGAACAGGGCAGGCCGGCGCGCATTATCGCCAAAATGAACTCACTGGTTGAACCCTCGGTGATCGAGATGTTATACAGGGCCTCGTGCGCCGGTGTGACTATCGACCTGATCGTCAGGGGCGCTTGCTGTTTGCGGCCGGGTGTAGCGGGTGTTTCGGAAAATATCACGGTGCGCTCGATCGTTGGCCGGTTTCTGGAGCATACCCGTATCTACTATTTCTATGACGATGGCAATGAAAAGGTGTTCGGCGCGAGCGCGGACTGGATGCAGCGCAATCTGTTCAAGCGTGTTGAAACCTGTTTTCCGATTGAGGAAACCTCTTTAAAGAAGCATGTGATTAACGATGGCCTGATGGTCTATCTCAGTGATAATACTCAGGCATGGTTGTTACAGGAGAGTGGCAGCTATAAAAAGCTGAAGCCGGGTAGTCAGAAACCGAGGTGTGCGCAGGCGATCCTGCTGGAGCAATTGTCGGCCAAGATATAGCTGCCCTAGACGCAGTAATGTTGTTTGATCAGATAATCATAATAAAATAATATTTCTTCCCCCGGATTGCGCCCGCAATAGAACGCGGAATCAGATGTAATCCCTTTTAATATAATAGCTTATCCTGGTCTGTCATGTTTTCGTAAGATACCACGGCAAAATGATGACGGCTCGACTACAATTGAACCTGAATAAGAAGTTTTTGCCTGTATGCGGGGGCGGAAATGAATCAGGAATTACAGGATTTATCCGGGGTTGCACGTAACTACTGTGCATTGATTGAGAGTGTTGATCGTGTTGATAGTGTCTGGCTGGACAAGTTGTGGCGTTTGTTGCCGCGTTTGCATGTTGCGGTGATAGCTGTTGACTCGGCACGTGCCGGTCGGCCTGGCCTGCAGATCGAAATGGACATGGAAAGCCGTTTTTTGATGTTCTCACGTTTGCATCGTTTGCTGGGTGATCGCGATGCCTACTGGATGGAATACGATATACAGCAAGACATGTCAGAGATGAGCGGCAGTCTTGCCGATGACATTACCGATATCTATTACGAACTGAAACTGGCGCTGGCGCAACTGGATAATGATCCGGACCATCCGGGCCGTGCGGCGGATATGTTGCGTCACAGTTTCGTACAGCATTGGGGTCAGCACCTGATTGATGCCGAACGACACCTGTATGAATTACAGGTCAACCGGGCTCTACCGGACTCGGTTCAGTATATATAACCTCGGTTGTCAGTTTTCCATCCGGGTATAGATCCAGGCGGCGATAGGCCGGCTGGGTCGTGTCTACTTCAAATTCATCCTGTGCCGGCCTGAATTGCATGCAGGTGGATGGCGTGCCCAGCAACATGATGCCATTGCGATCTTCATTGTACTCCTGATGTATATGACCCCATAACACCGCACGCACCTGTGGGTGTCTGTCCAGAATCGCAAACAGATCGTTAGCGCTGGCGAGCATGATTTCATCCATCCAGCGACTGCCTACTTCAACCGGCGGATGATGCAGGGTAATCAGGGTATGATGATCAGGCGCAGCCTGCAGACGGGCGTCCAGCCACTGCAGTTGTTGTGCAGACAGCATACCGCCGACATGTTCCGGGCGTACACTGTTCAGGCCGATGACCTGCCAGTGATCAAACAACAGGTAACCTTGGTGGATCATGTTGCCGGCGTCCAGACAGGCAGACAGGCGTTCGGGCAGATCGTGATTGCCCGGGATTGGCAGCACCGGCGTGTCCATGTTGCCGAACAGCCGGTTGATCTCGCGGTAGGATGCATCACTGCCGTCGTCACTGAGGTCGCCGGTCAACAGTACCAGGTCGGATACCCGAAAATCCTCGCGGGCGCGTTCCAGAACACGATTCAGGGTATCGCGTGGATTGACACCACGTAGCAGCCAGTCAGGTTCAGCAGAGAAATGGGTATCGGTGATCTGAATCAGTTGAAGCTTATCGGTCATCACCATTGGCAATCTTGATTTTACCGACGGTCCAGAAACAGAAATCCTTGAAACCGTATAGCTCTCCAGGGGTGAAAATTTCGCCAGGTCTGGAATAGGCGATACCGACGGTGCAGGTGCTTTTGACCGGGCAGTCAATCGAGTCACCATCGTAATTGGGCCTGACCGCCAATTGTGAGTAGGTGTGATCATCAATATACAACGGTTCGTCTGGCTCCAGGATGTAATACTTGATGCCTTCCGGACCCCATACCACTCCCTGTCCGGTTGCCCGTAGCGGGTTCGGCCCGGTGTAATCGTCAGCATCATAAAGTTCAAGCAGGTGGGAGTTACCAGACATAACACATGTACCCCTGAGTAAAAATACTTATTTCACTCTACTGATTTTGACTTATAACAGCAACAGTTTCACAACTTACAGATTTTTAAAGAAAATTTTAGAGTTTCTGCTGTAGTTATAAAGCCTGCGCCGGGCAATGGGCAGTTTTTTCAGATCACCGCCGACAAAACCACGCTCTCGGAACCAGTGTGCGGTCTGCGTAGTCAGTACAAACAACTGCGTGATACCCTGCATGCGCGCATTTTTCTCCAGCGCATCGAGCAGGTCATTGCCACGGCCATGCTGGCGGTATTCAGGATGCACGGCCAGGCAGGTCAGTTCCGCGCATTGTTCCTTGTGATACGGAAACAAGGCCGCGCAACCCAGGATCATGCCGTCGCGCTCGATCACGCTGTAGTGGCTGATATCGGTCTCCAGGTTCTCGCGCGAACGTTTGACCAGTACACCGGAGGCCTCCAGTGGCGCCAGCAGGGCGAGGATGCCGCCGATATCGTTGATCCGTGCCGGGCGCAGATCCTCGTATTTTTCCGCACTGACCAGTGTGCCGATACCGTCGCGTGTGAACAGTTCCAGTAACAGGGCTCCGTCGGTGGCGCGCGGAACGATATGACTACGGCGCACGCCATTGCGACAGGCATGGACTGCCGCGCGCAAATAGCCGCGGCCGCTATCGGACAGGTGTTTTTTGTCCAGCAGACGGTCGGCCTCGGCCGGTGACAATTGTGTTAGCAAGCGACGACGGCTGTCGGTAATGCCCTTGTCCTCGCTGAGCAGGATCAGCTTGTCAGCCCCGAGTGAAATCGCGGTAGCGGTGGCCAGGTCATCCGAACGCAGGTTGAAAACCTCGCCGGTCGGTGAATAGCCGACCGGTGACAGCAGCACGATATCGCCATCATCCAGGCGCCGGTTGATCGCGTCGGTGTCGATGCGGCGCACCTCACCGGTGTAGATGAAATCGACACCGTCCTGGATGCCAACCGGTTGCGAGGTGACGAAGTTACCGGAAGCGACCCGGATGCAGGCACCCGACATCGGTGTGTTGGGCAGGCCCATGGACAGGATGGCCTCGATCTGTACCCGCGCATGCCCGGCCGCGACCTCGGCGCAGCCTAATGCAGCGGTATCGGTGATACGCAGGTTGTTATGGTACTGGCCTGTTTTTTTGTCCTTTTTCAGGCATCGGTCAATTTGCGGGCGGATGCCATGCACCAGCACCAGACGGATGCCCAGGCTGTTGAGTATGGCCAGGTCATGCAGCAGCTCCTCCAGATCGCCGTTTTCCAGCGCCTCGCCGCCAAACATCAGCACAAAGGTGCGGCCGCGATGGGCATGAATATAGGGTGATGAACGCCGGAACCATTCAACATACTGGCTGGTTTCGTTATTTTTCGTCATGGGCTGTCTGTCTGGTTACCGTTGCTCGCTACAGCGCCTAATATACAATAGAATACACGAATCAAGTACATAACCAAGTATTAGCAAGAGGACAAAATGCCAGATTACCGATCCTGGACCACGACCAAAGGCCGCAATATGGCTGGCGCGCGTGCCCTGTGGCGTGCCACGGGCATGAAGGATGATGATTTCAACAAGCCGATCATCGCGGTCGCCAATTCGTTCACCCAGTTCGTACCGGGGCATGTGCACCTGAAGGACCTGGGCCAGCTGGTCGCGCGCGAGATTGAAAAGGCCGGCGGAGTCGCGAAGGAGTTCAACACCATTGCTGTGGATGACGGTATCGCGATGGGTCACGGCGGCATGCTGTACTCGTTGCCGTCACGTGAGGTGATTACCGATGCGGTCGAGTATATGGTCAATGCCCATTGTGCCGATGCGCTGGTGTGTATTTCCAATTGTGACAAGATCACCCCGGGCATGCTCAACGCGGCCATGCGCCTGAACATCCCGACCGTGTTTGTTTCCGGTGGTCCGATGGAGTCAGGCAAGGCCATAATCCAAGGCAGTGAGGTACATCTGGACCTGGTCGATGCAATGGTATCGGCGGCCAATCCGGATCAATCCGATGAAGATGTGATGACCATGGAGCGTTCGGCCTGTCCGACCTGCGGTTCCTGTTCCGGTATGTTTACCGCGAACTCGATGAACTGCCTGACTGAGGCCCTGGGCCTGTCACTGCCGGGTAACGGCAGTACGCTGGCGACCCACGCCGATCGTGAACGGCTGTTCATCGAGGCCGGTCGACTGGTGGTGGCGCTGGCCAGGCGTTATTACGAGCGGGACGATGCCTCGGTGTTGCCGCGTTCGATTGCCAGTTTCGAGGCGTTTGAAAACGCCATGTCACTGGATATCGCGATGGGTGGTTCGACCAATACCATTCTGCATCTGCTGGCCGCGGCGCAGGAGGGTGATATCAACTTCACCATGGACGACATCGATCGCCTGTCACGCAAGGTACCTAACCTGTGCAAGGTTGCGCCGGCCACCCAGAAATATCATATGGAAGACGTGCATCGTGCCGGTGGTGTGATGTCCATTCTGGGTGAACTGGAGCGCGCCGGCCTGCTGCATACCGATGTCAGCACGGTCCATAGCGACAATATGGGCAAAGCCCTGGAGATGTGGGATGTCACCCGAACCGATAGCGAGCAGGTGAAAACGTTTTTTCGTGCAGGTCCCGGTAATGTGCCGACCCAGGTTGCATTCAGCCAGGACAAGCGCTGGCCGTCACTGGATATCGATCGCGAGAACGGCTGTATCCGCAATAAGGATCATGCCTATAGCCAGGATGGTGGTCTGGCCGTGCTCTACGGCAACATCGCGGCGGATGGGTGCGTGGTCAAGACTGCCGGAGTGGATGAACATATCCTGAGCTTCTCAGGGCCCGCGCGCCTGTTTGAAAGCCAGGATGTGGCCGTCGAGGCGATACTCGGCGACCAGGTCAAGGCCGGTGATGTGGTGGTGATTCGTTATGAAGGACCGCGTGGCGGACCCGGGATGCAGGAAATGCTGTACCCGACCAGCTACCTGAAGTCCAAGGGGCTGGGCAAGGCCTGCGCACTGATCACCGACGGACGTTTTTCCGGTGGCACTTCAGGTCTGTCTATCGGGCATGTTTCGCCCGAAGCGGCGGAAGGTGGCAATATCGGCCTGGTCGAAGAGGGTGATACCATCGAGATTGATATCCCGCTGCGCAAGATCCATCTTGCCGTTAGCGATGAGGTGTTGGCGCAGCGACGTGCCGCGATGGAAGCAAAGGGCGAACAGGCCTGGCAGGCCACCGGCCGGGAGCGCGTGGTCAGTAACGCACTGCGGGCCTATGCCGCCATGACTACCAGCGCGGCACGCGGTGCGGTGCGGGATGTCAGTCAGTTATCCGGTCCCGGTAAATAGCTCCGGTCAGACTAGCGCTGGCGTCATGCCCGGTTATTGACCATGTATGACAGGATTGTGACTTGTCATAAAGCTGTAACATAGCTGGCGTTACATATACTTGTTATGACAGAAAAGACGATATTAATAGTAGATGACGAGCAAGCGATACGCGAAATGGTGGATTTCGCCTTAACGCGCGCAGGCTACCATGTAGTGGGTGCTGAGAATGCCGGCAACGCCCTGGCGCTGCTGACACAGTTCAGGCCCGACCTGATTCTGCTCGACTGGATGTTACCGGATATCAGTGGTGTCGACCTGGCCCGGCGCCTGAAAAAGGAAGAATTGTATCAGGATATACCTATTATTATGCTTACCGCTAAAGTGGAGGAGCAGGACAAGGTAAAGGGCCTGGAGATTGGAGCGGATGACTATGTCACCAAACCCTTTTCAACGCGTGAACTGATCGCACGTATCAAGGCCGTATTACGGCGCAGCAGTCCACCAGAGAAGGAAGAAGCCCTGACGGTTGATCAGCTGGTGATCGATCCGCGCTCCCACCGGGTGCATGTGTCCGGTAATGAACTGCACCTGGGACCGACCGAATACCGCTTGCTGCACTTTTTTATGTCGAATCCTGATCGTGTCTACAGTCGCTCACAATTGCTGGACCGGGTCTGGGGTCAGAACACCTTCATTGAGGACCGCACGGTTGATGTACATGTAAGGCGTTTGCGCAAGGTCCTGAGTGACACCGGTTATGATCACTTGATCCAGACCGTGCGTGGTGCCGGCTATCGTTTTTCTGCCCAGGTCATAGCTTGAAAAGGCCGTGGCTAAAAGAGGTCTGGCGTCTCGCAGTTATCCTGTTACTGGCGGCACTGGTAGGCCTGATATTTGGCAATGCCCTGCTGTCCATGTTCCTGGCAGTGACCGGCTACCTGGTCTGGCATGTGCGCAATCTTTATGAAATGCAGCGCTGGCTGAACGGCAAGCGTAAGGGTTACCTCGGTGATTATGGTGGCCTGTGGGGTGACGTCAGCGAGGCCCTGTACCAGCATTCCCGGCGTGACAAAAAACGCAAGAAGCGCCTGACCCAGATCTTGTCACGTTTCAAGAAATCAACCAATGCCATGCCTGATGCAACCGTGGTGCTGGATGCGCATGGCAACATCGAGTGGTGGAACAAGGAGGCCAAGCGTATCTTCGGTCTGAAGTCCCCGCAGGATACCGGCAGGCCGCTGGTCAACCTGGTGCGCGACCCGAAGTTCGTCGAGTTCATGCATTCCGGTGATATCAACGAGCGTGTTGAAATGCTGTCCCCGGTAGATGCTAATATCCATTTGTCGATCCGTATTATCCCTTACGGTAACAACCAGCGCCTGCTGGTTGCGCGAGATACCACACGCTTGCACACCCTTGAGCAGATGAGGCAGGACTTTATCGCCAATGTTTCCCATGAGTTGCGTACGCCGATTACCGTGATTACCGGCTACCTTGAAGCACTGGCGGATGAAAATGATCAGCCATCAAAAGAACAATGGCATAAATCACTGGATTCAATGCTGCAGCAGTCTCATCGTATGGAACATATAGTCAGGGACCTGCTGCTGTTAACCAGACTGGAGACCGAAGGTCAGGTTCTGCGTGAGCAAAATGTCAATGTGCCGGCCCTGCTGGATATGGTTAGTGACAATGCCAGGGTGCTCGGGCAGAACCGGCAGCAGGTGGAGCTGGATATGGATCGCACGTTGCATCTGAAAGGAAATCGCGACGAGTTGTACAGCGTATTTTCCAACCTGGTGAATAACGCGGTTCGCTATACGCCCGATGATGGTCAAATTGAGGTTCGATGGTTCCGCGATGGTAATCGGGCTGTGTTCGGCGTTCGGGATAACGGTATCGGTATTGCAGATCACCATCTGGACAGATTGACAGAACGTTTTTACCGGGTGGATGTAGGTCGTTCGCGGGATTCAGGTGGTACAGGACTGGGCCTGGCCATCGTAAAACATATACTGACCCGGCATCAGGCTAAACTGCATATCGAAAGTACCCCGGGCAAGGGCAGTTACTTCCAGGTCAGCTTTCCGGCCAAGCGTACGCTGGAGGCCGACAACGGTGAAGGTGAAGTAACGGCCATTGCCCAATAGGCAGGATGATGACAGATATCATTTGTCATCTGTAAATAATTGATACAAACATTCCACATGTATATGATGCCGGATTAATGTTACACAGGTATCATCTTCAGGCTTTGTTTTCATAATAAAAAAACAAAATAACTGAAATCATCATGAACAATGACTATACTATCGCATAGTAAGCGACATCGGCCTGCTACAGGTACTGGTTGACACTTCAGCTACTGATCAGGCCAACTGTTAGCAGAAATGATTTCAGGAGTGACTATGGATACGACCAAGCATGCGCATATCTCGCAGCAGTTTAATGCCGAGCTGGAAGATATACGTACCCGCGTGCTGGCCATGGGCGGGATTGTGGAAAAGCAGGTGCACGATGCCGTCACCTCGCTGGTCGAAGGTGATGTGGAACTGGCCGAGTCGGTGATCGTCAATGATTACCAGGTTAATGCGCTGGAAGTTGCGATTGATGAGGAATGCACCCAGACCCTGGTACGCCGGCAACCCGCCGCCAGTGACCTGCGTCTGATCATTGCAGTGATCAAGACCATTACTGACCTGGAACGCATCGGTGACCAGGCCGAGAAGGTGGCGCGCATGGCCATACAGCTGGCTGAATCAGAACGACCCCAAAACCAGTACATGGAGATCAGGAGTATCGGCAGGCGGGCGCATGACCAGTTACACCAGGCGCTGGATGCGTTTGCGCGTATGGATATCGAGGTGGCACTGGCTGTGGCCCAGGAAGATACCAATATCGACCAGGAGTACAAGGGCATTATCCGTCAGCGCATTACGTTTATGATGGAAGACCCGCGCAAGATCACCACCTCGCTAAATGTGATCTGGGCGGCGCGCGCGCTGGAGCGTATAGGTGACCACGCCCGCAACCTGAGTGAGTATGTGATCTACCTGGTACGGGGCAAGGATGTCAGGCATATCAGCCTGGAGCAGATGGAAATCGAGGCGCGCAAGGAAGAGTAGGGCCTACAAATCACTCCAGCTCGACTTGCGCTTCCAGCGGATCCGGGTCAGCAGAATTCCAAATAGCATACTGAACACCACCACGATCGCGCCGACGATAAACCAGTCGCGCTTGCTGCGATCATCCAGTGATTCGTATTCCTGCTGCAGCATCTGCAACTCACGCTTGGCCTTATCGGTGGTCTGCTTGAGTTCCTCGTTTTCCTGTGCCAGCCTGATCGCATTGGCCGACGTCTTCTTGATGCGGGCCAGTTCATGGCTGGTACGTGTGTTCTGGTTACTGAGCTTGTTGCGTTCCGTCAGCGCCTGTTTCTTTTCGCTGCTTGTCTTGTTTAACTGTTCGCGCAGTTCCTTAACCGTGCCTTCCAGTTTGGCTATCCTGCTTTTGGCGGATATCAGTTGCTGGCGTGCGGGCGGGGATTTCATCAGGTAACGGATCAGCACCCAGCCATCGGTGCCGCCCTGGGTACGGACATTGGCATAGCCCGATTCCTTGTCGATACTGATGATGGTTAACGGCGTGCCACTTTTCAGTACCCGGCGGATTTTACTCTGGTTGCTTTTTCCGGTACGGAGTGTGATTTCAAAAACGTCCGATACATAACGGGTTTCGGCCAGCGCGGGCCCAAAAACAATACATAAACTAATGATTATGAATAACTTTTTCACCCTGTATCCTTCATGGTTGACAGCCGGGTCGTTAACTCGTTATTTTGCCATGATCCGATTACAGGTGAAACAGCCACCAGTGCGAAAGTGTGTAAAATTCGCAATTTAGGGTAAAATCCCGTTGTACTAGCGGCCTGGCTTGTCCATATGCCGTACAATGCCTTATATTAATAGTAAGGTTTACTGATAGAGTCCATACATGGATTGTGGTATTTTAGATGTCTCGAAAGTACGGGTAGAATCATGTCTCTTTTTGCAGTGCTCAAACGCTTCATGCGTTACCTGGATAAGCAGGGGGTTGATTATCAATTCCTGAACCATCCGACCGGCCGCAGTTCACTGGATGTGATGCGCGATATGGGTTATGACCAGGAGGCACTGGCTGAGGCGGTATTGCTGGAAGACAGCCTGGGTGAACGCATGCTGGTGTTCCCGGCAACCGACCGCCCCGATCCAACAATGGTTAACAAAAAGTTTCGCCGTAACTTCAAGGTATTGAGTAACGACGAAATGCACCGGCGCTACCCGGACTGCCCATCGGGTTTCTGCGTACCATTGGCCGATATCTACAACCTTGATGCCTACATCGACAGGCGCCTGGCCGATTTTGATTCAGTCTATTTTTCACTGGACGACCGGACCCTGTGCCGGATACGGGGTGATGATTTTCGCGCAATCCAGCGCAAGGCGATCTGGTATGAGCCAAGCCGGGGCAGGCAACATAAAACCACGTCGACCGTTGCGGGCAAAGTCGATGTAGAAAAACTTGCCGAGACCATCAATTCAAGCAAACCGGCCGCGGCAAGCAAACCGGCTGTGAAACCGAGACCGGCAAAAACCGCAAACGCGAAAGTGGCCACGCACCCGGCAGTCAAAAAGACTGCCACAGACAAGGCAAAATCTGCCGCCAGTGCAAAACCGGCAACGAAAAGCAAAGACATGACAGCCGACCCGCTGGCAGACAGTGCGGTAGAGCAACGCCGCAAACTGATACGCAGTACCCTGCAGAAGCTGGACTCGTTACCGGCCATGCCGAAAATGGCATCGGAGATCATGCAGATCAGTTCCAATCCGTATGCCAACGCCCAGGACCTGGCCGCCGTGATCGAGCAGGACCCGTCACTGGCCGCACAGCTGATACGCTATGCGAAGTCGTCATTCTATGGCTACCGGGGTGAGATTGACAGCCTGCATCAGGCCATCAGCCGGGTACTGGGTTTCGATATGGTCATGGATATGGCACTGGGTATCGCCCTGGGCAAGTCATTCCGTATCCCGCAGAATGGCACGCTTGGTCTCAAGGCCTTCTGGCAGCACGCGGTATACAGTGCGATGCTGATGCAGCGACTGAGCGCAGAGGTGGATGCGATGCACAGGCCGCGCCCGGGCCAGGCCTATCTGGCCGGTCTGCTGCAGAATATCGGACTGCTGGCACTGGGACAGCTGTTCCCGAAAGAATTCGCGATGCTGAACAAGGCCGTCAACAAGTATCCTGATGTACCACTGGTACTGCTCGAGAAAAAAGTTCTCGGTGTGACTCACAATGAGGTGGGCGGCTGGTTGATGGAGGCATGGGATATGCCGGGTGAGCTGCTGATCGCGGTGCGTGAGCATCACGACCCGGACTACAGTGGCAGCCATGCGACTTATGCAAACCTGGTACTGGTCACGAACCGACTGTTGTCCACGGTGGATATCGGTGACGAATTGAGTGACGAGATGCCCAACAACATCATGAGCAAGCTGGGTATAGACTCGGCTGCCGCCCTGAAGATATTTGAAAAACTGCTCAAGGACCGCGCCGGACTGGATTATATGGCCGTACAAATGGCGGCATGATGTCCTGATCGTCACAGGAATGACTGGTATCAACAAGCTGAGTCAATTTGACTATCACCACACCCTGAGCGACACAGCGGGCGATGCGCTGGTCATGTTCACTGCACCGGCATGCGGCGCCTGCCGTCAGTTCAAGCAGTTAATTCAGCAACATGCAGATCAATTCACCACACTGAGCCTGTTTGAGGTTGACGCCGAACAGGAGCTGGCGCTTACTCGCGAGTTCGATATCTTCCATTTCCCGGCATTCTTTCTGTATCGCGACGGCCGGTTTCATGCGCCGCTGCAAAGTTGCGCAGATCTACCGGCTTTCAGACAGGCCATCCACGACACCTTCTCCCGGCCGGGCCAGGACGAGCCTTGAAACTGGATAGCGATACCGGGCTGATCCGGGAGGCGCGTCAGGCTGCCTCACCCAACTATGATCATCGTCCGGACCCGACCGATATCGGCCTGGTGGTGATTCATGGTATCAGTTTGCCGCCGGGGCAGTTTGGTGGCGTTCAGGTCGAACAGTTCTTCTGTAACGCACTCGATTGTGATGCCGACCCTTATTTCGACGGCATACGCGAGCTGAAGGTGTCCAGCCATTTCTTCATTCGTCGTGATGGTGAGCTGGTGCAGTTTGTACCGGTGCACGAGCGCGCCTGGCATGCGGGCCAGTCATGCTACCAGCAACGCGAGAACTGTAACGATTTTTCGGTTGGTATCGAGCTGGAGGGTACGGACGACACGGCCTATACCGATCAGCAATATAATCGGCTCGCCGGTTTGATAAACTGTCTGCTAAGTACCTATCCGCAACTGAGTGCGCAGGCCATCGCCGGTCATAGTGATATCGCACCGGGACGCAAGACCGATCCGGGTGAAAAATTCGACTGGCCACGACTGCGGCAGATGTTAGAATCAGGTTAGGACGATTGATTATGCGCTGTCATTGCGAGGTGCCTCGACCCGAAAGGGTGAGGTAGGCACAATGACCCTCCCATAGGGGATCGGTGCGCTTGACGAAGCAATCTGATTGGTCTGGTTACGCTGCAGCCACATTTCCCCCTCTCCCACAGGGAGAGGGTTGGGGTGAGGGGATCAAAACAGTCATACATTGTTTTATTTATCTCTTCGTTCCAGCCTGCTAACACAGACTCTGGCAGGCAGGTAACTATAACTAAGGAAACCGCATGATCCTGATTGCAACCATTATCTGTATTGCACTGGAACTGTTTTCACCCCGGTTTACACTGTACCGAAACTTTAACTGGTTCCAGTCATACGGTATGTACATCCATAACCTGACAGGTTCCTGGTCGGTCTGGTCCGGACCTGTCGGGGTTGTCCTGGTGTTGTTGCCGCCGGTACTGCTGGTCGCACTGCTGCAGAACTGGCTGGATGACATCATGCTGGACCTGTTTCTGCTGGTGTTCAGCGTGGCGGTGCTCGGTTATTGCCTGCGCTACGATCCGGTTGAAAAGACCATTGATAACTTTATTCATGCTCGTGAACATGACGATAACGAGGCTGCCTATTTGTATGCGTGCGAACTCGGGCTGGACCCGGACGATCAAAGTTCTGACCCGGCGCGCCTGATGACCGACGCGGTTCTGACCCAACCGGTGGAACGACTATTTTCGGTGATCTTCTGGTTTGTGTTACTTGGCCCGCTGGGTGCGATCCTCTACCGGCTGAGCTGGCTGCTTCATAGCCATCCGGCGCCGGGCTGGGCTGACGATGATGCGTTTCAGGGTGCAGCCCGGCGCCTGCAGGGCATACTCGACTGGTTACCGGTCAGACTGCTGGCGATTGGCTACGCACTGACCGGCAGCTTTGAAGATGCCATCCATGAATGGCGCGACCATGAACAAGCGACCTCGGCCGATATCGGCAAGACCAACCAGACCATCCTGCGCTATGCCGGTTATGGCGCGGTACATATCGATCGTTTTGAGTCCGCGGTCACCGAGGGCGAGGAACACCGGCTTGAGACCACGGCGATACGTACAGCGCGGGGACTGGTATTACGCAGCCTGCTGGCCTGGGTGATCGTGATTGCGCTGCTGTCACTGGCGGGCCTGGCGGCCTGGTAAACCCTGAACGATGGGATTACGCATCGGCGTAGACCTGGGTGGCAGCAAAACAGAAGTCATGGCGTTCGACGGTGAGCAAGAGGTCTATCGCAAACGTGAGACCACGCCGGCCGGCGACTATCAGGCTACCTTGCAACTAATCGTCAAGCTTGTTACGACGCTCGAAACCGAACTCGGGCAACAGGGTACTGTTGGCATCGCAACGCCCGGTGCGATATCCCCGGCCAGTGGCAAGATCAAGAACGCCAATTCCACCTGCCTGATCGGCCAGGCCCTGCAGCAGGATCTCGAAGCATTACTGAAGCGCTCCTTACGATTGGCCAATGATGCCGATTGCTTTGCGTTATCCGAGGCCGTTGATGGTGCGGGCAGGCATGCGACCAGTGTGTTTGGTGTGATTATTGGAACCGGCACTGGGGGCGGCATCGTCATCAATGGCAAGTTACTGAACGGCTGCAATGCGATCGCCGGGGAGTGGGGGCATAACCCATTGCCGTGGCCACGCGATGATGAGTTACCGGGTCCGGACTGTTATTGCGGCAAGCAGGGTTGTATCGAAACCTGGCTATCGGGCCCGGCACTCGCAGCCGATTACCAACGATATACCGGCGAAAACAAAACCGCGATCGAGATTGTGCAGTCTGACCGGCAGGGAAACAAAAAGGCGGACCAGATCCTGAGCGAATATGAAGATCGGCTTGCACGCGGGCTAGCCAGTGTCATCAATGTTATCGACCCGGAAGTGATTGTGCTCGGCGGTGGTCTGTCCAATATCCAGCGCCTGTATCAAAACGTGCCGAACATCTGGGGTGCATATGTGTTCTCGGACAGAGTCGACACCAAACTGCTACAGGCCAGGCATGGCGACTCCAGCGGTGTGCGCGGCGCAGCGTGGTTGTGGGACTAGTATGTCTGTTCCAGTAACACCCTCTCCCTCCGGGAGAGGGCAGGGGTGAGGGGATCTATTATCCTGTAATCTGTATAACATCAAATGCTTACCTGTTCTGGTAAAAAACCTTATTCCCACACAATAAGTATGTTATAATGGCGGACGATTTTTATTATTTATGCGTTTACAAAAACCAGGAGTTTTTACGGACGCCACAGTCCAAATAGGAATTTAGTATGTTGTCTGAAAAGTTTATTAAAAGAGTTTCTGTAGTACTGCTTGGAGTATTTTTAGCGAGTTGTGCAACACCACCTGAAAAGGTATCTGCAACTTACGTTTCACCGCTTACTTATCAAGACTATTCCTGTGACCAGGTTAAAGGCGAGTTGCAGCGCGTTAACAGAAAAATTATCGAAATTACTGGCGCCCAGCAAAAAGAGGCGAATAAAGATGCTGTCGCAATGGGTGTTGGTCTGGTTCTGTTTTGGCCGGCCTTGTTCTTCCTGATGGGTGATGACAAGAAAGATGAACTGGCCAGGTTAAAAGGTGAATACGATGCTCTGGAAACTGCCGCAATCAAGAAAGACTGCGATATCGCTGAAGAACTGAAGGCTGCTCGTAAAGAACGTGAAGAATATGCACGGAAGGAAGCAGAAAGAAAGAAGGCTGAAGAAGAGGATGAGTTTTAAGTCAGCCTGACCATCCTGAACCAGGATAGTAAAGGGGATCAGTGTTCTACACTGGTCCCTTTTTCTTTGCATTACATGTATGGAGTAGGGCGTAATAACCAGAGGGCATTACGCCAGAAACTATTATTGAAACCTGATATTCGCATTAGCTGCTAGCCTGGCGTTTCAATTCAAATACCCAAAATTAACATTCAGATATTGGCTGGCTATAAAGAACTATGTAGTCCATATATGAAATATATGTAGGATTATTCCTACATATATTAAGAGCCAGATTTGAGACTCAGCGCTAGCTATATGAGTTGATTGATTAATATTTTCACGTCGCTGTGAGTAACCCTACATAAGAAAATATTGTCAAAATAACGTCATTTAACATGCGGAAAAGGCTGTGATAGCCTTAGTTTTAAGGTTGGCATTAAGCAAGCTTTATGTAGTAAAGCAGGATTAGTGAATAACAATAAAAAATAATAACAAAAGCAGTAACCGTCTTTGAAGGACTTGCCGCGAACAAATCCCGTTTCTACATCAACAACGTGTGCGTTGCACTGTATCCACGGCCATGAATATGGCCAAGAGATAATGTGGGCTAAATATAAAGTTTTTTTGAAAATTGATAATTTTGGATTGGGGGTAAGTATGTCTTTAACTAGAACGTTGACTGTCTTGATTATCTCATTTACAGCTTCATTTGCGAATGCAAGTACTGAATGTCCTCGTCCAGTGCAAAAAGTCTGGACTAATTTTTTTAATCCCGAGTCTGTCTGGGTGTGCTTCAGTGACGGTGGTGGGTGTATCAGTAAAAATATCGACCAGATCTCTGATAGTCAATTAAACCGCTTTCATGCAACAGCAATGTCTGCATTTCTTTCAAAAAAATCCCTGGTTGTGAGATATCCGGAAGATGGTCTGGCATGCCCGCCAGATATTACGCCAAGGCCTGATACTCAAGGTATCTGGATACGTTAATCACATCAAAATTAAATTCGTATTAATCGTTTGAGCCAGGTTATCTGTATTAAGTCATTTGCCTTGCAGAAGCAAAGTAGCTTGCATGCAGGCAAAAAATAATATCTAGGGTACCGTTATGCGCCGTCAGTTCAATCTAAAACTACAACAAATCACCATGCTGGTGCTGAGTGTCCTAATAGCAAACTATGCAGTCGCAAATGACTGGAATGCGCTCACTCATATCTCACATCTTGGCGACTTCGACGGCGACGGCTTTGATGACATGCTCATACAGTCAAAGTCGGCCACTCATCTAAGTGGTTTAATGAAGGGTAATGGCGACGGTACGTTCAGCGAGGAATACCAGAAATGGAACCAGACCTTCCTCGGTATCAACTGGGACGATGACAACAGTGAAATCCTGATCGGTGACTTCGACGGTAATGGCCGTGATGACCTTTTTATCCGCTCACTGAAAAATGCTGCACACAAGATCCTGCTAAGTGATAGTGCAGGCAAGTTCTATACCGTCAATCAGACGGTTTTAACCAATGCGCTCGGGAAAAACTGGAAAAGCGATGACACTACGATTCATGTGGCCGATTTTAATAACGATGCGCGTGCCGATGTTATCCTGCAGGCCAATCGTAGTACCGGTAGCAATGCGATTGTGACCAGCGATGCCAGTGGCCAACTGACCACCGTGCAACAAAGCTGGGCTGCGAATTACCTGGGTATCGACTGGACCAAACGTGATGGCTATGCTGACCTGTTCCTGCAGGCCAGGCAGATCATGATTTTTGTGCCATCCGGTAATGGTAGCTTCATGCCGGTACCCATCTATCCGAAGATGGGTCATGTGATGTTACTGGCTGATGCCGGTACCGGGCAATTCACACAAATCAGCCAAAGCTGGCAAAACGGAGAATTACTGGGCCTGGACCTGGATGACACCAATTTCAATATCTATGCAGCCGATTTTGATGGCGATGGCAGTGATGATCTGTTCCTGCAGGCGCTGACCTCGGGCAATAGCTATATTCTGCGCTCGAATGGCCAGGGCGGCTTCACCACGTCCCAGACACTGGCAGCTAATTCTCTGGCAGCATACTGGCCGGCCGATAACACCACACTGCTGATCGGTAATATCGATAACAGCTTTGGCGCTGACATTATCGCGCAGCCGATCAATGCGACCGGCGCGGCACGCCTGGCATTGACCGATGCATCCGGGCAAATAACCGCTACGACCGGCGTACAGTTAACTGATGATAGTCATACCAACGCCAACTACATCGTTGGTGCGACCCAGGCCGAGTTCAATGTCGGCCCGAACGGTGCGGCCAACTACACCGTACCGATCGTAATCCCACCGGGTGTTTCCGGTGTGCAGCCGGAACTGGCGCTGAACTACAACAGCCAGGGTGGTAACGGCCTGTTGGGTATGGGTTGGAGCCTTTCGGGTCTTTCCGGAATCTCACGCTGCGGCAAGACCTTTGCACAGGACGGTGTGCATGCCGGGCTCAAGTTGGATCTGACCGATAACCTGTGCATGGATGGTCAGCGCCTGGTGTTGTACTCAGGTACGCATGGTCTGGCCGGGGCCGAATACCGCACCGAGCAGGACAGTTTCGCCAAAATCTTCATTCGTGGTGCAGGGAATATCAACTCGACGTCTACCTGGTTTGAGGTTGAAACCAAATCCGGTCAGTTACATCAGTTTGGTAACGGCCAGAGTTCAAGCTATGCGGTTGGTTCAAATAATATACCAGTATCCTGGGCAGTGAATCGTATTACCGACCGTGTCGGTAACTACATGCTGTTCCATTACACCATTGACGCGAACGCAAACAGTCAGCGCATCGACAGGATTG
>CAMYJU010000016.1 GCA_947258795.1 uncultured Gammaproteobacteria bacterium | reverse complement strand
GCGGAGATTTTTTGTTTACTATTTGGCGCGACTTTTATCCCGTTATTGTTAGGGGATTGCGTTGCCACATCTGCTGTTTGTTCCTGAGATGCTATTTTTACATTGCTTGCGCAAGCGGTGAAAAGTAATGCAATGCTGAACAGTGAAAAAACCGAAGCAAATTTTTTTATAACCATTGCTTTTTTCAAATCCCTGTTAAGTTTTTGTCAAGTCTGTCATAACGGGTCGTGCTGTAATATAGTATCTTATATTTTTTAACGAGCTATGGACGTTGGTTCACAAACCCATCAAAATCAGCACGCACAATTAAATATAAAACAATATTATGCTTGTTGGGTAAGTGCAACCCATATGCCATTTTAATTATTAACGGACAAACTGCTTGATACTTGATCAGATTGACTGATATTCGTTTTATCTGATGACAAGAGTAAGGTTAATCTGCGGTCGGGTGATCGTCTTTAGTGTGGCATAAAAAGGAAAACGACGGAGTTTTAGTGGCTAGCAACGAAAGCAGCAAGCATATAAAACAGTTGGAAAAATACCGCGCTTCCATCGAAGCGAGGCATTTGTTAAGAAAATGGTACGAAACGCCTTTGGGACGGGCGCTTGCAGAACAGGAATGTGCCGTGCTGTCTGATATTGTGCCAAATATTTTTGGTTATCATCTGCTACAGATTTCCCAGCATATGGATTCCAGTTATCTGGATCATTGCATGATTCGGCACCAGCTGATTATTGATCTGGATGATAAAAACGCATCCACGATGCTAAATATGCGTTCCGATGCCAGTAAACTGGCGATAACATCAGACAGTGTAGACGCCGTAATTTTGCAGCATACTCTCGATGTGGATATGCACATGGAAATTGCGATTTGTCAGTCCGACTCGGATTAAAGATTGGTTGGTATTGCTAGGTTTTGAAATTGAAAATGTTCAAACATTCTTTTTTCGTTTGCCCGTTACCAATCCGTTCATCGTGCGGAAATCGGCGTTTCTCGATAAGGTTGGCCACAAAGCCTGGCCAGCTTTTGGCGGCGTTTATGTCATGGTCGCTCGAAAACAAGTGACTACGCTGACACCCATTCGTCCTCGCTGGTTTTTGCGCCGTCGCTCAAATGTGTTACCGGGTTTTATTGAAACGATAGAGAATAATGTCAAATAAATTGGTAGAAATATATACGGATGGCGCTTGCCGAGGCAATCCCGGTCCGGGTGGCTGGGGTGTGTTAATGCGATTTAATGATGTGGAAAAAACACTTTACGGGGCGGAGGCTGATACAACGAATAATCGCATGGAGATGACAGCGGTTATTGAAGCTTTGCGAGCCTTGAACCGTCCCTGCGCGATTGCAATCACCACGGACTCAACCTATGTGCAGAAAGGCATAACTGAATGGATTCAAAACTGGAAAAAACGTGGCTGGAAAACAGCCGGCAAGCAGTCGGTCAAAAACGTTGATCTATGGCAGCGTCTTGACCAACTGGCCAACGGTCATCAGATCGACTGGCACTGGGTACGCGGCCATACCGGGCATCCTGAAAATGAAATGGCCGATCAGCTGGCCACGGGCGCAATAGATGACTTGTAGCAAAGTATGTAGCTTAATAGAACGAAACGTAGAAGCCGCGGGTAAGTTATTGGCGACCTGTTTGATCCCCTCACCCCAAACCCTCTCCCTGGGGGAGAGGGGAATTAATTTTGGAAAAATAGTGATATGAGACAGATCGTACTGGATACCGAAACCACCGGCCTGGACCCGGCGCAGGGGCATCGCATTATCGAAATCGGCTGTGTCGAACTGCTGGATCGACGCCTGACCGGCAACTCTTATCACCAGTACATCCTGCCGGATCGTGAGATCGACGCCGGTGCGATAGAGGTACACGGGATTACCAATGAGTTTCTGCAGGATAAGCCACGTTTTGCCGACGTGGTTGAAGACTTTATCGAGTTTATCCGCGGTGCGGAGCTGGTGATCCATAACGCGCCGTTCGATGTCGGTTTTATCGATCACGAACTCGGTCTGCTGGAATCCGAACAAACCCGTGTTGACCAGATCTGCGGCGTGCTGGACACCCTGAAGCTGGCGCGCGACATGCATCCGGGCCAGCGTAATAACTTGGATGCGCTATGCAAGCGTTACGAGATAGATAACTCCAGCCGTGAAAAGCACGGTGCGTTGCTCGATGCCGAGATCCTGGCCGATGTCTATCTAGCCATGACCGGCGGGCAGGTCGCACTGAGCCTGTCGGCCAGTGATACCGGCAGTGAACAGCAGCAAACCGGTAGTGTGATCAGGCGTCTGCCGGCCGACCGCTCCGGTCTGAAGGTTGTGCAGGCCAGTGCAGAGGAGCTGGCCGAGCATCAGGCTTACCTGGACCAGTTAGATCAATCCAGTGGCGCCGATTGTGTCTGGCGTTCTGTGGAGTAGCCCTGCAGGCGTCAAACAGGATAGAATACGCCTTTTTTCTACAGCTCGAAGACCATGACCAAACGAACCCGTTTTGCCCCCAGCCCGACCGGATACCTGCATATCGGTGGCGCCCGTACCGCACTGTTTTCCTGGCTTTATGCCCGGCGCCATGGCGGCCAGTTTGTGCTGCGTATAGAAGATACCGACCTGGAGCGCTCCACGGCCGAATCGGTTAACGCAATACTTGAGGGTATGACCTGGCTCGGGCTGGATTATGACGAGGGGCCATTTTTCCAGACTCATCGTTTCGACCGCTACGAGAAAGTGATCCAGCAACTGCTGGACGAGGGCAAGGCCTACCGCTGTTATTGCAGCAAGACCCGCCTGGAGGCCTTGCGCGAACAGCAGATGGCCAATAAGCAGAAACCCCGCTATGACGGTCTGTGTATAGATCGCCAGGAGCAGCCGGACGATCAGCCCTACGTGATCCGCTTTCGTAACCCGCAATCCGGCCAGGTGGTGGTCAATGACCTGGTGCGTGGCCAGATCGTGTTCGAAAACAGCGAACTGGACGACCTGATCATTGCACGCAGTGATGGTAGTCCTACCTATAATCTGACCGTGGTGGTCGATGACCTGGATATGAAGCTGAGCCACGTGATTCGCGGCGACGATCATCTGAACAACACCCCCAGGCAGATCAATATCCTCAAGGCACTGGGTGCCGAGCCGCCATTGTATGCGCATGTACCGATGATCCTGGGTGCGGATGGCAAACGCCTGTCCAAGCGCCATGGCGCGGTCAGCGTGATGCAATACCGCGACGAGGGTTATTTGCCCGAGGCCCTGCTCAATTACCTGGTACGCCTGGGCTGGTCGCACGGCGATGAAGAGGTGTTCGATATCGAACAGCTGATCGAGCTGTTTGACCTGGACGCGGTTAACCGTTCGGCCTCGACCTTTAACCCGGACAAGCTGTTGTGGCTGAATCAGCACTACATCAAAAGCGGAAGTCCGGAGCATATCGCCCGGCATCTAAGCTGGCACCTGGGTCAGCGTGACATCGACCCGGCCAATGGTCCGGATATCCTGGATGTGATCAGGGCGCAGCAGGAGCGCGCCAGGACACTGGTCGAGATGGCGGACAACAGTCGTATTTTCTACCAGGATTATGAGGATTTCGACGACAAGGCCGCACGCAAGAATCTGAAGCTGTCAGCACGCGATGGGCTGGCCAGGCTGGTTGAGCGTCTGGCCGATTGTGACTGGCAGGCCGAGGTGATTCACGCCGAGATCGTGGCCACGGCCGAGGAGCTGGACCTGAAACTGGGCAAGGTCGCGCAGCCCCTGCGAGTGGCGGTTACCGGCGGCGGCATTTCACCGCCTATCGACGTGACCCTGGAACTGATCGGACGCGAACGCAGTCTGGCCGGGATGCAGCGTGCGCTGGCCTATATCGACCAGCGTGAACAGCAGGCCTGAGTGGTTCGAATCACCGTCAAACTTGACAGTCAGGTACGGCTAGCGTAAATTTCGCCAACCTCGGGGCTATAGCTCAGCTGGGAGAGCGCTACAATGGCATTGTAGAGGTCGGCGGTTCGATCCCGCCTAGCTCCACCAAATCCTTCCCTGCCAACGATACGGACAGTCACAATATGGCGCGTTTCGGACTCATCCTGATTTATGGCGGTATCATGCTGATTGCAGCCGGTATGCTGGTCGGTTTCCCGATGTTGTTTGTCGACAGTCAGCATCCGCTGACCAGGCTGATCGGGGTTATTCCATATGGTTTTGTCGCAGCCTTGCTGGGCATGGTTGTGCGTTTCCTGCACGGTTCCGGTCAGTCCAGGCAGTAGCCGTCAGAGTTCGACTTACAAACGTCCGTCTACCAGATCTTTCGGGAACAGGTATTTCACGTCATAGATGATGTGATCGGGCTTGCACAACGCTCGGACCTTATCGATACCCATGTCGCGGAATTGATCATGGGCTACGGCAACGATAATGCCGTCGTAGACACCATTTTCCGGTTCGCCGATCACGTCCACACCATATTCGTCATGTGCTTCCTGTGGATCGACATTGGGGTCGTAAATATCCACATTGGCGTGATACTCATTAAGCCGGTCGACGATATCGACCACGCGGGTATTGCGCAGGTCCGGACAGTTTTCCTTGAATGTAAGTCCCAGGACCAGCATGCGACTGCCAACCACGCTGATCCCCTTTTTTGCCATCAGCCGAATGGTGGTATCGGCCACATACTGGCCCATCGCGTCATTCAGTACGCGGGTGGCCGGGATGATGGTTGGCTGATAACCGGTCTCCTGGGCCTTGTGCGTCAGATAGTAAGGATCGACACCGATACAGTGGCCACCCACCAGGCCGGGGCGGAAAGGCAGAAAATTCCATTTGGTACCTGCGGCCTCGAGTACCTCTTCGGTATCGATGCCGATACGCTCAAAGATATGGGCAAGCTCATTGATCAGGCCAATATTGACATCGCGCTGGGTATTTTCGATCACCTTGGAGGCCTCGGCGACCTTGATGCTGCTGGCCAGGTGAGTGCCGGCCTCGATGATATTGCTGTACAGCTCGTCAACGCGTTTGGCCACTTCCGGGGTGGATCCGGAGGTTACCTTGAGGATGTTGGTGACACGATGGACCTTGTCCCCCGGGTTGATGCGCTCGGGGCTGTAGCCGGCAAAAAAGTCGACGTTGTAGGTCAGGCCGGATACCTGTTCGAGTATCGGAATGCAGACCTCCTCGGTGGCGCCCGGATAAACGGTGGACTCGTAAATAACGATGTCGCCTTTTGACAATACCTTGCCGACCGCGCTACTGGCGCCTTCCAGCGGCGACAGGTCCGGGCGTTTGACATGGTCTATCGGTGTCGGCACGGTGACGATGAAGATGTTACAAGCGGCCACATCATCGAGCCGGTCAGTGAAGTTAAGCCGTGTGGCCTGTGCCAGCAGTTCCGGTTCAACCTCCAGGGTCGAATCCTTGCCGCTTTTCAGTTCCTCGATCCGGGCGGCGTTAATGTCAAAGCCGATCGTCTCGAACTGCTTGCCAAATTCCACTGCCAGGGGAAGTCCGACATAGCCTAGCCCTATAACGCCTATCCTGTTTTCTTTGTCTGCCATTTTTGATCTCTTTCTGGTTCTTGTGTGTTGTCCGGGTCAGACTTTTAATGCGAGTTTTCTTTCCCAGGCCAGTGATGTTTCCACGATCTTGTCCAGGTCATCGTATTTCGGTTGCCAGTTGAACAGGGCCTGCAACTTTGACGAATCAGCGATCAGTGTCGGCGGGTCACCGGCACGGCGGTCCTGTTCAATGATATTGAGCGGTTTGCCATTGGCCCTGGCCACGGCATCCAGTACCTCGCGCACACTGTAGCCGTGTCCATAACCGCAGTTAAGCGTCGCAGAGTCCCCGCCTTCACGCAAATGCTGCAAAGCGCGGATGTGGGCGTCGGCCAGGTCCTCGACATGGATATAATCACGCACGCCGGTACCATCCGGTGTCGGGTAATCCGTACCGAATATAGAGATGCTGTCGCGTTTCCCGACCGCCGCCTCACAGGCCACCTTGGTCAGCAGGGTGGCCTTCGGTGTGGACTGGCCAATGCGGCCCTCAGGGTCGCAGCCGGCCACATTGAAATAGCGCAGTACGACATAACGCATATCGCTTGCCCGGGCGAGGTCACGCAGCATCCATTCAGTCATCAGCTTGGATGTACCGTATGCATTGATCGGGTCCAGTTCGGTATTTTCAGTGACTGGCTGGACTTTCGGAATACCGTAAACTGCCGCGGTGGAAGAAAAAATAAAATGTTTGACGCCCGCCTCACTGGCGCATTGCATCAGGTTGCGGCTGGAGCAGGTATTGTTGCCATAGTACTTCAATGGATTGCTGACTGATTCCGGCACGATGGTGTGTGCAGCGAAATGGATGATGGTGTCCACCGAATAATCTTTCAGTAGTCTGGTCACCAGGGCTCGGTCACCGGTATCACCGACCACCAGGTCGCCGTACAGAACCGCTTCCCTGAAGCCGGTACAGAGATTGTCCAGGACGACGATGCGTTCACCCGCTTCCCCTAACTGGCGTACCACGTGACTGCCGATGTAACCGGCACCGCCTGTGACCAGAATCGCATTTTTCGCCATACCTCAGTTATCCCGGAGTCGAATTAGTCGTATCAATACATTGAAATCAGTGTAGAATATCATTCTATCCGAATGATTTTAACTGATAAAAACAATTAGTTTATATACACTATTAGTATGACGTTGTCATGCAATGTGTATTTCCCGGTAGCCTGAGCAGGTGTTTTCCTGTGTGGCTGACACAAAGGTCTGACTTGGATGCTCGCATACCAACTGGAAAGAATTAACTGGACAGAGCAGTTGAGCAGTTTGTCAGGCGGACGCCTGCCTGGCCTGCTTGCTATGCTGATCGTGATCCTGATTGGGTCACAGCTGGCCGAATTCACCTGGGTGCTGGTTGAGCAATGGGTGCCTGAGGCAGATCGTCAACAACAGGCAGCGCCGGTGGCACAAGGTGGTAACCGGAACAATAATCGGCAATTGGTCAACCAGATTGTCAGCCGTCACCTGTTTGGCAAAGCGGAGGTGGCGACCACTAGCGTGCGCAAGGTGCCGGTCAATGCACCTACCACCAGTCTGCGTCTTACCTTGAACGGTGTGTTCGCGGGTGACAAGAAGGAGGATGGCTACGCGATAATCAGAGAGGGCGATAAAGGGACCCAGAAGCTCTACCATGTTGGTGAGAAGGTATCGGGTGCCACCCTGCAACAGGTGTTACCGGATCATGTTATCCTGATGCGCAATGGTCAGTTTGAGACCTTGCGTTTTCCGAAGCTCAAGCAAGGCGGGCTGGATGTCAGGAGCGGTGCCAGAAGCACACCCGCTCCGGGACCTGCCGCTGTCGGTCAACAACGTACGGAGTTGTTGAAACTGGTCAAGATCGTCCCGGTCAACAAGCGTGGACAGTTGACCGGTTATCGTATTCTCCCGGTAAAGGATCGTGCAACCTATAATCGTATGGGGTTCCGTCCATCTGACCTGGTGGTCGCGATTAACGGCATCTCGCTACTGAATCAGAATAACTTTACTAAAGTCATGCAGGTGCTGGCCTCATCTAACCAGATGAAGCTCGATGTGATGCGCCAGGGCAGGCGGCATTCGTTTAACGTTGTCATGCCATGACATAAGGCATAGTAATGTGGGCAGGGGTATCCAAATAAATGGGCAGATTTGTTCCTAGATGATTAGGATTTTTCACTTTATACCTGGAACCTATTTTCTGCTCGGGCTGCTTGAGTCAGTCTCGATCCTTTTCGCTGTTATCGTCGCACCTGTTTTCAAATATGGGATCAGGGATGCCAATCGTTTTGATCACGTTTGGACATATCTGCCTGCCGGCATGCTGTTTGCTCTGGTTATGTATTTGTCCTTGACCGTCATGGGAATGTACTGGCGTGGATTGCGCGAGGATTACTGGGGGATCGTGTTCCGCCTGGCGGCAAGCACCCTGGTTGCGGTGACCATAACGTCAATCCTGTTTTACGCTCTGCCGGGTCTGGCACTGGAGCGCAGGGTTTTTGGTTATGCCGTGATCATGTCATTCCTGATGCTATGGCTGTTCCGTACCCTGCATTACTTTTTTGCGGATCACAAGGCATTGCATCAGCGGGTGCTGGTGCTAGGCACTGGAAAAAAGGCCGGTGAGATTGATCGTTTGCGGCGCAAGGCTGACCAGGCAGGCTATACGCTGGTTGGTTTTGTTCATGTCAGTGGGCAGCGCGATCTGTTACCAGATGAAAAGATACTGTACTCGGACAAGCCACTGGTAGAGCTCGTGCAAGAGCATGACATTGACGAGATAGTTGTTGCTATTGATGACAGGCGTAAATCCTTTCCTGTAGACGAGATGCTGGAATGCAAAATGTCCGGCGTATACGTAGTGGACCTGTCTGACTTCCTCGAACGCCAGACACGCAGGATCAAGCTGGAAACCCTGCATCCGAGCAGCATGATTTTTTCCGAGGGATATAGTCAGGCGGTGGTAAAAAAATACAGTAAACGCCTGTTTGATATCATAGTGAGCCTGCTGATGTTGTTACTGGTCTGGCCACTGATGCTGTTAACCGCCCTGGCGATAGCGCTGGAGACCGGGATGCCCCTGTTGTACCGGCAGGAGCGGGTCGGGAAAAACGGCAGGATTTTCAAGGTACTGAAATTTCGCAGTATGTATTACAATAAGGCATCCAGTGAAGAGCCAAACTGGACCCAGGTTGATGATGAGCGTGTGACCAGGCTCGGAAAGCTGATTCGCAGGGTGCATCTTGATGAGCTGCCACAGCTGATCAATGTGCTCAGTGGGGAGATGAGTTTTGTCGGCCCCAGGCCCGAGACGCCACAATTTGTAGAAAAACTTTCGAGTGAGATCCCGTTCTACAATCTGCGACACAAGGTCAATCCAGGTATCACCGGCTGGGCACAGATTTCTTATCCATATGGTTCATCGCTGAAGGATGCGATAGCCAAACTGGAATATGACCTGTATTACATGAAAAAATACAGCGTATCGTTTGATGTTGTGATAATGATGCAGACAGCACAGGCAATATTAATGGGTAAGGGCATGCATTAGTGTCTGATGCCGGAACAAGCTAGCTGATTGATGATTTGGAGAGAACATGGAAAACAAGAGCAGTAATGTTGTCTGGCATTGTGCTACGGTGACACGGGAGCGCCGGGAAAAATTACATAATCACAAAAGTGCCATACTGTGGTTTACCGGTTTGTCCGGTGCCGGAAAATCAACACTCGCTCATGCGCTGGAAGAACATTTACACCAGCGCGGTTGTTCAACTTATGTGTTTGATGGTGATAATGTTCGTCATGGCCTGTGCGGTGACCTGGGTTTTTCCGAAGATGACCGGGTGGAGAATATTCGCCGTATCGGCGAGATGGCCAAGCTGTTTTGCGATGCCGGCATCCTCGCATTGACCGCGTTTATCTCTCCGTTTCGAGCAGATCGTCGCAAGGTCCGTGATCTGGCCGGTGGTGATTTTATCGAGGTTTTCTGCGACTGTTCACTGGATGTGTGCGAATCACGAGACGTGAAGGGGCTTTATAAAAAAGCCCGTGATGGCGAAATACCCAATTTTACCGGTATTTCCTCACCCTATGAAACGCCCGAGAGTCCGGAGCTGACACTCAATACCGGCGAGCAACCGCTGGAAGAGTGTGTACAGCAAATCACTGCCTACCTTGAGAGCAGAGGCATACTGTTAGTCTGAATACATCTGAATTAGCCAAGTTTTTTGTATCGTATCCGGTGCGGTTGGTCGGCGTTATCACCGAGTCGGCGTTTGCGGTCAGCCTCGTAATCCGCATAGTTACCCTCAAACCAAACGGTCTTGCTGTCACCTTCAAAGGCAAGAATATGGGTCGCAATGCGGTCCAGGAACCAGCGGTCATGCGAGATCACCACGGCACAGCCCGGAAATTCCAGCAAGGCCTCTTCCAGTGCACGCAGGGTTTCTACATCCAGATCGTTGGTCGGTTCATCCAGCAGTAACAGGTTGCCGCCACTTTGCAACAACTTGGCCAGGTGTACACGGTTGCGTTCACCACCGGACAGATTGCCGACCTGTTTTTGCTGGTCTGAACCACGGAAGTTGAATTTGCCGGCATAGGCGCGGGAATTCAGCTCCAGTTTGCCGACCTGCAGGATGTCATGGCCACCGGAGATTTCTTCCCAGACGGTCTTGCCGTCGTCCAGTGCGTCACGGCTCTGGTCGACATAGGCCAGCTGTACAGTTTCACCGATGCGCAGGTCGCCACTGTCGGGTTGCTCGGTACCGGTCAACATGCGGAACAGCGTGGTCTTGCCGGCACCATTCGGGCCGATGATGCCAACGATGCCACCGGGGGGCAGCTTGAAGCTCAGGTCGTCGACCAGCAGGCGATCATCGAAACCCTTGCGGATATGGTCGGCCTCGATCACCTTGTCACCCAGACGCGGGCCGGGCGGGATAAACAGCTCGTTGGTTTCGTTACGTTGTTGATAGTTCTGTTTATTGAGTTCATCGAAGCGGGCCAGGCGCGCCTTGCTCTTGGCATGACGGCCCTTGGGATTGCTGCGCACCCATTCCAGTTCGGCCTTCATTGCCTTGATACGTGAGCTTTCCTTTTTCTCCTCCTGTTCAAGGCGTTTTTCCTTCTGTTCCAGCCATGAGGAATAATTCCCTTCCCACGGTATGCCATGGCCGCGATCCAGTTCCAGTATCCAGCCGGCGACGTTATCGAGGAAATAGCGGTCATGCGTGATCGCCACCACGGTGCCGGTGTAGTCTTTCAAGAAATGCTCCAGCCAGGCCACGGATTCGGCATCCAGGTGGTTGGTCGGTTCGTCCAGTAACAGCATATCGGGCCTGGACAACAGTAATCGGCACAGGGCCACACGGCGTCGTTCGCCGCCGGACAGCCTGGTTACATCCGCGTCCCATGGCGGCAGGCGCAGGGCGTCCGCGGCAATTTCCAGTGTGCGTTCCAGGTTATGGCCATCGCTGGACTGTAACAGGTTTTCGAGCTTGGCCTGTTCGCTGGCCAGTGCGTCAAAGTCTGCATCCGGCTCGGCATAGGCGGCATAGATCTCATCCAGCCGTGCCTGTGCGTCCTTGATATGGGACAGGGCCTCCTCGACATTGCCGCGCACATCCTTGTCCGGATCCAGTTGCGGTTCCTGTGGCAGGTAACCAATATTGATACCCGGCTGCGGGCGGGCCTCGCCAATGATGTCGGTATCGATGCCGGCCATGATGCGCAGCAGTGTGGATTTACCGGACCCGTTCAGACCCAGAACACCGATTTTGGCGCCCGGGAAAAACGACAGGGAAATGTCTTTCAGGATTTCACGGTTCGGCGGGACGACCTTGCCGACCTGGTTCATAGTGTAAATGTACTGTGCCATGTATATTCCAGTAAGCGGGTTACGCGATTCGGGCAAGTATATTGGAAAGCGTCGGGGGTGGCGAGTGTATAGTTATAGTTTGAGATGTGCCTGGTCTTCTTATGCAGGGATATAAATCGCATCATATACTTGTACCATTCACTTTTACATTAATTGTCTGGTGTGTTGTGTACAGACCGTCGGCAGCAGGGATGCTGCCGTCGAGCTTACATGTATGTATTTACAGCGTGTCTGTAAACTACATACCGGACAGGTAACGGCAGCATGCAGACCAATGACAGTATGCGTCTACACAGGTGAAGCGCTGGCGCGCTATGGATTTGGTGACGATCATCCGTTCGGTCCGGACCGGCATGATGTATTTGTGCGTGCGTTGCAAAAAGACCTGGCGGGCAGCAAGGTCAGTTTTAGTGAGCCGGTGATCGCGACAGCCGAGGAGATAGAGCGCTTTCATACCCCTGGCTATGTCAAGCGGGTCATCCAGCAGTCCAAAACCGGGGTCGGTATGCTAGATGGTTACGACACGCCTGCCTTTCCCGGGGTCTACGAAGCTGCGGCCACGGTGGTCGGCACGGTGTTGAAGGCAGCGGAAGATATTATCAATGGTCACTGCGATCAGGCCTTTGTACCGATTGCCGGCCTGCATCATGCGCGCCGCGACGGTGCGGCCGGTTTTTGCGTTTTTAACGATTGTGGCGTGGTGATTGAAACACTGCTGGGTCAGTACGGGTTGCAACGTGTCGCCTATATCGATATCGATGCGCATCATGGTGACGGGGTTTTTTACGGATTTGAGGATGATCCGCGGCTGGTGTTTGCAGATTTGCATGAAGATGGCCGTTACCTGTACCCGGGTACCGGTATGGCCGATGAAAGCGGGTGTGGTGAGGCGCGAGGGACCAAGCTGAATATCCCGATGGCGCCCGGTGCGGATGACCAGGCATTCTATATGGCCTGGGAGCGGGTCGAGCGGCATCTGGAGCAGCATCCGCCGAATTTTATCCTGCTGCAGTGCGGTGCCGACAGCATTGCTGGTGATCCGATCACCCATATGCGCTATAGCCCGGCCGCACACCGGCACACAGCGCGGCGTTTACAGGAACTGGCCGGACACTACTGTGCCGGCCGCTTGCTGGCCTTGGGCGGTGGTGGCTATAACCGCGAAAATCTGGCCGCGGCCTGGGTAGCCGTGGTCTCGGCACTGGTCTGAGCCGGAGCGAGGCAGTCAGGGCAGCTTGCATTTGTTGCGCTAATAACCCCGCCAAATACCGGATTTCGGTGCAGTTTTCCGGTAAATCAGGTATCCTTTCCCTGTTTGATTGACCCGGTTTGCACCGATTCAGGCCGGGCTGACTAGAAACAGGCAGTTTTTGAGGAAAATCCGATGTTTACGAAAGATATGACGATTGCGGGATACGACCCTGAGCTGTGGCAGGCGATGGAGAACGAGAAGCTGCGTCAGGAGGAACATATCGAGCTGATCGCATCGGAAAACTATACCAGTCCACGCGTGATGCAGGCGCAGGGCTCGGTACTGACCAACAAATACGCCGAGGGCTATCCGGGCAAGCGTTATTACGGCGGTTGCGAGAATGTCGATATTTCCGAGCAGCTCGCAATTGACCGTGCCAGGCAGCTGTTTGATGCTGATTATGCCAATGTCCAGCCGCATTCGGGATCACAGGCCAATGCCGCCGTGTACATGGCCCTGTTACAGCCCGGTGATACGGTGCTGGGCATGAGCCTGGCGCACGGCGGTCATCTGACCCATGGCTCGAAGGTTAATTTTTCGGGCAAGATCTACCATGCGGTCCAGTATGGTCTGAATGAGGAGACCGGTGAGATTGACTATGAGCAGGTCGCCGCCCTGGCCGAAGAACATAAACCGAAAATGATCGTGGCCGGGTTCAGCGCCTATTCGCGGGTTGTGGACTGGCAGCGTTTCCGTGACATTGCCGACAGCGTCGGCGCGTTCCTGATGGTCGATATGGCCCATGTGGCCGGCCTGATCGCGGCCGGGCTGTATCCGAGCCCGATCAAGATTGCCGATGTGACCACGACCACCACCCACAAGACCCTGCGTGGTCCTCGTGGTGGGCTGATCCTGGCGCGTGCCAATGAGGAGATTGAAAAGAAACTGAACTCAGTGGTATTTCCGGGTATCCAGGGTGGGCCACTGGAGCATGTGATTGCCGCCAAGGCGGTAGCGTTCAAGGAGGCCCTGGAACCATCGTTCAGGGAATATCAACAGCAGGTACTGGATAACGCCAGAACGATGGCGGATGTGTTTTTGCAACGCGGTTACAAGGTCGTGTCCGGCGGTACTGATGACCACTTGTTCCTGGTCGACCTGATCGACAAGGGCTTGACCGGCAAGGAGGCGGATGCTGCGCTGGGGGCCGCGAATATTACGGTCAACAAGAACGCCGTCCCGAATGACCCGCAATCACCGTTTGTCACCAGCGGTATACGCGTCGGTACCCCGGCGGTGACCACGCGTGGATTTGGCAAGCAGGAAGTATCCGACCTGGCCAACTGGATGTGTGACATCATGGACAACATCAAGGATGAAGCGGTCATCGAACGCGTTAAACAGCAGGTCCTTGATGTGTGCAAGCGTTTTCCGGTGTACCAGGATTAACCAGGTAAAGCTCATGACCAGTTCAGGCAGGTGAATCGTGCGTTGTCCTTTCTGTGGTGCACAGGACACCAAGGTTATTGATTCTCGGCTGTCTGCCAACAGCGATCAGGTGCGACGGCGCCGGCGTTGTGAGTCCTGTGAAGAGCGATTTACGACTTTCGAAACAGCTGAATTGCGTATGCCGCGTGTGGTCAAGAGTGATGGTGTGCGCGAAGACTTCAATGAAGAAAAACTGCGTACCGGTATTCTGCGTGCGCTGGAGAAACGGCCGGTTGAGAGTGAGGCCATCGAGTCGGCTATTAACCGTATTCTGCACCAGATACGTTCGACCGGTGAACGGGAAATCGCATCAAGCCAGTTGGGTGAATGGGTTATCAACGAACTGCGTGAACTGGACCAGGTGGCCTATGTGCGCTTTGCGTCGGTATACCGCAGCTTCGAGGATGTGAATGCCTTCCGGGAAGAGATTGAGCGACTGGAGCAACAGCCGACGTCTGAAATGCGTAAAAGCCAGCTATCATTACTGCCGGCCAATGGCCAGCAGAAAGATGTTTCCAAGTAGATTGTGAAGGCAAATGCTGACTGGCGATCATGAACACATGCGGCTTGCATTGCAGCTGGCCGAAAAGGGTCTGACCACAACCGACCCGAATCCGCGTGTCGGATGTGTACTGGTGCGTGATGGCAGCGTTGTTGGTGAAGGCTGGCATGAACGGGCCGGTCAGGCGCATGCCGAAATCAATGCGCTGCAAGATGCCGGTGACCAGGCCAGGGGTGCGACTGCCTATATTACACTGGAGCCATGCAGCCATCATGGTCGTACACCTCCCTGTGCGGATGCGCTGGTCGATGCCGGTATCAAGCGAGCCGTACTGGCGATGCAGGACCCGAATCCGCTGGTCGCGGGTCAGGGTATCGCGCAGCTGGAAGCGGCCGGGATAGAAGTAAAGACCGGTGTGCTGACAGACCAGGCAGCCGACCTGAACCCGGGTTTTATCAAGCGTATGCGTGAAGGCAGGCCGCTGATCCGGGTCAAAACGGCGATCAGCCTGGATGGCAGGACTGCGATGGCCTGCGGTGAAAGTAAATGGATTAGCAGTGAGCAGTCCCGACTGGAGGTCCAGCACTGGCGGGCACGCAGTTCTGCGATATTAACAGGCATTGATACCATACTGGCCGATGACCCCTCGATGAATGTTCGTCTGAGCGGGTCTGTACCGGAAGGGGGTTGGCGACAACCGCTCAGGATAGTATTGGATAGCCAGCTGCGCATGCCGATTAACGCGCACATGCTGGGTCTACCGGGGCAGACGCGCATCATGACTGTGACCGAATCGGCAGAGAAGATCGAGTTATTGGAGAAAGCCGGGGCCCAGGTCAGCGTGTTACCGGTAAAAGGCGGCCAGATTGATTTACACGCACTGATGCAGGAATTGTGCAGGCTGGAAATCAACGAGGTACTGGTCGAGGCAGGTGCTACGCTAAATGGTAGTCTGCTCGAGCAGGGCCTGGTGGATGAACTGATTCTGTATGTCGCGCCGCATATCATGGGTGACCTGGCACGTGGTGCCTTTCATCTGCCTGGCCTGGTACATATGGCGGATCGCGTGGCCCTGAATATAACCGAAGTGCGTGAACTGGGTGGCGACCTGTGTATTCATGCGCGCCCGGCCAGCAACGAAGCAGGTGATTGAGAGAAGATGTTTACCGGAATTATCGAGGCAACAGGCAGTGTGGCAGAACGGCAGCGCCGGGGTGAGGATATGCGTTTGCGTATCCATACCGGCAAGCTGGATCTGGCCGACGTCAAATTGGGCGACAGTATTGCCGTGAATGGAGTTTGTCTGACCGCGGTTGAGTTGCCTGGTGATGGTTTCTGGGCCGATGTGTCGCACGAGACCCTGAAGCGCACCGGTATCGGTAAACTGCAGGATGGTGATCCGGTCAACCTGGAAAAAGCGCTGACGCCCGAGACCCGGCTGGGTGGTCATCTGGTCAGTGGTCATGTCGACGGCATAGGCGAAGTGATTAGCCGTGAGACCTGTGGTCGGGCCGAGCGATTTCGGCTGCGTGCACCGGGTGAACTGGCGAAGTATATTGCTGAAAAGGGTTCGATCTGTGTAGATGGCACCAGCCTGACCGTGAATGCTGTCAGTGGCGCCGAGTTTGAACTGACTATCGTGCCACATACCCTGCAGGAAACGATTATGGACGGTTATGGTGCCGGTACCCGGGTTAATCTGGAGGTCGATATCATCGCGCGTTACCTGGAAAGACTGCTGCTAGGTGAGGCCGCGGCAGATTCTGCATCGGGACTGAGTGAGGAATTCCTGGCTGAGCACGGGTTTCTCGGTCGTCAAGAGTAAATAAGGTTTTCAGATGTTATTAAATTCTATTGAAGAAATCATTGAAGACATGCGGCAGGGCCGCATGGTTATTATCATGGACGACGAGGACCGTGAAAATGAAGGCGACCTGTTGATGGCGGCCTCTGCGGTCACGCCTGAGGCGGTTAATTTCATGGCCCGTTATGGCCGTGGCCTGATCTGCCTGACCCTGACCCAGCAGCGTTGCGAACAACTGGATTTGCCACTGATGGTATCGCGCAACAAGACCCAGTATTCAACCAATTTCACGGTGTCGATCGAGGCCGCCCAGGGGGTGACCACCGGGATCTCGGCAGCAGACCGCGCAGTGACGGTACAGGCCGCTGTTGCGGAAGACGCCGTTGCAGCAGATATTGTGCAACCGGGACATATCTTTCCGCTAATGGCCCAGCCGGGCGGTGTGTTGACCCGGGCCGGACATACCGAGGCGGGTTGTGACCTGGCGCGGCTGGCCGGCATGGAGTCGGCTGCTGTGATTGTGGAAATACTCAATGAAGATGGCAGTATGGCGCGCCGGCCCGACCTGGAAAAGTTTGCCAAAAAGCACAATCTGAAGATCGGTACGATAGCCGACCTGATTCATTACCGGCTGCGCAACGAGACCACGGTCGAGCGGGTGGCCGAGAATACGGTTAATACGGACTTTGGTGAATTCAGCTTGATTGCCTATCATGATCATATTGACCAGATGCTGCATTTCGCACTGGTGCGTGGAGAGATAGCAGGCGACACAGATACGCTGGTGCGCGTGCACATGCGCGACGGTATGGTGGATCTGTTGGATCTGCACGTCCATGGGGGTAGTTGGCCATTACGTCAGGCGATGCGCTATATCGCCGAGCATGGCAATGGCGTGATCGTCGTGCTGCGCACGCCGGAAAACCAGCAATACCTGATTGATCGTATACAGAATATTGGCAAGGAACAGCAAAAGACGACCAGGGCCACAGAGTCCGACCAGATACCGGAGCTGCGTACTTTTGGTGTGGGGGCGCAAATTTTATCAGACCTGGGAGTGCATCGTATGCGTGTGATGAGTTCACCGGTGATTATGCACGGACTGTCCGGGTTTGACCTGGAAGTGGTGGAGCATATCCAGGGTGAAACCGACTGAGTTTATGACTTAAATACAGGATGAAATAATGCAACAGTACAAGACTTATGAAGGGGATATGACCATACGCGAAGGACGTATTGCGATTGTTGTCGCGCGGTTTAACAGCTTTGTTGTAGAGAGTCTGTTAAGTGGTGCACTGGATACCTTGAAGCGGCATGGCCTGGCGGAACAGAATGTGGATATTGTGCGTGTCCCCGGTGCCTTCGAAATGCCGCTGGCAACCAAGCGTCTGGCGGCCGGTAAACAGTATGATGCGATTATCGCCATAGGTGCCGTTATACGTGGCGGCACACCGCATTTTGAATACGTTGCCGGTGAATGTACCAAGGGGCTTTCGTCGGTTTCACTGGAATACGATATTCCTGTCAGCTTCGGTGTACTGACGGTTGATACGATAGAACAGGCGATTGAGCGCGCCGGCACCAAGGCGGGTAACAAGGGTGCTGAGGCAGCCCTGTCGGCTATTGAAATGGTGAACCTGCTGCGAGGACTGGACATCTGATATGAGCAAGGCGGCGCGCAAGTCTACCAACCCGGCCCACGCGCGTAAAAAATCGCGACGACTGGCCATGCAGGCCCTGTATCAATGGTCCATGTCCGGCGGCGACCTGAATGAAATTGAAAAGCAGTTTCAGCAGAAGGACGAGATACAGCAGGTCGATCGTGAGTATTTTCATGAGCTGTTGCATCGTATCCCGGCGTGCGTCGACGAGCTGGACCAGGCGCTGGATGCTTACCTGGACCGTGAAATGGAGGCGGTGGACCCGGTTGAGCGCGCCATATTGCGTATTGGTTCGTATGAACTGATACATCGCCTGGATGTGCCGTACCGGGTGGTGATTAACGAAGCGGTGCAACTGGGCAAGACCTTTGGTGCGGCCGATAGCTATCGTTATATCAATGGCGTCATGGACAAGGCGGCGCAGCAGCTGCGTAAAATTGAAATTGATGCCGCGAAATGATTCCCGGCGCCGGTTCAGGCCAGTGCTATAGAGCATTTCGTTTCCGTGAGACCATAACCTGCGTGCGGCTTCATGAGTGAGTATCCTGAAAGTGATGTACGGGCTGTTTTTGGTGATTGCGAAGCAAACACCCGGGTAGCCGCCGGATATGAGCGTGTCATGACGCTGGATACCTTGGTGGCCGGGGTGCATTTCCCGGACCGGGCCACAGCACAGGATATTGCGTACAAGTCCGTTGCAGTCAATTTCAGTGATCTGGCGGCAATGGGTGCTGAACCACGCTGGATTTATCTGACCCTGAGTATACCCGGGTGGAGTACCGAATGGCTGGATGCGTTCAGAACGGGATTGCAGGAACTGTTGGTGCCATACCAGGTGCAGCTAGCTGCTGTAGTGGTACACAGAGGTGACCTCGCCGTTTCTATCGAGGCGCACGGGATCGTGCCGGCCGGCCAGGCCCTGTTGCGCAGTGCCGCACAGCTTGATGATGGGGTTTACGTGACCGGCCAGCTGGGTGATGCTGGCGGTGGTTTGCAGTTCCCGGATAGGGATGCCTATCTGTTACAGCGGCTTGATCGCCCAACGCCGCGCATCGAAACCGGTATCTGTCTGCGTGGACTGGCGCATGCACTGATTGATATCTCGGATGGCCTGCTGGCAGATCTCGGTCATATCGCCAGCGCCAGTCATGTATCGATACAGGTAGAACAGCGACGGCTGCCACTGTCCGAAAACCTGTTACACTGTGTCGGGACTGAGCTCGCGTTAGAACTCGCCCTGACCGCCGGTGATGACTATGAGCTGTGTTTCACCATGCCGATTGCGCTGGAGGAGCGGCTGGGCCGGTGTTTGCCGCAAGCTGCCCCGCCGGTTACGCGTATTGGTACAGTAGTCCGGGGCGAAGGCGTGCAGTTACTGGATGAACAGGGCAGGCCGGTGACGAAAACGGTCAGGGGCTTTGATCATTTTGCACAACCGGGCTAACCAGACTATGAGCATGCAAATCCTGCAACAGTGTCGTCACCCGGTGGTATTTCTGGCCTGTGGTTTTGGTAGTGGTGCGTCACCCTGGGCACCGGGTACGGCAGGGACCCTGGTTGCGATACCGGTCTATCTGGGTCTGAGTCAACTGGCTATGATCTGGTATATGATAGTTGTTGGCCTGATGTTCCTGCTCGGTATCTATTTGTGTCATCGCGCGGCCTCGATACTGGGGCAACACGATCATGCCGCCATCGTCTGGGACGAGATTGTCGGTTACCTGATTACCATGAGCCTGATGCCGCCTGGCTGGATTTGGGTGATAGCCGGATTTATCGCGTTTCGTTTGTTTGATATTCTCAAACCCTGGCCGATCAGCTGGCTGGATCGCCATATAGGCGGGGGCCTCGGGGTCATGCTGGACGACGTACTGGCCGGTGTAGCCGGGCTGGCCGTGCTACTGATAATTCAGTCATATTATTTCTGAATATTTGCATGTTCAGACATAAGGAGGATGTTATGAAACTAGCCGGTGTTCCTGCAGTCAAATGGCCAATGATCAGGCTTGTTACATGGTTGCTACTCGGTTTGGCCGGCATGCCGGTATCAGCAGGGCAGGTGGAAATCCGTTTTGTCGAGCTCACGCAGACTGCAGGTAGCTGGCGCGCCTCGGTCACGCTGGCGCATGGCGACACCGGCTGGAATCACTATGCAGATGGCTGGCGACTGGTGACTGTTGATGGCAAGGTTCTGGGTCATCGAACCCTGTGGCATCCGCATGAGCATGAGCAGCCTTTTACCCGGCAGTTAAGCGATATCAGCATACCGGCCGATATCAAGACGATCGTGGTCGAGGCGCATGACAAGGTGCATGGCTGGAGCCCGGACAAGGTGCAGATCAAGCTGGGTCAGGATAAAGGCAAAAGGTACCGGATAAATCGATGAGATTTTTTATACCAACCATCTTGTTACAGATACTAATGTTATGCGGCGGCAGCCTGGTGTTGTCGGCTGCCTATGCTGTCGATGAGGTGGTGGTGCAGGGCCTGTTCAAGGATACGGCAGTGCTGCAACTGGATGGGCGACGTCGTGTCCTGAAACGCGGACAAACCAGCCCGGAAGGCGTCACACTGATCCGTGCAGACAGTCGCAGCGCAATACTGGAAATCAATGGCAAGCGGAAGACCTATGCACTGGGTAGCAAAGTGCATACGCGTTTCACCCCGCCCGAGAAAAAAGTCGAACGTATCTGGCCGGATGATCGAGGTATGTATACTGCCATAGGCAGTATCAATGGCTTGCCGGTCAGCTTCCTGATCGATACCGGCGCGCAATCGATTGCGATGAACTCCAGTGAGGCGAGGCGCCTGGGGGTTGAATTCCGTTACAGCGGCAAGCGCGGCAGTGTCACCACGGCCTCGAATGTCGTGCCGGCTTTTTTCGTACGACTGAAAAGCGTACGCGTTGGCGGAATAGTGCTGAAAAATGTACAGGCGACTGTTATTGACGGGCCACAGCCCAGCCAGGTATTGCTGGGGATGAGTTTTCTCGGGCGACTCAAGATCGAACAGGAAGGCGCTGCCATGAAGCTGGTGCAGACTCAATAGATTGTGTTTCCGGCCTGTTATTAATACAATCAAGGTGCAAAAAGACACAGGAGCGGTCTGACACCGGGTTTTGCATACGGCTTCTGGACAAGGCAGGCAAGCCAGGAATGCTGATATGCGCCATCATTTAAACTTCAGACTTTATCAATGGCTGTTGCCGCTCTTTCTGCTGTTTCCCTTTACCTGTCCGGCGGTGACTGCTGTTGAACAGGCCCCTACCGTACTGCTGCTACACTCCTATCACCAGGGTTATCCGTGGACTGACGGAATAACACGTGGTGTAAAAAAGGCCTTGCAGGAAGGTGATCAGGAGATTCGGCTACTGATCGAATACATGGACAGCAAACAGCATGCGACCAACATTGTTTTCCCCACCCTGGTCAGTCTCTACCGGCAAAAATACCGGGATCAAAAGCCCGCACTGATTATTGCGGCTGATAACAATGCGCTGGAATTCCTGCGTCAGTACCGGGACAGTTTGTTTCCGGGAGTAGCGGTGGTTTTCTGTGGTATTAATAATTTCGGCTATGATTTGATCAGCGGGCTGGATCCGGTTACCGGTGTGATTGAAGACAACGATCTGCTGGGTACGGTTAACGTCGCATACCGCCTGCATCCCGAACGCAACAGGCTGGCGGTTGTGAGCGACGCAACCACAACCGGCGCAGCTATACTCGAGAAGCTCCGGCAGATCAAACACCAGTTACCTTCCGGTCTGGAAGTGCTGGAGCTCGAAAACCTGGATAGTCATGTACTGGCCAGGGAGCTGGCTGCACTGGATGAGCAAGCAATCATTCTTAACCTGTCCCTGTTCAAGACCAGGGATGGGCGCAGTTTCACGCTGAATGAAGGGGTCGCGTTTATCAAGAAATATACCGATGCCCCTGTGTATGGTACCTGGGATTCTTTTCTCGGTAGCGGTGCGGTCGGCGGAAAACTGACTAGCAGCGTGTTGCAGGGTGAGGTGGCCGTGTCCCTGGCACTGCAATTGCTGAAAGGGGTGTCGGTGGATAAAGTGCCGATTGTTCAGGAAAGCCCGAATGCCTATATGTTTGACTACCGCGAACTGCTGGCCTTCGATATCCCAATGGACCGGCTGCCGCCGGCCAGTACGGTCGAATATCTGCCGCAGAGTCTTTACTGGAAGTACAAGTCCGAGGTATGGATAGTCGCGGTTGTGCTGGTGTTGCTGCTGGTTATGGTGTTTTCCCTGTACGCCTTGCTGATCTACAGAAAACGTATCGATGAGGCGTTACGCAACAGCGAGGCGCGCTATCGAAATCTGTTTGAGCAGAATATAGACCCGGTCATCCTGTTGAATGAGGATGGCCAGATCTTCGATGTGAACCAACGCGCCGAGCTGTTCTTTTCGACCCGTAAAGGAGAAATGACCGGAAAGCGCCTGGAGGACTTCTCGGCCATCTCCATGCGTACGAATACCCAGACTTCTTCCAGTGCGATGTCGGTCTATCTGCAGCAGGCCCTGAAGGGAGGGGAATACCGTTTTGAATGGTCGACCGTTTCTGATATGGGTCATGTGATTGATGTCGAGGTTACGCTGAGCCGTGTGGCCTTGCCTGGCAAAAGACGTTATCTGCTGGCACAGGTGCGTGATGTCAATGAGCGTAAACAGGCCGGGCTGTTACTGAATTTCCAGCGGCGCATACTGGAACTGATTGCCACCGGCGGTGACCTGCAGTCGGTACTGAACGCCTTGTGCTACGAAGTGGAAAAAATGGTGCCCGGTGTGGTGTGTGTGCTGCACCTTTTCAATGAAGAGAGCGGTTTCCTGGAGCTCAAGGCAGCCCCCAATATCCCGCTGGAATTTGGCAACGAGATGAAGTTTATGTTACCCGAGATGGGAACGGGTTCCACTGCGACGGCATTCTGTCTGGATGAGCCGGTCTATGTGGATGATACCAGTGAGGACCCACGCTGGGCGCAGGCGCGTGATGTTGTGGATGAATTCAAGATTCATGCTTGCTGGGCAATACCGGTCAAGTCAGACAAGGGTAGCATGCTGGGCACCCTGTCCGTGATTCATTTCAAACCCGCCAGGCCGGACAGTTACCAGAAGCGCATACTGGAAACCGCTACGCGTATGGCCGGAATCGCGGTCAACCGCCGCAATATCGAGGCACATGTCCACCATATGGCCAATCATGACCCACTGACCGATTTACCCAACCGGAACCTGCTGCTGGATCATCTGTATATGGCCATCATGATGGCCAAACGCCACGAGGTACTCGGTGGCCTGTTATATCTGGATCTCGATCATTTCAAGAATATCAATGATTCACTCGGGCATGCGCTGGGCGATCACTTGCTCAAGGGGGTCGCAAATCGCCTGATATCGGCCGCAGGGAAAAACATGACCGTGTCCAGGCTCGGTGGTGACGAGTTTGTCATGCTAATACCGGATGTGGGTTACGAACGGCATGCGGCAGGCAAGAAAATCAAGCAACTGGCTGACAGTATACGTGGTCTGCTGAATGAGCCTTTCAAGGTGGAAGGTCGTGAGTTACATGTCAGTCCGAGCATTGGTGTAGTGTTGTTCCCGGTGGATGCGGATACCCCGGACGATGTGTTGCGTCATGCCGACACGGCCATGTATCGCGCCAAGGCGGCAGGCCGTAACGCGGTACAGTTTTATTTACCGGCGATGGCGGCAGAGGCCAGCGAAAGACTGATGTTGGAAGGTTATCTGAGGCATGCGATCGAATTTAACGAGATGTTTCTGCTCTATCAGCCACAGGTCAACGAGTCGGGGCGTATGGTGGGTGTGGAGGCCTTGCTACGCTGGCAGCACCCGGAAATGGGTCTGATACCGCCCACCCAGTTTATTCATATCCTTGAGGAAATGGGCTTGATCATGGAAGTGGGTGCCTGGGTTATAGAACAGGCATGCAGGCAAATGAAGACCTGGAGTGGAGATGAGCGTTTTGGCAATATCCGGCACATGTCTGTCAATGTCAGTCCACGACAATTTATGCAACCGGATTTCGTGCACCAGGTTGCAGTCTGTATCGACGATAGCGGAGTGGATCCGGCTGCGTTGACCCTGGAACTGACAGAGGGCATCGTTGTATCCAACATAGAGAGCACCATTGAAAAAATGCATGCACTGAAGGCGCTTGGTGTGGAGCTGGCCATCGACGACTTTGGTACCGGCTACTCGTCACTGGCCTACCTGAAACGTATGCCCCTGGATATACTCAAGATTGACAAGGCGTTTGTGATCGACCTGCTGGTCGACACAGAAGATGCCGCGATCGTGCAGACCATTATTGCGATGTCCGAGCATTTGTCACTGGATGTGATCGCCGAAGGAGTGGAAACGGCAGAACAATTGCGCTTCCTGCATAACAAGGGCTGCACCCTGTACCAGGGCGAATATTTCAGTGATCCCCTGACGCTGGAACAGCTGTCGGCCTATGTTGATGATTCAGCGACCAGGGAAAAAATGGCCTTTGTCCTGAAATAATAGGTCTATTTGATCGGGAGGCCTAGTTCCGTATCAGTTCCTGGTCTGTGCGCTTGTCGTGCTCGATCAGTGCATAGGCAGAGTGGTTATGGATGGATTCGAAGTTTTCCGATTCCACTGTAAATGCCTCGATACGATCATCATTATTCAGATGTACCGCAATATCACGCACGATGTCTTCAACGAATTTCGGATTGTTATAGGCGCGTTCGGTCACGTGTTTTTCGTCCGGGCGTTTGAGCAGTCCAAACAACTCGCAGGATGCCTCGCTTTCCACCATCTCAATCACTTCTTCGATCCAGACAAAACCTTTCGTGCGTACGCTGACTGTGACATGAGAGCGCTGGTTATGTGCACCGTAGTCGGAAATTTTCTTTGAGCAAGGGCACAGGCTGGTTACCGGCACAACAACCTTGATTTGCATGCATGGCGTATTGTCGTGTACTTCACCAATCAGGCTGACCTGGTAATCCATCAGGCTCTGCACGCCTGAAACCGGCGCGGTCTTGTTTATAAAGTAATCGAATGACATTTCGATATGACCGGAAGACGCTTCCAGTTTTACAGTCATCTCCTGCAGCATTTCCTTGAATGACTCGACGGTGATTTCGCGCTCATGCTGGTTCAGGATTTCCACAAAGCGGGACATGTGAGTACCCTTGAAATTATGTGGCAGGTTGACATACATATTGAATGTCGCGATGGTATGCTGTTCGCCACCTGTACGGTCGCTAATACGTACCGGGTGGCGTATATCCTTGATCCCAACCTTGTTGATCGGTATGTTGCGAGTGTCGGCGCGGTTCTGTACGTCTTCGATTTCGCACGCGGGTCTGGCCGCGGGTTTGGTCTGGTTAGTCATTTCGGTTCCTCTGAGTATCGTACACAGGCGCGCTCGGTTTCCCAGAGTGTAACTGCATGGACACACACATCTTGATTGTTCAGCAATCCTGACAATTCAGTAAAAAAATAGGCGGCTATGTTTTCCGCTGTGGGATTGATCTCGATGAATGGCTCCAGGTCATTCAGATAACGGTGATCCAGTCGGTCTGCCACGGTCCGGGTAGCCTGTTTGATCTCCTTGAAATCAATACCCATGCCCAACTTGTCCAGTTGACTGGCCCGCGCTTCCACCTCTACCTTCCAGTTATGTCCATGCATGCGCTGGCAGGCCCCCGGATAGTCACGCAGGGTGTGCGCCGAGGCAAAGTCGGTCACGATCTTGAGCGTGTAGGTAGCGGTCATGGGTAATACCTGAGCAAAGGGCTAGGATATTAATTGAGATGATCCGGGATTGCAATCCCGAGGCTGCAGAACAGACCTGATGCGCTCAAGTATCTGTTTTTCGCTGAGGCCGCATGCATCCAGGCATTCCTCGCGGGTACCGTGCTCAATGAAGCTGTCCGGCAGGCCTACATGGATGCAGTTGGTCACGATGTTCTGTTCTGACAGATATTCGCTGACTGCCGATCCGGCACCACCGGCGATCACGTTTTCTTCCAGCGTGACCAGCAGCTCATGCTGTTCGGCCAATCTCTGGATCAGCCCGGTATCCAGCGGCTTGATAAAGCGCATATTTACAACGGTCGCGTTCAGCTTGTCGGCAACTGCCATAGCGGGTTCCAGCGGGCTGCCAAATACCAGTAGCGCGACATGCTCACCATGACGTACGATTTCGGCCTTGCCGATCGGCAGATCTTCGAGCCCGGCAGGCAGGTCGCTGCCTGGTCCGCATCCTCGCGGATATCTTACCGCAGCAGGTGCGTTGTGCCTGAATGCCGTGGTCAGCATGCGATAACACTCGGCTTCATTGGCCGGCGCCATAATGGTCATATTGGGTATGCAGCGCATGAAACTGAGGTCAAAACTGCCGGCGTGGGTCGGGCCATCCGGTCCGACCATGCCGGCGCGGTCGATCGCGAATACCACAGGTAGATTCTGCAGCGCGATATCATGGACCAGCTGGTCATAGGCGCGTTGCAGGAAGGTGGAATATATCGCTACCACCGGTTTCATGCCCTTGCTGGCCAGTCCGGCAGCCAGGGTCAACGCGTGTTGTTCGGCAATACCCACGTCATAGTAGCGGTCAGGAAATTTCCTGGAGTATTCGACCATGCCCGAGCCTTCGCGCATGGCCGGGGTAATGGCGATCAGCCTGGATTCCGTTTCAGCCATCCGGCACAGCCATTGGCCAAACACCTGGGTATAGGTGAGTTTGTTGTCTGATTCGCTTTTCTGTTCAGCCTGGCCGGTGTGGGTATTGAAACGGCTAACGCCATGGTAGGCGCATGGGTCGGCCTCAGCGGGGGCATAGCCCTTGCCCTTGGTGGTGATGATATGCAGAAAACGCGGGCCATCCAGAGTCTTGATGGTTTCCAGGGTGCGCACCAGGTCAGGCAGGTCATGGCCATCGATCGGGCCAATGTAGTTAAAGCCCAGTTCCTCAAACAGGGTGCCTGGAACGACCATGCCTTTCATGTGCTCTTCAGCGCGGCGCGACCATTCCTTTATGGGTGGCGGCAGGCTGTTGAGTACCTTTTTGCCGCCTTCACGGATATTGGTGTAAAGCTTGCTCGCCAGAATGCGTCCGGTATAGCGAGACAGGCCACCAACATTTTCACCGATCGACATGTCATTATCATTCAGGATGACCAGCATATTGCTATCCAGGTCACCGGCATGATTCAATGCCTCAAAGGCCATTCCGGCAGTCATTGCGCCGTCGCCGATCACGGCGATAACCTGTTTGTCATTATCCATACGTTGATTGGCCAGGGCCATGCCCAGTGCGGCACTGATCGAGGTACTGGAATGACCGACACCAAAGCTGTCATAGGGACTTTCACCACGTTTTGGAAAGCCTGACAGTCCGTTTTGCTGGCGCAGGCTGGCCATGCGGTCGCGGCGTCCGGTCAGTATCTTGTGCGGATAGGTTTGGTGACCGACATCCCAGACCAGGTCATCTTCTGGAGTGTTAAACACGTAGTGCAGGGCGATGGTCAGTTCCACCGTACCCAGGCTGGCAGCCAGGTGTCCACCGGTGCTGGCCACCGAGTGAATCATGAAATCACGCAGTTCGCGGGCCAGATCAGGTAACTGGTCACGTGACAGCTCGCGTAAATCGGCAGGTGTCTCGATTTGCGCCAGTAATGGATAACGCTTCAGATCCGGCATTCCAGGAACTTCGTGTCTATAAGGAAAGCCTGCTATTATCCGCAACGACGAGTTAGCATGCAAGCCGGGACCGGGGTTAGTGCCTCATGCTCTTTATAATTCAAAGACTTAGTTTGATCGAGTGATAATATAGCGGGCCAGCCAGCGTAGCATATCCGCCACGTCACCCAGCGACGACAGGCTGTCGACAGCCTCGTCGATTAGTTCTCTGGCCTTTTCACGGGCCTCTTCCAGCCCCAGCAAGGCCGGGTAGGTGGGTTTTTCCAGTGCCTTATCGGCACCCTGTGCTTTACCCATTACCTTGGCGTCGCCCTCGACATCCAGGATGTCATCATGAATCTGGAATGCCAGACCGATGCATTTTGCATAATGTTCCAGTTGCTGCAGGATAGCCGTGTCCAGGTCGGGCTTGCACAGCGCACTCATGCGCACACTGGCGCGTATCAGCGCGCCGGTTTTGCGGATATGCATGTTTTCCAGCTGGGCGATACCCAGTTGTTGGCCCGTGGAGACCAGGTCTATCGCCTGACCACCGGCCATGCCCAGCGAACCACAGGCACGGGTGAGTGCTTCAAAAATGCGGATACGTACACTATCGGTGACTGGCATTTTCGGGTCGTGGGCAATGATATGAAACGCCAGGGCCTGTAGTGCGTCACCGGCCAGGATCGCCATGGCTTCGCCAAACACCTTGTGGCAGGTTGGTTTCCCCCGCCTGAGGTCGTCGTCATCCATGGCCGGCAGGTCGTCATGGATCAGCGAGTAAGAGTGGATAATCTCGACCGCACTGGCGATTCCATCCAGCTGGGCAAGATCGATGTCGAGCGCATCACCGGTGGCGTAGACCAGCACCGGGCGGAAATATTTGCCACCTGACAGCGTTGAATAGCGCATGCTTTCATGTAATACGGTTGGGTGGGTTTCGGCGGCCGGCAACCAGTGTTCCATGGCCGCACGGACTCGTTGCTGGTAATTCTCCAGCCGGCTATGCATGAGCTGCTCAGACATTGTCGTCGAAATCTTCCAGTTTGTCGCTATCAGCCTGTTGCAGCAGGATTTGCACCCGTTGCTCGGCCTGTTGCAGGGCCTGCTGGCACTGGCGTGTCAGTTTGATCCCTTTTTCGAAGTAATCGAGTGATTTTTCCAGAGACATATCACCCTGTTCCATTTTATCCACCAGTTTCTCGAGCTCGTTCAGCGATTTCTCAAGCTGGACATTGTCTTTTTTGGCTTTGGTTGGCAAGCTGGTCACCTGTCTGGTCGTATCTGAAAAGCGCATCTTACCAGTATGTCGGGCGGATCGGGAGTTTTGCTTGTATCGACAATAAGATTTATGCTGTCACAGATGATCCCGAGAATGGGGCAGTGTGGTGATGAGCTGCTTGTCGTGACCGTAGCAGCGTGGATCCAGCTTGACCGATCAACAACAGGGAGACGGTGTATTTTCAGGACATTGAAGGAGCAACAGATTCCCAGCACGTGTTGACAGGCCGTAGCAATTGGGCTAAATTGTCGCCAGTCTTAGACTAAGTCTAAAAACAGTTTTTCAACCTATCCGACAGCAGGAGGAGACTACAATGGATCTTAAAGGAAGCAAAACCGAACAAAATCTGAAAGACGCATTCGCAGGTGAATCTCAGGCTAACCGCCGGTATCTGTACTTCGCGGCCAAGGCTGACGTAGAAGGCTACAATGATGTGTCCGCCGTGTTCCGCTCAACTGCCGAAGGTGAAACCGGCCACGCCCATGGTCACCTCGAGTACCTGGAAGCCGTTGGTGATCCGGCTACCGGCCTGCCGATCGGTGGTACTTCCGATAACCTGAAGGCGGCCATTGCTGGCGAAACCCACGAGTACACTGACATGTATCCGGGTATGGCCAAGTCTGCACGCGATGAAGGCTTTGACGAGATTGCTGACTGGTTTGAAACCCTGGCCAAGGCGGAGCGCTCCCACGCCAACCGCTTCCAGAAGGCCCTGGATTCACTGGAAGGCTAATCAATCAGGTGTTTTTCAGTACAGACAGGCCGGCGCATGTCGGCCTGTTTGCTTTGCGATTGCATTAGAGGGTTCATTGTATGGCAACTGGTATACAGGAAGGCAGTCTGGAGGCACCGACCCGCCATTCGCTGGACTGGCACAGTGATTCGTTCTGGGACGAGGACAATCTGTTTGCGGAACTGGAGCGGGTCTACGACCTGTGTCACGGTTGCCGACGTTGTGTAAGTCTGTGTAACTCGTTCCCAACCCTGTTCGACCTGGTCGATGAGTCCGACACCATGGAAGTCGATGGTGTCAAAAAAGAAGACTACTGGAAAGTAGTCGATCACTGTTTCCTGTGTGATCTGTGTTATCTGACCAAATGCCCGTACATCCCGCCACATGAATGGAATATCGATTTCCCGCATCTGATGCTACGTGCCAAGGCGGTACGATACCGCAAGCAGGGCGCCAGCAAGCGTGATGAGTTGCTGTCATCAACCGACAAGGTGGGTAGTCTGGCCGGTATCCCGGTTGTGGTGAATATCGTGAACGCGGCCAATCGAAACAGCGGTATGCGCAATATTATCGAGTCGCAACTGGGGGTACACAAGGACGCCGTGGTACCGAAATACCATAGCAAGACCCTGCGCAAGCAATACCAGGGCTATACCAGCCAGGGTATCGAGCCGGTTGCGACTGACCAGACCAGCGGTAAGGTTGCGATTTTCACAACCTGTTACGCCAATTACAACGAGCCACAGATTGGTGATGACCTGGTCAAGGTGCTGGAACATAATGGTTTGCAGGTGGGTTTTGCAAACCGTGAGCAATGCTGTGGTATGCCCAAGCTGGAACTCGGTGACCTCGAATCCGTACAAAAGGCAAAGGAAGTCAATATTCCGATGCTGGCCGAGCTGGTGGATCAGGGCTGGGATCTGATTGCACCGGTGCCTTCCTGCGTACTGATGTTCAAGCAGGAATTGCCCTTGATGTTCCCGAATGATGCCCAGGTGGCAAAGGTCAGGGATGCCATGTTTGACCCGTTCGAATACCTAATGCTACGCAACAAGGACGGCCGGCTGAATACCGATTTCAAACATCCGCTGGGCAAGGTCAGTTACCATGTGGCCTGTCACCAGCGTGTTCAGCGTATCGGCATGAAGACGCGCGATATACTCCAGCTTATACCGGAAACAAAGATCGAGGCGATCGAACGTTGTTCGGGACATGACGGCACCTATGCCGTTAAAAAGGAATTTCACGAGATATCGATGAAGATTGCCCGTCCTGTCGTAAACCGGGTCAAGCAATTCGAGCCGGATTATTACACCAGTGATTGTCCGATGGCAGGGCATCAGATTGCCAATGGTATGAAAGACAACAGCACGCTGGTACATCCGATCAGCCTGCTGCGCAAGGCGTATGGAATTTGATATGAGCGAACAGAAACTGACCAGAGATGATTTGTACAGTCTCGAGAAATATGCAGAGGTCCGTCAGGACTTCCGCAGTGAGGTGATGGAGCAGAAGAAAACCCGGGTTTTGAAGCTGGGTGAACATGCCAGTCTGCACTTCGAGAACAGGATGATCATGCAGTACCAGATCCAGGAGATGTTGCGTATAGAACGCATCTTCGAGGCCGAGGCAATCCAGGAGGAACTGGATACCTATAACCCGATGATCCCGGATGGTAGCAACTGGAAAGTCACGTTTATGATCGAATATGTAGATGAGAATGAACGTAAAATAGCGCTGGAAAAGCTGCTGGGTGTGGAAGATCGCGTCTGGGTCAGCGTAGAGGGTCACGACAGGGTGTTCGCTATCGCCGACGAAGACCTGGAAAGGGCCAACGAGACCAAGACCTCATCGGTCCACTTTCTCCGCTTTGAACTGACACCGGAAATGATTGCCAGCGCCAGGTCGGGGGGCTCTATCAGTGTCGGTATTGACCATGACTACCTGCGTGAGCAGGCCTCCCCGGTCACTGAGGTCCTGCGACAATCACTGGTGGAAGATCTGGCCTGAAATCAGGGTCTCATCAGCGGCATCCTGTCTGCCACTATCAGTCCAGGCTTGTTATAATGATCCGGTCAGCCTGGCCTGCGCCGGGCTGTTATGTTAATAACAAGTGCAGATTGATGATAAAACTGACCTGTTCCCGATTGATGGCAATCAGTGTACTGCTGATGATGGCCGTTCCGTTGCGTGCCGACATTTCCGAGATGGTGGAATTGCCCGAGCATATCGAAGAGCATCAATGGCAGGAACAGAACGAGACCCTGCCTGAACTACCCAAGCCGCATAACCTGATCCCGTTACAGGTCGTAAGCCGCGGTTATGACAACTATCGTTATGCGATTGACTCCGCTTCACTGAGTATCGGTGAACATGACGGGGTCAGGCGTTTTACTGTCGTCATCCAGTCCTCCAGTGGTGTTCGTAATTTGCGCCATGAAGGAATTCGCTGCGAGACCGGCGAGTACAAGACCTATGCCTATGCGGTGGGTGACGGTGATTTCAGACTGCAAAAAACAGCGAAATGGCGTGCTATTGAGAAGGAAGGCAGTGGCCGTTACCGCTACGATCTGTTTGAAGAATATTTTTGTGTTCACTATGAAACCAGTACCAATGTGTCAGAGATTATCCGTAATCTCCGTTACCCACCAGAACAAAGTATCGGGGTGTTTGAATGACGACCGATTATGATGCGGCCTCGATAGAGGTGCTCACCGGCCTGGAACCGGTGCGCAAACGCCCCGGGATGTATACCGATACGACACGTCCCAACCATCTGGCGCAGGAGGTAGTCGACAACAGTGTCGATGAGGCGATCAGCGGTTATGCCAGGACCATAGACGTCTCGCTGTACAAGGACGGTTCGGTTGAGGTGCGTGACGACGGCCGTGGTATGCCCGTGGACAAGCACCCGCAGCTGAAGCTCCCGGGTGTCGAGGTGATCCTGACCCGCCTGCATGCCGGCGGTAAATTTTCTGACAAGAATTATACCTACTCGGGTGGTTTGCACGGTGTCGGTGTTTCGGTCGTCAACGCTTTGTCCAAACATATGGAGGTTTGGGTACGCCGGGGAGGCAAAGAATACAATATCTCGTTTGCGCATGGTCAGCGCAAGACTCCTCTGGAGGTGGTGGGTACGGTCGGCAAGCGCAATACCGGGACCACCGTGCGTTTCTGGCCTGATCCGAAGTATTTTGATTCGCCCCGTATCTCTGTCCTTAAACTCAAACATCTGCTGCGGGCCAAGGCGGTCCTGTGCCCGGGTTTGCTGGTTAAATTCAGTGACGAGGCCTCCGGGGAAGAGCAGGAATGGCAATACCAGGATGGCCTGACCCAGTACCTGAAGGATGAGCAGTCAGGCGCCAGCTGCCTGCCGGAAGAGCCTTTTTCCGGTCATATGCAGGGTCGTTCTGAAATGGCGGACTGGGCAGTCGTCTGGTTACCGGATGGTGGCGAAGGGGTGATGGAGAGCTATGTTAACCTGATCCCGACCGCGCAGGGCGGCACACACGTGAATGGTCTGCGTACCGGCCTGACCGAGGCGGTACGCGAATTCTGCGAATTCAGGAACCTGGTACCACGAGGTGTGCGCATTGCACCCGAGGATGTCTGGGATCGCGTAAGTTATGTGCTATCGGTCAAGCTGTCTGATCCGCAATTTTCCGGACAAACCAAGGAACGGCTGTCATCGCGTGAATGTGCGGCATTTGTGTCCGGTGTGGTCAAGGATGCGTTTGGGCTGTGGTTGAATCAGCATAGCGAGACCGGCGAGAAAATAGCCATGCTGGCGATACAGAATGCCCAGCAGCGTCTGCGTGCTGGTAAAAAAGTGGTGCGCAAGAAGGTAACCAGTGGTCCGGCCTTGCCCGGCAAGCTGGCCGACTGCAGTTCCCAGGACGCCGGTCGTACCGAACTGTTTCTGGTGGAAGGCGATTCGGCCGGCGGTTCTGCGAAGCAGGCGCGCAATCGTGAATACCAGGCAGTGATGCCATTGCGTGGCAAGATACTCAATACCTGGGAAGTTGACTCGGCCTCGGTACTGGGATCACAGGAAGTACACGACATCGCCCAGGCCATCGGTGTGGACCCGGGTAATCCGAACCTGTCAGGTTTGCGCTACAATCGTATCTGCATACTGGCGGACGCCGATTCTGACGGTGCTCATATCGCGACGTTGTTATGCGCGCTGTTCCTGCGCCATTTCCGCGCGCTGGTCGAGGAAGGGCATGTCTATGTAGCCATGCCGCCATTGTACCGTGTCGATGTGGGCAAGGATGTTTACTATGCACTGGATGACAGCGAGAAACAGGGCGTACTGGACCGTATCGAAGCCGAGAAGCTCAAGGGCAAGGTGGATGTACAGCGCTTCAAGGGGCTGGGTGAGATGAATCCGATGCAACTGCGTGAAACTACCATGGACCCGGATACGCGCAGACTGGTGCAACTGACGCTGGGCTCAGCCGATAAAACAGATCAGCTGATGGATATGTTGTTGTCCAAAAAACGTTCATCAGACCGCAAGGCATGGCTGGAGAAGAAGGGCGATCTTGCGGTTGTGTAGTGTAAATATTTCGCTCCCTGTCCGCTATGTTCTTTGCTGACACGCCGTAAATACATCCATGTAGGCTCGACGGCCGCGTCCATGCGGCCGACGGTCAGTAAAGAACATAGCGATCAGGAAGCTAGCGCTCCAAGATAACTTTATGAGGATAGAAACGCATGTCCGATAACATGCCGCTTGATTTCGATGGCCTCGAAAAAATGCCATTGAAACAGTATACCGAGAAGGCCTACCTGGACTACTCCATGTATGTGATTCTTGATCGTGCGTTGCCTAACCTGGCCGATGGTCTGAAACCGGTGCAGCGGCGCATTATCTACGCGATGTCTGAATTGGGTTTGAATGCGACATCCAAGTACAAGAAATCGGCACGTACGGTCGGGGATGTACTGGGTAAGTTCCACCCGCATGGCGATAGCGCCTGCTATGAGGCCATGGTATTGATGGCGCAGCCGTTCTCGTACCGTTACCCACTGGTCGATGGTCAGGGGAACTGGGGGTCGCAGGACGACCCTAAGTCCTTTGCGGCAATGCGCTATACCGAATCGCGTATGGCCGGCTATGCGCAGTTGCTGCTGGCGGAGCTCGGCCAGGGTACCGTGGACTGGGGCCCGAATTTCGATGGTACCCTGCAAGAGCCGGAATTATTACCGGCACGTCTGCCCAATGTACTGTTGAATGGCGGTAGTGGAATCGCTGTCGGTATGGCGACGGATATCCCGCCGCACAATCTACGTGAGGTGGCCAGTGCCTGTATTAGGCTGCTGGACCAGCCCAAGTCGACGGTTGAACAACTGTGTGAGCATATCAAGGGCCCGGATTATCCGACCGAGGCCGAGATCATTACCCCGCGTAGTGAAATTCTTAATACGTACCTGACCGGTCATGGCTCGATACGTAGCCGTGCGGTGTTTGAAAAGGAAGGCAGTGACATCATTATCACCGCGCTGCCCTACCAGGTCTCGGGTGCACGTATACTGGAGCAGATTGCAGCGCAGATGCAGGCGAAAAAACTGCCGCTGGTGGAGGACCTGCGTGACGAGTCAGACCATGAAAACCCGGTACGCCTGGTTGTCGTAACTCGTTCCAACCGGGTGGACACCAAACGTTTGATGGCGCACCTGTTTGCAACCACCGATCTGGAGCGCAGCTATCGTGTCAATATGAACATGATCGGCCTGGAAGGTCGTCCACAGGTGTTCGATCTGCGCAGTCTGCTCAAGCAATGGTTAAAGTTCCGCCTGGAAACCGTCAGACGCCGCCTGGAGTTTCGTCTGGACAAGGTCAATAAACGACTGCACCTGCTTGATGCCGCGTTAATTGTTTTCCTAAACCTTGACGAGGTTATCGCGATTATCCGCAAGGAGGACAAGCCCAAGCCGGTCCTGATCAAACGCTTCAAACTGTCAGAAGAGCAGGCCGACTACATCCTGGATACGCGACTGCGTCAACTGGCCCGTCTGGAAGAAATGAAAATACGTGAAGAACAGCAGGCGCTGGTCGAGGAACGTGATCAACTGAAAAAGACGCTGGGTTCAAAGCAGCGTATGCAGACCCTGCTCAAGAAAGAGATCAAGGCCGATGCCGGGGACTATGGTGATGACCGACGTTCACCGATCGTATCCCGTGAGGCTGCGCAGGCACTGGATGAAACCGACCTGGTGCCCAGCGAAAACCAGACCGTGGTACTGTCACAGCGTGGCTGGGCGAGGGCAGCAAAGGGACATGATGTCGACGGGCGCAGCCTGGCATACAAGTCAGGTGATGCCTACCAGGCATCGGCACAGGGCCGTTCGAACCAGTTAGCTGTGTTTCTGGACAGCAGTGGGCGTAGCTACGCCCTGATGGCGCACAGCCTGCCATCGGCGCGTGGACAGGGGGAGCCACTGACCGGGCGTTTCAAGACTCCACCGGGTGCGGAGTTTGTCGGTGTGATCATGGGTGAACCGGATGACCATGTCCTGCTGGCATCTGATGCCGGGTACGGGTTCTTTATCAAACTGGAAGAGATGCTTACCCGTAACAAGACTGGCAAGAAAGTTGTTTCGGTACCAAAAGGATGTCGCCTGTTACCGCCGGTCATGGTACGTGATCTGGAAAAGGACTGGGTGGTTGTGGTGACTACCGAGGGCAACATGCTGGTGGTTGATAGTTCCGAGTTGCCAGTTTTACCCAAGGGCAAGGGCAACAAGATTATTGGCATTCCATCCAGGCGAGCCGCCGCCCGAGAGGAATATGTCAGTGCAATTTGCACGATACAGGATGGTGAGAAACTGACCCTGCTGTCAGGCCAGCGCCACAAGACCATGAAGGCGGATGAAGTGGATGAATATGCCGGCGAGCGGGGAAGGCGGGGCAGCAAGCTGGCCCGGGGATTCCGTAAGGTGGATGCGCTGCTGGTTGAGTCGTGACCCGGTTTCGCGAGCGCGTTTACCTTTGCTGGGCCGCGTCTGAATTGCTCTCGCGCCGCTCCAGTTCGTTCAGGCGTTTGAGTATGCGTTCGGCGCGTGCGATATTCGCCTGGATCTTGCTGTTGTTTGGGTCCAGTTCCAGTGCGTTTTTCCACACCAGAATCGCCTCTTCATAGCGATTGTTGCTGTACAGGGTATTGCCGCGCTGGATCATGGTGTCGATACGCGAACTCATTTTCTCTGTCAGCTTCTTGCGCAGCTTTTCGTATTCCTTGCTGTGCCTGTCAGTGGCGCGTAACTTGGACAACCATACGCGTGCAGCAACCAGGTCGCCGGTACGCAGATATTCTTCTGTTTCATTACTGAGCTTTTTAATCCGGCGCTGAGTTTGCAGCCTGGTTTTCTGTTGCTGGGCCTGCTGAACCTGCTGTTGTTCCTGGATGCGCTGATAACGTAACTGGTCCAGCTGCGCCCGGGCGCGTCCGATATCCAGGGTCGGGTCAAGCCTGTCTGACATGGTGTACAGGTCATTGGCCAGATTGAGGTTTCCTTCGTTATAGGCAGCCTTGCCGAAGTCAAACAGCTGTTGTGCTATGGCCTTGCGCTCGGGTGACGGCAGGATGTTTGAACTCTCCGGTTTTTCACGGACCTGGGTGGCGTTGATTGCCTGCTGGATTTTTTCTGATTGCAGCAGCCATTCGGCCTTGGCCAGTAACATGCGTGCATAAAGCTCACGCAGGCTTACTGCATTACGGTTGATGAACTCGCGTTCGGCGGCCTGTATTTTTTCGCCGCCGGAATACTTGCGTAACGATTCATTGAGTAATTTATATGCGCCACCCCAGTCCTGTTCGATGATTTTGGCCTGTACCTTGCTTGCCTGTTGTTCGTCATAGGCGTCCGCTTCGCTGCGTACATCCTGTAGCAGTTTTTTATGGGTGGGTGTATTGAAGTAATTTTTCAGCTGGCGCGCGCGTGCCAGTGCCTTGTCATATTCATTGAGACTGCGTAGTGCATCCAGTTCATCTATCTGTCGATGCTCGTTTTTTGCCGGCAGTATCTGGCAGCCACTGATAACTGCGAACAACATGAGCAGCAGGATAGTAAAACGGTTCATTGTGTCTGTTGGGTTTTAAGTAAGATTCTGCGGATTTCCTGTTCCATGTCAGTCCGGTATGGTTCAACCACATCATGTACCTGATACAGGCTTACCGGACTTGCTTTACCCCGGACATGTATGGTGTCAAACCGTGTAGCGACGATACGTTTACGTACCATAGGGATATTGTAGGTTTCTTCGGTAATCAGAACCTGTTCAGGGTTGGACAAGGAGCACAGGCGTGACGCCAGGTTAACGGTATCGCCGACGACGGTGAACTGTACACGATCGATTGAGCCCATATTACCGGCCAGTACTTCACCGGTATTCAGGCCAATGCGGAATTTGACCGGGAGCTTACTGCGGGACAAGCGTATATTATTTATTCTGACCAGCAGTTTCTGGAAGAAAACCGCATAGGAAATCGAGTGGAATATATGGTCGTCATCCGGTTCAGGTACCCCGAACACCAGCATGGCACAATCACCCATATACTTGTCGATGGTACCTTTATAGAGGTGTACGGTATCCGATATATAGGTAAAGAATTCGTTCAGCAATTCACCTACCTCGGTCGGTGAGAGGCTTTCGGATTTGGATGTGAATCCTTCGATATCCAGAAACATGACACTGGCCTGGGTATGGGTGCCACCAAGCTGTATGCCATTCAGATTGGCCAGGACATTTTTGACCACACTGGCAGGCACGTGTTTGGCGAAGGCCTCTTCCACCTGTTTTTTCTGTAGCATACCGTGGGCCATGCTATTAAAAGCCGACATCAGATAACCGATTTCATCATTGCGTTTTTCAGTCAGGCGATAGCGGTATTCGCCCTGGTCTATCGCGCGGCTGGCATCCATCAGTTCCTGCAGCGGACGGGCAAAGTTCTTGGAAATGAAATAGGAAAGTGCGATACCCAACGGTATCAGGAACAGGGTGGCCAGCACGATGGAATGGATCGAATCGCGGATACTACTGGTCATTTTCTTGCGGCTGAAGGTAGTCAGTACATAGCCGGCGGTAATGTTCTTGTAGCTGATCGGGCTGATGTAGGATATCGCATCCAGGTCGCCATAGGCTGAATCCTGCCAGGTCCATGGTACGGTAATCGGCGATCTTTTCAGGTAGGTCATGTCATGGCCGGCCAGTGGGGCATAGGGTTCAAAGGGCTGGGGGCCGGCGCTGGACAGGGACTTGCCTTCCGCCGAGTAGATAGAGGTGCCAATAATATCATCGGAACTGGCCAGGCTATTGGTCAGTACATCCAGTTGCAGTACATCATTCGCCAGTATGGGTTCCTTGGCTGATTCGGCCATTTGTTTGACGACGATGCGGCCGTTACTCAGTATCTGGTGGTTCAACAATTCGGTCTGATTATGGATAATGATCGCGCCAAGTAAAAACATGACCAGACTCAACATCACCCCTATGGCCAGTGACAACTTTAATGCGATTGGAATATAGCGTGGCCAGAAGCGCCAGACGTGTCGGTAGACAGCATCCTTATTAATTGATTTGCTATCCCTTATACCTTGACGAATATTGCCGTTTTGCCCAGCTCGTTTTTTATTCGACAGAAACACGTCCCGCTTCCCCCAAGGGTAGTCTTAGCATATATCACAACTAGGTTCTTCAATCAGACACGAATTGTTATTGTTATTGGCGCTACCTGTTTATTATACGAGTCAGATGTTGTTTATGAAACAGGTGTTGTAATAGCCTGTTTCATATTGAAATATCTGACAAGCACCGCGATTGCCTGATTGCATCTGTGTAAATCTAGTACAGTACATATGGTTTATAGCCTATATTAATTAATATTACCATGTTTAATCGATAGATAGGCCATAAACTTGTGAGTAAGGCTTAATAACATTCCATTATTTAGACAGGTAGTTTCCAGATCGTTCAATCGAGCGGTATATGCTGATGGCTGTCCCGGTCCGGGTGCACAGCTGCATCCAAGCCGGTACAATAGTGTGTTGTTGTTATGAGTAGCCCTGTTCTGAATAAGGAATCGAAAAGATGTCGTTGATAAAACCCTTTCGCGGACTGCGGCCAGCAAGCGGACATGAACAAGATGTCGTTGCACCGCCCTATGATGTACTGAATACCGCCGAGGCCCGGGAAATGGCTGTTGGACGGCCGTGGAGCTTCCTGCATATATCCAAGCCTGAAATAGATCTGCCGGAAGGGACGGATCCATATGATGCCGCTGTATATGCGAAAGGGGCGGAAAACCTGAACAACATGGTCAGCAAGGGAGTTCTGATTCGTGAGCAGCAGGCGGTTTATTATGTCTACCGCCTGATTATGAACGGTCATAGTCAGACAGGCCTGGTTGCGGTTGCGTCGGTCAAGGATTACGACAGCAATCGTATCCGCAAGCACGAGTTTACGCGGCCGGACAAGGAGAATGATCGTGTCAGACAGATTGATGCACTGAATGCGCAAACCGGTCCGGTATTCCTGACCTACCGCCATCATGCCGGGGTAGACGAGCTGGTTGGCAAAGCCATGCAGCAGGACCCCCTGTACGATCTGACTGCGGCAGATAATGTCCAGCATACTTTCTGGGTGCTCGATGACCAGGATGCGATTGATCAGATCAGTCGGTATTTTGATGCCATGGACTGTCTTTATATTGCTGACGGTCATCATCGTTCGGCTGCCGGTTCGCGTGTGGGAGCGATGCGCAAGGAGTCGAACCTTGATCATTCAGGTGACGAATCCAGTGACTATTTCCTGTCGGTGATTTTTCCGGATAACCAGATGCAAATACTCGATTACAACCGGATGATCTCTGATCTGAACGGACTGAGTGGAGAGGATTTCCTGTCCAGGGTAAAGGAACGCTTTAGCGTGACTTCTTCAGGTCAGCCGGTTAAACCCGCTGCACCATCCGAGTTTGGTATGTACCTGGATGGTCAATGGTATAAGCTGCAACTGTCTACTGACAGGATACCGACCGATGACCCGGTGGGTCGTCTGGATGTCAGCCTGCTTGCGAATGAACTGATCGAGCCCATCCTGGGTATCAGTGACCCACGTCGTGACAAGCGTATCGATTTTGTCGGTGGGATACGTGGCCTGACTGAACTGGAGAGGCGCGTCGACAGCGGCGAGATGGCTGTGGCCTTTTCGCTGTATCCAACCAGGCTGGAAGACCTGATGGCCGTTGCTGATGCGAATGAGGTGATGCCACCCAAATCCACCTGGTTCGAGCCCAAGCTTGCGGATGGCCTTGTATCACACGTGCTGGATTAGGGTGCCGGGTCAGGCCTCGTCTTCGGCCTCGCCTTCGAAATCGTAGTCCATCTTCGCTGACGGTGCCTGCAGGAAGTTACCCTGAATGTAGTTGATGCCGCATTGCCACAACACGGCCAGGCTACTGGCGTCCTCGACAAAGTGTGCAATGGTTGAGATACCCATGGACGAGGCCTTGCCAGCGAGCTTCTTGACCGTTTCCTGATTATCGGGATTTGCCGAGAGTTCGCGGATCAGCTGCCCGTCAATTTTGATAAAGTTAGGCTTGACGTATTTGAGCATCTGATAGGCATCATGATCGGCCTTGAAATGCTCAATTGCCAGCTGGCACTCATGCTTGGACAGCATGGTGCCGAACTCGGCGGCTGTATTCATATGCAGGTGTATACTGGCTGCAGATATTTCAAACACCAGGCATTCCCCGGGTAACTTGCTTTTCTTGATCTGTTCCTGAAGCCAGCTGGTGAACTCGGCCTCGATCAGGCTATCGGTCGAGATCTTGATTAAAAACAGGGTGTCATGCGCCTGTTTTCGATGTTCCTCCAGTGCCACCAGGGCATGACTGACGACCCAGCGGTCGATATGCGTCATCAGGTTGTGTTTGCTCGCAACCGACAGGAACTGGCTGGGCAGCACGTCCTCACCACCCGGATCGGATATCCGGATCAGTACTTCATACTGTTCACCGGGCTCACCGTGCAGACTGGCTACCGGTTGATAAACTAACTGGAACAGGTCATCTTTGAGGGCATGTTGTACCAGATTTAGCCAGCGTTCATCGCGCTGGTTTTCAGCATCCCGGTCCGCGATCGGGTTATGTAAATGTACCCGGTTGCCCCCTTCTTTCATGGCCATTTCGCAGGCCAGGTCGGCATAGGAAACAACGTCCTGCGCGGCCTTGTCCAGTGGTCCAACGATACTGACACCGATACTGCAGGTAATCGAAATGGACTTGTCGTCGACTGTATAGATATGATCCGCGGCACTCTTCCGGAATATCTCGGCGGCTTGCAGGATATCGTTGTTGTTTTCACCAGACAGGAAGGCGGTCAGGCAATAATCACTGAAACGCGCCGTGCGCAAGGCATCGGGCAACGAGTCTTTCATGATCGTGGCGATTTCCTGGGTTACCTGGTCGGCGCCGCTCATGCCGATATTCTCTTTTATCTCCTTGAACTTGTCCGGGGTGATGAACAGTACCGCCCCGGTCTTATCGTGGTTCTGGAACTGTGTCAGATCCCGGTCAATCATATCCATGAAATGCTGACGATTGTCCAGCCCGGTCAGCATGTCCTTGCGGGTCAGGCTCTTCAGTTGTTTTTCCAGTTCCTCGCTATCACCCAGGCGTGCGCGGATAATAATCTGTGTACAGGGTTCACCCTCAAAGGTGGCGGGCGTGAATTCCATTGAGGCATTGAACTCCTCGCCACCGGTTTTTAGCCCGGTAATATCCAGCTCACTGGACATCTTGCTTTCATCAGACTGCCGGGAGCGCAGGAAATCTTTCAACTTGTTGTGATCTGCGGGCGCCACCATGTCCATGATCGGTGTACCTTCGATATCCTCCAGGCTCTTGAAACCGAACATGCGCAGGTAAACCGGGTTCGCATAGACGTGCATGCCGTCATGTACGTAGGTAATTGCATCTGCCGAGGTGTCCAGCAGGGCGTCAGCACGTTTGCTGGATTCAAGCGCGACGCGTTTGGCACCAGCCAGTTCGCGGTGCTGTTTCAGGTGTGAGATTTCACGCTTGACCACCAGTTGCAGATGTTCGGGATGATCCCTGGCCACCAGGTCGGATGCGCCCTGGCGAATGATATCTGTGGCAAGTTCGATATCATATTCATCGGCTAGCGCCAGTATCGGCAGGTCAAGTTTCAGTTGCTTAAGGTGCCGGGTGGTCTGGTCCAGGGTGGGTTCCTCGGTTTTCAGACCGAGGAAGATGACATCGATCGGCTGTTCCTTCAGGGTCTCAAGCAGAGTGGCTTCGTCATTGAGCAAATGCTGACGCACGGCATGACCTGCATTACGTAGTATGCTAATCAGGTTCTCAGCAGTATTTTGCGAGTCCTCGGCAATAATGACCCGCAAAGTTCTGTCTTTTGCCACACCAGCCTCCAAAGCCCGGGATATAAGACTGTAATCAGCCAATCCTGCCTGTAACTATAGTGATAATTCTGGGTATTTTGTAATGAGCCGTAAAATCTGGCTGTCATCTAAATGCTAACTTTATCGGAAATCCCGTCCGGATTAAAGCAGTTTGCCATCTGCGCTGCCTGAATTGACAAGATCATGATGCGCTGCTGGCTATCGGGATTCAGAGCAACCGATTATTATCCATCTGGTATGCATGGATGATTGTACAGGCTGGCCATATACCCTGACAGATTATACAGGACTGATGTCCTGTCTTGTTGTTACTTGCTGGAATGGTCTCATTTTCGTGCTGCCGGTCTGACTAGAACTCAAATCCGTCGCGCTACAAGCTGGCTGGCGTTATACTGTATAAAAGAACCCGGCGTGGTGCCAGGTGTTCATGAAACCCATAGCAGATAGAGAAATAATTGGGAGACCAGAATGGATCAGATTACTGTCAGGTCAGAGCATGCTGATGATATCAAGGCTATCGATGTCGTACATCTGAGTGCCTTCGAGGGTGATGACGAAGTAGGACTGATAGAGCAGCTCAGGCAATCGAGTAATTATATTCCCGAACTGTCACTGGTAGCCGAATTTAACAAACGTATCGTTGGGCACATATTGCTCACCCGGGTGCGTTTGCAAAATGAACGTGACGGGGTGGATATACTCGCGCTGGCACCGATGGCGGTGGTTCCGTCACAGTCCCATCGTGGTATCGGGACCGAGCTGGTCGAACACGCAATCAACAAGGCAAAAGAACTGGGTTATGGCGCCGTTGTTGTGGCCGGGCACCCGGATTACTATCATCGGCTGGGCTTCAAACCCGCATCAGACTGGGATCTGCATTGCAGCCTGCCGATCTCGCTCGATCTGTTCAGTGCGATGGAATTGACAGATAACACCCTGGGGAAGGGCAGTAATATTATTTACCCGTCTATTTTTACCCAGGTATATTAGTCCAGGGCAGACAAGCTCAGGATTCCGGCCAGTTCCAGTAATCATCCGGGAAATCGCTCAGTCTGATTTCCTGGGTGTCGCCGGTATCAGTCCTGGGCAGGTTGCCGGTGACGGCCTTGTTATTCAATTCATGGTACTGGAAACGGGTTATGTTTCCGGTTTGTTCCAGAACTTCGCTCAGCTGTACCACAGTGGTGTGGCCATGATGGTCGACGATCAGCCGATCCCCGACCTCGTAGTGACTGGTAGAGGTAACCAGGCTGGCCGGCTGGTCGATCACAGGAAGATCCGGTAGCTGCAGTGTTTTCTCCACGTCAGGCTGCTTGAGGCCATAGGGATAGGTGGTAACGGCCATTGCATTGGGCGCAATCAGCTGTATACCCATTTTCAGACCGTTCGAGGGCCGGTATTCCATCCAGCGTACGATGCCGATACTCCAGATCTGTTTGCCACCCGGACTGGTCTCTTGTATGCCGACGATCTCACCAACCTGTGTCGGGCACGGTGTGTCCTTGTCCCACATGATGCAATAACCACCCGCGCTGATATTCAGCATACGCCAGGTCTGTTTGGCCGGACCGAAACGCTCGGTGGTCTTGTGACCGGCCGGTTTGTGGTTCTGCTCATCATTGTGAGTGTCCTGTTTGTACAGTAGCTGTTTGTCCCATGGGTCATCGAGCTGCTTTTCTGTGGGCTGCACCTTTTCTACCGTGAACCCGGTCTGGATATCGATCAGTTCCAGTGGCGGTGGTAATTGTTCGTGTTTCCCGGTGTCTGTCGTTGCCGGTGTCAGAACGGCTGTCTCGAGCAGACTGCTTTCCACGATATCGTGGTCGATTTCATCATGGGTATTATTGATGCCCACGGTGATATCCAGTTTGCCCAGTTTGCTTGTGCGGCTGAATACCCGTTTGCTACTGATATCCCAGGTCATCAGCAGCTTGTATAAGGTGTTGTGGCTCAAGCTGCCTGATATTTTGTTTTTCTTTTTTACTGAATCCAGGTTTTTCCTGAGCAGTTTGTTGAGCCGGTCCAGGTTTATATAGCGGTTATAAACCTGGTCGGTGACCCGGTTTTGCTGGATCTGGTTCGGTGCCTGGTCTGAATCCAGATCGATGACAAAGCAGGGCCGGTTATCGGCAAACTGCGGGTTACGTTCAATTTTGACTTGCTGTGCCCATTCCTGCAGGGCGTTATAGACCGGCGCGATGTCATCGCGACGCAGGCGATATGGATTGGCCAGCGATAACAGCAGGATGCGTTTGTATTCCAGTTCAACCGAACTGCGCCTGGAGGGCTGCATTTCATCCCTGATTCTGAGATTGAGCTGTTCGCGTGACTCTGCCAGGTGGTACAAGCGGTGTAATTCCATCCAGATATGCTGTGGCGCCGGGGTGTAATGGGCATAATTGACCATTAACAGTCTGGTCAGACTGTGGATTGCACGTTGACTGGCCAGTGCAACAGCCTTGTCATCGATTCGGGTCTCCTGCAGCAGGTCGACCACCGCGATCTTGTAGGCATTGGTTAGTTCGGTGAGCAGGGCGCGTGCCTGGGTGGCATTCTTCAGCTTGCGTGAGCTCATCGGCAACGATGATTTGACCAGGCTGGATTTGAAATGATCAACGCAGTAAAGCACCTGCTCCCTAAGCTGCTCGATAAACTGCAATCTGTCCTTGGGTTTGTGTTCGGTGCGGTTTTCTACCGCGATACGGCGGTACAGCGTCTTGCCAAGGATATCCGGGTTGGCCAGTGGCAAGCCATGCAACCATGCCGAGACCTCCTTCGCACGCAGGCCCAGACCCGGATCGGTCGGAACCTTCCTGACGGGTACTAACAGGCCAAATGGATTGGATTGCTGTAACACTAAACTACTGCCTCAAGTCGTGTAGCCATCCGTGTGCTGGAATCAGGGTGATCGACGAGCCAAAAATCGACTGATACTCAAACTGTGACGCAGTCGACAGTATTACCCTTACTATTTGTATAGTAGCTTAATCTGACCTGAAAATACAAGTGTTTAAGCCAACTCTGGAATAACCAGCTCTTAATCCATGATTTCAAAAGGGATTTTAGCGGATGCGCCCGGGATCTCCCTGACCAGGCGCGGTAGCAGGTAACCCGGCAGGATTGCGCGTAATTGTTGCCAGATTTCACTGATCCGGCTTTCAGGCAGGTCAAAATGGGCCGCTCCGGCGACCGGGTCCAGGCAGTGCAGGTAATAAGGCATGACGCCCTGATCGAACAGCGCCTCACTGAGTGTGGCCAGGGTGCCGGCCTGATCATTGATATCTTTTAACAGCACCGTTTGATTTAGCAGGCTGTCAGTGGCGTCGCGCAAACATTGAAACGCCAGGCGAGTGTGTTCATTCAGTTCCTGCGCATGATTGACATGTAACACGATAATGGTTTGCAAGCGGCAGCTGGCCAGCCAGTCAGTCACCTGGGACGTGACCCGGTCCGGGATCACCACCGGCAGGCGGCTATGGATGCGCAGGCGTTTGAGGTGCGGAATCGTGCCCAGTTCCTCGCTGATGCCGGCCAGGCGCTGATCACTCAGGCTCAACGGGTCGCCGCCGCTGAGGATCACCTCGTCGATATCTGTTTGCTGACGGATATATTCCAGTGTGTGCGGCCAGTCCTGACCGCACGGATTGGCCTCTGTATAAGGGAAGTGCCGCCGGAAACAGTACCGGCAGTGGATCGCGCAGGCGCCGGTCAGGGTTAGCAGCACACGGCCGTGATATTTATGCAGCAGGCCCGGCACAGGCATTTGATTCCGGTCTCTGACCGGGTCCGGGCTGTAACCCGGCACTGCCAGTGACTCCTGTAACAGTGGTAGCACCTGTCTCAACAAGGGATCATCGGCCTTGCCAGGCTGGATGCGGCGTGCATAGGCATGCGGAATCCTGATCGGGAAGTCGGACTGTGCGTTCAGCAGCTCCGGGACCGCCTCACGGGCGAGACCTATCAATCCAAACAGTTCATCGATATCACGGATCGCATTGGCAAGCTGAATTTGCCAGTCCGGTATCTGACTCAGGGTGGCAGTTCGGGTTATCATAGGCAGATTGAGATTAATCCTGACGTAGGTAGGCTATTCATGGCAACATATAATACTAGTGAATTTCGTTCGGGTCTAAAGCTGATGATCGACGGCGAGCCGTGCGCAATTGTTGAAAATGAATTCGTCAAACCCGGCAAGGGGCAGGCCTTTAACCGGGTCAAGCTGCGCTATCTGAAAACCGGGCGCGTGATCGACCGAACCTATAAGTCGGGGGAATCGGTCGAGGCGGCCGATGTCATGGAAACCGAAATGCAATACCTGTACAACGACGGTACGCACTGGCATTTCATGGATCCGGAAAGCTATGAGCAGCTATCCGCCGATGAGGCCGCCGTCGGTGACAGTCACAAATGGCTAAAAGAGCAGGATACCTGTCTGGTTACCCTGTGGAACGGTGAGCCGATCTCGATAGTGCCGCCGAATTTCGTCAATCTGACCATCACCGAGACCGATCCGGGTGTGCGTGGCGATACCTCGGGTGGTGGCGGTAAACCGGCCACACTGGAGACCGGAGCGGTCGTACGCGTGCCGTTGTTTATCGATGAAGGTGAAGTGATCAGGGTCGACACCCGCACCGGTGAGTACGTATCGCGGGCGAAGGACTGATAAGCAATCTATATGCGTCATTCGTTGATCGGTAATGCCAGCGGATAAGGACACAGCTGCGTGGCAACCCGGGGCGTCACTGCAGATGCTGCAGCGCCGGGCTCAACTGCTGACCGATATCCGGCAGTTTTTCTCTGAACGGCAATTCCTTGAAGTCGAAACCCCGGTACTGGCCCACAGCACCAGTACCGAGGTACACATGCACAGCTTTGCTACCTATCATGGGGCGCAGCAGCTGTTCCTGCAAACATCACCTGAATTTCATATGAAGCGCCTGCTTGCGGCGGGTTGTGGTCCGGTGTATCAGGTCAGCCGGGTGTTCCGCCGTGACGAGCGTGGACGCCACCACAACCCCGAATTCACCATGCTGGAATGGTATCAACCGGGCTTCGATCATCATCAGTTGATGGACCAGGTACAGGAATTGTTATTGTCTATCGGTCTGGATGAGGCCGGTTTTAGCAAGTTCAGGCGGGTGAGCTATGCGGAGTTGTTTGCGCAGTATACCGGTATCGATCCGCATCGGGACGATATTGAGGTGCTACGCGAGCGGGCAACGGCACTGGGGATACAGCTCGAACATGCCGACCAGCTGCAAGATCGCGATGACTGGTTGAACCTGATCCTGAGTCACCAGGTCGAGCCGCAGCTTGATGCGCAGGAAATCTGTTTTGTTTATGACTATCCGGCCAGCCAGGCCTCGCTGGCGCGTGTTCGGCCAGGGCAACCCGAAGTCGCTGAGCGCTTCGAGGTCTATGTCGGAGGGATAGAGCTGGCTAACGGCTTCCATGAACTGGCCGATGCTCACGAACAGCGCCGGCGCATGCAACGCGACCAGCAACAGCGCCAACAACTGGGTCTGGACGCCCACACACCGGACCCGTTATTGCTGGCCGCACTGGAGGCCGGGCTGCCGGATTGTGCCGGGGTTGCACTCGGACTGGAGCGTGTGTTGATGGCGCTGACCGGCGCTCAAACCATAGATGAAGTAATGGCATTTTCATTCACACGGGCATGATCGATAGTGTGACCCGGTCGGCAAGCGGTCTTTGCTTATAAGGCCCAAATGCACTACATTTCGCTTATTGAGTACCGGCTGCCAGTCCAGCGAACAGGGAGTAGCGACTATGGAAGAATACAGGTGGAGTGAAAGAAGGCCGATCGAGCTCGCGGTGAATCTCTATTACAAGGACCAGATCACCGAGGGTTGCCGCACCCGTGACCTGGGGCTGGGTGGCATGTACATTGTTTATCCCGACCCGGACATGAAACTGAACAGCAAGATCGAAGTCGTCATACAGAATCCGGTTGATGTGAAAGAAAGCCGCCTGATACCAGGCCGTGTGGTGCATCGTCACGGCGATGGTATCGGCATCATGTTCATGGACTTCACGGTGAAGGATCTACGCCTGCTGCAGGATATTTTCCATAGCGCCCATCGGGGTTTGGAAGAACACCATGCTGCCGAGGTGCATCAGATTTCATGAAGTGTCCTCTCTCAAGGAATTACTTACAAGTGTAGCCCCATAGAACCCTTTCAGGGTTCAGTAATAGGCGTCGATCAGTTAGGTGATCAATTTCGTATCATTTCCGGATATGCGAATAGCAAAGGCGCATAAAAAAGGATCTTGTGTTGGAAGGAAATAAGATAAGAATGTATTTTCGAAGACGAGGAAATTAATAAATCGATTTGGACTAAGCTTGATATTAACCGCCCGTAGTTAACTCCCCCAAATTCTCCCCCATCCTGACTTTACTGTCCGCCTGTCGATCGGCATTCCATTTAACCGTGTTTTCCGGAAACAGTACGATAACGGTAGAGCCCATGTTAAAACGACCCATTTCTTCACCCTTGTTCAAGCTGTCTCCGGCGGATTCCGGATAGATCGAGGTGCTGATTTCCTTGCCGGCCGGCGGGGTGACTTCGCCTGCCCAGACGGTTTCGATTGAGCCGACAAATATTGCACCGACCATGATAACGACCATCGGTCCGATGGCTGTATTGAATACCGAGATGACCCGCTCGTTACGTGCGAACAGACGAGGTATGTTTTGCATGTTATACGGGGATACGCTGAACAGCCGTCCCGGCACATGTACCATTTTGGTGAGTTTGCCGGTCAACGGGATATGCACGCGGTGGTAATCGCGTGGTGATAAATAGATGGTTGCGTAAGCGCCGTTTCGAAACTGGTTGATCAGTCCGATATCGTTGGCGAGCAGTTCGCCCAGGGTGTATTCATGTCCCTTGGCCTGTAGCAGCAGGGTATCGTTCAGATGACCGATCGCACTGATGGTGCCGTCGGCAGGTGAACAGATTTCCTGCGCACCCTTTGCGATCGGTCGCGCATCCGGTTTGAGTGCACGTGTGAAGCAGCTGTTCAGATCCGGGTAGATGTCGCGGTCGAATACATCGGGTTCCAGTACCTCGTCAAGCCGAATATTGTATTTGCGTATCGCCAGGCGCAAAAAAAAGTTGTGGCCAGGCAGTTTTGAGCTGCGCATCAGCCAGTGCATGACGCGTGACAGAGCATGTAACGGCAGCAGGGTTTGTAGCAGTACCAGGGGTTTGGTTTTCATACTCAATTGCCCATACCGGTTTTAACCGGGGCCTTGATGTCTATGCAGGTGCCCATCCCGGTGGACAGGGTAAAGTGAACACTGTCCCCGGCTTTCAGGTACCTGACCGGGTCAAACAGCATCAGGTGGAAAGACCCGGGCTCCAGCTTCAGGGTACTGTTAGGTGGTATAATCAGGGTATCCTGCTTTTGCATGCGCATCATGCCGTCTTCCATGTGCATGTTGTGAATTTCGATACTGCCAAAGGCCGGGCTGCGTACGGCGGTGATCTTACGCTCCTGATCGCTGTCGTTATGAATGATGACAAAGCCGGCCTGCACATGTGCACCAGGTGGTGCTTCACGCACCCAGGCATCACTAACAGACAGGCCCCCTTCGGCAAGGACCGACGTGCTGACCAGTAAGGCCAGGCATATCATTATTAGTGTGGCGAGTCTTTGTTGTATTTTCATTGATAGTAATTAACCAGTTTCAGGTAATCAGTATAGACCTCGTCCAGCTTCTGTGGCGGGCTGAACACGGCCTGAAAACCGCCTTGTGGGTTAACCAGAATAATAACGCCAGTGTGGTCTACCGTGTAGTTTTTTTGCCCCGGTTCATGCTCGCCAATGATATAAGGTACACCAAGCATAGTAGTGAACTGTTTGATTTCCTCGGCCGTGCCGGTGAGCCCCTTGAAGTCCGGATTATAGTAATCCATGTAGCGGGCCAGTACCTCAGCGGTATCACGTTCTGGGTCGACCGATACAAATAGAAATTGTGTGCTTTTATACAGGTCGGACTGGGTTAGTAATTTGGCAGCCAGCATCTTGAACAGAAACAGTGTGGTCGGGCAGATATCCGGACAGTTGGTATAGCCAAAAAACATGAAGCTCCACTTTCCCTGCAGTTGCCGTTGATCGAAATCCTGCAGCTTGTGGTCAGTCAGGTGGAAGGCGCCCAATGGCCGTGCCGGTTGTAACACGGTGCCGGTAATGCTGATCGGTTGCGGTGGCGGTGATTTTTTCATCCACCAGATACCGCTGAGCAGACCGGCTACCACGGTCATCATCATTAATATAGTCAGGCGTCTCGCGGGGCTTAGTTCGGACATCTTGATCACACTACTGTTACAATTCAGGGAGCAGGCAGTATATCAGAATCACAAAAGGAGAACGCCGTTTGAAAAAAATTTCGGTGATGGATGAGCTGTACACCCTGCGCGACTGGGTTCGCTGGGCGGCCAGCCGTTTTGAGCAGGCCGGTCTTTATTACGGGCATGGCACGGACAACGCGATGGACGAGGCCTATGCCCTGGTCATACAAAGCCTGGGCCTGTCATTCGAACTGCCACAGGGCTACCTGGATGCGAGGCTGACCAGCCAGGAGAAGGAAGAGATTGTTGATCTGATCGACCAGCGTATTCATACGCGCAAGCCCTTGCCGTATTTGCTGAACAAGGCCTGGTTTGCCGGTCTGGAGTTCTATGTGGATGAACGTGTGCTGGTGCCGCGTTCACCGGTTTCCGAATTGATCGAAGCCCGTTTCCAGCCCTGGCTGGGTGAACAGGAACCGGCATCGATACTGGACCTGTGTACCGGCAGTGCCTGTATCGCGATCGCCTGTGCCTATGCGTTCCCGCAGGCCCGGGTGCTTGCTGCCGATGTGTCGGAAGACGCACTTGCGGTTGCCGAGATCAATATCGATGGGCATGACCTCGGGCACCAGGTGACGACTATTCTGTCGGATGTGTTCAATAGTATCGAAGACCAGCGATTTGACCTGATCATCAGTAACCCGCCTTATGTCAGCACAGAGGAGTGGAGTGCGTTACCGGATGAATATCATCAGGAGCCACGTGGTGGGCTGGAGGCCCCGGACCAGGGTCTGGAAATCGTGTTACGTATCCTGCGCGAGGCGCATCGCTATCTGCATGACCAGGGTCTACTGGTGGTCGAGGTCGGCTTCAGCAGACCGGCGCTGGAGGCGCGCCTGCCGGATGTGCCGTTTGTCTGGCCGGATTTTGGCAAGGGAGGTGAGGGCGTATTTATCCTGACCCGGCAACAGCTGGATGAATGTCAGCTATCGCTGTCATGAATCAGTGCTGACAGTTCACGGTGCAGCAGATTTTCATCGGCGGTATTTTGTTCAACAATACGGCGCAAGTGGCTGATGGATGCCACTCGCCTGGCTGCGCCTGCCATTCAGTGGGTCTTTTGATCAATGCACCTTTCAGTGAAATATCCAGTAACCGGGTTTTAAACTGCTTGCCATTATCCGGTATGACTTCCAGTAATGCGTCAAAAGGGATACGGGTAAAATGCCGTTTGTTTGCCTCATTAGCCTGTGTAGTCATGATGTCTCCTATTCAGGATTGTCGGTAAAGAACAACATCCGGATTTTTCCGAGCTGTATGCTGTCACCATCGTTGAGCAGGTGACTCCGGTCTTCCAGGTCGACACCGTCGATCCGTGTCGGTTGTTCCCCGTCCAGGTGAGAGATATAGAAACCGCCATCACGCGTCGAGATCAGGGCCAGGCAGTCACGGGACTTGCCGATACGCATCAGACGTTTATTGATGGGGATGGAGTGGCCGACCTTGGGGCCATTGGTGAATTGTAACCAGCCCTTATGTGTCACGCGTCCCTGGTCAGTGCCGGATTCCTGCGGCCGCTCGGCATATTCCTTTTTTGAATAGGTCAGTGTATGTTTCCCCAGCGATATCTGATCGCCGTGTGTGAGCTGCTGTTCCTGGATCTCTTTACCGTTTAGCAGGATGGTGGCCTGCGGGGTTGCCGGACTGACTGTCAGCTGGTCGTCCTGAATCACGAAATGTGCGTGTACCGGTTCGATCGCAAGACTATCGATGACGATGTCACAGCCACTGTCTCGACCAGCCGTGCTTTGCTCACCCTTGAGCTGGTAAACCCGTTGTTTACGGTCACGGAATGACAATGTCAGTTGGTGCAAGCTGGCTTTCCTGTTTGGTTGTCTGGTTTCACTTACTTGTGTAGTTCAGGACCTCTGATTAATTATAATCGGCAGATGTCACAAACGCTTGAATTGATTCACAGTAATGCCGACAATTAACTGCTTAATTCCTCATTCTCGGAATGGTCTTTGATCTCGATACGCGGTAAGATGCGCACGGTTTTGATCGCCTGTTCCTTGGTCTGGATGATTTCCATCGGGTGATTGGCGATCAGCACACTGGTACCCGGTTCCGGGATGCTCTCCAGGTATTCCAGCACCAGGCCATTGAGCGTCTTCGGGCCATCGGTCGGGAACTGGGTGGTCAGTACCCGATTAAGCATGCGCAGGTTGACACCGCCATCAACCAGGAAGGTTCCGTCTTCCTGTGGGTGAATATCGCGGCTGAACTGGTTTGGATCGGTGGTGAACTCACCGACTATCTCCTCGAGGATATCTTCCAGTGTGACCAGGCCCTGGATATCGCCGTATTCATCGACCACCAGGGCAATGCGTTGCCGGTTTTTCTGGAAGTTCAACATCATGGTGTGCAGCGCCGTGGTGATCGGTGTGAAATAAACTGGGCGGATAACCTTTTCAAAATCGGATTTGTCCAGATCTTCCTGTCCCAGCATACGCATGACCTGGCGCAAGTGAACAAAGCCCTGCACATTATCGAGACTGCCACGAAAGACCGGTAGTTTAGTGTATGCACTCTCACTGATTTGTTTGCGTATGGTCTCCCAGTTGTCATCCAGATCGACACCTGATATCTCATTGCGCGGTACCATGATGTCTTCGACGGTGACCTTTTCCAGGTCGAGGATACCCACCAGCATTTTCTGGTGGCGCTCGGGGATGCGTTTGCCGGCCTCGGCCAGTACGGTACGCAGCTCCTCGCGACTCAGTTCCAGGTTGGTACCATATTCCGGCCTGACCCCGAGCAGGCGCAGAAAGTAATTGGCAATCATGTTAACGATCCACACCAGCGGATAAAATATTCGGAGCAAAGGGACATACAGCCAGGCGGCGGGAAAGGCAATGCGTTCGGGGTGACGCGCGGCGAGTGTCTTTGGCGTGACCTCGGCAAAAATCAGTATGACCAGAATCAGCAGGCCGGTGCCGATCGCAATCGCAGCATCCCCGCCATGTCGCAGGGCGATGATTGTGACCAGTGAAGAGGCCAGCAGGTTAACCGCGTTATTGAATAACAGGATCAGTCCGATCAGGCGGTCCGGCTTGTCCAGCAAATTGGATGCGCGGCGTGCACCCGGGTGGCCGCTTTTGGCCAGGTGGCGCAGACGATAGCGGTTCAACATCATCAGGCCGGTTTCGGAGCCGGAAAAAAAGGCAGAGCCGACGATCAGGCAGATGAGCGTACCGTACAGCACACTGAGTGGTATTTCGTCCACGATTCGTTCCTTAAACCTAGCTGACGCGCTGTAACACCAGTTCCAGTACCAGTTTACTGCCGAGATAGGCCAGCATCAGAGTCAGAAAGCCGCCCAGTGTCCAGCGGATCGCGGTCTTGCCGCGCCAGCCCAGTCGATAGCGACCCCATAGCAAGACCAGAAAGATCACCCAGGCGATAATCGACAGTACGGTTTTATGGGCCAGGTGGCGCGCAAACATGTCTTCGATGAACAAAGTGCCGGTCAGCAGGCTGATGGACAACAGCACGAAACCGATTGCGATTAACTGGAACAGGAAGGACTCCATGTCCTGCAGTGGCGGCAGCACCCGGATCAGTCCACCGGGCCGGTGTGTACGCAGACGCCGGTCCTGTATTGCGAGCAGGGTGGCTTGCACAATGGCGATGGTCAGTATGCTGTAAGCGAAAATCGAAAAGATGATATGCGCCTGCAATTGCCAGGCCGTACTGACCAGCAGGGTCCTTTGCGACGCAAAGGTAATGGCCAGCAGGATAGAAATGGCAGCCAGTGGCAGAAACGGGACACACAATGTTTCTACCGGACGTCGATAGGCGCTGAGCAGTAATACCAGTGAGATTAGCCAGAAGATCAGTGACAGGGCATTAAAGAAGCCAAGATTGATACCTTCATGGGTAGGCAAAATGGTATACAGGTCGGCACCGTGCAAACCAACGGCAACCAGACCCAGCGTAATAATCGCGTTTCTGCCGGGGTGTTCTTTGGTCGGCTGCAGCAAGCGCCGGGCCAGCAAGAAGGTAGTCACCAGATAAATAATAATGGCCAATATGCCTGTCAGCATCGGGGTTTCCGTAAGCAGGATAATTCTATCAATTAGTGCATGATGGCATATTCAGTGTATTTTTGTGAAGCGTTCCTGGCAGATCGTGCACATTGAGATCTATTTGGCTGTTTTTTAAGACACAAATTTTGTCATTGCGTCTGTAAACATGCTATAAACTACTGATATAGAAACGAAGTGTCTCCCGGGCATGGCAATCAATGGTATATGCGGGAACACGCCAGCAAGCATACTATGGATTCAGTAAGGAAGTGGGAACAGGCCCGGAATGAAGATAAAGATATTGGGATGTAGTGGCGGAATTGGCGGCCAACGTCGCACCACCTCAATACTCGTCGGTGACAAAACGCTGGTCGATGCGGGTACGGGCGTGTGTGATCTGGAACTCGATGAACTACGCCAGATCCGGGACATCTATATCACCCACTCACATCTGGATCATGTCGGTGGCATCCCGTTACTGGTTGATACCATCTTTGATGTGCTGGACACGCCGTTGACCATACACGCCTTGCCAGAAACCATCGATGCACTCGACAAACATATGTTCAACAACGTGTTGTGGCCTGATTTTACGGCGATACCGACCACCGGTGACGGGGTGCTGAACTACCATCGGCTGACACCTGGCGAGGTGTGTGAGATTGATGGTGGCTTTATCCAGATGTTGCAGGTCAATCATGTTATTCCGGCCGTGGGCTATCATATTAAAGGTGACGAAAAAACATTGGTGTACACGGGCGATACGACCACTAATGATGTATTGTGGGATGCGCTTAATTCACTGGGTTCGCTGGACTTTCTGATCATTGAGGCGGCCTTTCCGAATGTGGACAAAAGTATCTGTAAGCTGGCCTACCACTATTGCCCGTCCTTACTGGCTGCAGACGTGGCCAAGTTGAGGCATCAGCCTGAGGTCTATATCACCCATCTCAAGCCCGGTTCAGAAGATGTTATTATGAACGAATGTCACGAGGCGATATCGGAGCGGAATCTACACCAGTTATATAGCGGTGCTGAATTCGATCTTTGATGCTGCTGTCCATGGCGGAGGCTTTAAATCACGGCTTCCCGGACTTATTTTTCAATATAATCAGGTACACTACACGTAAAACACAGCCCTGACGCTGATCAGGCGCGACTCGATTAACTTTCTGGATCTGGAATTAGTATGTTTGACAATCTCAGCGAACGTTTGAGCAATGCCGTACAGTCCCTGCGCGGTCAGGGGCGACTGACCGAGACCAATATCAGTGACACCCTGAGAGAAGTGCGTATGGCACTGCTCGAGGCAGACGTGGCCCTACCGGTGGTACGTGAATTTATCGAGCATGTGCGCACGCGTGCTATTGGTGTGGAAGTAATGAGCAGCCTGTCACCGGGGCAGGCCTTTATCAAGATCGTTCATGACGAGCTGGTTCATGTCATGGGTGACAGTAATGACGCGCTGGATCTGACGGCGCAGCCCCCCGCAGTGATCCTGATGGCCGGTCTGCAGGGTGCCGGCAAGACCACCACCACGGCGAAACTGGCGCGCCTGTTAAAACAGCGCGAGAAAAAATCGGTGATGCTGGTCAGTGTCGACGTCTATCGCCCGGCCGCGATCGACCAGCTCGAAACCCTGGCGCGGGAGGTCGAGGTCGGGTTTTTCCCGAGCAAGACCTCACAGGACCCGGTCAAGATCGCCCGCGCCGCGATTGAGCAGGCGCGCAAGCAGTTTATTGATGTGGTCATTGTCGATACCGCCGGTCGCCTGCATATCGACAACGAGATGATGGCTGAGATCCAGCGTGTACACGAAGCAGTCAGCCCGGTCGAGACCCTGTTCGTGGTCGACAGTATGACCGGTCAGGATGCGGCCAATACCGCGGCGGCCTTTAATGAGGCACTGGCCCTGACCGGCGTGATACTGACCAAGACCGACGGTGATGCGCGCGGCGGTGCGGCACTGTCGATACGCCAGATTACCGGCAAGCCGATCAAGTTCATGGGTGTCGGTGAGAAAATCGATGCGCTGGATGCGTTCCACCCGGACCGGGTGGCTTCGCGCATGCTGGGCATGGGTGATGTGCTGTCACTGGTCGAAGAGGTGCAGCAAAAGGTCGATCACAAACAGGCGGCCAAGCTGGCCAAGAAGCTGCAGAAAGGCAAGGGCTTCGATCTGACCGATTTCAGGGACCAGATGCAACAGATGAGCGCGATGGGCGGTATCAGCAGTATGATGGAAAAACTACCCGGCATGACCAACCTGCCCAAGGGGGTACAGGCCCAGGTCGGTGACAAGGAGGTTGGCCGCACGATTGCCATAATTAATTCAATGACGCCAAAAGAGCGCAGTCACCCGGCGATCATCAAGGGTTCGCGTAAAAAGCGGATAGCCGCCGGTTCAGGTACCCAGGTTCAGGATGTCAATCGCATGCTCAAGCAATTTATGCAGATGCAGAAAATGATGAAAAAAATGGGCAAGGGCGGCATGGCCAAGATGATGCGCAACATGAAAGGCAAGCTGCCGCCGGGTATGCCATTCTGATCAGACAGGCTAGAGCTCCAGCTCATCCACCTCCTGTTGGCTGACCGGGCCATAGGGGTCGTGACGTATGCGGTCATGGACATGCATGCGGTATTCAGCAAAACGCCGGTTGTCATGAAAATGCATGAAAGGATTACCCTGCACCTGCTCCTCCAGGGTCGATGTCGGTTTGACCGCGTAATTATGGCCGGGTAACAGGATGGTGCTGGCCGGCAGGTCGTTACGGAGATGCTGCAGGGTGTGGTACATCTGTTCCGGGTCACCACCGTTCAGGTCGCAACGACCGCAACCGAATACAAACAGCGTATCGCCGGCGATCAGCTGGTCGCCGACATGATAGCAGGCCGAGCCGGGTGTATGTCCCGGGGTGTGCAAGACCTTGATCTCGGTGTCACCCAGCGTAATCACGTCACCGCCGTGATGCAGCGTGGGCAGGTCCAGGTAGCGATCCCAGAACCTGGCCTCTGCATGGGTCAGGTGCATTTGCGCATCGTAGTGCCCGAGCAGTTCCTCGATGCCATTGATGTGGTCATGATGACTGTGGGTGAGCAGGATATCGGTGATCTGGACGTCGCGCTGTCTGGCCAGTTCGATAATACGGTCCACGTCCCAGGCCGGGTCGACGACCGCGGCGCGTCCACTGTTGTGGTCCTGGATCAGGTAGACAAAGTTTTCCATCGGGCCGAGCTCGAGCGTATCGATGCTGAAACCCTGTTGTTCATTCATGCGACTGACTCCTTCATAGTCCGGGAAAACCGGCCAATGGCCATAGTACCGCGAGCAATATCGGCTGGTGCAGCATATAGATCAGCAAACTGTGCCGGCCGGCCAGTGCCAGCATGCGCGCAGGCGCTGATGACTGGTACGAGCTTAGCAGATCCTCCCCGATACCGGTGCGCTGCAACAGGTGCCCGATACTGATGCCGATCAGTACTACTCCGAGCCACGGCAGCAGCGGCACATAATCCTCGGTCGCGGGCTTGTGGGTCATCAGACCGATCCAGTGCAGCCAGGACTGATTGAACAGCGTGTGACTGAACAGGTTGCCAACCAGCACCAGCACGATACCGGTCACCAGGCTGAACCATGGGTGTGACGCAAACACCAGGCCGATCAGACTGGCCAACGCAATGAAGTGCAGGATACCGAACACAATGGTTCGGCCCGGGAACATGAAATAACTGCTCAGGCTGATCAGCCCGGCACAGGCCAGCAGCAATCCCAGGCGTTTACCGTAGCGTTGCCAGTTAATTGAGCCACTACTGGCCAGCACCAGGCTGATGCCAACCAGGGACAGAAACAGGCTTACGATCAAGGTACGCAGGTTCAGCCAGAACGGATCCTGATAAAAATCGAAGCGCGCAAGTTGGTAAAGATTCAGGTCGTAGGCGCCGTGGTAGAACACCATCAGGGCGATCGCGACACCGCGTAGCAGATCGATAAACTGTAAGCGTCGGGCTACAGGCATGCGGACTAGTCTAATGAAATTTATAGCTGGGTAAAGGGCCGACATCACAAGCAGCACAAATAATCATTTAAAAACAATTGGTTAACAATATCGATCCGGGGTGTTCGGGACAACCGTGCGTCAGAGCTGATATTTTGACCACAAAATTGCCCCAGGTACTTCACTTTTGCCCAAAATAGCGTAAAATTCCCGGTTCCCTGAAGGCCTGATGGGCAGGCCCGGGTTGCAGCAGAGGATTTTCAAGTAATGGTAACGATACGTCTGGCACGTGGCGGAGCTAAAAAACGACCATTTTATCATGTCGTTGTGACTGACAGTCGTAACCGTCGTGATGGCCGTTACATAGAGCGACTGGGGTTTTTCAATCCTGTAGCAAAGGGTAATGCACCCTCACTGGAACTGAAAAGCGAACGCATTGATTACTGGATTTCAAAAGGCGCCAAGCCTTCTGACCGGGTAGCGCAGCTGATCAAGCAGGCAAGCAAGGCTGCCTGATGTGATCATCACCGCGACGCGGTGATTGAGTCATGAAGAATCAAGACACCATACAGGCCGGTCGTATTACCGGCCTGTATGGTGTTCGTGGTTGGGTGAAGGTGTATTCCTATACCCGGCCACGGGAAAATATCATTCAGTACAGCCCCTGGCTGGTAAAACTGAATGGCAACTGGCGCAGTTTCGAGGTCGCCGAAGGCCGCACGCATGGCAAAGGCGTGATTGCGCGGCTGGAAGGCTATGAAGACCGTAACGCGGCAACCGGGCTGATTGGTGCTGATATTGCGCTACAGCGAGAGCAGCTGCCGGAATTGCTGGAAGATGAATTTTACTGGTCTGACCTGCAAGGCCTGGAGGTGCGGACCGATAGCGGCCAGTCACTGGGTACAGTCGATTACCTGATGGAAACTGGCGCAAATGATGTACTGGTGGTCAAGGGTGAACGGGAACGGCTGATACCGTACCTGCGTAACGACGTCATACTGGATGTTGATCTGCAGAACAGGGTAATCACGGTTGACTGGGACCCGGATTTCTAGCCGCAGGCCTACGGAAATGAGTATACGCATCGACGTAGTGACGTTGTTTCCGGACATGATTCGGAATTACGTGGATGAAGGCATCGTCGGCCGGGCAGTCAAAAGGGAGCTGGTCAGGGTGGATACCTGGAACCCGCGTGACTATACCCACGACGTACACCGTACCGTGGATGACCGGCCCTATGGTGGCGGGCCTGGTATGGTGATGAAGGTCGAGCCACTACAGGCGGCATTGCAGGATGCGCGCGAACAACAGTCTGGGCGGCCCAGGGTGATCTACCTGAGTCCCCAGGGACGTCGACTCGACCAGGCGGCACTGAACGAACTGGCACAGCAGCCCTGGCTGGTTCTGGTCGCCGGACGCTATGAAGGCATCGATGAAAGATTGATCGAGAATGAGATCGATCAGGAATGGTCGATTGGTGATTATGTCCTCAGTGGTGGTGAACTGGCTGCGCTGGTCATGATTGACGCGATCACGCGTCTGCAGCCGCAAGCGCTGGGCGATGCCGATTCGGCCGAGCAGGACTCTTTTGCAGAAGGCTTGCTGGATTGTCCGCATTATACGCGGCCTGAAGATTATCAGGGCATGGCTGTACCGGCAGTACTACTGAGCGGCGACCATCAGGCAATTGCCCGCTGGCGACGCAAGCAGGCACTGGGACGCACCTGGTCGAGACGACCGGATATGTTGCAGGGCAGGGAACTGAACGATGAAGACCAGCACCTGCTGAACGAATATATTTTGGAACACGAGACAGATTGAGCAAACAGGGGTTCGAACAATGAGTAACTTGATCAACGAAATTGAAAAAGAGCAAATGGGTCGTGATGTCCCGGACTTTCGTCCCGGTGATACGATTGTGGTCAAGGTTAAGGTGAAGGAAGGCAACCGCGAACGTCTGCAGGCCTTCGAAGGTGTCTGTCTGGCACGCCGTAACCGTGGTCTGAACTCCGCGTTTACGGTTCGTAAAATCTCCCATGGCGAAGGTGTGGAGCGTGTATTCCAGACCTATAGTAACTCCATCGACAGCATTGATATCAAGCGTCGTGGCGATGTACGTCGCGCCAAGCTCTACTACCTGCGTAACCTGCAGGGTAAGGCTGCACGCATCAAGGAAAAACTTACACGCAAGTAAGTGAATCCCGCCGGTCTGAACCTGCCGGCCAGCTGATATCAGGCAGTCCGGTAGCCAAACGCTTGTGCTTTGGCTGCTGGATTGTCATTCCCTCACTATCCCGAATCCTCCCTGCGGTCTGCCCGCAAGACCAGCGTATCGACTTTTATATCACGCCCTGTAAAATCCGAGGCATGGAATGCATTAAAGGATTCATGCTGATCATCCTGTTAACTGTCACATTGCCTGTACAGGCTGTGATGCTGGATGATATTCGCCATATGTCTGACATCGGAGCGCCGGCCCTGGCGCTTAAACTGCTGCAACGCAACCAGCCTCCGGCAGAAAGTGGTATTGCCGCCTGGATGGAATGGGAGCGTTTGCGTATCCAACTGGCCACCCGGCTACGGCGCTGGCAGGAAATTGACCAGCGACTGGCCATTCTGCCACCGGAAAGTGATGACGGGTTTCGCCTGTGGGCAGGGACGGCACGTGGCCGGGCGTTGTTGGAGCAGGGTAAGCCGGAGCAGGCCCTGGTCGCGGCACGGCAAAGCCTCTGGGTGATTAGTGGACAGGATGGTTCGGCAACCATGCCGCTACGCCGCCTGATCGTGCGGGCTTATCTTAACCAGGGCAAGCTGGCCGATGCCGAGACGGCAATGATCCGTTTCAGGCAGGATTATCCGGATATCGATATCAGCGGTCTGCAGGCGGAAGTGCTGTTACGTGCCGGTCGCTACGAGGAGGCGGCGCGACTGTTCAGTGAGCGCAAGGGTGACAAGCAACGCGCACTGGAGTTTCTCGCGCAACTGGAAGCGGGTCAGAAGCAACCGGCGGCCCTGGGCAAACGCATCATGTGGGTAGTGCGCAAGACCAGGCTGAAGGCTGATGAAAGCATGCGCCTGTGGCAACTGGTAGCGAGATCTGCAGAACAGGCCGAGCTGTATGTGCGACGTATCAATGCCTTGCAAAAAGCCATGGCGCTGTCCACTACACGCAAGTCGGGCAGTGATGCCGGGCTGGACGCGCTGTTTCCGATACGTGGCGCCGACCTGTGGGATGCTTATCTGGATTATGGCCAGTATATCGGTAACCGGAAACAGCTGCTGACCGGCCAGGATGAACAATGGGCTGCGGCGGCCGGTAATGCCACGACAAAGAAACCACTGCGGGCAGCCGCGCTATGGGCGGTACTGGCGCAGAATGCCCTGGATCCTGACAATCAATTGCGGGCCCATGGCAAGTTTGCCGAATTGCTGATGAAGCAGAAGCAGGGTGCGGTCGTATTACGTTACCTATATTTGAATCCGGACAGCCCGCAGCATGCCTCCAGTCTCCCTGCAGCGGTCAATCATCAACTGGCAGACAAGGCCCTGGCCTGGGGTAACCTGGCCCTGGCGTCGCGCCTGATGGGCCAGTTAACCACCGCGCCGGAAGGCAAGGAGAGCCTGGACTGGTATATGCGCAGGGCGCGTATATTACTGCTGGGGGGACAGATTGATCAGGGGGTTCAGGCCCTGCATGAGCTGCTCGACAGATACCAGTCCATACCCAGGCAGTCGTTGGATCGTTTGATGCAGGTCCTGTTTGATGTGCAGGCGCTGGAACGCCATCAGGATGCGATTGCCCTGTTCAAAAGATTGCCAATTCCGGCAGGCGATCTAAAGTTACAGAGAGAAGTGGCTTACTGGACGGCGGAATCCTATGCCAGCCAGAAGGATTATGCATCGGCTGCCGCGATGTTTTTACAATCGGCGACCTTGCCCGGGCCAAAGACCATGGATCCATGGGGGCAGACCGCCCGCTATCACGCTGCTGATAACATGGCCAAGGCGGGGCTGATAGACGACGCACGCTACATTTACAAACAACTGTTGAAAGTGACCAAGGACGAAAGTCGACGCACGGTGATTCGTAATCGCATGCAACAGTTACTGCTAACTGCCAGTCGGGAGAAAAAGGGATCATGAATACCACACAGTCAGAAAAATTAGTTTGCGTGATGAATACACCGGTCGGTCAGGTAGAGGTGCAAATCCACAATGGGGCAGTTCAACATATCGAATTCCTGCCTCAGAAAAAGAAATCCGGTGTGACTGCCACACAGGGTGACAGCAAGGCGAAAGAACAGATCAATCGCTATTTCTGCAATCCGAACACCAGTTTCAGGCTCAGGACTGAGGAGCACGGTACCGCGTTTCAGAAACGTGTCTGGCAGGCCTTGCGTGAAATACCGGTTGGTGAAACGCGTACCTATGGCCAGATCGCGAAACAGCTGAACAGCTCACCGCGCGCAGTCGGCAATGCCTGCCGGGCCAATCCCTTGCCGATCATCACGCCCTGTCATCGCGTGGTTGCGGTCAATGGCCCCGGTGGTTTTGCCGGGACCCGGCATGGTAAATGGATGAAAATCAAAAAGTGGCTGCTTGCACATGAGGCCGGGCTAGACTGATTTCTGTCCGCCAGGTCCATACCTGTATTCAGTCAGTATCAAAGTAAAAAAAACCGGTACCCGGGTTACTCGCGGCTACCGTCATTTTAACAAGGAGTCAATAATGTCTAATGAAGGTTACCATGAACCCCTGGATGAGCTGTCGGATGAGACCCGTGATATGCATCGGGCCATCGTCTCGCTGATGGAAGAGCTGGAGGCAGTAGACTGGTATAACCAGCGTGTCGATGCCTGCAAGGATAATGAACTGAAGGCCATACTTGCACATAATCGGGACGAGGAAAAGGAGCATGCATCCATGTTGCTGGAGTGGATACGTCGCAGGGACAGCCGTTTCGACAATGAGCTGAAGGATTACCTGTTTACCGAGAAACCGATAGCGCATGATTGATTCAGTACGGTAATATCTGCGCCCCTGATCGGTAGCTGATGAATGGATGAGATGGATCTGGACAGTCGTGCGGCCCATGAACCGGATATTGTATATTTGAAGCGCGTCAATATCTTTGCCGAGCAGGTCCGATTTCTTTTCCGTAATGCCACGACCGGGCTGATCGTTAACCTTGTACTGGCGGTGGTGGTGTTATGGGTACTGTGGGACCGTGTGCCGAACAAGGTTTTGCTGTACTGGTTCGTCGTTTTGATGTTTTTTACCGGCCTGCGTGCCGCCACGCTGATGCGTTTCAGGCAGCTACGGCCACCTGATGGCAGGATGCATGTGTGGTGTTATGCCTTCTATGCCGGTTCATCACTGGCAGGCCTGACCTGGGGTGCAACCATCTGGCTGTTTTCGCCCTATGATGGACTTGAAGTGCCGGTGCTACTGGCCTTTACACTGGGAGGTTTGATGGCCGGCGCATCCGCGGTTATCGGTGCAGTGCTGTATGTCTACTTTACCTATATCGTGGTGATCATGTTGCCGATAACCATCTGGTTCCTGATACAGCCCGGCGAGATCCACCTGTTCATGGGGATGATGCTTTGCGTCGCAATCATTGCGTTTTTTGCTACCGGGGCGATCTACCGGAGGGTATTGTTAAGCTCAATCATGTTGTCCAATGACCTGATTGACGCCAAGGCCGAGGCGGAAATTGCCAACGCTGCCAAGAGCGAGTTTCTGGCCAGGATGAGTCATGAACTGCGCATGCCATTGAGCGCTATTCGTTCTTTCGCGCAGTCACACAGGATGGATATGGCCTATTCGGATGTCCATCGCAAGGACACCGAAGATGTGCTCAAGGCCAGCACACAGCTACTGGGTTCGATTGAAAATCTGCTCGATCTGGCCAAGATCGAGGCGCGCATGATCGAACTGCATATTGTAGATGTGGACTGCAACGAACTGGTTGCGGAATGTATCGGGTTGATAGAGCCGCGGGCAGTCAACAATGATATTATGCTTGACTATAAGCAGTGCCCTCCAGTTGGTATTACGGTCAGGGCAGACCTGGTTCGTCTGAAACAAATATTGCTTACACTGCTGGCCAATGCCTGTACCTACAATCATCCCGGCGGCAGTGTTACTGTGAGTTGCAGCAAAACGGAAACGGGTAGCGTGATGATTGCCGTGCAGGACACCGGTGAAGGGATTACCGTTGAAGACGCCAGAAAGCTGCTGCAGTCATACCACTACCGAGGTCACAAAGACTCGATTATCGAAGGTTCCGGGCTGAGCCTGATGATCGCTAAACAGCTTGCTGAGATGATGGCAGGCAGGATCTCGTTTGACAGTACACCGGGTGAAGGATCCGAGTTCCGCGTGGAACTGCCTGGCGGCAGGTAACCACCCGGAATGCAGGCGACGATTACGCTGTATCAACCACGTTTCGTTACGGCCTGTTCCGGGTGGTGACGGTTAGCTATTGAACGCTGCCAAAGGACGGGTCTGCACTACCGGCGGGTACCGGCAGGCCGGCCAGGCGACAGCCCTGGGCGACGGGTCCGCCGGGAAAGGCGGAGTACAGATACTTCATACCGCCGTCGATATGAAACTTTTCATCCAGGGCATCGTGCAGTTCACGCATTTGCACGTGCTGGTGTTTGGTATAATACTCCTGCAAGGCGATAATGGTGCGCCAGTGGGTTTCCTCCATGACGATATTTTCCTTGCTGGCCTGGACCTCTGCATCGGCACTGGTCCAGCCTTCAGGGGCATATGGAAACAGTACTTCACGACTACGGGCGCTCTCCGGATGTATGTGCTGGTTAATGGATTCTGACATGGTGGCATCCTCCGTTGCGGGCCTTTTCGGGGCCCTGTAATGTTTTCATCTGTCAATAACTATAGACGCTAATTCCGGAGTTACCAGATCTCTGTGACAGGCCGTCTGACAGCGTCAGCGAGCGGCTGTACCCCGGTTATTCAAGCTATTCGATGCCGAATGACAGGCTTGGCGGACACCGCTCAATCTGGTGGCTTCCCTGTGGTAGCATGTTTTATAAGCAGCTATTGAATTATTTATTTGTGGGCAAACATGTCAGTTCCAGGCCAGACAATCATCAATCAGGAAATAGCCGGTAAGGAATGTGTGATCCTGTTGCATGGTCTGGCACGGACCAGTGTGTCGATGAACAAGCTGGAAAAGCGACTGCAGCAGCATGGTTACAAGGTGATCAATTATGATTATCCGTCTCGCAAGGCAACCGTGGAAGAGCTGTCCGAACTGGCCATCATGGACGCCTTGCACAGCTGTGAACAGGACAGGGCGATAGCTACGGTCCATTTTATTACCCATTCAATGGGTGGTATTCTGGTGCGTCAGTACCTGGCCCGCCATGAATGCCCTAAACTGGGCCGGGTTGTGATGCTCAGTCCACCGAACCGGGGGAGTGAAATTATCGACAGGCTGGCCCATCTGCCAGGGTTCCGGTTTATCAATGGCCTGGCCGGCCTGCAGTTGGGTACGGGAGAAAACGACATTCCAAAATCCCTGGGGCCGGCGAATTTTGAGCTCGGCATTATCACCGGTAACCGCAGTATCAATCTGCTGTTGTCCTGCCTGATCCCCGGCAGAAACGACGGCAAGGTATCGCTGCAGAGCGCACAACTGGAAGGCATGTCCGATTTTCTGGTGTTGCCGCATACCCATCCGTTTATCATGAAGAGCGATACCGCTATTCGTCAGAGTATCCATTTTTTGCAGCATGGCAGCTTCCAGCGCTAGTCGCTGGTGTTTGGGGTGAAAATCCGCATGTTTCCCTTGATATTTACCCGCTGCGCCCCAATTTGAGCGACAAATAACATTTTTTTGCCATACCGGCCATGGTCGGGTGCGGACATCTTTTTAAATTTAGTAATAAATTCATAGGAGTAAGGCAGATATGACAGTTCAGGCTCATAAGGAAACGTTGGAGTTTCAGGCGGAGGCCCAGCAGTTATTGCAGCTGATGATCCATTCATTGTACTCAGACAAGGAGATATTTTTGCGGGAACTGGTTTCCAATGCCTCCGATGCCTGTGACAAGTTACGTTTTGAGGGGCTGGTCGATGATGCGCTGTACGAAGACGATCCCGACCTGGCCATCAGTATTCGTTTTGACAAGGACAATCGGACACTCACTGTATCGGACAATGGTATCGGTATGGATCGCAACGAGATTGTTGAACATCTGGGTACGATTGCCAAAAGTGGTACCAAGCAGTTTCTGGAATCGCTGACTGGTGACAAGGCCAGGGACTCGATGCTGATAGGCCAGTTCGGCGTCGGGTTCTATTCAGTCTTTATCGTTGCCGACCAGGTCATGGTCGAGAGCCGTCGTGCCGGGCTGGGCAGTGAACACGGGGTGCGCTGGATATCCGATGGCAAGGGCAAATATGAACTGGAGACCATGGAAAAGACCGGTCGTGGAACCGATATCATCCTGCACATGAATGACGAGTCGATCGAGTTCCTGGAAGAATTCCGACTGAAACATATCATCAAGAAGTACTCGGACCATATTAACCTGCCGATCCAGATGCAGGTCGAGCAGACTGTCGAAACGGAAGCGCAGGAAGAGGAGCAGCCGGAGGCTGAAAAGAAAACAGAACTGGTCTGGGAGACTGTCAACCAGGCCTCGGCGCTGTGGACGCGTGCCAAGAAGGATATCGAGGATGACGAGTACAGGGAATTCTACAAGCATATTGCGCATGACTTTGAAGAGCCGCTGAGCTGGATACATAACCAGGTCGAAGGCACCCAGTCCTATACCACGCTGTTTTATATCCCCAGGCGCGCACCGTTCGACCTGTGGGACCGGGACAAGCAGAAAGGGGTTAAGCTGTATGTGAAACGTGTGTACATCATGGACGACGCCGAGCACCTGATGCCGCAGTATTTGCGTTTCATCAAGGGGGTAGTGGACTCGGATGATTTGCCATTGAATGTCTCGCGCGAAATTCTGCAGCATAACCGTCTGATCGACAGTATCCGCGGTGGTTCGGTCAAGAAGATACTGGGTATGCTGGAGTCGATGGCCAGCAAGGAGCCTGAGCAATATGCAGGCTTCTGGAAGGAGTTCGGTAATGTGATCAAGGAAGGGCCGGCCGAGGACTATGCTAACCGTGAACGGATCGCCAAACTGTTGCGCTTTGCCTCAACCAGGGGTGAGGGTGACACCCAGAATGTTTCGCTGGATGACTATGTCTCGCGCATGCAGGATGGGCAGGACAAGATCTACTACATCACCGCGGACAATTACAATGCGGCACTGCACAGCCCGCACCTGGAAATCTTCCGCAAGAAGGATATCGAGGTGCTGCTGCTGTCAGACCGCGTGGATGAATGGTTGGTGTCCCACCTGACCGAATTTGATGGCAAAAAACTGCAGTCTGCGGCCAAGGGTGAGCTGGACCTGGATGGGTTGGACAGTGACGAACAGAAAAAGGAACAGGAAGAGACTGACAAGAGCTATGCGGAGCTGCTCGAGAAAATGCACAAGGTTCTGGATGAGCGGGTGGCAAAGGTGCGTATTTCACATCGTCTGACCGATTCGCCCTCCTGCCTGGTAGTCGAGGAAGACGAGATGGCCCTGAATCTTCAGCACATGCTCAAACAGGCCGGCCAGGCAGTACCGGGTGTTAAGCCGATCCTGGAGGTCAATTCAGGGCACGCACTGGTTGAACGTCTCAACAGTCAGCAGGACGAGAAACTGTTCGAGGACTGGACCCATGTGCTGTTTGATCAGGCACTGTTAAGCGAAGGGGGTCAGCTTGTTGATCCGGCCGCTTACGTGCGGCGACTGAATAGTCTGTTAACCGTGCTGAGCACCTGAGCTGACCGGGCCAGGGAGGCTGATTATTCGGCGTCATCTATGGCGCCGGTAACAGGATTGCGATAGTCTTCAGGGAAAGTTCGCTGAATCATCGGGATGCACATGGCAGAACACAGACGTCGTTTATCAGACCAGGTCAAGAAAGTTGCCACTGTCATTGGGCAGGGTTCTGTTATCAACGGGACATTCGGTGGCCAGGAAGACTACGTCATACTTGGTCGCGTAGAAGGGACAGCCGATATTGAGGGCACACTGATCATACAGGACGGTGGCGAATGGATCGGGGATATCACAGCTGACAGTATCATTCTGTGTGGCAAGGTAAGCGGCAATGTCAGTGCGCGCAGCAAACTCGAAATTACCAATACCGCCGATGTGAGCGGCAATATCAGTGGTCAGTCGATTGCGATTGCCGAAGGTGCGATATTTGAAGGTGAGATCCGCATGCAAATGCAGCAGGATGTCACCTATTTTGATGACCAGCGCAGCAAGCCGATGGTCGCGGATTAGCACGGTCCTGATTCGATCTGACGAATATGCCTGACACACCCACAGCGGACAAACAGCGCATTGATAAATGGCTGTGGGCGGCGCGTTTTTTCAAAACCCGCAGCCTGGCTGCGGAAGCGGTGCATGGTGGCAAGGTTCATCTGAACGGCCATCGTATCAAGCCGGCCACTGCGGTACACATCGGCGACATGTTGAGTGTGACGCGGAGCAAGTCAGCCATGGAAATCGAGGTCTGTGGTCTGAACAAACAGCGGCGACCCGCCAGCGAAGCCATATTGTTATACCGGGAAACCGAGGCCAGCAGCGAACGCCGCCAGCATCAGGCCGAGCAGCGCCGGCTGTTGGCCGGCAGTGATCCCACGCCGCATCGCCGCCCGGACAAAAAAGCCCGCCGGCATATTATTCGCTTCCAGCGCAAGCAGGGTTGAGTCATGCCCGCACCGAAGACACCGGCGCTGACCGTTGATACCGTGATCGAATTGATCGATCGCCCTGACTTTCCGATCGTGCTGATCGAAAGACGCAATCCGCCGCCCGGCTGGGCCCTACCCGGTGGCTTCGTGGATATCGGCGAAACCGTTGAACAGGCGGCCGTACGCGAGGCGCAGGAGGAAACCAGTCTTGAGGTTGAGTTGGTCAGCCTGCTGGGTGTTTATTCGGATCCGGGTCGTGATCCGCGTGGTCACACCGTCAGCGTAGTCTATGTTGCGCAGGCCTGCGGGCAGCCTGTCGCTCGGGACGATGCTAAAAATATCGGGATTTTCAGTGCAGGCGAGGTACCGGCACTGGCATTTGATCATGCCGCTATTTTGCGCGACTACCGTGACTGGAGGGCAGTCAGGCCTGCAATACGGCCAGGACCTTGTCACGCAGGGCCATGATCGGCGTATCGGTCTTGGAGATTACACAGTCTACATGGTCAGCGATATCCGGCTGCTCATCTGCGGTATGCAGTGCGATGCGCGTACTGCCGGCACGCTGCTTGATCAGGTCGATCAGTTGCTGGCCGTTGCCATCCGGTAATTGCAAATCCAGCAGCACCAGGTCAAACACCTGTTGCTGTATCAGTTGACTGGCTTCTTGCAGGCTTGCGGCCTGTTGCAGGGAACAGACGGGTTCAAGCAGCAGGCGTACCAGTTCCTGTTGCTCGGGGGCATCTTCTACATGCAGGATATATGGAAGAGTGTTCATACCGGGTTTTCATTTAGCGCCTTCATGCGATCAGGCAAAATACCCTTATAGGATAAATACCTTTTAATTTTAACAGTTAATGCTGGCCGTGCAAGGCAAAGTTGCCGGTCACGTCGGATAAATGCCGGATGCTGGGGAAAATATGAGGGATAATCCTGATTATTTTGCTATGATATCGCGTTTTCGTTGAGCCGTTTCAATTTGGAGTCTCTATGCGTCCAGCACAGCTGTTAACCATGATGAATACTGAATTCACCAGTACCGATAAAGGCCACCATACCCCGGTCATGTTATGGGGCGCGCCCGGGGTGGGCAAGTCGCAGATGGTCGAGCAGATCGCCAAACGCCACGATGTGTCACTAGTGGATATTCGGTTGTCACAAATGGAGCCCAGTGATCTGCGCGGTATCCCGTTCCGGGTCGGTGAGCACGTTGAATGGGCCGTGCCGGCGATGCTTCCGGACCTGGAACGCCATGGCCCGGCCGGGATCATGTTTCTGGATGAGATTACCTCGGCGCCCCCCAGTGTGTCTGCGGCCGCCTACCAGCTGATCCTGGACCGGCGGCTGGGAGAATACCGCGTACCGGATGGCTGGGCGATTTTTGCTGCCGGGAACCGCCAGGGCGATCGCGGTGTGACCTATACCATGCCCGCACCACTGGCCAACCGTTTCTCCCACTTCGAGGTGGATATCAACCTCGATGACTGGGTCACCTGGGCCTATGGCTTTGGTATTGATGAGCGCATCATCGGCTTTTTGCGTTTTCGTCCGGACCTGCTGTTTGATTTTGACCCGGCGCACAACCCGGTTGCGTTTCCAAGCCCGCGCTCATGGGAGTTTGCGCACCGTGCCTTGCAAAAGTTTGATGGTCATCGTGAAATGCTGCTCGGCAGTCTGCAGGCCTGTGTCGGGCCGGCGGCCGGTATCGAGCTGTCCGCGTTTGTCGAAAACCTGGACCAGCTGCCGGATCTCGACGCCGTGCTGCGTGGCGAAAGCGTTACCATCCCGAAGGAGGTGGACCTGCAATACGCGGTTGCCTCGGCCCTGGTTGGACGTGCGATCAAGAGTCGTGATGCAGCGGACAGCGAACAGATCCTCGGGCATATTCTGGATTTCGCCGGCCGCTTCAGTCAGCGCGAGATGGGCGTGATGCTGGTATCCGATCTGCATCGCGCGATCGGTCAGGATATCTTCTCGGTACCGCAGTTCTCCAGCTGGGCCAAGGTGGTGGCCGACGTCATGTTGTTTGAATAAGACCTTATTGACTGATGTCAGACCAGATTGAAACCAAGCTGAGTGCTGCGCGTACCCGCCTGATCCTGGACAAGCCGTTCCTCGGTGCGCTGGTACTGCGTTTGCCGATGAAACAGGGTAATGCGGGCTGGTGCAAGACCACGGCAACGGATGCGAAAACCTTTTATTACAACGCCGACTATATTCGTGAACTGAGTCTGGAGCAGACCCAGTTCGTGCTGGCCCATGAGGCATTACATTGCGCGCTGTCACATTTTGCGCGGCGTCAGCATCGCGTCAAGCACCGTTGGGATCTGGCCTGTGATCTGGCCGTCAATCCGATGCTGGTTCAGGACGGACTGAAGCCGCCCGAGGATGCGCTGTATATCGAAGCGTTCGACGGTATGATCGCCGAAGAGATCTATCCGATGCTGGATGACAAGGAAGATATGCAAACGCATGACCAGCATATTTACGACCAGGACGAAGACACCGAGCACAGTCAGGATAGCCGTATGGATGGCGGTGCCGGACAATTGCCCTCGGACAGCAATGGTCAGGCATCCGAGGCCGAACTGGATCAGAATGCCGGTGGCGGTTCACCCCAACCACCGCCACTGACCCGGGATGAAGGTGACCAGCTGGCAGTGCAGTGGCAGCAACGTCTGGCCGGTGCCGCCCAGCAGGCCATGCAGGCCGGCAAAATGGGTGAGGCGATGGCGCGGTTGATCGACCATTTGCTGCAGCCACAACTCCCCTGGCAAATGCTGCTGGCGCGCTATATGACCGCAGTAGCGCGTGATGATTTTTCCTATACCCGCCCGTCCCGGCGTGAAGGCGATGCGATATTCCCGAGCCTGCGCAGTGGCCAGGTCGACGTGATTGTCGCACTCGACAGCAGTGGCTCGATCACACAGTCGGAAATGGATGCGTTCATGTCCGAGGTCGACGCGATCAAGGGGCAGGTCAGGGCGCGCATCACCCTGCTGGCCTGTGATGACCGTATTGCCGAAGCGGCACCCTGGGAATATGAGGTCTGGGAGGAATTTACACTGCCTGACAATATTACCGGCGGTGGCGGTACCGATTTTCGCCCGGTTTTTGACTGGGTCGAGAAACAGGGGCGGCAACCGGACCTGCTGGTGTATTTTACCGATGCGGACGGCAGTTTCCCCGGGCAGGAAGCCAATTACCCTGTTATCTGGCTGGTTAAGGGTAAACACAAAACGCCCTGGGGACAGCGTATCCAGCTGAACTAGTTGTGTGACTGACGGGTCTGAGCAGTCATTGAAGTACATCAAGCAATTGATTAAAGACCATTCTTTATAAGTCGATGTTAAGGGATGGAAGTTGGTGTACTGTATTGCAGGCTGCGTGTGAGCCCCGGATAAACTGTGAACCTGTTCACACTTTTTTCTGGTTTCACAAATTGTTGCAGTTACCGATTTTCATTTGTTCAATACTTGTTCAATACGAGGTTAATGAATAACAATGTCAATCGCTGAAATCATCAAGACCAGGTTTATCAAGGATAATTTTTCCTATGACCTGCTGACCCATACGCGTACACAAAGCCTGGAGCAGGCCGCCTCTCTGTTACAGATACCACAACGTATGCTTGCACGTGCGGTGGTGCTGTCTGATGGCAGCAAGACCATCATGGCGGCCTTGCCGCTCAATCATGTCATTGATTTTCAGGGCCTGCAGGAGATTAGCGAAAGCGGGCGTCTCAGTCCGGTATCGCTGGACGAGGTCAGGACCATACTGGGTGATTGCGAGCATGGATCTGTGCCTCCGTTGGGGCATTTTTATGGCCTGCCCACCTATGTCGATGAAAGCCTGTACTCGTTAACCACCGTGATATTCGAAGCCGGTTCCCACGAGTCCCTGGTATGCCTGAACCACCATGACTTTGAACGCGTCACCGCAAGCTGCACACGTTTCCGCTTTGCCCAGCCGGTAGATATGCTAAGGCAAAATGAGCAGGCCACCGAGCTGGAAATGGCTACGGTAGAAAACCTGATACCGGATTCTCCACTGACCGGCAGCCTGCGTGAACTTTATGAACTGCCGACCATGCCGGCAACGGCACTGGAGCTGATGGAGGTCAGGGACGATATCAATGCTACGGTGCAGGACCTGGTCGATATTGTGGAAGGCGACCCGAGCCTGGCAGCGCAGATTCTGCGTTATGCCCGTTCGCCTTTTTTCGCATACCGGGGTGAACTGGATTCTGTGCATGATGCCGTTTCACGGGCACTGGGATTTGATATGGTGGTCAATCTCGCCCTCGGCCTGTCCTCGTTGAAACCGTTTCGTATTCCTCCGGACGGACCGCTGGGTATGAATGCATTCTGGCGTCACGCAAGCTTCAGTGGGGCGCTGTCCCAGCGTCTCGGCAAGAATATCCAGGGAAAGGTCAACCTGAAGCCGGGCCTGCTGTACCTGTCAGGTCTGCTGCATAACTTCGGACTGATCCTGTTCGGTCATTTGTTCCCGTCCGAATATTTTCTGCTTAACAAGCTGGTCAGCACCAATCCCGAACTACCCTTGACCGCATTGGAAAAGCAGGTGCTCGGTATGGGTCATGCGCGTGACCTGATGGAAGTGGGGCATGCCAGGGTCGGGTCCTGGTTACTGGAATTCTGGAATATGCCGGAAGAAGTGATTACCGTTTCCAGGCATCACCATAATGAAGGATACCATGGTGTGCACGTGCCTTATGTGCATGTCATCACCCTGAGTAACTACTTACTCAAGCAGCATAATATCGGTGACGCTGCCGATGCACTGATCCCTGCGTACCTGCTGGAGTCCCTGTCCATGGATGCTGACGAAGCGCGGAGCATTGGTAAGGAGTTTGTCGATAGTTGTGTCAATATAGACCTGGGTCTGTCATCTGTAGCGTAAGCGTTTCCATAATATTGTTGTTTGACGTTTCGACTGCGGCGGATTTTGGTTATACTTGAGGCTATTCAACCTTAAGATAGAGACTAGATTGTGGCAACGATAGAGCTAACCAGTGAAAATTTTGACCAGATCATCGGTGAGAGCAGTTTTGTGATTATCGATTTCTGGGCCGAGTGGTGTGGTCCTTGCAAAAACTTTGCACCAATTTACGAGAAGGTATCTGAAAATCACGATGACATCGTGTTTGCGAAGGTGGATACCGAGGCGCAGCAGGAGCTGGCTGGACATTTTCAGATTCGCTCTATTCCGACCCTGATGATATTTCGTGATCAGGTCATTATCTTTTCACAGCCAGGCATGTTGCCGGAGCAGCAGTTCGAGCAACTGATCGAAAAAGCGGCTGAACTGGATATGGAAGAGGTGCGCAAGGAGATGGCCGAGCAACAGGGCGGCTGATCGTTCCCTGTATCAGGTGACACCGGCAAACGGTTGTACCTGCACCCTGTCACCCGCTTCGACACCGGCGCATTCGGCCGGCAGGATGATAAAGCAGTTTGCCTGACTCATTGAGGTCAGCATATGCGAACCCTGGTTGCCGGTCGCCCGTACCTGATACTCACCGTCGTTATTGCGTTCCAGTATACCGCGCTGGTATTCCAGTCTTCCGGGGGACTTCTTCAGCTTGCTTGCACTGAGTATGTCCAGTAGCAGCGGTTCAGGTGGTAAGCTGCCCATGAGTATATAAAAGGCTGGTTGTACGAACTGGTAAAAAGTTGCCATCGCTGATACCGGGTTGCCTGGCAGACCAAAGAAGCGTGCTGTCCCGATCGTGCCGACGGCCAGTGGTTTTCCAGGTTTCATTGCCACACGCCAGAACTGCACCTTGCCCAGTTGTTCCAGTGCCTCGGTAACAAAGTCGGCTTCGCCAACCGAAACCCCGCCGGATGTCAGTATCACATCAGCTACATCAGAGGCCTGTTGCAGGGCCTGGTAGACGGCATCGTACTGGTCGGGGATCACGCCCATGTCCAGGCATTCCACCCCCATGCGTTGCAGCATGCCAAACAGGGTATAGCGGTTACTGTCGTAGATTTCACCTGGTGCAAGCGGGCCGCCAACCGGTTTCAGTTCATCACCGGTCGAGAAAAAAGCGACGCGTAAGCGACGGTATACACTGATCTCGCTGATGCCGGTTGAGGCGAGCAGGCCTATATCTGCCGGTGTCAGTTGCTTGCCGGTGTTGAGCAGGGTGTCTCCGATGCGAATATCATCTCCGGCATCGCGACGGTTCTCACCGGGACGCACATGGCATGTGATTTCGATATCCTGATCATTAGCGACAACGTTTTCCTGCATGACCACCGTATCCGAACCATCAGGCATCACCGCACCGGTCATGATGCGCACACATTCATTTTCCCCAAGCTGTCCAGCGAACGGTTTCCCAGCAAAAGAGGCGCCAATCATACGCAAGATCTTTTCACCTGTTTCAGGAATATCCTCGCCACGCAGGGCGTAGCCATCCATGGCCGAGTTTGCAAATGGTGGTACCTCCATGCCGGATTTCACTTCCTGGGCAAGTATGCGGTTCAGTGCCTGGCGTATAGGCATACGCTCGATACCCTGTATCGCTGTCATCGCGCCCAGCAACTGCTGTCTGGCCTCATCAACCGTCAACAGGCCGCTGGCGTGGCTGTCACAGTCGTGACTTGCAGGGGTACGGGTCTGGCTCATAGGCTTATCCATGTTTAGTCATCAGTTCGCAGTATTCTACGATAAAATCTGCAATTTCATCGGCATTGTTTAAATCCAGTAGTGGTAACAATGTACCGGTATCGACCGGTTGATCGCTGGCTACCGCAATAATAGAGTCATCATCCGTGTGCAACCAGGGCCGCTCCAGACCCTGCCGGTGCAGTTCAATCTTCGGGAACGGGACGTGGCGAAAGCCTTCCACCAGGATCAGGTGGGTCTGCTTGCTGTCGAGCCTGGTCAGCAGGTCTTCCAGTCGTGGTTCCTGCTGCTGTCTGTTCTCAGTCATCAGTGCACTGCGCTGGCTGGAAGCGATCAGTACCTGTACGGCACCGGCTACACGTAAGCGGTAACTGTCCTTACCGGGGGTGTCGATATCGAAGTCATGGTGAGCGTGTTTGATCAGGGCTACGCGCACACCTTTTTGTCTCAATACAGGGATCAGCTTTTCCAGCAGGCTGGTTTTGCCGGTACCACTGTAGGCTGCAAATCCGATTACGGGCAGATTATCAGGCATTCCGGTCAGTCCGTTGCCAGCTGTCCAGGCTCTCCGGCGTGTTGATATTGGTGAACATGGCTTCCTGGTCGCTGAAATCCACCATCACCGGGTTTTGTTGCCTGAGCCACTCTCCCGTGCGGCGGCTTCCCTGTGATAAATACGACGACAGTTGCCTGTCCATGCCGGCAGACAGTAATGCAAATACCGGTTCCATTCTTTCTCCGCTGCAGGCTACGGCACAGTCACGGGATGAATTGAGTACGGCATGCAGCATCCGCTGGGCATAATCGGGACTGATGAACGGCGCATCGCAGGGCAGGGTGAGCAGGTAGTCTGACCGGCAGTACAGCAAGCCCTGATAGATACCGGACAGCGGGCCGCCGTCGCTATATTCACGGTCGCTGATAACCGGCCATTGGTAATGCCGGTAGCGGTCCAGGTCAGCATTCGCACTGATCAGTATGTCCTGTACCTGGGGTGTAATTTGTTCCAGTGCCAATTCGATTAGCTGGCGATCATTGCATTTGATCAGGCCCTTGTTAAGCCGGCCCATCCGGATGCCCTTACCCCCGGCAAGTATTAGTGCTGTTATGTGTGCAGTCTTCATGGTTGCTGGCCAGGCAGGAGTGCCGTGGATTTATATTGATATAGATCAATTATGTTAATGAAAAACGATGTTACAAATAATGTAATGTAATTGAAGCTATTAGCAAGTGATAATATAACTACGTCGGTGTTTCTGATCAGGCGTAAGACAGAGGTAAACCGGGCACGACCATGCCCTCTCAGGCCCTGAGGGGGCATGGTACATGCTAGCAATGACGGCAATTGCCTTTCTTGCAAATGTGCCGGAGTACGATTATAAAAGCGACAAATATAACCAGTCCGGCAATGGTTAGTGCATCAAAAGTGATCATTTTTTACCCCACAGTTACAGCTATACTATAAATATATAAGCAAATACTAATATGTCAAGTTATATCGGCTCGTTATGTGAATTACTTAAGTTTTTTTTCAGGAGATTGAGGCCTGTATCGGTTGGAATGTGACGGCATCGAGATAGCAAATATAAAAAATAGATATAACCATTTGAAATATATTATAAAATATAATCCTTTAGTTTTCGGGCCCGTATTGGGTTATCGTCCTCAGGTAGATGAAACATGGGGGTGGTGTAGGAATACATCGTGGAGCGCATGCATCGCTGATACCGATCAGAATCCTGAACCCAGCTTTCTTCAATTCTGGTCAATAAATATACATATATTAAGTAAAGTATTATTTCTGCCAGTGATTTGGCAGACTGGTACGTCAATCATTAAAAAACAGGTAGAGCGGGGGGGGGTAGAGATAGATGGCTGAGTTATTTTCTGGTGATTATATGGCCGCTTATATGGAAGAGTGGAACAAAGAACCGGAATTGTCTGATGCACTGGCACAGATCGATTTCAACAGCAATATTGCGTATGGATTTGATAATGAAGAGGCCCCCAGAGGTGTGCTGGTCGTCGAAAACGGCAAGGCGGTAAGGGGTGAAGACTATAACGGGCAGGAGTTGAACTGGGACCTGCGTGCCACTGAGGACCAGTGGAAAAAATGGATCGCCAAACCTCCCGGTATGATGGGACTGGGTATGGCCTATACTTCGCGCAAGATAAAATTCAAGGTTGGCGATTATGGAGCAATGATCAAGGAACCCCGTATGGCTGGACCTTTCATCAAGAGTTTCGCTGTGATGGGTCGGGTGTGAACGACATAATAACTAGATGTAATTAATGATATTTGAAAGAGACGATTTGTGAATTTCTCATTTCTGAAGCGAAAAACAATACTGACTGCTTTACTGTGTATTGGGCCGCTGTCTACGGCCATTGCCTTTCAGGGCGAGGATATGCCGTCAGTTACAACCGGCATGACACCGGTTGGCCAATACCAGTATGGTTCCGGTGGTCAGGCGCAAAACCATACCATGACGGGTATTATTACGGTGCAGTCTACCAGTGCGGTGTCGACGGTTGTACTGGGTGGTACGGTTGTCCCATACAAGGAAGTGATGCTGGCGGCACAAATGCCCGGTCGTATCGAGTTTATTGCCGGCACCGAAGGCGACTGGTTTGATGAGAACACCCTGCTGGTTGCGATAGATGACGACGACCTGTTGGCCAAGCGACGCCAGGCCATGGCCGAATTGAGTAATGCCGATGCCGCAATGCGTAATGCCCAGGTACAGTATTCACGGGAACTGTGGGCGCCGCAATCGAGAAATATCAATCGTATGCCGGGTATGGGTCTGCCCTCACTTTTTGACCAGTTTTTTACCAAGAACATGGGGAGTATGGCCGGTTACGGCAACCCGGAACTGGAACGTCACGCCGATCTCTATTCTCGAGGCAGTGGTGTTAACCAGGCACAAAGCCGTGTTTTGCGTGCCCGGTCAGGGCTTGAAGAAATCGACGCCCGCCTGCGGGATGCCAAATCTGTAGCCCCATTTTATGGCGTGATAGTCAAAAAGCATGTCGAGGCAGGCGATACGGTTCAGCCAGGTACCCCGTTGTTGTCCTATGCCGATACCCGGTATTTACAGATACAGGTCGATGTACCGGCAAGGCTGGTGCCTGGCATACAGAAAGGTATGATCGTGCCGGCGGTACTGGATGTTGGTGATACCCAGGTGGAGGCGCGGGTTGCACAGATCTATCCGATGGCGGATATCCGGCGACATACCGTTACCGTTAAACTGGATCTGCCCAAGAGTGCGCCTGGTGGACCAGGCATGTATGCCAATGTCATCCTGCCGGATTCGAATGCCGATACACGCGACTTGCCGGTAATACCCCGCTCGGCCATTATTCCTGGCAGTCTGCCGGGTGTGTGTATTGTGAATGAAGATAATCAACCGGAACTACGCCTGTTAAGACTGGGTGAACCGACTGGTAACGGGGTTACGGTGTTGTCAGGCATACGTCCCGGTATGAGGATCTATGCCCAGCGGCCGTCAGGTATGTCCTGTAACCAGCATTCACTGCAAGGTGTGGGCAAGTAGTCAGTAACACGTGGAGGCTTGCCCTTTGTTCCAGTATGTAGCTGTACAGGCTCGTCCTGATCGTTACCGGATCATGGATACCCGGTTGCAGCGCAAGACAGGTTTAGCTGTTTAGATATGGCAGAAGAAAAACAAAGCTCATCAGAAACCAATGACGACCTCCAGCTCGACGATGCACAGCTGGGTATAGCCGGTCGTCTGACCAGGGCGTTTATTAACTCGCCGGTGACGCCACTGTTGATGATGGCGGCGCTGGCACTTGGTCTGCTTGGGCTGTTTTTTACACCACGCCAGGAAGATCCGAAAATATCCGTACCGATGGTGGATATCTTCGTCAAATACCAGGGTGCATCTGCACTGCAGGTGGCCAGCCTGGTGACGGAACCACTTGAACGCCTGATGAGCGAGATACCGGGTGTCAGGCATGTCTATTCCGCCAGCCGGCGCGAAGATTCTATAGTCACCGTACAGTTTGTTGTTGGTGAAGACCTGGGTGAATCCATTGTCAAGGTGCACGACAAACTGCAATCCAATCTGGATAAAATCCCGCCCGGCGTGGCACAACCGCTGGTCAAGCCGGTCGGTATCGATGATGTACCGGTAGTAACGGTAACCCTGTGGTCGAAAGAAGAAGACGATGCGATGCTGCGTACCCTGGCGCAGTATGTACTGCAGCGTCTCAAGGAAGTGCCGGATACCGGCAAAGGTTTTATTGTTGGTGGGCGTCAGGAACAGATCCGTATTGAGGTGATACCGGAAAGACTGAGTGGACACGGTATCAGCCTGGACCAGGTAGCCAATACCATCCATACCGCCAATGCCCAGAAAAAGGCCGGGACGGTGGAAGGCGGCGATACCTCTTTCAGCGTCTACACCGGATCATTCCTGCGCAATGCACGCGAGATTGAACGCCTGGTTGTCGGTACGCGCGATGGTGTCGCGGTCTATGTCAGGGATGTTGCAAAGGTGTCGGAAGTACCGCAGGAAGCAAGCAATCTGGTTACCTTTATGACCGGTCCGGCATACCAGGGCGACGCCGACCATGCCGAAAATGAGGCCGCCGTCACGATTGCGGTGGCCAAGAAAATCGGTACCAACGGCGTTACTGTCGCCAACAGGATCATCGAAAAACTGGAATCACTCAAGGGTAGACTGATACCTGGAAATGTCGAGATAGAGATTACCCGAAACTATGGTAAATCGGCCGATCACAAGGTTAACGAACTGCTCTGGGCCCTGTTTGAGGCGGCTGCTGCAGTCAGCGTCCTGTGTCTGATCGGTCTGGGACTACGTGCTGCATCGGTGGTGATTACCATTATTCCGATCGTGATCCTGATCACTATCTGGTCTGCCTGGATCCTGGATTACACCATCGACCGTGTCAGTCTGTTCGCGCTGGTATTTTCGATCGGTATTCTGGTCGACGATGCAACCGTCGTGGTGGAGAACATTTTCCGACGCTGGTTGAAGGCTGGCAAGACGACAGTCGATATTGCGATTGATGCGGTACGTGAAGTCGGTAACCCGACTATCCTTGCGACCATTACAATCATCTCGGCGATGTTACCGATGGGTGTGGTCAGTGGCATGATGGGGCCCTATATGCGTCCGATACCGGTACTGGGATCGTCGGCAATGTTCTTCTCACTTGTCGCCGCATTTATCTTTGCGCCGTGGTTCGCGATGCGTGTTCGCCCGCAGCTGAAAGCCATGGAACAGGCTGAGGCCAAGGAAAAACGCACCACCGATATGATCGGTCGGTTTTATCGGCCGCTGATGAAACCGTTGATTGAAAACCGTTTCTTTGGCAAGTTCTTTTTCTACAGCCTGATTGCCGCCACCTTCCTGGCCTGTTCGCTGTTTTACTTCCAGATCGTGGCTGTAAAAATGTTGCCGTTTGATAACAAACCGGAATTCAACGTAGTGATCAATATGCCGGAAGGCACGGCCCTGCCGGTTACCGCCAATGTCACCATGCAACTGGCGCAGAAGTTACGTGACATCCCGGAAGTCACGGCCATGCAGACCTATGTCGCCACCGCCTCACCTTTTAACTTCAATGGCATGGTGCGGCACTATTATCTGCGCCAGGACCCCTGGCAGGCAGATATCCAGGTCATGCTGCTGGACAAGGATGAGCGTGAGCGCTCAAGCCACGAACTCGCTGTGGTTGCCCGGCATCTGTTGACCGGGCTCGCTACTGAACTGGGTGCGCGCATACAGATCGTCGAGATGCCGCCAGGGCCACCGGTGTTACAAACCGTGGTCGCAGAAATACACGGCCCGGATGCAGAAACCCGGCGTCAGGTTGCAACGGATATGACTACGATTTTCGAAAGGGCCGAAGGCGTGGTCGACGTGGATAACTATCTCGCCGAGCACTACGAACACTGGCGTTTTGAAGTCGATACCGACAAGGCGGTCAGGCAGGGCATTTCAGTCGACATGATCAATCGTAACCTGGCGATGGCCATGGGCGGTTACAAGCTCGGTGATGTTAAGCAGGGGGTTGTACTCGAGCCGACCTATATCGTGATACAGGTGCCGTTGTCCAAGCGGTCGCAGATCAATAACCTCGGCAACCTGCCTGTCGTGGGTGACCGTGGCCAGATTATTCCACTGGCGGAGCTGGGTACTTTTGTCAGGCAGGCTGAAGACCCGGTGATATATCACAAGGACCTGCGTGCGGTTGAATACGTGACCGGTGAAATGGAGGGCCGTCTGGGCGCCCCAATTTACGGGATGTTCAATATCGAAGATATCCTCGAGGCTGAATATGTCGCCCCGGACGGGGTCAAGTTCACGGGCATGCCGGGTGGTTTGCTGGGTCCACCGGATAACGACAACCAGACGGGTATCGAATGGGCGGGCGAGTGGACCGTCACCTATGAAACTTTCCGGGATATGGGGCTGGCATTCATGGCCGCCTTGTTGCTGATCTATGGCCTGATCGTTTGGGAGTTCAAGAATTTTGCGCTGGGTGGTTTGATTATGGCGCCGATTCCGTTAACCCTGATCGGGATTATCCCGGGTCACTGGTTATGGAGTGCGCAGTTTACTGCGACCTCCATGATCGGCTTTATCGCCCTGGCCGGTATTATCGTGCGTAACTCGATACTACTGGTTGAGTTTGTTAAACAGGAAGTCGCAGCCGGTCATGAAATACGCGAGGCCGTTGTCAAGGCCGGTCAGATACGCATGCGTCCGATATTCATTACTGCGCTGACGCTGATGGCTGGTGCGGCAGCGATCCTGAATGATCCTATTTTTCAGGGAATGGCGGTCAGCCTGTTGTTTGGAACGGCGGTAGCGACAGTGTTGACCCTGGTGGTAATCCCATTGGGTTGTATCAGTGCGCGCAAGCATTTCTATTTGCTGACTTGCACAACCCCACCGGAGGAAGAGCGGGAACAGGAGAAAACAGTACAGCAGGGAAAACCATTATGGTTAACAGTGTGGACCGTACTGATTGCCGTTGCTACATGGACCTTTTACATTATCAGGGCAGTCGTGTTGATGATTATCGCCCTGGTGCAGAAATTCCGTGGCAACAAGGGTGACCCAGGCCCTGACAGCGGACCGTCGTCACCGTCGTCACCGTCGTCACCGGCAGGTGGTGCGCCAACCCCTGGCAGTGTCGGCTCAGTCAGTGATACGGGCTCGCAGGCGTCCGCGGAGACAGCCAGCCGCGAGGTGGTTGCCAGGGCACAGCCACCGGCAGCACCGCAACCGACGGCCACACAGGAACGGTCAGCGGTGGTCAAGCCGAAGGCTACGGCAGCAGATGTATCGGTTGAGTCCGGGGAAGTCAGTGACAAGGTAACAGCCGGGCAAAAAACACCAACCGCGAAAAAGGTCGCCAGTCCCAAAAAAGCGAAGAAAACAGCTGCCAAAAAGGCAGTGAGCAATAAAACCGGCGCAGAAACAGCGACGGCCAGAAAGACAGTTGCTAAAAAACCGCTTACCAGCAAAACGGCGGCAAAGAAGACAACGAATAAAAAAACGTCGGCTAGCAAGAAAACAGAAACTGCGGCCAAAACAGGCAGTAAAAAAACAAAAGTGGTCAAGAAAAAGACAGCTGCCAAACCGACGGCCAGGACAGCAAAGCCTGCCACTACAAACCAGGTGAAGCCGGCGGCTGGCAGTAATAAAAAATCATCAAACGGGAAAGCCAAGGCCCGGAGAGGGATACGGTTAAAAACTGATCTGGACTAGCTGTTAATTCTGTGGCGTCCAGCGTGGCTGTCATCATAGTCAGCAGGGCCGGCTAAAGGTAAAAGTGAAAATATGAATTCATCTGCAAATAAAATCGTCAATAGCCGATATCGATTCAGTGGCATTGCACTGCTTTGTTGCTTGATGCCGTTATCGGTTGTTGCAGAGGTTACGCCAGGTCAGCAACAGGCTGTCGATCAGTCTGTAAATCCGTTAACCGGTCAGGCGCAGACCGTACCGGCATGGGTAGAGCCACCACCTGGCCCTTACCAGTATGTTGCGCCGGCCATGGCTGAACCAACGATTCCACCCCGGCCGGAGACACCACCACCTGTCACGGCGGAGTTACCACCCCAGGAGCCGGTGTACGCCATGCCTGATCCGGCGGTGACACAGCCCCCTGCGCAGGGTGGTTGGCAGCCTCCCGTTCCCAGGATGCCTTTACCCGCACCGGATAGCGGCTATGCTTACGAGTATCAGTATCGATATCAGCCACCGGTTAGCGGGCCGGGTGCCTATGGATATGGCAGGCCTATACCACCTCCAGCCGATGGCTATGGTTATGGCTATGAGGCTTATCCGGGTTACTACTATCCGGGTGCTACGCCTGGCTATTACCCATATGGTCCGGTCGATGCCAGGCCGTTGCCACCCTATTACAGATAATTGAGTGGAAGCTGCCGCTTACCAGGATGTTTGATTAATCACGCTATGCAGACCAGGCCAAATATGAGACGTTTCCGCTTATTCAAAGACAGGCTGATCATGGCTGGAACGTGCCTGCTGCCGGTTCTGGCTTGCGCGGAAAATGTCTATATAGAGCGGCCAGGCAAGGAATTTGCAGCCACTCAGTCACAGGGCAAGCCGGCGTCTTACCCGCAGGCTAGTGGCCAGTCTTCGCTGTATCATATGTCAGACCGCAATATCAGCCAGTTGTACTACCCGGATAACAACAGGCGCGATGCTGCACCACAGGATAATCCATGGCGATCGGAAGGATCGCGCTATATCACCCCGCAACATCGTGTGCGTCCCTGGGGTAGAGTGCCGGCCGATGCACCGCTGGACCAGCCAGGCCGGGATCGGGGCAGGACTGACAGCAGGTCATCGCGTGCTTATCAACCGTATCCCTATCCATATCAGCCGGCTGCGCCAGTGAACCCGAATTATATGCCGGGTTATGGTGGCTATGGCGGGTCACCCTATGGTAGCGGATATATGCCGGGATATGGTTTGGGCGGCAACCCGTATTCGCCATTTGGATCATATGGTGGCCTGCCCGGATACGGTTTTCCAGGAGGAATGTTCTGGTAATACATGGGTCTGAGAATCGAAACCCGACTATTATCTAGTGATAATAGTAATAAAAGTTTGTTGTAGTAAGAGTGTTGGACATGACATGATGTCCTCAAGTATCCATCCAGGATGGATAAGTTCTGTATGACTGTTCGTACAGTTTATTTCGTTAATCCTGACAACAGGAGTGGAAAATATGACTAAACTACGTGCAATATTGGGTGCGGCAGCACTTGTCGGTGTGATGGCAGCGCCGATGACGGCCAATGCCTGGTGGGGGGGGCCTGGCTGGGGTGGACCCGGTTGGGGTGGTCCTGGTGGTTGGGGTGGTGGTCCCATGAGTGGTACTGGCTGGGGTGATGGCGATATGTCATTCAATTTCAGCGGTCGCGGCAGCGGTTATGGCGATGGCTATGGACGCGGTTATGGCTATGGAGGCCATCCCGGTTATGGTTATGGTGGTTATCCCGGTTATGGTTATGGCGGTTATCCCGGTGGTGGCTATGGTGGCTATCCCGGTGGTGGCTATGGTGGCTATCCCGGTGGTGGCTATGGTGGCTATCCCGGTTATGGATACGCGCCACCACCAGCGCCTGCTGCACCACCAGCAGCGCCTGCCAAGTAAGGTGTCACTGCATACCGGTACACAGGGTACCGGTATGCAGGTTTAATCGAGAATAAGATAGATTGTGTTGCGGGTTGCTTGTGGAATCCGCTTGTCCTGCCAGGGGGTGTGGTTGGATGTTTTACAGATTGTTTTTGCTGGTCTGCCTGATCGGTTTTAGCGGGCTGGCACAGGCGATACAGGGTGCGCAGTTCAGCGCTCAGGCGATAGAGCGTGCACCTTCAGGTACGGAACGGATTGCCAGAATGTTTGTCGGTGCAGGGGCGGTGCGTACCGAGTACCGGGCAAACGGCGAACCGGTGGTCGAGATTGTTGTGATGGCGCAGGGCAAGCGTCTGATTTTATATCCTTCCCGTTCACAATATATGGAGATAACAGGACCTGTGGCGCCTGACCTGTCGGCTGACCAGCGTAACAGTAATCCATGTGCCGGTATCAGCTCAGCACGTTGTAACCGGCTGGGTGAGGAAATGCTGCATGGCCGCAAGGCCGTCAAATGGGAGATGCTGAGCAAACAGGCAAACAAAACTGCACGTACCTTGCTCTGGATCGACATTGCTTACGGATTTTCATTGAAAGAATTGTTACCGGACGGCTCATTGGCCGAACTGCGTCTGCTAGGAAAGGAACAGGTTGCAGGACGGCATAGTGAAAAGTGGCAGCGCATTATCGCCGCGCCGGACGGTACCAGCCAGAAGATGATGCAATGGTACGATCCGGAACTGAAATTGACCATACGCGAGCAATTACCCAATGGGTTCACACGCGAGTTAAGGCAGGTCAAGCTGGCGCCTCAGCCGGCCAATCTGTTCAAGTTGCCTGCCGGCTACAAAAAAATTGACCCGCCTGCAGCGAACACCTCAAACCGGTGAGCCACCGGCAGCACTTTACCGCCAGGCGATATGAGTGCATTATGGGAACAGACGAACCGTTCAATAATCAGGCATTACAAAAGGAAGGCTGCATTGATGAAAAAGATCATGATAACAATGTTTGGAATCCTGGCCGCTGCCCCGGTCAGTCTGCTGTCAGCGACTAGCGCTTCAGCCAATCCTTACCCCGGTTATGTACCCCCGCCATGGGTCAGGCCACCAGCTATGCCGCCAGTGCCGATGCAACATCCACGGCTGCGCTATATACCCATGGCACCCCGTGCCGGCAGTCCACGTTTCAGAGCAGCGCCAATGCCGGTGCCGATGGCCAGACCGATGCGGCGACCAATGCCTGCACCGGTGATCGCACAGCGCCGTGGTCCAGCAGTCCCACCAGCACCATTTAGATATAATCGGGGTTGGACTCCGGCGCCTGCATTGGCGGCGCGTAACCCGTATCCGGCAAACAGGATTGCCCGGGCACCCATGCCACCACGCGCGATGCCGGGCAGCGGCCCCGGGTATGCACGAATGGCACCCGGTCCGGCATGGCGTCCTGCCTGGCCGGTGGCCAGACAGGTACTGCCGGCAAGGCATTTTTATCCGGGCTTATCGAACTTTCGTCCACAATACCGTTTTGCAGGGGCACCAGTGCAATCACGTTTCTGGAAACCGGTTCCGGCCAGGACACAGACATCGCGCTATTTCCGGCCGCCAGTGACACAGCATGACCCGCGACGTATTGCCCGGGTTGCAGTCTCGCCACGAGGGCCGGCTGCAGCGCCCACACGCCGTATGGCCAGGCAGAATGGTTCCGCCTTTCCGTCAGCGCCGGTACAGCGTACCAATGCATGGCCGCCCAGGTATAGTGGCAATGTCGCACCAAACAGATATAGTGCAACACCGGGCGGCTTTCGCCCGTATCAGTCGGCCACCAATCGTCAGCCACCATCACGATATGGCGCGCGTCCGGTTAGCTATAGCTATGGTCGTTACTAGTTTGTAACCGTTAACAGGTGGTTCGACTGATCAGTGATATGCGGTTGATTGTGCAGCTTAAACGGCATTTGTTATGGCTGATAATACCAGGTTTGCTGATGCCGGTACTGGCCAGGGCCTGGTATCATAATGCTGTGCCAGTGATGCCATGGGGAGGTGCGCCATATAACTGGTCTGCCCCTTATTCCAGGTCACCAATGGTCTGGCCACCTTACTGGCATGGCCGGCCATACCCGGCATCGGCTTACTGGCCAGGGTACCGGCCCCTGGCCGCACCATGGCCGATCACGGGTCCATGGTCGCCCTACGCCTTTCCGGCTAACACCGGACTGAATCGCTGGCAGGTATATGGTGGTATGGACCAGTCGGGTGGCGTCTGGATGGCCTTTGTCTATCGGGGGCATGTCAGTCATTTACTCAGTGGCGACCTGTTTGGAAACGGCTGGCTCGGAAGTGGTCTGGGTATCAATACACCGCCGAATTCAGACTGGAGAGGCGCATCTCCGAAGCCACCGGCAGCTATAATTTTTGAGGACCCGGTCTGGGACAACGATAACCCCGCCTGAGAAAATAGACTAAGTATGATAACCGTTATCGCAAATCTGAAAGGAGGCTCGGGCAAAAGTACCGTTGCATTCAATCTGAGTGTTTGGCTGGCGTCCAAAGGCCTGCCGGTGACGGCTTACGATCTGGATCCACAATGTACCCTGATGGATGTTGCCCAGGTACGCATGGAAGAGGGGCGTACGCCACCGGTACAGGTATATAACGACAAGCAATCACTGAGTGATTTTTTAAGCTACCATCCGGGAGAGGTCATTGTCGATGTCGGCGCGGCCAGTATGGACGCGATGAAAGAAGCCATATCCATTGCGGACCGGGTGTTGATACCGGTGCCGCCCAGTCAACCGGATGTCTGGGCAACTCAACGCTTCCTGAAGGTCATCGACGAGGCGGTCAATGGTGCTGAGCCACCTTCATTACTGGCGTTCGTAAACCGCGCCGATACCCATCGTGCTGTTCGTGAATCGGATGAAACCGAAGAGGCGCTGCAGATGTTGGAAGGTATATCGGTGTTGCCCCAGCGCCTGTATCAACGAACGATATTTCGTCGTTCCATGAGTGAAGGGTTGGCAGTGTTCGAATTATGGCGCAGCTGCAAGGCAGCGCTGGAGTTTAATGAGTTTGCATACCATTTGTATCCACAGCTGCAGAGGGAACGAGAGCAGTAGCAAACCAGGCATCAGATCGAAACCGCTTGTGTCGCCGAGGAAACAACCAGGAACAGAATCATGCAACTAGTCAGATATGTATTCAGCTACAGTATAGTCATCGTGGTCGTGGTTATGATCGCAAGCGCCTTTTACTATCGCGAAGAACTGTTCCCGAATCTGTTTTCCGGATCAGACCGGGATGCCGTGGTGACAGGGAAGCCCGATCCCGGCAGCGAACCTGAAACGCCAGTGACCGTTGGAAGCTCCGGCATGGAGGGCTTACCGGCACAGCAGAAACAGATGGCGGTAGCGTCAGGTGAAACCGTGGTACAAGCCGGCAACGATGCGACTGAAACAGGACCGGCGGCTGGGTCAGGCCCAGCGTCTTCAGCGCCAGCACAAACCCGGCCCGCTGCAGCAGCACCCGATATCGCAGAGCAACCCGGGCGACAGGAACAACCGACTATTGCGGTACCGGTTGAACAGACACCAGTCACAGACCAGGCAGACAGTGCAACTCAGGTCATGCCGCAACAGGCCATACTTGAAGCAGGTCAACCACCAGTACCGTCACAACCAGCAGCGATGCCTGATCCGGTCTCGCCGGTTCCAGCTGAAGCAGCACCCGTGGCAGCCGTAGCGCCACAAACTCCGCAGCAGGTCTACCCAGGTCAGCCTGAAACCGAGCGGCAGGATATGGAAACGGTGATGATGGCCCGGGCGGCATACTGGCAGGGTGACTATGCCGGCTCAGAACAGGCCTATCAGCAAATCATTGTGCGCCTTCCGGATAACGCAGAACTGCATGGCGAGCTCGGTAATGTGCTATATGCCCAGGGCAAATGGGCAGAGGCAGCGTCAGCCTATGCCCGTGTCGTACGCTTGCTGCTTGGCAGCGGGCAGACCGGCCAGGCTGATTACCTGATACAGGTTGTAGCCAGCCTGGACAGCGCATTGGGCAAGCAGCTGCAACAGGAACGAAACAACACCAAGGTACAGCAGTAAAAACCTGATACTTACAGGAGACTGAACAAGATGAATGCTATACGAGGAATTTTAACGCTGATAGGGCTGGTTACCGTGATCGCCCTGGTATTGATCACCATCAAGGTGATGCCCTACGCATCCCAGGTTAGAGGGTTTGAACCCAAGGCAGCAGGTGTTTACCTGGATATGGCAACACAAGTGCTGGAAACCGGCAATGCGGCTGAGGCGACCGTATGGAAGTACCAGGTCAATGAGGGTTTGAGCCCTGAAGACGTCGAGTCCTCGATGAAATCCATTGCCAGTAGCCATAATATCAAGAATGTCGGTGAGCTGCCGCTGTACAAGGAAGTGACGGCAATGTCTGGCCAGGACTATCGTTACGTCAAGATCTTTATGTTCTGTAATGCCCTGACGGCGGCCAAAATGCTTGATTTTAACGATGCTTTTTCAGCATATCTGCCGTGCCGAGTGGCTTTGATCGAAGATTTGACCGGTCAACTTTGGCTTTATACGTTAAATATGGATATGATGATCTATGGAGGCAAGCCGTTACCTCCGGAATTGAAGGAAACCGCGATCGGAGTCAAAACGACTATCCTGGCCATCATGAAAGGTGGTGCGGAAGGTGATTTCTAGGAATTTCAATAACCTGGCAGGAAGCGCAACGGATAGGTGAGCGGGCAACGAAGACTGTTGGCCTGTGGTTTTTATTAAGTAACAGCCTGGGTGCCCCATGTCGGAAAAAATTGAGAATAATGTCCATCCTGAAGAGCATATCGACGCCGATGCCCGTGAAACCGAAGTCTGTCATGATTTAAAGGATCAGGTGAATACCGAGGCCCTGGCCATACAGAGTGCGGCCGATATGCAGGAGTGCATGGGCAAAAGTCTCGAGGCCCTGTCCAATACTTTCGCCTCCAGCGCCAAACGCTGGGAGATGATTGTCTATCCGGCCATGGCCGCGTTTGTCATCCTGGCCGGCTATGGCTTTTACCTGATCTATAGCCTGACTGTCGATGTGTCCCGCCTGGCCAACCGCATGGAAGAGGTCACCGTATCGATCAATACCGTGGCACACAATATGACCGACATGACTGGAAAGATGGTACTGGTTGCAGACAAAATGGCAGTGATTGCCAATGACGCAACTATTGGCGTTGCCTCGATGACGCATATGGTCGACCAAATGACGGGTATGAATCGTTCCATGGACACCATGGCAGGCAATATGGATATGATGCGTCATAATATAGCGT
>CAMYJU010000015.1 GCA_947258795.1 uncultured Gammaproteobacteria bacterium | reverse complement strand
TCATCTTCACCCGGGAACAGTTGATGTAATAATGAATATCGTTCACGCCTGATCTGCCGGGCCCTGGCAAAAACCATGGATATCGGTATACCAAGACTGATCAGTAAATGCGAAGACAGCATCAGACTGGCTTCCAGTGTTTCCGGTACGACTTCTGTGGCGCCGGCTTGCTGTAATGTCTCAAGTTGGGAATCGTCGGCGGTCCGAACCAGTACAGGTATATCGGTATTCTCCTCACGAACGCGATACAGGATTTTTAATGCCGCATCCAGATCGTCAATCGTTATCACAACCGCCAATGCACGCTCCAGACCGGCTGCACGCAATATGTGACTGCTAGCCGCATCGCCATAGGTTACCGGCTCTTTCGCCTTGATCGCATTCTGAACCAGTACCGGATCGAGATCCATCGCGATATATTTAATACCCTCACATTCAATAAAGTGTGCGATATTCTGACCAATACGACCGTACCCGCAGATAATCACATGGTGTGACAGGTCTTTTGCGGTATCTCTGACTTTTTCCCGGATCGCTCTTCGGCTCTGCACGGCGCCTTTGGGGAAAAACCTTTTTGTAATACCGTCGTTATAGCGAATGATGATTGGTGCCAGGCCCATACTGATCAGAATCGCCGCCAGGATAGACTGGGTAAAATCGGCAGGAAAAATCTCGGCGGTATATGCCAGCGTCAATATGGCAAAGCTGAATTCACCGCTGTGCGCCAGCACCAGTCCTGTACGTAGCGAAACCGCGTTGTTCCACCCGGCAATCCGGCAAAGCCCGGTGATCAGGACCAGTTTAAAAAAGATCAGCAAAGTCAGTAACAAAATCACCGTTGGCCACTGGTCCAGGAATATCCTGATATTCAGCAACATGCCGATTGTGATAAAGAACAGTCCTAGTAACACATCACGAAACGGGCGGATTTCCGCCTCGATTTGATGACGAAACTCGGTTTCACCCAACATCATGCCTGCCAGAAACGCACCCAGCGCGAGAGACAGTCCCAACTGATGAGTAATCGCCGCCGCACCCAGTGCTACCAGCAGGGCAGTCAGGGTAAACAATTCGGTGGATCTGAATTTGGCAATCCCCCTGAACAGCGGCCGCAACACCCAGCGGCCTACCGACAGGATCATGATAAAGGCAAGGATACCTTCGCCAAGAGCCTGTGCGATCAAAATGAACGCCTTTTCCGATCCGGTACTACTGACTATCGACACCAGGATCAGGAACGGAATGACAGCAATATCCTGAAACAACAGAATACCTACCGCATTTCTGCCATGGCGGGAATGCAACTCGACTTGATCGGTTAATTGCCTGATGACTAGCGCAGTCGATGACATGGCCACCACACCGCCCACTATCAGGGCGCTTTCTGTCGAAAATCCCATGTACCAGGCCACCGTAGCAGTACCCAGGGTCGTTAGTAATACCTGGAATAAGCCGAGACCCAGCACAGCCCCTTTCATACGAACCATCTGGGGCAGCGAGAATTCCAGTCCAATCGTAAATAGAAGGAAGACCACGCCAAATTCTGCAAATGCGCGGATATACTCAATATCCCTGATCCACCCCAGACCAAATGGCCCCATGACAACCCCGATTGCCAGGTAGCCAAGAATAGAAGGCAATCGTAATCGGAGAAATAATACAATGACTGCAACCGCAGCGGAAAAAAGTATCAGGATATTATTAAGATGGCCGTAGTCCATTACTTAAAAGGCTAGCATATCGCTCGACGAAACGTCTATTTAGAACTGGTACAAAACCGGAAATTTTGCAATTTCAACCTGTCAGCAGTCCAATCCGGACATCCACTGCAATCATGTTCGATGTGCACAGGGTCTGCACCCGTATAGTGGACATCCAACGCCAGTTATTATAGTTTCTGGTTTGATGATGAAAACCAGACTCCTGTATCTGATCCTGTTAACACAATCGACGTCATTTGCCGCGTGGCAGGTTGCTCCGGATGGTGATGACCCGGATCGCCTGATGAAATTTATTCCGCGGAATCCGAATATAAGCATGCGTGCTCCGGTAGGAGAACCATGTCAGGGTAAAGTAATCAGGCGCATAGACAAGACAACCTTCTTGGTATATATGAGAAACAATTATCCGCTTGCCGGTGCCTGTGAGATGAAAGAGGGTGCAGGCAAGTCTGGCAAGATCTGGCGTTTAGCACCAATCAGCGATTCGCCGGATAGTCCGCTAAAGCACATCCCCCGCAACAAGAACATACCCGAGCGCGCACCAATCGGTGAACCCTGCCTGGGATCCATAATCAGGAAAATAGACAAGAAAACAGCCTGGGTATACATGCGCAGCAACTACGATCTGGCTGCTGTGTGTGAATGGATTGATGGCCCTCACAAGCAGCAACCATCACGCTTTGCACCCAAGCGTAGATATACGCCGCAAAAAGTTGAGATGCTGACTGTGTCAAATACCTACGATGAAACCAAGGCACCGGCAGAGGCCGCCTTTATAGTGTCATATGTCAGGGGATCCATGGACGGTAACAAATGGTCACCCTGGAAAACGCATATATCGAAATTGACCGGCTGTATCAAATTCAAGGTCAGGAAAGCTGTTAAATATGAATACAAGGAAGCCTACGCGAACAGAAATGGCGTCGTCGGACCAATGTCCGGAACCATTACCATCAAACCAGGCAAAGGCAAGCCAAAATGCTAGATCCGGCCCAATAGCCGGAATGGCATCAGATCCCAGCCAGGCAGAAAATATCGTAGTGAATCTCAGAATTTTGTTCAGTTTTAAATAGATTACGTGCGAGTGTTGATAAATTAGCACTAAAAATTCAGGCGATTAAGCCGATATGATGGGTATTCTCCGCTACCTGATTCTGGATCGATGCGAAAATCTGGTACAACACTGGATACCAGCCACCTGGCTGCTGGTAAAATACCCAATTCTTTCAGGCTATTACGCAACTACACCGTAATCAGCCTGGCCAGCGTAATCATTACCAGCCTGCTGCTGGGTACCTGGGTGCGCCAGATTTCGATCGATAACCTGATCCTGAGCGAGGAACGCAGCAATATCGCCCTCACCCAGGTGCTAGCGCATATGGTTTGGCCCCAGTTTGCTTCATTTATCGAGCAAGCCGATCAACTGGAAGCGGAAGAAATACGTTCCCATGCCACAACCTGGGAACTGGACCAGTTTATCAACGACCAGGTCATGGGACTCGATGTCCTGAAAATCAAGATCTACAACCTGGATGGCATGACCGTATTCTCTTCCGACTTCAAGCAGATCGGCAAATCAAAACGCACACACCGCTCGTTTATGAAGTCCAGAAACGGCCAGGTTATCAGTAAGCTGTCTTTCCGCGACAAGATTTATGCGCAGAACGAATTTATCCAGAATCGCAATGTGATCGCCAGTTATGTACCCATCAGGACTGGTAAAAACAACCGTATCAATGGCGTGTTTGAGGTGTATAAAGACGTAACACCGATTATTGGCGAAATCAACAAGACCCAGACCAAGGTCATTGCCGGTGTTGTCACAACCCTGACAGTCCTGTTCTTTGTCCTGTATTTCGTGGTCAGACGTGCAGACCGCATTATCCAGGAACAGAACGAGGTTCAGAAGAAGGTAACCGAGCAAATCAGCCACGTGGCCTTTTATGACAGCCTGACCGGACTACCCAACAGGGTGCTGTTCATGGAACGACTGGAACATGCCATGCAGGTTGCAACGCGCAGCCAGACATTAGCAGCACTGATGTTTATTGACCTGGATCGATTCAAGCAAGTCAACGATAACCTCGGACATGAGGCCGGCGATCAATTACTGCGACAAGTTGCTGGCAGACTTAATGGTTGCATCAGATCCGGCGATACCGTCAGTCGTATATCCGGGGACGAATTTACCATACTGCTTGAAAACCTGAACAACATTGAAACCTCGACACATGTTGCACAGCGCATCGTCAACCAGTTGGCCCAGCCATTCCATCTTGGCCAGAACGAGGTCTTTATCAGTTGCAGTATCGGGATGTCTGTTTATCCGTTTTGTGATGACGATGCCGAAAGCCTGGTTAAAAAGGCCGATGCAGCCATGTATTTCTCCAAACAGTCGGGCAGGAATTCATACCATTACTACTCGCCGGACATGCTCCAGCATGGCAGTAAGCGTTATGAACTGGAAAAGGACCTTAACATTGCAATTGCCAATTCCCAGTTCAGGGTATTCTTCCAGCCCAAGGTATGTCTTGACGATTGGGTCATGCATGGCATGGAGGCACTGATCAGATGGGAGCATCCGGAACACGGCATGATTCCGCCCGATCAGTTTATCCCGATACTCGAAGAAACCGGTAAAATTATCCAGGTTGGAGAATGGGTACTAAAAGAAAGTTGCCAACATGCCAGGAAATGGCAAGACCACGGACTGCCGCCACTACGCGTCGCAGTGAATGTATCAGCCATTCAGTTTCACCAGCCCGGTTTTTACGAATCCGTGCATTCCGTATTAAAGGAAACCGGTCTGGATGCACAATTTCTGGAACTGGAACTGACGGAAAGCTGCCTGATCGATGATATTAACAGCAACATCGAAATCATGCAGGCCCTGAAAAAACTGGGCGTCAAACTGACCATAGATGATTTCGGTACCGGATATTCTTCACTTAACTATTTATGCAAGTTACCGGTCGACACATTGAAAATTGACCGCAGCTTCCTGCGTGATATCGTTAGTGACCGCAAGAAGCGTTCCATTACCACAGCAATCATCAGCTTTGCACACGGCCTGAGATTAGACGTGGTTGCCGAGGGAATCGAGACTACCCAGCAACTCAATTTTGTAACCGCGATGCGCTGCACATCTGTACAGGGCTACCTGCTGAGCAGGCCACTGAATCAGGATGATTTTGACCAGCTATACCGCTCAGGCAGTGATTTCGGCTATTTGAAAAATGCCGAAGAGGCCATCCCAGCCTTGCCTGAAACCGGCTGAATTTGGCTGCAGCGCCGATACCTGACCCTTCGAAACAATTTTTAACAATTTTTATGTGACTCAACCCTATATAACGGGTTAATGCCCTGTCGTTCTGGCGATACATAAAATCCCTGTGCTATATATAAACTTTACGTAGCAAGTTTTATTCGTCAATCTTTCCTGGTATTCGGTCTAAACTCGAAAAAATGAACTGGTACGCATGATCAAGCAGTATTACTGTTTACTGACTATATTCACCTCCCTGCTCTTTTCCGGTATGGCAACTGCCGAAGAAGAAATACGTATCGCACTAAGAGCCAACAAGGGTGCCGAAATAGCGCTGAAGCAGTGGCAGGCAACAGCAGATTACCTGACGGAAAATATACCCGGCTACCGGTTTACACTGACACCCTTTGAAAACAACAGCTCCCTTAACCAGGCTATTTCCAGAGGCGAGTTTCATTTTTGCCTTACCAACCCGGCCTCTGCCGTAGAACACAAGATCCGCTACAATGTCCAACCCTTGGCCACACTGGTAAACAAAAGACAAGGCAAGGGCTATTCAAAATTCGGCTCGGTTATCTTTACCCGGGCTGACAGACACGACATCAATAGACTGGAAGACCTCAAGGGCAAGACATTTATAGGGGCAGACGAACTCGGATTTGGTGGCTGGCGGGTCGCGTGGCGTGAACTGCTGAAAAACAACATCAACCCCTATACCGACTTCCGCGAACTGGGCTTTGCCGGCGGAAAACAGCAAAATGTAGTTTACGCTGTAATTGAAGGAAAGAAAGACGCCGGTTCTGTACGCACCGACATGCTTGAACGTATGGCAGCTGCCGGAAAAATTGATCTGTCAGAACTGAAGCCAATAGGGCTAAAACACTCAGAAGATTTTCCTTTTCTGCACAGTACCGAACTGTATCCCGAATGGCTGTTCTCAGCGATCAGAAAAATGGACGACCAGCTCAAAACAAGGGTTGTCGCTACCCTGTTTGCTATTCGCCAGGATACAACTGCAGCAATAAACGGGAAATATATAGGCTGGATCAGCCCTCTCGACTACACGCCGGTTGAAAATCTGCTTAAAGAGCTGGGTGTAGGGCCTTACCATATGGCTACGATGGGTTCGTTTGAACGTCTGGTACACCAGTACGGACTGGTTTTGTTGACAGTTACTGTCGTTATTGCACTCCTGACGTTGGCCATTTTATACATGCTCAGACTGAACCATCGTATCAGTACCACCCAGGAATCGCTTAAGAATGAAGTGAATACCAGGGAGCGTGCCGAGTCGATACTGGCATCACTGGCTGAACAGGGTCTTGCCTTCACCAGGGAAGAATCATTTTTCAACAAATGCCTGATCAACCTTGCCGAGTTATTTGACGTTAAATACGCCTTTATTGGCCTGTTTGCCGATACCGACAAGACACGAATAAAATCCTATGCGGCCTGGGACGGCACCCGGTTTATTGAGGATTTTGAATATCAACTTGAAGGAACACCCTGTCTAGATGTGCTGGACCTGAAGGAAGACCTGATCAGCGAGCATGTCCGTGAAAAATATCCTTATTATATTAGTTCGAAAATTATGGATATCGAGAGTTATTTTGGCACTCCCCTGGTTTCACCTGAAGGCTTACCTATGGGAGTGGTTGCGGTAATGGATACCAAACCCATGAAACCTGACACAGGCCTGAAACCGATCATCAAGATTTTTGCCAACAGGATAGCTCTGGAATTACAGAGACAGGATGAAGCACATGAATTGCAAGGCATGGCCAGGCAACTCTCTTATCAGGCCAGTCATGACGCCTTGACCGGCCTGGTCAACCGGCGCGAATTCGAGCTACGCATGAAAAACGCCTGGGATAGTTCCACCAATAATAATGAACATCACGCACTCTGCTATCTGGATCTCGACCAGTTCAAAATCATTAACGACACCTGTGGTCACATGGCCGGCGATGAATTACTCAAGCAACTGGCGATCCGACTGGAGTCGGAAATCAGGGGCAGCGACACACTGGCAAGATTGGGTGGTGATGAATTCGGAATCCTGCTACTGGACTGCAGCATGGAACGGGCAGTGGAAATTGCCGAGAAGCTGCTTTCCGGCATCAAGTCCTTTCGATTTTCATGGGAAGACAATGTATTCGAGGTAGGCGCCAGTATCGGACTGGTCCCAATTAACGCCATGAGCAGGGACATCTATGAATTGCTACAGGCAGCTGATTCCGCCTGCTATGTGGCCAAGGATCTTGGCAGAAACAGAATACATCTATACAAGGAAGACGATATTGCCATCGCATCCCACCAGGGTGAAATGCGCTGGCTATCTGAAATTAGCAGGGCGCTTAATGAAAACGACTTTGTTTTGTACCGTCAGACCATCCAGCCTCTGAAAGACGCCTTACAGAGCAGCAAACATTACGAACTGTTAATCCGGATGCGAAATGAAAAAGGTGAAACACTACTGCCAGGCTCATTCATAAGCGCCGCAGAACGTTACAACCTGATGTATCCAATAGATCAATGGGTAATAGAAAATGCATTCTCGTTTATTAACCGCCACTATTCAAAAGAGGTTCGATCCAGTAGCGAGGATATGCTGTATACAATCAACCTGTCAGGTCTGAGTATTGGCAATGATAATATTTACAGCTATATTTCATCCATGATCGACCGGTATGATATTTCACCGAACACTATCTGTTTTGAAATAACCGAAACCGCCGCCATTACAAATTTTTCGCAGGCCATCAAGTTCATAGAACGCATGAAGAAAAAGGGTTTCCGCTTTGCACTGGATGATTTTGGTACAGGCCTGTGCTCTTACGCCTATCTCAGAAACCTGCCGGTGGATTACCTGAAAATAGACGGGCGTTTTATCAGTGGACTCATAGACGACCCCATGAACAGGGCTATTATCGAATCGATAGTTCATATTGCCAGGGTCATGAAGATATACACCATTGCCGAGTGGGTCGAAGATGGGAAGATTCTTGATGAATTAAGGAAAATGGGCGTAGATTATGCACAGGGTTATTATATCGGCCTGCCCGAAAAAGCACCTGATTTCATTAAAAACAAAGGTATTGGCAGTAAACTCGACTGACTGGGGAACCATGTATAGCTACCACCTGAAACGGGGGCCCTGACAGTCAATATTTATCATGTACTACAGGGCATACTGAAAACCGTATCCTCCTGTATCCTGCTTGACCACACAAAGGAATGACGCATCATGAATATATTCAAACTTATCAAAATATGGACCCTAATCATCACGCTGGTGGTCAGCCTGCCATCGCTTGCCAGCACGTCCGCGACAGGCACTATCCAGGCAACACAGACCTGCGAGGCCTACGTTTCCAAAAACAAGCGCACCAATCCGGATAATACAAAACTTGTCGTCGACCAGACCTACCTGGTGTCTGAGGTCAATCGACCCGTCAATCCCGGCTGGTACCGCGTTCACATCCAGAATGCCAGCCCGACCCTGCGCTGGGTTGCCGATCATTGCGGCACGGTTAACGTCCAGATAGGCTCAGGACCGGTCTCGCAACCTTCCGGGGCCTGCAATACTTCCGGACAGGAAGACAGTTACAAGCTGGCCCTGAGCTGGCAACCCGCGTTTTGTGAAACCCATCGCGATAAACCGGAATGTCATGTTACAGATCAGAAGGCCTACCAGGCACGCAATTTCACCCTGCATGGTTTATGGCCGAATAAAAAGTCCTGCGGTACCGGTTATGGTTATTGCGGCGAAGTCAGGAACAAACCCGGACACTTCTGTGACTATCCGGCACTGAGCCTGGCAACGGAAATACGACTTGAACTGGAACAGGTCATGCCCAGCGCCAGGGCGGGTTCCTGTTTGCAACGACACGAATGGCACAAGCATGGCACTTGTCAGACGAAATGGTCTATTGATAAATACCATCAAATCGCCAGTGACCTGACGCGACAATTCAATGAGTCCGGTATTGCCTATTTTATCTCACGCAATATCGGCAAACAGGTCGACGAAACAGACTTTTATAAAAGGGTTGATTGCGCCCTGGGAGAAAATGCTCACAAACGCATGCGACTCAAGTGCAAGGGTGGAAACCTGGTCGATATTTATATCAATCTGCCGAAAAACCTGGTTCAGGGTGAATTACTGGGTGCCGCAGTGTTGCGGGCCAACCCGGATTTCAAGTCAGGCTGTAATGGTTCGTTCAGGATCGACCCGATTGGGTTTGCGAACTGATCAGCACTGTTCTGCATCGGGTCCAGGCACGATTCGATTCGCATCGTCTATGATCAGTGTATGAGCCAGTGTCGTACAAACAGGGCCGTCCACCTGGTGGCATGGCCACTCATTCTTGTCGCCATGTCACTACCCTGCTTGATGATCATCAGCGCGTGCACACCTCATCTGCCCGGTGACAGCGAGGCCGTCCTGGCCCTGGAGGATCTCGTCGCCGGTCAGAGCAGCAGGCTCAAACAACAAACCCCGATACCGGAACGGAAAACAATCGCCTATCAGATCTACGGTCGCCACTACACCGGAGACCTGTACCTGACTGCCGAGCGCCCGCGGGCAGGCATCGTGCTGGTGCCCGGTGTGGTTGCAGCCGGCAAGGATGATGCCCGCCTGGTCAGACTGGCTCATACCCTGGGACGCCTGCGCTTTGCGGTACTGGTGCCTGAGCTACCCGGTTTGCGCCGGCTGGAGATACGTGCTGTCAATGTTCGTGAAGTAGCCGATGCCTTTGCCTATCTGACATCCCGGCCTGAACTGGCTCCTGGTGGCCGAGCGGGTATAGCCGGATTCAGCTATGGGGCCGGACCAGTCCTGCTGGCAGCCTTGCAACCCGATATACGGGAACAGGTAAGGTTTATCATGACACTGGGCGGCTACTACAACCTGGAAAGTATCGCATCCTATATCACCACAGGCTATTACCGCACAAGTGAAAGAGACCAGTGGCAGTATTTGAGCCCTCACTCTTATGCCGCACTGGTATTCGGACTGTCAAATACCGGGTTACTGAACAATGATTCGGACCGACGACGACTCAGTAGCTTCATATGGGAACTCAGTGAGGCGGAGGACAGTTCGGACCTGACTCCGTTAAAAGGACTTGCTGACGATGCCAATGCACTTCAGAACCTGCTAATCAACCAGGACCCGTCCAGGCTCCCGGCCCTGCTTGACCGGCTCTCACCCTTGATGCGAAAGGAACTTGAAAGCATTAACCCGGCAGGCCACGATCTGTCTGAGCTGAAGGCCCAGGTCATCCTGCTACATGGCCGTAGTGATAATATTATTCCCTATACCGAAAGCGTGGCACTGGCTCGCATCCTGCCTCAGAGACAGGTCAGACTGTTTTTAATTGATGGCTTCGCTCATGTGGACGTGCATCTGACACGTGAAGACATTCCCAAGCTGATCCAGGTCATGGATCTGCTACTGGAACAACGCATATGACAGAATTTATTCGTCAATTCGCTATACTGGATATTAATTCGTAGTGACACCATGTAAACCAATGAACTACCAGGGGGAAGCGATATGCGCATTACCATACCCGGCCTGCTTGTTATCAACCTGTTCTTCGTTACTAACACGGCATATCCCGCCAAGGACGGCCCCTATGTCAGTGCCCGGTTCATGACCGCACCGGTTGCCGTAAAAATAGCCTCCACCGCAGAAGCCGATTGCAAGAAAAAGGGCTACCAGGTATCGGTAGCGGTCACAGACCGCTATGGCAACCTGCTAGCCTTCGCACGCAATCCGCTGGCTGGTACACATACCATCACCATATCAGAGTACAAGGCCTATACGGCGGCGACCTTTCAGGGAGCCACCATAGACCTGAGCAAACGCCTGGCATTTTTGAAAGGAACCCCGAAGCTGTCGCTGGTCGGTGGTGGCGTGCCTGTGAAAATCGGGGGCTATATGTATGGTGCAGTCGGCGTGTCGGGTGCACCGAGCAACAAGACGCCAGGCGATGCTGATCACGACTGTGCCAATGCCGGAATCGATGCCGTGCGTGAGGATATTGAATTCGGATCGGAATAGTAACAGGATATTGCTGATCGATGGGCAGACAAGCCGGCTCATGAATTAACAAGCGGCATCGTTGCAGCGTACAGGAAGCAGGTCACAAATCGGCTAAATAGACTGTGAAGTCCATGATTTAATCCGTAATTGCACCCGGTTACTTGTCTCGATCTGCCTGGGCGTTTAACCTGGATCTCTATACAGACAACCTGGAGTCTCAACTCAATGAACATACTCAACAAGTATCTCAGCCTCGCATTTGCTGTTGTATTCATGCTGGGCCTGTCTGCATGCACTGCTGAAGTGGGTAGTGATAAATGGTGCACCAACATGAAAGAAAAGCCAAAAGGTGAATGGACGGCGAACGAGGCATCGGATTTCGCCAAACACTGCATCATGAAGCAGTAAACGGGCCGGATACCCATCCTTGTTAAAAGACCGACGGCATACAGGTCTTGCCTGTCTGCCGTTAGTCATCCCGCTGATGTGATATTCAGTGCTTGCGCCTGAACACCCTGCTGGTCAATGAGCCTGTCAGGCTTTGCGCCTCCTGCTCCATTACCCTGCTGATGGTCTGTGTCAATGCATCTCTACCAACGCTGAACAGGCGCGGCATCTTGATTGAACGACTCAACATACGCGTCTCCATCGCATAAAGACTGAGTATCTCATGTATCAGGCTTTTGAACTGTTCCTCGCTATACAATTCACTCACAACTGCACGAAATGCCCTTCTGCCCTGCCATTGCTGCAGGATTCGCCAACTGGCATCCAGCATGATCTCGATACGCTCACGCCGATAGTGCTCGATATCCTGATACTGAATACGTATATTGATTGGAAAGATTGCGGCCTTGCGAACAAATGATTCGTCAATCTCACGCGCCTTTTTCAGCAGACAGGCTACATCTTCAGGGCCTGGCCCACTCCTGTCCTGACCAAGACTCGATGCTGTTGCGATAATCAGCTTGTCTTTCTCGATTTCCTTTCTGACATTGATATCCAGGAAAGATTGAAAAGGAGGTAATGCCAGCCTGAACAGGGTGTGCTGACTGAGGCCAGCGACTGTACGCTTGCTAAAAGCCTCCATCATGAAGCGATCCATTACGCACAACAGCTCGACCCTGTTCATGGCCCTCCCGGTCAGAGTATAGCCGCCGTTACTCCAGCGGTTTCATTGCCTTGTGATAGCCGATCATACCGGAAAATATAGTCTTGCTTGAAATCTCTTCAAATCCGACATCGGTCAGCAATTGCGTAAATTCATCAGCCGAGTAAAACATGCGCAAAGCACTGATAAAATATTCCTTGCATCCGTGCGCAGACGTTGAGCTGCGAAACACCATCGCGGTAAAGTTCAGACAGAACCGTAAATAGGCATAGTAACTCCACTCTACGAATCTGTTCGCCGGTCGCAGCATGTCACAGTGATAAAAATGCCCACCGGGCTTCAACACACGTCTTACCTCACTGGCTACATCCATAATGCGTAAATGACGGGACGCATACTGCAGGGTAACCACATCGAAATAGTTATCAGGAAACGGCAGGGTATGTACATCACCAATAGTGCTGTCGATATGCATGCCTAGTTTGCGAGCCCTGTCCTGCCCCACTGCCTGCATCGCCTTGCTACGGTCCATGGCATGGACCTGCAGGTCAGGCTGTTTTTTCAGGAGCGCGATACCTATCGCGTTGGTGCCGGCACAAACATCCAGTGCCTTCTGGCCGCTTTGCACCTCGATAGTCGAGATAAATCGCTTTCGAAACCAGTTCCAGAGTCCCAGACTGGCCACATAGTTGGCACGATCGTAGTAACGGGCTACATCCGCAAAGACATCATCCAGTTCTTCAACCCAAACCTGCTTGAACTCCTGTTCCCGCCTGTCTTCTCTTGCATTAAATGCGATTACCTGCTCGCCGTTGGGCATAACCCCTCCTTTCACCATTGTATGTGTCTGTATAAATATAACAGTGATTGCCACGCTTTCAAAAAAAACACGTTCAGATTTTGAAGGCTGGCAATGAGCAATCCTTCCTGAACATGACAAAATCATATTAAAGCAAACTACCCCCTCTTTTATCATGGTAAATAATTGACCTGCTACAGGGCGGCCGGTGATCTTTTTTATCTGTTATCTTTATTCTATGCATGCCAAATAATAAAAATCATTGCTTAATATCAAGATTTCTTAACATTCTAATGGTAATTTTTACCATGCCATGCCCCCAGTGAGGCAGCCGTTACTGGCGGACTGATATAGTATCCCTGAATCGCATCACAGCCTTCTTTTTGCAGGAAATTCTGCACTTCTCGTGTTTCTACGCCTTCCGCAATCACCTTCAGACCAAGGTCATGCCCCAGTCTCAGCGTTGCCCGCACTATCGCCTGGTCGTTCAAATCCCTCTCAAGATCATAGATAAAAGACCGGTCGATTTTCAGTACATGTACCGGCAGCTTTTTCAGATAAGACAGGGACGAAAATCCGGTGCCAAAATCATCAACGGCCACCTGAATATTCAGGTCCTCCAGTTCTGCCAGTACATCGATGACCTGGCCTGGATTCGACATCATCGCACTTTCGGTTATCTCCAGAAGCAGACCTTCACCTGATAATTGATTCTTATGCAGAATAGTTTTGATTTTATCAACCAGATCCTTATCACGCAGATTATGCATGGAGAGATTAACTGATATTTGTATAGCCTTGTCGTGCTGCTGCCATTTTTTCCTCTGCTGTAATGACTTTTCCAGAATATAGTAAGTCAGTGGTGCTATCAGATTTGTTTGCTCCGCCATATCAATGATCTGATCCGGGGAAATGGCACCATGCACCGGGTGTTCCCAGCGCAGCAGGGTCTCAACGTATAGCAATGACTTATCCTGCATGTTTACTATTGGCTGAAACACTAGTGACAGCATGTCTTTATCTATAGCTTCACGCAGCTCATTAACCAGCTCAAGCCGTTTGAGACTATAAAGATCCTTATCCTTGTCATAGATTGCATATCCTGTTTTCCTGCGTTTGGCCATATACATGGCAACATCTGAGTGCTGCAACAGGGTTTTCGCATCCTGTCCGTCCTTCGGATAGCTGGTAATTCCTATACTGGCAGAACATGGCAGTTCATATCTTTCAATTTTCACAGGCTCATTTAGCGCAGCAAGGATTTTTCCTGCAACATCTTTTGCTTCTACCTCTCCCATATTCGGGAGCAGTACCGAAAATTCATCCCCACCCAGCCTGGCTACCGTATCTGTTTCACGCAATACCGATAAAAGACGCTTCCCTACCTCGACCAGGAACATATCACCAACAGCATGGCCAAGGGTATCATTGACCTCTTTAAATCGATCAAGGTCGATCATCATTAGACATACCTGCTGATTCAATCGCTGTGCCAGTTGTATATCATGCTGAATGTGGTCAAACAGCAGAGTTCTGTTCGGCAAGGACGTAAGGGCATCATGCATGGCCCGGTACTCCAGCTCTGACTGACGAACATTGATTTGACGGTACATTTCGTTAAACGCGTCAATCAGACCTCGTGTTTCTGTCGTTCTGCCGGGAGGAAGGTCCTGCGTGCTCTTGCCCATCGCCTGCGCTCTCATCGCCCTCGACACCGATACTATTGGGGTAAAAACCAGTTTCTGGGTAAGCAGCACTACCAGAAACATAAAAACAACCGACATCAATGCGAGGAACAGCAGTTTCCAGTTACTTTGTTCGGCAATGACACTGATGTTATCGATGTCTTCTTCAAGCGATGCGCTGTGCTGTTTTTCTATTTCATCTACCAGGTCATTAATCTGTTCAAATCTGGGTGCAATTTCGGTCTGGATTATGACGGAGTCCATACGCCAGCGATTTGACCTGTTTATCTCTCTGGCATGCCTAAACCCGTTATACCATGCGGTAGTACCCAGCTTCGCTTCACTCATGGCATCTGCTGTTTCAAAACCCAGTAAACCTTGTTCATCCAGTTCCAGTATCTTTTCCAGTCTGACATTCAATTCAGTGAAAAGAGTGTCTATGCCATTTTCCTGAACACTCAGTGAATCCACATTGAATGAACCTACGCGATTAGCAAGATACAGCCGGAAATTGGATAACAACTGGCCCCACAAATGTCTTGCCTCTGTAATAGATTGGTACACTTCAGGGTTTTTAGTAAGCGTATTTTCTGACTCCAACTCCTCAATTGCGATACCGAACGCATTATTTACTTTGTTTCTGTTAGGCTGCATGACTTCACTACCTACATTCATGGAAGGATACTGCTTAGCAGGGTCACGTCTTGTCTGTATCAGGACCTCAAGCTGATTTCCGAGACCAGATAGCTTGTCTGAGACCTCGTCCAGCTTACTCTTTCTTGACACATCCAGGGTATATAACGACTGAATCTCCTTAAGAACACGGTCATAATTATCAGTCATCGCGTTTTTGTATTTTTCTTCTGATGGCTCAAGCAGGAATAAATCCATGGATTTGTACATATGACTTAGAAGCAGACGAATCTGCTTTGTCACGACAAGCACTTTCTGACGCTGGATTAAATTGGCTTCTGATATTGACCGTGTCTGGTTTAATTCCAGAATAGAGTAAAACGCAGTAATTAAAATAAGTAATGTGACTGCGCCTGTCATGACTATAAAGCGCAGGCGTAAGGACTTGAATCTGGATTGGAACCACATTGTGAATTTATCGTATAATTGACACCATATGCGATACACTGCATCAGGCATCTTTCATGCCAATAACTATATTTGCTTACTTTAACAGGTATATTCAATTATGCATACTATAGATCTGATTTAATTGTGGAATTTCACAAAATTATACAAGGTAATGTAACCCTCAAACCCATTTGTACGTTTGGTAAATCTCACAAATATTGCCAGTCTTGTGATGAGGATTTCTTTACCACCCATTGATTAAATTTCACTGATACAGGTTATATAACCACTTATCATATTATTGATTTGGTGGCATCTGGATTGCAGCAGTTGTCCCACTTGCAAGAACCACCTAATGTCATATTCTGGCGGTACAAACTGTATGGTATACTCAAATGTATGATAGGAAAGGGAGATACCAGAGATGTCTGATCAGAAATCTTATCCGGACGTAGGGGCTCCAGACCCTGAGCTGAAAAATTCGCCCATCGCAGATGAATCCACAGAAGAAACCGAAGACCTGAAACAGGAGCTGCCAGGCGAGCCGGTGTGCCTCTTCAATAGTAAAGAGTACCCGCATGGCACCTATGTCCAGAGTGGCAGCTCATTATTACGGTGTGACTACGGCATCTGGGTGACGACTGGTCCCAGCGACCCGGATAACCCATGAATACCCGAAAGCTGATAACAGCTTAGGTTCATTACACTCCGGACAGAGGATCATATTGTCAACAGGCCTGATCTTTACCTGGCGCCACCGAAACATGCCTGTACCCCTCTCCGGGACGATCAATTCAGCACCAGAACGACTGCTTTCATGGGACAGGTAATGCTTCAAGCAGCTCTGAACTTAACGCAGGCTGGAGCACATCGCCTCCATTCATGACATATCGGGCATCCGTAGTCTCAGCCAGAATTAAAAACCCGACAAACTGCTTACCTCTGGCTACAAAGTAATTATATACCTCTGTAACATCCACAGAAAAATGATTATTGTTACAACCTGGTGGAATTGGACCTCCTGCTGTGCATATAACAGGATCATAGTTTTCAGGACTTTCACCATTATCGGTAAATGAGAATAAATAATAATCTGTCTTGAAAAAATCATCTGCCCGAACAATTCCATCTGCCTCAAACACATATAAGGACAATACGGAAAAATTCGGGCGATCCATATTGTCTGTATAAAAGTTCAGGTAAACTGGATCAGTTCTTGGCGCCTGGTTCGATACATCAAATTCCAGAACCACCCTGTCCTCAGCTGACTTTTTAACGAACAAGGTACTTCGATCCCCGGTACCGACAACGACATTATGGCCATCAAGCAGTCTGGCCGTAAATGCAGCCGTTGATTTTATATCAAGTTTCTGGTCACATGCGATACCCTGCGGATTGGTGAACAGGGTGACCAGGAATCTGGCATCGGCCACATTGATCACACCATCCAGGTTAAGATCGAACACCTGTGAATCCGGTGCCGGATTGCGAAGCTCGTTGATCAATATCGTCAGATCACCCCGGTCAATGCATCCATCGCTATTGAAGTCCCCTTTAATCCCCGTCAGTTTAACATCGATAGTCATGTCAACAAGAACCCATTCAAAAAGCAGTGGCAACGCATCTTTTGCATAGATTGCAAGCTGATTATCACCGATGTGCAGGTAGGACTTGATATCGAGAACAAAGGGTGCTGTCTCAGCAGTCCCATCCCGGTCCGAGAAAACAAGGTTTCCATTTACATAGAAGTCAAAGTCGTCATCGGCCCCAATAATAGCCGTTGCATCTACAATATTATCGCTGGTTGCCGGGATGGAAACCGTCTTCCTGTACCAGGTTTCATCTGGACCATCATGCCCATTCAGTGGTGGATCAGGTGGATACGCCGGGAAATCCCACATGAACACAGCATTGGTACCAGGTATGATGTTACCGGGCGGTATTCCGGAATCAGGATAAGGGGCAAACGCATTGCGCCACCCGGAGTCATCAAAGCCCGGTAAATGCCAGCCTGACTGGAAAGAATCATAAGATTTCCAGGTATTATCACTCAGAACCTTAAATCTGACTTCACCAGGTTCGACGATAGCCACCTGAAGAAAGCCCAAGGGTTCCCGGTCCTGATCAGACAATGAAACAATAGTCTGTGATCCATCTTCAGGATCTATTTGAAATAGCGCACCTTCGAAAAAGGCTTCTGCATCGGCAACATATATTTCCTCATTAAGCCCCAGTGCTATATCTACTGGGGTTCGAAAGTCACCACCACTGGAAACGACTGTCTGATCACCCGTATTTGGATTTACATGGAAAACCGTACCACCAGGGACAAGCCATTCAACAACAAAAATATCACCATCCTGATTCAGTGTGATACCAAACAGATTGATAAAGTCACCGCCTGAAGATACTGTGGATAATTCATTGGTAACCGCATCTATCCTGATAACACCTTCCCCTGCCCGACTGCTGACTAAAAAGATATCACCGTTGTCATTGATTTCTATATCAGTTGGGTCTCTTGGAAAATTCCAGTGTATAGCAGGTGATGAAATCACCTCGTGACTGCCATCTTCTGGGTCAATACGTACTACAGCCTTCCCCCCTCTATCCAGTACAACAAGCTTACCGTCCGAGTCAATGACGACACCATGAGGGTCGATAAAGTCATAGCTTGAATCAACCTTTGATTTAGCGCCTGTTTCCGGATCGACCTTAATCAACAGATCGCCATCCCGGTCCGAGATGAATATTTCACGTCCTCCCGGGGTAATCGCAATACCGGAAATAGTCGTAAAATCAGCTGCAAGCAATGACTTGCTATCATCGGATGCACTTAAGTGATACAGACTAAGCTGTGTGCCTAACACAAAATCTCCTGGTAAAAGTGTATCACCCCTTGTACTACCCATCAGCGTTAAGCCAAATACCAGCAATAAATAGGCTATGTATTTTTTATTCATCACAAACCTCCCAGTACTGCATTAGGCTCTATTATCAATAGATATACGTGACTGACCCCGAGACTGTCGACTGATCAAGAAACCTAACATCAAAGCTGCCGAAATAAACATTACCAGTGGTGAAGGCTCCGTCACCTCTATACCTGTTCCCACCAGCACAGGATCAGCCAACACATTACCAAAGGCATCACTGAGTACAACATTCTCCATTCTCATCAAAGTGAAACCGGGGGCAGCCCCTGTGAAATTCATTGTCGCCAATGTGAAACTGTCGCTCTGTATCATGTCCAGTTCCAGGGAAGATAACAGTGACACTTCCAACAGCGATACAACAGCAGGATTACCGGTGGCATTGGAATCATCGACACTGATAACGCTCTCAAATGCCAGTGGATCAGGGTTGCCCAGATAAGGGCCAAATTCGATCGAATCGTAATCCAGTACAGTGGCACCCCACACAACATCCATTGAAAATGCACCCAGTGATTCTGGCCCACCAGCATCGAGTCCAGAAATAACAATATCAACCGATACGGGATCGTTTTCATAAATCAATGTCGATGAGGGCTCCATGGTCAACATCAGGGCATTCGAGTTGGCTGACAAAACACCCAGGATCAGGAACAAAAGCACAGCATGCATTATCTTCATGAGTATATCCTCTCCTTAAGTAGGTAATATTTGATGACAAGGGATACTGATTAGTAGCGCCACAACGCTAGCCAAATAACAGTCAAGCTATATACCAAGTTAAGCCTTTCTTGACCTACGACAAAAGTCTTGCCGCATAACTGCTCATGATTAGGCTAAACTCGGCTTTATAGTTCGGCTCAGGCGTATTGCTTTCGATCAAGAAGGGACCACGGCGATGCGAAAACTGGAAGTACCTAATACCTTAGTATTACAGTCTGCTATCAGGCAGGAAGTAGCCCAAAATCACCAGCATCGCTTTTTGCATCGCATACACTGTATGTTATTGCTTGCTCAGGGGTTCAGTTGCTACCAGGTTGCAGAATGGTTTGACGAACACCCAAGAACTGTTGAGCGTTGGGCTCACTATTATAAACAATATGGTATAGACGGACTCAGGGATGATCAAAAAACCGGGCGTCCAGCCAAACTGCGTGACGATCAACTCAGGCAGGTCCAGAAAGACATCCTGAAACTACCTCGTGAACTGGGATATAGCCAGGACGCATGGAATGGCAAGCTTCTGCAAAACTATCTGGAACATCATCATGATGTCGGACTCAGTGTCCGACAATGCCAACGAATACTTCACCATACTTGAAACTCGGCCGCCTGGATTCCAGACATACAAAACGTGACGCGGCACAGTTTTGTCGCGACCTGAATCAGATTTTATGGTCAAATACTACCCGGGAGGCACGACTGTAAAATATCCTGACACTCCCACCTCCTTCATGATATATCTTGTGTGCCAGAAGGATATATTGAAAAGGCAAAATAGCGTTTCTGGTTTAATATGTAAGTATCGGAACACGCAGGCACAGAACCACTATGCAGCCGGCATCGCAGTTTTTGTTAACCCTGGGTGGCATCCTGTTGCTGGGCCTGATCACCTCAACACTGGGACGCCGCACCTTTCTGCCCCGTGTAACACTCTTGTTGCTGTTTGGTGTCATGATCGGCAAGGAGGCCCTGGATATTGTCCCGTCCGTATTCATAGAACGCTTTGAGATCATTGCTGATATGGCACTGTTAATGGTGGGATTTCTACTAGGTGGCAGACTCACAAAGGACACCATCAGTAAATCGGCCAGCCAGGTATTGATGGTTTCGATTAGCGCCGCCTTGCTCACAACGCTGTTTGTCAGCATCGGCCTGATATGGGCAGGGTTGTCAGCGGAGGTGGCGATACTGCTAGGCTGTATCGCATCGGCCACCGCTCCTGCGGCAATACTGGATGTCGTTATCGAAACGGACCAGAAAACACCGTTCAATGATCTATTGCTTTCAATCGTTGCACTGGATGATATCTGGGCTGCGATACTGTTCGGCATCGGTATGTCACTGGTGATGACCATTAATGGCTCTACTGAGCAGACATCCACCTTGTTACTCGCAGTAAAGGATATTGGCGGCGCGGTTATACTGGGTGTATTGCTTGGACTCCCTGCTGCCTACCTGACCGGCAGGATAAAATCCGGTCAACCTATTCTGTCCGAAGCCGTTGGTCTGGTATTCGTTTGCGGTGGCATCGCCATCTGGCTGGAAGTGTCCTTTCTGATAGCTTCAATGGTACTGGGTGCGGTAGTGGCCAATCTAGCCAGGCACCATGAATATCCGTTTCATGCTATTGAAGGGATCGAATGGCCATTTATGGTTATCTTTTTTGTTCTTGCCGGCGCATCACTGGAACTCGATGCCCTGAAGGATGTTGGTCTGATTGGTCTGGTCTATATTCTTTTTCGTGCCACAGGAAAAATAATTGGTGCACGCATCGGCTGTCAGCTCAGCAGGGCCGGGAGAATCACAAAGAACTGGATGGGGGTTGCCCTGCTGCCACAGGCCGGTGTCGCAATAGGTATGGCGCTGGTTGCCTCCAACCACTTTCCGGAGTTTCGCCAGATCCTGCTGACAATCGTCATCGGCTCGACTATCTTTTTTGAAATTATCGGCCCTGTCTTTACCCGGCTTGCCATCAAACGGGCACGTTAGTAAGCTTGCTTATATGAAAATATGGGTTGATGCTGATGCATGTCCTGTTGCGATCAAGGATATTCTGTTCAAGGCAGCGAATCGTACCGGCATACAGTTAAGCCTGATTGCCAACCAGCCAGTGCGCATACCACCATCCCGTTATATATCCTTTCTGCAAGTATCATCAGGTTTTGACGTTGCCGACAATGAGATCGTCAACAGAGTAAACTGTGGTGACCTGGTCATCACCAGCGACATACCCCTGGCAGCCGAAGTGATCGATAAAGGCGCATTGGCGCTCAGCCCTCGTGGTGAGTTATACACGGCTGACAATATCAGGGCTCGCCTGAATATGCGGGATTTCATGGATACATTAAGATCCAGCGGTGTTAATACCGGTGGTCCTGCAGCATTAAGCCAGGCAGACCGCAAATCTTTTGCCAATCACCTGGACAGGATTTTGACCAGAAACACCACACAAGATTAACCGCGTGTGGATAACACCAGCCCTTCATAGTCAGGCCCTCTGATCCAATAGCCAAAAAATTCGTACTATACTGAAACTAATGACCATTCAAACAGCATTTGAAAACAGACCATGTCCAACACGATCAAATACTTGCTGATAGCCAGTCTTATTCCGGTTTTATCGGCCTGTGCTACGTTGGATAAGGACGAATGCCGTGCAGCTGACTGGCATGTCATTGGGTATGAGGATGGCAGCAGGGGTTATCTGGCTAACCGTATCGGCGACCATCGCAAGGCCTGTGCTGAACACGGGGTTAGTCCGGATTTTCAGGCCTACAATGCCGGACGTGCGCAAGGCCTGACGCATTATTGTATTCCGTACAGGGGATACAGACTGGGTGTTTCCGGCCACCGCTATAATGGTGTCTGTGCCGGTTATAATGAACCTTTGTTCCTGGTTGCCTATCAGCATGGGTTGGAACTATTTCGCGCCAGAAAGCGATTGCAATACCTGAGAAATGAGCTGCAACGTCAACACCAGCACCATATTCACCTGAAAAAAAGCCTCAAGGAAAAAGAAGATTTGCTGATTAGCGGCAAACTATCCAAAGCGGATGCACGTCAGACGCTAAAGGAAACCAGGGATATCACCATTGAGATGGGTACCGTGCAGGAAAACATACATGACCTGGAGCATCAGGTAGAGCAACAATCACATCATGTGACACATATTAAAAATCAGCATCATTATTGACCGCTGAATCAGCTGGAGTTTTTACATTGATATTGAGCGTCATACATGCCCAAGAATAATAGTATGATATATGCCGCGTGGTTTCTGTATCTGGTCTCCTTGATAATGCCCTGGTCCGACCGGCCTTTTTCCGGCTGGCTGGGAGGCTGGCTCTGGCAGCTTACTGACCTGTTTCCGTTTATCCATCTGATTACAGCCCAGCACGCCGGAGCCAAGGAGATTGCCAGTACCCTTGCGATTACTGCCGGACTGAACATGTGGTTGTCACCCCTGTTACTCTATGCATTAAACCGGGGTGCAAAACACAGATATGCTTATATCCCGCTATTCGGCTTCGCCTGCGCATGCCTGGCTTTTGGACTCAAGATCTATTATATGAAAAATGAGTTCGAGCCGATTCAGGGATTATATATAGTAGGTAATCTGGTCTGGATGGCTTCTTTTATGCTACTCAGTGCCGGGTTTACACAACATCTCAAATCTCTGAAACAAAACATCCTGCGGGCCTGAAGTTCCTTTCAGATACAACACCGGGTATCAGGCCGCACATTGTAGATGCCCGGAGATATAGGTATCGCAATACTCCGGGCATCCATACCTGAACAATCAACCCTCATCAATGAACAACTCGGTCGGGTTGTCCAGGTTTAGCCGGTGTTCAGACGCCGGGTGCTCGACCGGGATATCCAGCCAGGCCTGGCGGTTTTGTTCTGACTCAAAATACACTACGATATCATTATCCTTTTGCCCCATTACAATATAGGGTTTTCCTGTAGGATCCGGGATATCGTTCAAAGTGATTGGATCGGTAGTACAGATACGATGCATCATGACCCTCACCTCCGTTGATGCTGGTTTAAGAACTGGTGTATATCATTTAACTATTCCTGACTATTTTTATCAAGATTACAAAAATCAGGGCTGATACGGATTTGTCACTGGAGCGACAGTGTGAGAGCCTGAAAATACCGGGATTACGCAACTTATGACTAAAACAACACTGAAACGATCACTTGGTTTGCCGTTACTGGTCTTTTACGGGCTGGGGAATATCCTCGGCGCCGGGATATACGCCCTGGTTGGCAAGGTCGCCGGCTCCGCAGGCATGTATACCCCGCTATCCTTCCTGATCGCCTCACTGCTGGCCACATTTACCGCGTTTGCCTATGCCGAGCTTTCCTCACGCTTTCCGGTCAGTGCCGGCGAGTCAGTTTATGTTTACGAAGGCTTTGGTCTGAAACAACTGGCCCTGATTGTCGGTATGCTCATCGTACTGGCCGGCGTACTCTCCAGTGCCGCGATTATCCAGAGCTTTATCGGCTATTTGCAGGAATTCGTTCAGGTGCCCAGGGCACTGGCGCTCAGTGTCATGGTCGCCGTACTTGCATTTGTGGCTATCTGGGGGATAGTCGAGTCGGTACGGATGGCGGCCTTCCTGACCCTGCTGGAGATCACGGGACTGTTACTGCTGCTCTGGGTGGCAGGTGGGAACTTTACCGAGCTGCCTGCAAGATTCCCGGAGTTTATCCCTCCTGCCGAAGGCGTTGCCTGGTACGGAATTCTGCTTGGAGGCATGCTGGCTTTTTATGCCTATATCGGTTTCGAGGACATGGTCAATATCGCAGAAGAGGCGAAAGATGCCGAGCGGAACATGCCCACGGCAATTATTACGGTACTGGTTGTCTCCTCGACACTGTATATCCTGGTTGCAGTGGTTTCCGTTCTGACCGTGAACCCGGACATACTCAAGGCAACTGATGCGCCACTGGCACTGGTATACAAACAGGCTACTGGTGGTGAGGCCAAACTGATTTCCCTGATTGCGATGTTTGCAGTAGTCAATGGCGCACTGATTCAGATTATTATGTCATCCCGGATTCTGTACGGTCTGTCCAAGCGTGGATGGCTGCCCGACCGCCTCGGTGACGTACATGAGAAAACGCGTACACCGGTGCTTTCCACCCTGCTGGTTTCCGCTGCTGTACTCATTCTCGGACTGTTACATACGCTGGAAAAACTGGCCGAATGGACCAGCTTTGTTATCCTGATCGTGTTTTTCCTGGTCAATGCCGCGCTGGTCAGGATAAAAACAAAAGAAACCGAAAAACCGGATGCCGTTACCTTCCCTGTCTGGATTCCGGTGACTGGCGCAACCCTGTCATTTTGCTTTGTCGTGTTCGAGACCATCAGAATAATCATAAATTGATCTGTATAGATCAGCATGCACGCGTTATATATAACCGGTGCTATAATCTTTATATCCACTACAACAAGAAGTCCGGTTTTAATAAACAGGCGTAATACAGGAATCACTTATGACGGAGATTTTCATAAGTTACAGTCGAGACAACAAGGAAGTCGTCAATACACTGGCGGCTGATTTCGCCGAGCTGGGATACAATACATGGATAGACAAGGAACTGAGTGGTGGCCAGGCATGGTGGACAAGGATACTGGAGCAAATCAGGGCCTGTGACCTGTTTGTTATCTCGGTCTCCCCCCATTCGCTTGATTCCTATGCCTGCAAACTGGAATGGCTTTATGCACATTCACTAAACAAGAACATTTTACCTGTCATGGTAGCCGACGGTGTTTCTACCAACCTGTTGCCAAAGGAACTATCCATCATTCAATACGTTGACTACCGGAAACAGGACAAGAAGGCTGCGTTTGATTTAAACAAGGCGCTGAGCAACCTGCCGGGCCCGTGGCCCTTGCCGGATCCGCTACCGGACGAACCCGAGGTCCCAGTATCATATCTCGGTGATCTGAGAACCAGGATCGAGGCCAGAAACAAACTTGGTTTTGAAGAACAGTCCGCAATTTTACTTGAACTGAAGCAAGGGCTGTCCAACCAGGAAGATATAGACGATATACACGAACTCATCAGGCGCTTCAGAAAACGTGATGACTTGCTCGCCAAAATAGAAAGAGAAATAGACTCACTGAAAACGGACTCAGACTCACAAACTCCAGATAGCAAGACCGAAAATAAAAAATCCGGTAAACCCGGCACATTAAGTGTACCTGCTACCATTACCGTTGAAAGCGCAATAAAAGAAATAGGTACGGTACTACAGGACACCCTCTCCAGAAAACATAACTGGGCATTAAAAGGGCCAGCATGCAGCATCAATATTAACCAGCAAGCTGGCAGCATTACTGTTCAGGCCGAATCAAGCAGTTGGTCCAATTTTATTTTCAACTCAAACCTGAAAAGCCTGGCACAGCAACAATGGAAAATAGACTACAAACAGGTCGGTATGGCATTTGGCGCATTTATGCTGATCATCTTTTCTTATGGCATTGCCTTGCTCTTTCCCAAAATCAGGGAGACCATAAAAACAAACAGGGTGAAACGCACATGGGTAGCCGTCGATGATTCACAGCTAACCGATATTGCCCTGGATATCGTACTGGCCATCAAAACCATCATGCCCGGATGTAAGACATTTACAACTGAGCAGAAAGCAGCTTGATTCGGATATAGCGATATGGACCAGAATGAATATATAAAAAACCGCCTGGATGATCAGATCGATTGGTATGACCGCAAGAGCCAGTGGAACCAGACGATGTTCAAGCGACTTCGGATTTTCGAGTTTGTTGCCGCCGCATCAATTCCATTTTTAACAGCCTACATCGAGTTTTCATTTATTAAGTTCACTATTGGCTTGCTAGGCCTGCTTATCGCTGTGATTACCAGTGTTATTACACTGTACAAGTTTCAGGAAAACTGGGTTGAATACCGAACCACATGCGAAACCCTGAAACATGAAAAGTTTCTGTTCGAGACCGGCGTTGAACCTTATAACATCAAGGAAGCCTTTACCCTTTTGGTGCAACGTGTTGAAGGACTGATATCCAAAGAGAACTCGAAGTGGGCACAGTACGTCACCAGGCCCCCAGAAGAACAGGAAGAATCCTGAGTCGGATTCTGTCCTGACGCCCTCACCCGATTGAAATTCACCCGGACCTGAACTTCAGGCTATGCTATACCAGACTCGCTTCAATCTGTTGCGCACTGACCGGGAGAGTCAACACCATGTCGATACGGAACAGCTTTGCCAGCTTGTCGACGTGCTCTCTTTCTGACTTGCTGACCAGCACAATCACTCTGGCCTGTGGTGCGTATTTCTGCATACTGGCCAGAAAAACATCCAGGTTACTGACATTGACTCCCGCGTAGTTATTGCCATAGCCGTACTGAAACTCTGCCAACACATAATCCGGCTTATGTTTTTTCAGCAGACTGATCGCCTTGCGCTGCGAATCGGGCCGGTACTCCTGTATACCCAGCCTCCGGTATACCCCGGCACAATCCGGCAGGACTGCCGTTTCAACAATAGTGAATAACACGCTGTCTGACATACACAAGCCTGAAATCTGTCAATAAACAGATTCTACACGAAGCGGGCCGCGTATTGATATCAGGAAACAAGGCTGAGCTGAACTCTGTCCGCTACAGGACACTACTCTGCTCCTTCTCGGAACAGTTTAAAATTGACAGGAACCGTGATCTACAAGGTCGCGATCAGTGCCAGCAAGATCATTCCAACAGCCAGACCCTGAAGCCCGATTCGGGCAATCATGAACTGGTCGCTGTGCTTGTCATCAAAAGTCCCGCCATGCACCATGGAGCTAATTCCAGTTCCAAGGGCGGCGATCGTGGCGATCAAGGCCAATAATACGAGTACGGTTGTGGTCATGATGTTACCTCCAATTCATTCTGTTTTGATGAACTATCCCTGTATGTTTGAGGTAAACCTTTCCATTAATCACAAACTAACAAATTCCTGATACTGGCGCATTGACCAGCATCAATAAATATAGTGTTTTTGGTGTATTTTGCTTACTTTCTGTCTCCACGCAATTTCCTGACCTTTTTTTCCAGTAATTCCGGTGTGGCCTGATCGGGCGGTATCGACTCGTCGATCACCAGGTCCACCCGGGCGCGGAAACCGTAAGCGATACGCCACAGGAAAAACCTGCTATGGCGGCTGAAGGCACTACCCCACAGACCCCGCAAGGCCATCGGAATAACCGGCACCGGTGTCGAATCCAGTACTTTTTTTATACCGGACTTGAAGCGGTTGATTTCACCTGTGCGGGTAATCGTACCTTCCGGAAAGACACATACCAGGTGGTCCTCATCCAGTGCCTGGGCAATATCTTCGAAGGATTTATCCAGTAACTTACGGTCCTCGTAAACCCCGGCTATCGGGATCGCGCGCGCGGTTTTGAACACAAAATGCATCAGCGGCAGATTATATATCTTGTAATACATCACAAAACGCACTGGCCTGCGTATGCATCCGGCAATGATCATCGGGTCAACATAACTGACATGGTTGCAGACCAGTAGTGCCGGTCCCTTGTCCGGTATATTCTGATAGCCCTGCTTACGCACATGATAAATCGTATGGATCAACATCCACACGATAAACCGCATCAGGAATTCAGGCACCAGAGTGTAGATATACAGCGCGACAAACGCATTCGCAATTGCGGTAAACAACAGGATCTGTGCAGTCGTGTAACCGGTATTGACCAGTATGATCGCGATGATGGCCGATAACACCATGAACAGGGCATTGAGTACATTGTTCCCCGCAATAACACGCGACAAATGCGCTGGATCGCTGCGTTGCTGCACCAGTGAGAATAATGGCACGATATAAAAGCCGCCAAAAATACCAATCAGACTGATATCGGCCATGATCCTGAAACTATGCGGCTGTTGCAGGAACTCCAGCGCCGTCATCATTGTGAAGGTAACCACTTCCGGCTTCGCAAAATACAGATCGACACCGAAAACGGTCAGGCCTATCGATCCGAAAGGCACCAGGCCGATCTCCAGCTTCTGACCGGACAGGACGTTACACAGCATCGAGCCGACACCGATACCGATCATGAACATGGCCAGAAACAAGGTCACCACCTGTTCGGAACCACCGAGGAATTCCTTGGTGTAACTCGGCAACTGCACCAGGTAGGTTGCACCGAGCAGCCAGAACCACGAAATCCCCAATACCGACAGAAACACGGTCTTCTTTTTGGCTATAAAACGGATATTACGTGCAGTCTCGGTAAAGATGTTCCAGTTGATCTTCAGTCCCGGATCAACCGATGGTGTACGTGGAATCCCCAGGCTGGCCAGGTAGCCGCCGATGGCGATCACTACCAGGCTCAGACCGACATAGATACGACCCTGTTCTGTGGCTATCAGGTTACCGCCAAGTATGGTGCCGGCCAGTATCGCGATAAAGGTACCGGTCTGCACCAGTGCATTACCACCAACCAGTTCGACGGGTTTCAGGTGCTGAGGGATGTAACTGTACTTTGCCGGACCGAATAGTGTGGACTGTGAGCCCATCAGGAACAACAGCGCTATCAGCATAAACAGCTGGCCGTAATAAAATGCAACGGCAGCCAGCATCATGATCATGATCTCGAGCAACTTGATCAGCTTGATCGCCCTGGATTTCTCGGTCTTGTCGATCCATTGTCCAGCGGTGGCCGACAGCAGGAAGAACGGCAGTATAAAAAGACCTGCGCTGAGGTTGGTCAGGGTGTTGGCATTGATATCGGTAAACTGCGCGCCCTGAAAAGCAATCATAATGATCAGCGCGTTCTTGAATACATTGTCATTAAAAGCACCGAGAAATTGGGTGATAAAAAAGGGCAGGAAGCGTTTCTGGCTTAACAACAGGAACTGGTTATTGGACTTCATAAATTCACGTTATTTTGATATTAGTTCTGATCACTGTTCAGAAACAGGCGGCGCTGCCTGATGATGTCCGCAACTTCGTCATGCACCATTAATTCCCAGCCCCGTTCTCCGGCGCGGATCATATCGAGCACATCATGGGAGAAGATTGCCAGGTAGGCCTCGTTCACCGTATCCAGTGGTTTGACATAGTTATTCTCAATCAGGTACTGAAGCAGATGCTGCAGGTGTGGCGCCACCTGTAAATCATTGATACCAATCGTCTTTCCGGTACTGCTGTCCAGTTCCGGGCAGACATACAGACGGAGATCATGTTTGAACATGCGTCCAAAGGACTCGAGGATGCCGCCGGACATATCCTCGTAGTATTCCTCATTGAATATCTGTTTCAGTGAAGGCAGACCCATTGCGATCGCAACAGGCATCTTGGTATAACGAAACATATATTGCGCCAGCCGGTAATATTCGCCGTAACTGGATATCAGCACATTCTTGTTCAGCGCACACAGAATATCGGCACGGTTCAGAAAATCCTGTGCGTCGATCTCGCCACTGTCGGTTGCGGTCAGGTCGTTCAACGTCATCTCCGACAACACCACCAGTTGCTCCGGGTCGATACCGGTATCTTCCACAAACGCAGCCTGGGCACGATCCAGCATATCAATGGTCAGCTTGGTCGGCGGCCTGAAGCGACTGCGTTCAATCAGCACCGCCTTCCGCCAAAGCGCATCGGAAACCTGCGTCACCTGGCCATTGGCCAGAAACATGGTCGCATCACCCAGCTTGTGCTGCACCAGTCGCAGTGCCACCAGCCTGTTGTCCACGCCCTTGAATGCTGGCCCGGAAAACTCCAGCAGATCGATTTCCAGCATCTCCGGATATAATTGATCCATCAACGACAGCAGTAACACCTCCGGGTCATGATGCAGATGCATGGCGCCATAGATCAGGTTGACACCGAGTATGCCCAGTGTTTCCTGGTCACGCACATGTTTTTTACCACTCAAACCGGTATGTAAAATGATATTAGAGGGCTGTTCAAACGGTTTGGACTGGAAACGGATACCCAGCCAGCCATGACCATTGGTCTTGTGGGTAAAACTGCGTGCCGCTACGGTATTGGCAAACGCGAAAAAGGTACTGCACTGGCCGCGGCTCTCGTGCAGGCGTTCGAGCACCAGTGAATATTCAGTATCCAGCATCGATTCCAGGCGTTCTCGACTGACATAGCGCGACGCACTGCCATAGATCGCGTCGCTGACTTTCATGTCATAGGCGGACATCGCCTTGGCGATGGTACCCGCTGCGCCGCCTGCCCTGAAAAACCAACGCGCCGTCTCCTGCCCTGCGCCGATCTCGGCAATGGTGCCGTAATTAGCCAGATCCAGATTGATTGCCAGGGCCTTTTGATGGGTATCCTTGATCTCTCTTTCCATCGTCATGCTCCATCTTCTGATGACTGCAATATTTGGGAGCCTCTGATTATATCCATGAGTCGCCCGATTGCCATGTCCAATGTATCCACTCAGGCATAGGACTTCAACTGTACAGGCATGCGCCGCGCACCCCAGGTACCCGGCCTTTTTTCAAAGACACCAACACAGCTGGCACCACACTTTTTACAACAGGACTGTTCATCCAGGTTCCATTCGGTCAGCACATACCAGTCGCGACCAATCAGTTTCTCTCCACACTGATGACAATAGGTGCTCTCGCCCTGCTCGTCGTGGACATTGCCGGTAAACGCATAAAACACTCCATTATCCATTGCTATCTTGCGCGCACGTGTCAGCGTTGCGGAGGGGGTTGGCGGCACATCCAGCATTTTCCAGTCCGGATGGAATGCTGAAAAATGCAGGGGTACATCCGGACCCAGATGTTCAACCACCCAGCGGGTCAGCTCATCAATTTCCTTGTCCGAATCGTTCTTGCCCGGGATCAATAACGTGGTAATCTCCAGCCAGACATCGGTCTGGTGCTTGATATATTCCAGCGTATCCAGCACCGGTTGCAAATGGGCGCCAGTCAGCTTCCAGTAAAATTCCTCGGTAAAGGCCTTCAGATCGACATTGGCTGCATCCATATATTTGTAAAACTCGACACGCGGCTCCTCACAGACGTAACCGGCGGTCACCGCAACGGACTTGATACCCTTTTCATGACAGGCCTGGGCGACATCGATCGCATATTCATGAAAAATAACCGGATCATTATAAGTGTAAGCAACACTGCGGCAGTTCAGTTCCTCTGCCACCCTGGCAATCTTTTCCGGTGAGGCCTGGTCTGCCAGAATATCCATTTCACGCGCCTTGCTCATATCCCAGTTCTGGCAGAACTTGCAGGCAAGATTACAGCCTGCGGTCCCGAACGACAAAACCGGGGAACCCGGCAGAAAGTGGTTGAGCGGTTTCTTTTCGATCGGGTCTATACAGAATCCGCTGGAGCGACCATAGCTGGTCATCACGATGGCGTCGTCACGACACTCACGCACAAAGCACAGACCGCGCTGACCCTCCTTCAGCTTGCAGGCCCGGGGGCACAGGTCACATTGTATCTCGCCATTATCGAGCTTGTGCCAATACCTGGTTGCTACTACATTTGACGCACGTGATTCGGTGTTCATGGTGTTATCCCGTAAGACCTGTTTACATTATAGATGACACTCCATAAGCCTATCTCGAATCCATCTCCAGCTCTGACATACGTGTTGAAATAGACTGAAATTATCCCTATATATTAAAGATACACCATATCAAAGGGTTTGCTTATTGACCCGAGGGGGTGATCATGATGATACGTCCAGCAGCCGTCGCCGGCATGTTTTACCCTGAAGCAGCTGATGTTTTACAGCAAACGATCAATACCTTTCTGCATGACAGCACGGTCAAAGACAGCCACCCGAAGGTCATCATCGCTCCGCATGCAGGCTACATCTATTCCGGTCCGGTCGCTGCCAGTGCCTATGCCCAGTTACAACCCATACATAACTGTATTAAAAAAGTTGTTTTGCTCGGGCCCGCTCACCGAATTGCATTTTATGGCCTGGCAATCAGCACTGCCGATTATTTCCAGACCCCGCTGGGTAAAGTGCCGCTGGACAGAGAGACGATCGACGGCCTGCTTGCCCAGGGCAGCGTGGTGCAGCTGGACGCAGCCCACCATGACGAACATAGCCTGGAGGTTCATCTGCCGTTCCTGCAGACGGTACTGGATGAGTTCATGTTAGTCCCCCTGGTCGTCGGCAAAGCAAGCCCGGAGGACGTTAGCGACGTGCTGGATGCTGTTTGGGACGGACCCGAGACCCTGATTGTGATCAGTTCCGATCTCAGTCACTACCATGATTACGAAACTGCACGCAAATTGGATAACCATACCGCCCATGCGATTGAAACCCTGGATTACCAGGACATCCACAGCGATGATGCCTGCGGACGTTACCCGTTAAACGGTCTGCTCAAGACCGCCAAAAAGCGTGGTATGCAGGCCACCACACTGGATTTGCGCAATTCCGGCGATACCGCCGGGTCACGTGACCAGGTGGTCGGTTACGGGGCATGGATCCTGACCGAACCGGACACTACATGAGCCTGTTCACTGCTTTTACAGAGCGCCTGCTTGAACTCGCACGTGAGTCGATACAACATGGCCTGACTGAGCAGGGCCCGCTCGAACCTGCCATCAATGACTATCCGCAAGAACTGCGTGAACCCGGCGCCGCCTTTGTGACGCTGCGCATCCACGGGCAACTTCGCGGCTGCATCGGCAGCCTGGAGGCCCATCGCCCACTGGTCGAGGATGTTGCCGATAACGCCTATGCCGCCGCATTCCGTGATCCGCGATTTCCGCAACTGACAGAACGCGAAATGCCGGAACTGGATATTTCCATTTCAATACTAAGCAAGCCGGAACCGATGTCATTCGAGTCCGAGCAGGACCTGGTTGCGCAACTGCAACCCGGTATCGACGGCCTGATCCTGCAATCGGCCGGCAGGCGTGGCACCTACCTGCCCAGTGTCTGGGAATCGTTGCCGCAGCCTGCCGAGTTCTTCAACAGCCTGAAGACCAAGGCCGGCCTGCCGTCGGATCACTGGGCCGATGATGTGAAGGTATGGCGGTACCATACCGAATCCCTGCAAATGGACTGATAACAGCCTGCAGAGCCCACTTTTCAGCTTCATTCTTGCGTATACTTGTTGCTATGGCTAACCAGATTCCGCCGACCCCAGCGCCCACAGCCCAGACCGTACAACTCACCGGCGACGTCACCTCACTGCGTCGGCTGAGCAGCGGACAAGTCCTGCAGGCCGTGGTCAACCGAGTATTGTCCAGTAACCAGGCCTTGCTACAAATCGGCCATCTGAAAATCTCGGCCCAGACCAGTGTCCCGATTACTGCTGGTGAAAAGCTGACCCTGGAAGTGGTCGAGACCGGCAAACTACCGTTGCTACGCATCCTGCGGCCGCTACCGGAAGCCGCGGTGCTGGAGAGCCTGCTGCGCACGTCCTTGCCGAAACAGTCCGGTTTGCCGCCGCTGCTAGCCAATCTGCAACAGGCGGCGCACCCGGACAATCCGCACCGCTTACCGTCAACGGTACACAAGGTGGTCCAGGACATTCTCGCCAGGCTGCCGGACAGCCGTAGTGTTTCCCGGCCCGAGGTTTTGCGTCAGGCTATCCAGCAATCCGGCATCTTCCTGGAAAGTAAACTGGCCGAGGCCGCCCGCCTGGGCAGAACGACCGAAGCCGGCGCTACGATCAGGCCTGCAATTGATGCCAATCAGCTCCAGGCCCTGCAAACATCTATTCGTAACGACAACAAGACCGGGCTGCTACGTCTGCAACAGCAACTGGTCAATGCGATCAGGCAGGATAGTGGAGGCAACACCATCCCGTATCCGGCCAGCCAGTACGCCCAACGCCTGGGCCTGCATCCGGAACTGATGCAGTCGGCCCGGCCGTTGTCGCAGGAAAACATTAACCAGATCGCCGCGACCATCATTCGACCGGCCGCAGCCAAACTGGCACCATTAAGCCTGAACCTGGCCGCCGGCGGTAACCCAGCTATTGCCGGCGCCAGCAACCCGGTCGATATTGTGTCACGCCTGTTACCGGGCCTGCAGGCCCTGTACCCCCCACCTGCGAACCTGTATGCCGGCACCCCGCAGCCATCGGCAGCAGCCACCTTGCAGGCTACCGACAGCCTCCGGCAACTGCTCAACCTGCTACTCGGTCAGACCGAGGCCAGCCTGTCGCGGCTGAATATCATGCAAATGCAGTCCCACCCGGTCGAGACAGAACAAAAACCGATGTGGATACTGGAACTGCCGATCAAGCATGAACAGCGCACCGATGTATTTCAGTTGCGCATCAGTCGTGATCGTAACGAACAACAGGATAGTGACAGCGGCGAAAAGCAACCTGAGCACTGGATGATCCAGATCGCGTTTGAACTGGAGGAACTCGGTCCGGTACGGGCCCGGGTCCGTCTGGCCGCGAATGAACTGAACGCCGTGTTCTGGATGGAACAGGAACAGACCACCATGCTGTTCCGCCGGCACCTGAAAAACCTGCAGGAAAAACTGCAATCCGCCGGTATTGGTATAGGCCAAATTACCTGCATGACCGGCATACCACCTGCCATCCTGAATCAGGACACTAACCGAAACGTATTCAGTGAAAAAGCATGAGCGAGAAAGATAAAGACAAGGAAAGAGAAGACCTGGCTGTCGCACTGTTCTATGATGGGCGCAATGCCCCACGCGTGACCGCCAAGGGCACGGATAAGATTGCACAGGAGATCAAGCGTGTCGCACTGGAAAACGATGTCCCCCTGTATGAAGATATCATCCTTGCGCAGGTTCTGGCACAGATCGACCTCGGCGAGGAAATCCCGAGAGCCCTGTATATCGCGGTTGCAGAAGTCATAGCGTTTACCTATATGATATCAGGAAAGGTCAGTCCGGTACCGCAAAAAGCGCCGGCTCCGGGATTACCAACACTACCGGACAAGCCGGTAAAATAAATCCGGACATTTGCCGTCAATACAAGGCACAGCTTGCCGAAGCAATCTTTTTTAATTCGGTTATTCAGCCAGGAGATTGGCCTGAACCGCCGAAACGGCGGTTAGGTTATGCATAATGAAGCCCGAAGGGATTCCATGCTCGCCGCGCCGCTAACGCGGCTCGCAATGACAATGTGCTATCTCTATATTTAGTAGTGTATAACTGATTTTTTGAAGACCATGTCAGACAAACTAAAAAACATGCGCTATATCAATCATGATGTCAATAACCATCTGGGCGTGGCACTCGGGTATTTCGAACTGTTATTGGATAAACGCCCGGAACTGAAAAACGATCCACACGCAGTTCGCTCCATGGCAGGCATACAGCGGGCACGTGAGTTATCAAAGGATCTTGCACTGGCCTGCACCGGAACAACAGACCAGGTACCTGACAAAGAGGGTTTTATGCCTATTTCTGTGCAGGACCACCTTATCAAATACACAAACCCGGCATATGAAAAACTACGAAAATTGTACGATATCGGAATCAACGTAATCTGCTCTGCAATCAAGGAAGAAAAATTCATCTACATCAATCCGGAAAACATTGCTCGTATACGCGAGAATATCGTCAGCAATGCCATCGATGCAGGTGCCACACGGCTGGACGTTAATATAGAAATGAAGGAATACTGCGTCGTTGTGACCTTCAGGGACAATGGCCGGGGTATGTCCCAGGATGAAATAGACAGGCTGATACTCTCACAGCATGGTGATGGCCTGATTCATGGTGTAGGCACCACCAGCATCCTCGAAACCGTCAAGGACCACGGCTACTATGTTTCCTATTCCTCTGAGGAGGGCAAAGGAACAACCATTCGAGCGTTAGTGCCCTACATGAACAAATAGGGAATAACCTGCTCGCAGTAGCCAAACTTATTTCGCAAATGGCTTGATCAATTCGCGGACCACATTATATTCTGCATCGCTGGTGCCGATAAAGCCGTCGTACTTCTTGTCGAGCGCCTTGATAATCTTCAAATGCTCGGGATTGTTGCCATCCAGGTCCAGGAACGCCTGACGAATCTGCTTGAACAATTTGTCATCGACATTCTTGCTGACCACGATGTTATAGGGTGGAAGATCCGGTGAGCTGTACAGGATACGCAGCCCCTTGCCTTCCCATTTGAATGCCTTGGTGTCCTTCAGTATCCCCGCATCGAAATCACCGTTGTAAACGGCGCGTGCAATGTTGTCATAGTGACCGAGGAACTCGTAGCTCGCAAACTGTTCCATACTGATACCAGAACCGACTACAGAGGCCCTTTGCAGTAATGCCCGCTTGTCACCAAACGCGAATGTCTTACCGATCAGGTCATTGATCGTCCTGATCGGACTGTCTTCCTTGACCACGATCATCAACTGGAACGAGGCCTTTCCCTTGGTGACCGTCTTTGCCACTATCCTGGCCTGGCCTTGCTTGTGCGCCCTGATATAGGCAACCGGGGTCAGGTAAGCGATATCAACCGTACCTTCAGCTGCCTCCTTGATTGCCGCCCCCATATTGGGCGACAGCCTCAAAGCAACAGGGCGATCCAGAGACTCGCTTAAATATCTGGTAAGTGGTGTCAGTCTTTTATGCATGACGGCCGGGATATCCATCGCTACCGAACCAAACTGTATATCGGGTTCTTCGGCGATGGCCGGTCTGACCAAAGAAACCACAGCGAAGAACATCAGTAGCGCCTTTATTCTGGATAAGTTTTTCATAAGATACCTCAGGTATTGTTTGATCTCTGTTGCTGATCATAGTCAGCTAGCGAGGCCATGTCATTATAGTGAGTCACCCTGTCACGCCCGCTTTCCTTGCTGTGGTAAACTGCGATATCCGCCTGTTTGTACAGGCCCTCGGTACTGACTCCTTCAGACTGCTTATCAATCGTTGCCACACCCACACTAATCGTCACATTTATATCATCCTGATCAAACTTCACAATATTGTTTCTGACTTCAGTCCTGAGCTTTTCACCAACAACAAAAGCCGCTGACCTGTCTGCCCGCTTGCACAGGGCCACGAATTCTTCACCACCTACTCTGCACAGGATATCGGTTTTACGCAGATTATCCTTTAATATGCCGGAAACCTCTTTTAATACCTTGTCTCCGGCCGGATGACCGTACTTGTCATTGACGGCCTTGAAATAGTCGATGTCAATAATCAGCAGGCTGTTCGTATCCCCATGCCTGATTGACATTGCCACTTCCGTTTCCATCAGCTCCTCAAACCGCCTTCGGTTATACAACCCCGTTAAAGAATCGGTGATAGACATTTTTTTAAATTCTTCACTGATACGTTTCAACTCCGAGGACTGGCGCATCAGCATTCTGTTGTTCGTAAGCAGCTTCTCGTCCGCAACATCCACCCTGGTCTGCAGTCGCTCATTGGCATCATTCAACTGTTCTCCCAGCCTGTTAAACTGCATGGCCAGTCGACCAAACTCATCCTTCGAGGTGACCGGAACGGAACTAACAATCTTGCCATTCTCGTCAACGCTGTTGTCCAGTGATTTTGACATAATACTGACCGGCCGGATAATGATATAGGAAAGTGCCAGGAATTCACCGAAAGCAATCAGGATAATGATCAGGGCCTCGCGTCTAACCAGGGCGAATTTCTGTGACTCAAGCCGATACAGGGTTGATTTTGTATCCAGCCCAAGCGTCAACTTGCCGACTATATCCTGCTCCAGCAGGATATCCTGGGCGAACATCACCACATTCGAGTCATTGCTCTCGTGAAGCAGGCCGGATTCTGCCATGGTCTTGCCCTTAGCGTTGAACACCTTGGCATAACCAACATCCTCGGCCATAGTAATTTCATCCAATAGCAGCTGGATGGTGTGGTAGTCATAACCAACGACGCTGTAGGCCAGGGACTTTGCGACAAACCTGCTAATATCATTCCCGCGCTGATTGATTTCCTTCAAGGTGTCCTTTTTTTCCTGTTTCAACGCCAACCAGCCGCTGATACTCAGGGCCGTCAGCAGCACACTCAGCAATACCAGCAGCACCTTCTGTCTGACACCAAGCCGGATAAACTCTGGCAATATCCTGTTTTTCATAAGTTACTGTTTGTTTGATTTTCAGTTCGGGTCATGCGCTGGATGCGCTGTGGCCACATGAAATATTATCGGCATCTTGACGATAATCTTGAGTCACCCGATTATTCTATCCTACTGTTTATAATGGATTAATTATGCTCCGTATCCATCATTCGCCCCTCGGGCAAGGCCTTAGGGCGACACCGCTGCAAGCAGCTCCGCACCGATGCCATGCTCATCTGTTAACAGCCTCTCGACCTGGTCTACCGGTAACGGACGGCTGATCAGATAGCCCTGGACAGCGGTGACCCCCATCCCGCCGAGTGCCGCAAACTGCTCTTCTGTCTCGACACCCTCGGCGATTACATTCATTCTCAGCGTTCTGGCCAGCACGGATATTGCTTCAACGATCGCCGTATCCTCCGGGTTACTAACGACATCCTGAATAAAGGAGCGGTCGATCTTCAGGGTATCGATCGGGATATGTTTCAGATACTGCAATGAGGAATAGCCCGTACCAAAGTCATCCAGGCTGATTGACACGCCTGTCGCGTTTATCTCATCCAGTATCCTGTCCTTATGATCATAGTCATCAAGTAATATTCCCTCGGTCAGTTCCAGACTGAGCAAATGCGGTCCAAACCCGCTGGATTCAAGCGCATCTCTGACCTGGGAGATAATCTCCCTGTTATGAAACTGCATTACCGAAACATTCACATTCACTTTCAGGTCCGCAATTCCGTTTTTCCCCCAGATAACACCCTGTTTGCAGGCCTGCTCAAGCACCCATCGGCCGATTGGAATAATCAGCCCGGTCTCTTCCAGCAAGGGGATAAAATCATTAGGATTAACCAGTCCGAATTCATGTGAATTCCATCGTATCAACGCCTCTACACCCAGCACCTTGCCCGTATTCATGTTCACAAAAGGCTGGTAGAACAATTCAAATTCATCACGCTCCAGGGCCTTGCGAATTGCATTTTCCATGTTAATACGAGAACCGCTAACACGACCAACGTTGACTGAATAAAACTTGCAGGCACTACCCCCTTCCCGCTTGACCTGAACCAATGCTGCTTCAGCACAATTCAGTAAATCGCTCTCATTATCCTTAGCAAGTGGATACATCATGATACCGATACTCGGTGTTACATAGAGTTCAGTATCAGCTATCCTGAAGGGTTCCGAGATGACATCCTGCAACCTGTGCGCTATCTCCGATACTTCATCCACATGCTTGATCTGTTCACAAATCAGTGTAAAGTCATCACCGCCTGTATGGGCCAGGGTGTCACTTTTCCGCATACACAGCTTCAGCCGCTCGGCAAATTCGACCAGGAGAATGTCACCAAATTCCTGGCCGTAGGTATCATTAATATTCTTGAACCTGTCTATATCAATGCTCATAACGGCAAGCAGGTGCTTGCCGCGTCTTGTGCTCTTCATCGCATGTTGTAGCCGATCAATCAGCAGTTTCCGGTTAGGCAGACCGGTGAGCGCCTGATGGCTGCCCTGGTGCTCAATGATTTGCGCCTGGGCCTTGATCTTGCTGCTATGATTTTTCAGATAAGAGTCGGCACGTCTGACCGGAATCAACAGCAATAGGAATATCGCTGTCAAAACCACACCGCACAGCAGGATCGCGTTATGCCGGGCCTCGTCGATGCTGTAAATCGCATCAGTCACATCAGTCTGAATCTGCATGGCAGCCACAGGTTGTTGACCACTATATCTTCGTATCGGCAGATAAGTGTTGACCATGACACGGTTCATCAACAGACCCCCATCATCCAGGGTCCTGTTCTGCGACACCAGTCCGGAAGATGAACGACCTGTAAATGCTGAACGAACCCCAGAGGCAGAACTCACATCTGTACCAAGCCGGTCTTCACTGGTCGAATAAACAGTGTTGCCATTGCTTGTATAGATCTCGACACCAACAAACCCAGTCTCCCGTGTTTGCCGCTTGACCAGTTTGATAAATTTTCCGGTATCGGGATGGATGCGGATCTGTTCGCCACTCAGTTGCTGCATTCCATTCAGGTACGAATACATCCTGTCCCAGGCACTATTGACGAAGACCTGGGTGAGAAGCGTATTGTTACGCGTGACATGATCAACCAGCCTGCTGACCGCATCTTCACGATACAGGTAGCCGAACAGGATAGATACCAGAATGATGCTTGTGATTCCTGTAGCTGAGAAATTGCGGGCAAGATTGAGCATGGTAACTGGTATATTCCGGTGGTTACCCAGTCTTTATCGGTCAATTGCCTGATTTCTTAAGTGGTTTAACCTTTATCTGGCATTATGAGGCATACTGATCAGGCGGGTCAGGATAGCCAAGATCAGGCCTGAAAGCCGCCACAAGGCCAGATTAGCTGGCTTTATCGACCCGATGCATGGTCATGATCAGGTCGGCCTCGTTACGACCGAGATTGCAGACCTTCATGATTTCATCGATATTGGCGCCATTGTGCACCATGCGGATTGCGTGATCATAAGGGCGGGTTTCGATGTCACGCATTTCCAGTTGTTCCTGGCGTGACTTGAGTCGGCGTGAGCGGTTCTCGATGCGGCTGATGCGCTCACCCAGACCGACCGCACCACGGCACAGGCCGGCGATCTCATGACGTAATTCTGTGGATTCACCCTGCAGGATATGCAGTTGTGCTGCCAGTTTCCGGTTACGACGCCACAGTACAGTGACAATACCAAGATTAAAAAGTAACAGGCCCGCAGTAATTGCGGTAACTATTTGCCATTCCAGGATCATGGTCCACCTCATGCATATTCATCAATGTGACCATCCCGGGAATTATCCGGCTTTTCGGAATCATCTTTTTCCTGAGACTTGTCCTGCTTGTCTTCAGGTTCCTGGTGCTTGCGCTCATCCCGCCTGATCGGCCAGATCGGTTTGGGCTGATTAATGGTTGGTACTTCTGCCATGTGCCTGCACCCTGTTGTCCGTCATACGGACCTGATTCCTGTCTGTTGCCAGGATCGTGAAATCAGATATCGGCGACCTCGGACCACTCCTCTTCACTCAACAGCTTGTTGATATCCACCAGGATATGCAATTCGCCATCCAGTGTCGCGACACCGGCAATATATCTCGAACTTTCGTCATTGCCAACGTTCGGAGAAGACTCGATCACAGATTTCTTCAATTCCACCACCTCGGCAACACTGTCGACCAGTATTCCCACGATGTTGTCCTCGGATTCGATGATAATGATGCGCGTAGCGTCGGTAATTTCGTGATCGGGCAAACCAAAACGGCGACGGGTATCCAGCACCGTCACGACATTGCCACGCAGATTGATAATACCCAGCACATAATCGGGTGAACCGGGTACCGGTGCAATCTCGGTAACACGCAGTACTTCCTGTACCTTGATGACTTCAATACCATAGATCTCACCATCCAGTGTGAAGGTAACCCATTGTATTATCTCGTCATTATTTAAAATATCTTCTGCTTCGCTCATTTCTCGGCCCTCTGGCACCCAACACGTTATGCTTATTCCGGCCTGTTTGCCGGTGGTGACCCGCGTCAAGTTTCAGACAATTCCGGGGACTGCCTGATAATGTGCAGGTTTCATGCCAGTATATCGGCAAATCAGGCCTGTTCTTTACCGGTTTCGAGCATTTTGACCAGCGCGTCCAGCTCCAGTAGCGCACATAGCCTGTCGATGACGGTGCCAGCCAGCCAGCTTCGTTTACTGGCACTGCTGCGCCAGCGCACATCCTCAGGCTCGAGCTCCATGATTTCATTGATACTGTCGCAGGCCAGGCCCCAGCGGCCGCCATCGACCAGCAGGATATGCTTAACCCGTTCATCGGCAGGTTTCAGGTCCACCTGTTTGGCCGGGGGTACAACGATACGCGTCAGATCGATTACCTTGACGTTTTGACCGAGATGGCGATAAAGCCCGAGAAAGGCCGCGGAATGGCCCGGCATCGGTTTGACCTTGTCACCCTCCCAGGGTACGACACCATTGAGCTTGTCCAGCGGTACCGACAGGTGCAGCCCGGTCACGCTGAACATCAGGCTCTGGAAACGTTGCTGACCCCAGACAGGTGTTTGTACTTGCTGTCTGGCAACCGGTTCTGCTTTGCTGACCGGTTCTGGCTCCGCAGTGATGATCGGCTCTGCTTCGGCGACCGCGATTTCCGGCTGCTCAATAACAGCCTCCGGTTCTGCCGTAACCGGTCCAGTTGGCTTTGCTTCGACCGCCTGTTGCTCCGGCTCCACTACGAGATTGACGGGCGCCTTGTGGTGCTCGGGGACTTCCTGTAACAACGCATCGAGATACGCATACAGTGCATCCTGTGGTTCGAGTAGTACCTGTTGCGTCTTGTCGCTACGGGTACTCATAGCGCGGCCACCTGTCTGGCATCACCCTCACCGCACAGTTGCTGTAACAACTCGCGGTAGGCCTGTACACCGCGTGAAGATGGCATGAAATGACACAGCGGTTTTCCGGCACGACTGGCTTCGCGGAAATTGGTGTCGATCGGGATATAGGATGACCACAGGTATTGACCGAAATGCTGTTGCAGTACACCCAGGGTATCCCAGGAAGCCCGCGTACGCCGGTCAAACATGGTCGGTATAATCATGTACGGTAAAGGCTCATGGCGCGACCGCTCGATCATGTTCAGGGTGCGCATCATGCGCTCCAGCCCCTTGGTGGCCAGAAACTCGGTCTGAACCGGGATAACCAGTTGCTGACAGGCCGCCAATGCATTGATCATCAACACACCCAGCATCGGCGGGCAGTCGATCACCACCTGCTCATAGTCTTCGCTTAACAACTTCAGTGTTTGTGCAATCATCAGACCCATACCATCGCGGCTGCCGAGCTGACGGTCCAGGGTCGCCATCGCAGTCGATGCGGGCAGGATATGCAATTGCTCGACACTGGTTTCCCGTATCAGCGGCCTGACCTGATCGGTCTGGATCTTGTTCAGCTGAAACAGGTCGTAAACACTATTGTCGATAGACTCAGGATCATAACCAAAATACGCGGTGACCGAACCATGCGGGTCCAGGTCGATCAACAACGTCCGTTCCCCGCGTAACGCGCACAGGCCACCCAATGTAACCGCGGTGGTGGTTTTGCCGACTCCGCCTTTCTGATTGGCTACGCTCCATATTCTCATCATCGTACCTAGCAGCACAGGCCTAGTTCAGGCCCGCAAGCTCCTCCCCGATACGTTGCAGGGGCAATACCCGGTCAACCAGCCCGGCCTTGGCCACTGACATCGGCATACCATAGATTACACTGGTAGCTTCATCCTGCGCCCATACCACCGAACCACCTTGTTTCAGGCTTCTTGCTCCTTCCGTTCCGTCAGCACCCATACCGGTTAATATGACCGACAGGATGGCACCGGGTGCGATCATGGCCAGTGAGTCAAAGGTGATATCGACGCAGGGTTTGTAGTTCTGCCCTGGCCTGCCGGGTTCGATCTGTACACGGTAACTGCCACCCTTGGCCGCGAGCGTCATTTGCATGCCGCCAGGTGCCAGATAGGCGGTGCCCGGCTTCAGTAATTCGCCGTCAGTCGCTTCCTTGACATTGATCTTGCACATCGAGTCCAGGCGCTTCGCGAAAGCCGGTGTGAAAGAGCCGGGCATGTGTTGTATCAGCAGGATCGGATAGGGATAACCGGCCGGCAGTCGTGTGAGTACTTCCTGCAAGGCCACCGGTCCACCGGTCGAGGTACCGATCGCGACCAGCTTGACCTGGCCCTTGCGCAGTGTCTTGCTGCGTGGCGCTGCGGTTGCAGCGGCACCCACCCTGGTAGCCAAAGTACTGGCCGGTTTGGTTTGCGCAGTAGCTGACGGTTTATGAGGCAGACCACTGGCACCCAGTTGCCATACCCTGGCACACAACAGTTGTGCAACTTCCTCGCGTTTGGCAGAGATATCCGCAAAGTTCTTTGGCAGGTAATCCAGCGCACCGGCTTCCATCGCATCAAAGGTTGCCTGGGCACCCTCGCGTGAAAGTGATGAGAACATAATGATTGGAACCGGTGTACGCCTCATGATCTCGCGCACTGCGGTAATGCCGTCCATAACCGGCATTTCGATATCCATAGTGATGACATCCGGATTCAGCTTACGTGCCTGGTCGATCGCTTCCTGACCATTCGCTGCTTCACCAACGACTTCCAGTCTCTTGTCACTGTTTAACATCTCGGTTAAACGGCGGCGGAAGAAACCGGAATCATCTACTACGAGAACTCGCACCGACACCCGCTAATCTCCCTTTTCGTCCACGCGCTACTCAGCCCTTGCCATGCGCCTTCATCAGGCTGGGCACGTCCAGTATCAACGCGATACAACCATCACCGGTAATCGTGGCACCGGCAAAACCGGGCAAGCCACGCAATACTGCACCCAGCGGCTTGATCACCACTTCTTCCTGCCCGACTACGGCGTTGACGACAAAACCGACACGCTGATTGGCGACATGAGTGACCACGACCTGTTGCTCACCGCTATTGTCTCGTTCTGATGGATCGGTTACCAGCCATTCATTCAGATAGAACAAGGGCATGGCCCTGTTGCGCACCATCACCACCAGCTGACCGTCTACGATATTGGTCGTATTCTCTTCGAGCTGGAAAATCTCGCTGACACTGGTCAGCGGCAGCGCATACATTCTTTCACCTACTCCGACCATCAGGGTCGGCATGATGGCCAGGGTCAACGGCAGTTTGATCGTAATCGTGGTGCCGGTATCCTTGATCGAGTCGATATCGATCGTACCATTCAACTTTGCGATGCGTGTCTTGACCACATCCATACCAACACCACGGCCAGACACATCTGATATCTCTTTCTTGGTCGAGAACCCGGGCGCGAAAATTAATGCATAACACTCCCGGTCCTCAAGACGTGCGGCACTTTCCTGGTCCAGCACACCTTTTTCAACTGCGATCTTGCGCAGACTATCCGGGTCCATGCCGCCACCATCGTCAACAATAGTCAACTGGATATGATCACCTTCTTGCGATGCGGACAGGGTAATGGTGCCGGTACGTGGTTTGCCGGCCTTTTCACGATCGTCCGGCACCTCGATACCATGATCTACCGAGTTACGCACCAGGTGGATCAACGGATCGGCCAGCTCCTCGACCAGGTTCTTGTCCAGGTCGGTGTCTTCGCCGACCATCACCAGTTCGATTTCCTTGTTCAGGCTACGGGCCAGGTCACGTACCACACGCGGGAAGCGACCGAAAACCTTTTTGACCGGCTGCATGCGTGTCTTCATTACGGCCGCCTGCAGATCAGATGTCACTACGTCCAGATTGGACACAGCCTTGCTGATATCCTCGTTGCCGAGACTGGCCTCGAGATTGTCCAGGCGGTTCCTGACCAGTACCAGTTCGCCGACCATATTCATGATGTCGTCCAGGCGCTTGGTATCGACACGCACCGTAGTATCGACTGTTTTAACCGGTTGTTTACCGGCCGCACCCGCATCCGCCTTTTTGGCCGCTGCTTTCTTTGGAGCCGGTTTCTGTTCCGAGACCTTGGCAGGTTCGGACTCGGCCGGTTTTTCCGGCTGCGCCGCACTAACAGCTTCAGCTTTGGACGGCGTCGACTTGCCGGCAGTAGGCCCCTTGCCCTTGCCATGCAACTGATCCAGCAGCGCATCAAATTCCTCTTCGTTTATCTCGTCAGACTTTTTCTCATCTTCAGCCTTGGCAGACTTTGCTGTCGGCCCCTTGCCCTTGCCGTGCAACTCATCCAGCAGAGCATCAAATTCATCTTCGCTGATTTCATCCGACTTCGGCTCTGCTGTCGCTTTGTCGGTTTCACTGGTAGGGCCCTTGCCCTTGCCATGCAATTCATCCAGCAGGTTATCAAATTCCTCTTCAGTAATTACGTCCGAGCCCGCTGCAGGTGTGTCAGCATCGGCTTGCGCTTCATCCATACCGGCGATCATCTGTTCGAATTCGGCATCGGCCTGATCGTCAGCTGCCGGCTCTTGTACAGCCGCTTCCGGGGCCGCTTCAGGCGTCTCCCCGCGTGTCATCGCATCCAGGACCGCAAGCAGATCGGCATCAGCATCAGCAGGCATCTCGCCATTGTTAATCTGGTCAAACTGTTCATGCAGGATATCCAGCACTTTCAGGAAGTGATCCATCATGCTGGGGGTAAGTGTCATTTCACCGTTGCGCAGAATATTGAATACGTCTTCAGCACGATGACAGATCTCTACCATGGCCTCCAGTGACAGGAACCCGGCCCCGCCCTTGACCGTATGAAAGCCACGGAAAATGGCATTCAGCAGGTCCATGTCCTCCGGTGTCTTTTCCAGGTCCACCAGCTGTTCGCCGAGTAGCTCCAGAATCTCACCGGCCTCGACCAGAAAATCCTGTAAGATCTCGTCCTCTGTGTCCAGTGTTGCACTCATGCTCCGGCTCCTTTAAAACCCCAAACTGGATAACAGGTCATCCACATCATCCTGACCTGATACGATATCATTTGCATCATCCAGGCCCTGGATCTGCGGCCCTTCTGCCTTGATTTTATCGACCTCCTGATCAGTCTCTACCGGTGCCATGCGCTTGCCGGCAATCTTGATCAGGTCGACCAGGCTGGTTTCGACATCCTGTACCAGCGTAATCACGCGCCGGATAATCTGCCCGGTCAGGTCCTGGAAATCCTGGGCCAACAGGATTTTGTTCAGATGATCATGCACCATGGTGCTGCCTTCATTTATCAACGGAAAGAAGTTATCCAGGTCAGTGCTCAACTGGCGAAACTGGTCAACGTTCATATCCCGTTCCCGAAAACGGGTCCACTCGTTATGCAATTCGTTCGCACGATTCTTGATGTTCTCTGAGACTGGCAACGCCGCTTCCACGGCATCCATGGTTCTGTTGGCCGAGTCCTCTGTCATGGTAATGACATAGTTCAAACGCTCCTTCGCATCCGGTATATCCTGTTCGGTTAGGTCTGATATGCGTGCATCGAGTTTGAAGTTGCTCATGGATTCATGCAACTCTCGTGTCAGCTTGCCCAGCTCCTGGAACAACTGCGTCTCGCGCTGTTTTGTCAGTTCATCCAGCAAAGAATCGATGGAAGTTTTATCGTTCTGTTCAAGAGCTGAAATCAGCTCCTGAGCCTTGTCGATGGTTGCTTTATTATGCTCTGTTGTCATGCGTGCTCCATACTCAGCCGCGTTCAAAGATTTTTTCAATCTTTTCGCTCAGCGTTGTCGCTGTAAATGGCTTGACAATGTAACCATTCACACCGGCCTGGGCCGCCTCAACAATCTGCTCGCGCTTGGACTCGGCAGTAACCATCAGCACCGGCAGGGTGACCAGTTTCTCATCGGCGCGGACCGCCTTGAGCAGGTCGATACCGGTCATACCCGGCATGTTCCAGTCGGTTACCAGAAAATCAAATTCGCCGCCCTGTAACATAGGCAATGCCGTCTTGCCGTCATCAGCCTCCTGGGTATTATTGAAACCCAGATCCCTGAGCAGGTTTTTGATAATACGTCGCATGGTGGAAAAATCATCCACCACCAGGATTTTCATGTTCTTATCCAAAGCAGCCTCCTACACTACATATTTCCATAATCATCTAAGCTAGTCCTGACCTTCATTTTTGGGGAACCACTCCTGCATGCGCGCACGCAGTCTGATTAAAGCCTGCCCATGTATCTGGCAGACACGGGACTCACTGACACCCAGTACATCTCCAATCTCACGCAGGTTTAGTTCCTCGTCGTAATAGAGGGACATCACCAGTCTTTCACGTTCCGGCAGAGTCGAAATGGATTCAGACAGATTGTGCCTGAAATCTTCGTTCTGCAAACATTCCAGCGGGCCCGAATTCTCGTCACTCATACCAGGCTCATGGTCTTCACCCATGCTGTTCATGTCTTCAAAACTGAACACCCGGCATCCGGCCGCATCCTGCAGTATCTTGTGATACTCTTCCAATGACAGTTCCAGTATCTCCGCCACTTCGTGATCACGCGCATCACGACCCTTGTCATTCTCAATCTGGCGCACCGCCTCGGACACCATACGCACCTTGCGGTGTACCGATCTCGGCGTCCAGTCCAGGCGACGTATCTCATCCAGCATGGATCCCCGTATGCGGATACCCGCGTAGGTCTCAAAACTGGCACCCTGTGAAGGGTTGTAGTTCCGCGCCGCCTCCAGCAGACCAATCATGCCTGCCTGTACCAGGTCGTCGACCTGCACATTCGGTGGCAAGCGACTGACCATGTGATAAGCGATTCTGTTTACCAGGGCCACATGTTCTGTTACCAGATCGTTCTGGCCTGTTTCATCCGTAGTTGCGTACATGGCATATCCGTTCATGTAATCGTCTCCGCCTGACGAGTGGAGGAGCGAATCAACCGCTCCACAAAAAATTCCAGGTTGCCCGTCGCCGCTTCCGGTCTGGGCCATTTATCGGCCTTGGTGGCCAAATTCTTGAATGCCATGGATGCCCGGCTGCGTGGGTACGACTCGACTACCGGTTTCTGGCGCTTGATCGCCTTGCGTAAGTAGTCATCGTACGGGACCGAGCCCATGAAACTGAGGGTTGCGTCCAGGTAATGGTCGGTCACCCGTGTCAGTTTGCTGTACAGGTTGTGACCTTCCTGGGCTGAATGGGTCATATTGCTGAGGATATGGAAGCGCTGCACGCCATGATCCATATTCAGCACCTTGATCAAGGCGTAGGCATCGGTAATCGATGCCGGCTCATCACAGACTACCACGATCACTTCCTGGGCAGCCTTGGTGAAACTCACCACACTGTCGGCTATCCCGGCCGCGGTATCCACGATCAGCGTATCCAGATCGCAGCTTAGCTCGCTGAACGCACGGATCAGACCGACGTGTTCCATCGGATCCAGATCGGCCATCAGTTTGATGCCGGAGGCGGCCGGTACTATCTTCAGCCCCTGCTGCCCTTCGATGATGACTTCGTCCAGGGAGCGCTCGCCCCTGATGACATGCGAAAGATTGTAGGCCGGCTTCAGACCCAGCATCACATCAACATTGGCCAACCCGAGGTCGGCGTCCATCAGCATCACTGAGCGGCCCAGCATGCTCAATGACATGGCCAGGTTGACCGATATATTGGTCTTGCCAACCCCGCCCTTGCCACTGGTGACCGCGATCACCTGTACCGGCTTCGGTTCGGTAATAGTCCGCAGCCCGGCTGCCTGATCATAGTAATGACTGTCAGACATAAGCATGTGCACTGTGTCCGTTACCTGAATGATTCATGGATGCTGCCTGGTGTAACTGCTCATGATCACTATGCAATGCTGACAAGGCATGCGTGATCAGGGTATGGATACGGGCCGGCTGGATATCTTCGGGCACCCGCTGGCCATCGCTGGTGTAGGTCAGTGGTAGTTTGTGACGGATCACGGCCTCCAGTGCTCCACCAATCGAAATAGCTTCGTCCAGCTTGGTCAGGATGCAGCCGGCCAGCGGGATACGGGAGAAGGCCTTGACGGTTTGCAGCAGGACACCCCTCTGCGCATTGGCTGCCATGACCAGGTATTTACGAATATCGCGGCCGCTGGTATTCAGGGTATCCAGTTGTTCACTCAGGCGCATGTCACGCTGGCTCATGCCAGCGGTATCGATCAGCACCAGGCGCTTGTCCGCATGATCCTGCAACAGGTCTTTCAGTTCGGTCTGGTTGTTGGCCTGGCAGGTTGGCACACCCAGCAGGCGCCCATAGGTCACCAGGTGATCGTGGGCACCGATACGGTAGCGGTCAGTTGAGATCAGCACCAAGTTTTGCTGGCCGTGGCGTAATGCGAAACGCGCAGCCAGTTTCGCAACCGTGGTGGTCTTGCCAACACCGGTTGCACCGATCAGCGCAACGATGCCGCCATGATCAAGAATATTTTCATTGCCCGGTTCGAGTTGACGGGCCAGTTGCATCAAGGTTGCTTTCCAGGCATCGTCGATATGCTTCGCCGGTTTCATGCCCTTGATCAGCTCGATGGCCATCTCGCGGGAAAAGTCCATGGTCATCAGACGACTAACCAGTTCTGGGGCCTCGGGCTGGCTACGTTCCAGGTCGGACAGGGCCATGTTCTTTAACTGGTGTTCGAGTACGCCGCGCATGTTTTTCAGCTCGTTGCGCATTTCGATAATCGCCGGATCCTGTGACCACTCGATTGCGGCAGACTGGTTCTGGTTGCCAGTAACAGGCTCGTCAGCCACAACAGGTTCTTCAATTCCTGCAACACCCGACGCATGTTCCGCAGACGAATCGCTAGTCTGGCTCGTCACGTCAGCAGCCGCCGGATTGACGTCCTGAAACAGGCTGGAGTCATAATCGACCGCTGACACGATCTCGATACCGCCCTCCACCTTGCGGTTGGACAGGATGACTGCATCCTCGCCCTGGGTTTCGCGGATCATCTTGATCGCCTGACGCATATCAGGAGCAAAGAAACGTTTTATTTTCATGCCTTGACCTCTGCCCTACCTGTTCATCCGCCGTCACTGTGCCGGGACGGCCTGCGGTTCGTTCATCATCTGACCAATACTGGCGATCACCTTGATGCTCTTGTTATCCGGTACCTCGGTGTACGATAAAATATGCAAACCGGGTATCGCATGCCTGAACATCCGTGCCAACCAGTTTCGTAGCAGTGGCGATACCATCAGGATCGCCGCTTGTCCCCTGGCCTCCTGTTCGCCGGTCTGCTGGGTCAGCGACTGACGGAGCTGCTCGGTCAGCCCGGGCTCCAACCCCATGCCACCTTCTCCACCAGTCTGTAGAGACTGCTGCAATATCTGTTCCAGCGCCGGATCCAGTGTCATTACCGCCAGCTCCGGCCCCATCCCATTGATATGCTGGACAATTAATCGACCCAGTGCATTTCGCACTGCTGCCGTCAGGGTGACGGGGTCTTGACTCATGGTCGCCTGCTCCGCCAAGGCTTCGGCGATTGTGCGCATATCACGGATCGGAATCTGTTCCTGCAGCAGGTTCTGTAGCACCTTCAGGATGATGCCGATGGACAGAGTCTTCGGTACCAGGTCCTCGACCAGCTTCGGTGCAGTCTGCGACAGTACATCCAGCATTTTCTGCACTTCTTCGTGACCGAGCAGCTCATGCGCGCTGGTCTGCAGGATATGGCTCAGATGGGTGGCCACTACCGTGCTCGCGTCGACCACGGTATAACCTAGGGTTTGCGCCTGTTCACGCTGGTTCGGATCGATCCACATCGCCTCCAGGCCAAACGCCGGGTCACGGGTACTGATCCCCTGCACGGCTCCAAACACCTTGCCCGGGTTGATCGCCATGTCACGATCCGGATAGATTTCGGCCTCACCGACCGGCACCCCGTGCAGCAGGATACGGTAGGTATTCGGCCCCAGGTCGAGGTTGTCGCGGATATGCACGGCCTGGATCAGGAAGCCGAGCTCCTGCGACAGTTTCTTGCGCACCCCTTTAATACGCGCCATCAGCTCACCACCCTGGTTACGGTCGACCAACGGAATCAGACGGTAACCCACCTCCAGGCTGATCATGTCGACCGCACGAACATCTTCCCAGGTCAGTTCCTTAAGCTCGGGTTTGGCCTGTTCTTCAGTCGGCTCCGGTGGCAACAGTTCCTGTGCCTCACGCTCCCTGGCCCGTTCACGGAAATACCAGGCCGCGCCGCCGAGGACCACCGCCAGGGTCAGGAAGGCCAGGTTGGGCATACCCGGGATGATACCCATAATGCCAACCAGAGCCGCTGCAATAGTCAGTGCACGTGGGTTCGAGAACAGCTGCTGGACCATCTGGTCGCCCATGGTCTTCTTGCTGGAAACCCGGGTGATAATAATCGCGGCCGAGGAGGATATCAGCAGTGCCGGGATCTGCGCGACCAGGCCGTCACCGATGGTCAGCAGGGTGTAGATGCGCATGGCCTCGGCAAAACTCAGGTCGTGCTGCACCACGCCGATCGCCAGACCACCGATAATATTGATAAACAGGATCAGGATGCCGGCAACCGCGTCACCACGTACAAACTTGCTGGCACCGTCCATGGAGCCGTAAAAATCGGCCTCGCTGCGAATCTCTTCGCGGCGCTCGCGGGCCTCCTCCTGGGTCAACATGCCGGCATTCAGGTCGGCATCGATAGCCATTTGCTTGCCCGGCATCGCATCCAGGGTAAAGCGTGCACGCACCTCGGCGATACGCCCGGCACCCTTGGTCACCACGACAAAGTTGATAATCACCAGGATTGCAAATACCACCAGGCCAACGGCATAATTACCACCGATTACGAACGCGCCAAACGACTCGATCACCTTGCCGGCAGCGTCGCTACCGGTATGGCCTTCCAGCAATACGATACGGGTCGAGGCCACATTCAGTGCCAGTCGATACAGCGTGGTCACCAGCAAAACGGCAGGAAAAACAGCAAAGTCCAGCGGCCGCTGGACGTAGATACCGACAATCAGCACGGTCAGCGCCAGCGCGATACTGAACGAGAAAAAGGTATCCAGCAGGATCGGCGGCAACGGAATGACCATCATCGCCATCA
>CAMYJU010000014.1:987-57790 GCA_947258795.1 uncultured Gammaproteobacteria bacterium | reverse complement strand
TTCAGAGTTGCTGGGGAATCTGGTCTGGTCAGATGATATCCCGAATTTGCCTGGCAAGCTAGATGATAGCGAAAGAAAGGATTTGTCGCAACGGGCTACTGAAATGCTTTCTCGTCAAAATATAAATCCTGTTTATATGAAGACATATAAAATGCTGATGGAATCATACGCTAGTGATATTAGCGATTAATACTGTTAGCAGAAATTGTTCGGTAAATAATACATGCGCCACTGCTAAAGATAATCCGAGTAGTATACTCATACAATGAGTCCGGGATCTGGGTAATTCAATTGAGGATGCAGTTTTTGAGAAACAATAAACCGATAGTTATCCACCTGATTAATGGACTTGAAACGGGCGGGGCAGAAAAAGCGCTATTTAATTTAATAAATGGTGGTCTCGAAAAAAAATATACTAATCATGTTATTTCCTTGAGCAATCTTGGCAAGATCGGTCCGGATATACAGGCGCTTGGGGTTCCCGTCACTACATTGAATATGAAAGGTGTATGGTCTGTATTGCCTGCTTTATTAAAATTACACCATACAATAAAGGAAATTAACCCTGATATAATTCAAGGCTGGATGTACCATGGAAATTTGGCAGCGTTGTTCGCCCGAAAAATGACAAAATGTAAGTCTGCTCTGATTTGGAATATTCATCATACTTTATATGATATTAAGCTAGAAAAGTTGATGACAAGACAGGTTATCAGGCTGAATCGTCTGTTTTCATCTTCACCAGATATGCTTCTTTATGTAAGTCAGCAATCCAGAAAGTTACATGAAAATTACGGTTATAAACCTGAAACTGGATTTGTTTTACCAAATGGAACTGATGTAGACAAGTTTTCTTTTTCGCAGGCAACCGGTAAGAAAATACGTGCACAATTGGATGTTCCCGATGACGCAAGGGTCGTTGGCCATGCTGCAAGACTTCATCCAATGAAAAACCATCCAATGCTAATACAGGCAGCGGTAATTATCGCATCAAAAAGCCCGGATGTTCATTTTCTGTTTGCCGGTAAAGGTGTGGCATCTGATAACGATAAGCTTACAACAATGATTCCATCGAGTATAGAAAGCAGGATCCACTTGCTGGGTGAGCGAAATGATATATCAGAGTTGATGTGTGCCATGGATGTTTATTGTTTAAGTAGTAGTTGGGGTGAGGCCTTTCCGATCGTACTTGGTGAGGCAATGTCAACTATGATTCCATGCGTGGCTACTGATGTTGGAGATAGTGAGTTAATTATCGGAGACACAGGAGTGATTGTTCCTCCCGATAATCTCGAAGCATTTGTTGAAGGGATAGAAGATATTTTGTCCATGCCAAGGGAAGAAAGAAATCTGATGGGTAAAAATGCGCGGACCAGGATTGAAAAGAATTTCTCCCTGGTGGCTATTGTAGAACAGTTGAATAGTATTTATGCGGATCTTCTGACTGAAAAACAGATTTGATCAGAAATATATCAGTGCTATTGGTATAGCCAGATTCCAATATGTATAGAATCACAAAACACAAGAATGTATGGTCAATAGCGAGATGAGTCATAGTAAATCAGTTCTTTTTGTTGTTAACAAGGCGGCATTTTTCCTGTCGCATAGAAAGTTACTGGCAATGCATGCAAAAAATAATGGCTATGCAATACATGTTGCTACACCTTTTGATAATGATGTTCAGAAGATAATTGAGAACGGATTTGTGTATCATTCTATATATATGAGTCGGAGTGGAGTGAATCCTTTTCAGGAATTACATTCTTTCTACTCGCTTTATTCCTTATATAGAAGACTGCAACCAGACCTTGTTCATCACATAACAATCAAGCCGGTACTATACGGGACTATCTCAGCTCGCCTAGCAAGAATTCCGGCTGTTGTGAATGCTATACCTGGGTTGGGACATGTCTTTACTGAGACGGGGATGAAGTCGTTCATAAGAAGGCAACTGGTCATTTTCGCATATAGACAGGCTCTTAGGCATAGAAATATGAAGGTTATATTTCAAAATACAGACAATTATGAGCAGTTTCTGAAGAAACACCTTGTCACTGAATCAAATGCAATGCTTATAAAGGGATCAGGCGTCGATATAAAAGAATATTGTCCTGTGGCTGAACCCACAGATGGTTTGCCTTTGATTATTCTGGCCAGCAGAATGCTATATGATAAAGGAGTAGAGCAATTTGTCGAAGCAGCAAGGTACATAAATTGTGATAAAATGGTAGCACGTTTCGCCCTGGTTGGTGATAGCGATCCCGGGAATCCTAATGCTGTACCAACATCGCAATTATCCTCGTGGAATGAAGATGGCGTTATAGAATGGTGGGGGTTTTGTGAGAACATGCCAGAGATTCTAAGGCAAACAAATATAGTCTGTTTGCCAACTTATTATGGTGAAGGTGTGCCCAAAATTTTGATCGAGGCCGCCGCATCCGGACGGCCAATTGTCACAACTGACATTGCTGGTTGCAGGGAAATTGTAAAGGATGGACTGAATGGGTTTCTGGTCAGGGAAAAAGATGTGACCGGGCTGGTAGAATCTATTTTAAATCTCATTAATAACCCCGAATTAAGAAAAAAAATGTCAGATAATGGTAGAAACCTGGTTATAGATAAATTTACTTCCGAAATCGTTAATAGAAGAACCATTAGTATCTATCAGGAACTGTTGACAAAATAGTCAACTAATTACAATTATATGAACAAAAGATGATGAGCAGTGAATTCAGCCCACTACTGAGTGTGGTAATCGTAAACTACAATAGTGGAGAATTGCTACGGCAATCTGTCAATTCTGTACTTGATACACCACTATCTCTCGAAGTTATTGTGTCAGATAACAATTCATCAGACACAAGTCTTGATCGTCTTGCTGAAATATCGGATGGTGATAAACGGGTCCAGTTAATCAGAAATGAAGACAACTATGGATTTGCAGTTGCAGCCAATAAGGCAATATTAAAATCGAAGGGTAAATATATCTTATTATTAAACCCGGACTGTATAGTGGGAAAGGATACTTTGATGCACATGATAGATGTCATGAAGGATTATCCGAACGCGGGAATGGCTGGTTGTCTCATTCTTAATCCAGATGGTACTGAGCAGGTCGGGTGCAGAAGGCTGATTCCAACACCGTATCGATCGCTTAAGAGGGCCCTGAATCTTGACAGGATTTTCCGGAAACATCCCAGATTTCAGAGTTTCAATATGTCGGGTACGCCATTACCAGAGGGCCCTGTATCAACTGAAGCAATATCGGGTGCCTTTATGTGTATCAGGCGTAGTGTGCTCGATGAAATCGGGTTGCTCGATGAAAAATATTTCCTGCATTGTGAGGACCTTGACTGGTGTATGCGTTTCAGAAACGCGGGGAAAGATATCCTTTTTGTCCCGGAAGCATCGGCTGTTCATTACCAGGGTACTTGTAGTAAGAGTAACCCGGTTAAGGTGTTGTGGTACAAGCATATCGGCATGGTAATTTTCTACAGGAAGTTTCTCCGCGAACGATATCCGTTGCCACTGATGTTTCTGGTCATTATGTCGGTCTGGGCCAGATTTGCGATTTTGTCACTCCCATTGCTTATAAAAGCTACATTTACGAGATCAAGATCTGAAAAAGATGTCTCTAATGTAGCAATAGGTTCTGTACCCGATCTATCACCCGGTAATAATAAGTTATTTGATCCGGAATCAATTAACAAGGATTTATTAGGAGAGCGTGTCTTGGTGACAGGTGGGTCCGGTTTTATCGGTAGCAGGTTGATAAAAGCGATTGGGAAAAAAACACCTGTTTCCGTGTTGAGTAGAAATGAGACTCTACCCGCAATTCAAGGGTATGAAGGTGTTATTGATGTTATCCAGGGCGACCTGGCGGTACATGAATCCATGCCAGAAAGGATGTTTGAAAATGTAGACAGTGTTATACATCTGGCCAGTTATGTGCATAAGAACAAGGATAAGGAGGTTGACGAAAATCACTTTACTATTACTGAAGATGGTACACGATACCTGATAAGAAAGGCAGTTGAAGCGGGTGTAAAAAAATTTGTTTATGTCAGTAGTGTGAAGGCTATGGGTGAGAATACTGATACAATTGCAGATGAGAAAACCGGTTGCAAGCCGGAATCACCTTATGGGATTTCAAAACTTACTGCAGAGAAACTGGTTCTGGAACTGGGTAAAGAGCACGGTGTTCATGTATGTGTGCTTAGATTGCCAATGGTATATGGTGAAGGAAATAAAGGCAATCTTCCCAAAATGATAGCCCAGATAGACAGAAGACGTTTTCCGCCATTGCCGCAAACACATAATAAAAGGTCAATGGTACATGTTGATGATGTTGTGCAGGCGATATTGCTGTCTATTACCAGAGAAGAGGCTAATGGTAATGTTTATATTGTCACTGACGGGAATTCATATTCCACATATCAAATATACGCAGAAATTGTCAAAAGTCTTAAAGGTAAAATACCCTTTCTGAAGGTACCAGTTATTGTATTTCGTATATTGTCTAAACTGGGAGACCAGATAGGTAAAATGTCTGGCAGACCCTTCTTATTTAATAGTGATGTCTTCAGAAAACTGTTTGATTCTGCCTATTATTCAAGTGATAAAATCCAGAGGGAGCTGGGGTATAAACCATCAAGAACATTTTATTCAGCCTTGCCAGATATGATAGAAGAATATCGTAAATGCCAGTAGTTTCGGTACAGTTAATAGTGGCGTTATCATCTTTCATCTGCGCAATGTGGCTAACGCACTTTTTTTCAAGACCGGGAACATGGTTTTATGTGCTTGATCATCCCAATGAAAGATCCATGCATGAGTTTCCAACACCAAGAGCGGGTGGCCTGGCTATCTTTATTACATTAACGATAGCTCTTTTGATACTTTCAGCATTCTCATATTTAAACCTGAATAGTATTGCCTGGCTGGCACTGTCATCAGTGATAGTGGCTGTCATCTCATATATTGACGATCACTCACACATACCTTTTATTATCAGACTATTGGTTCAGACTATTGCTGCATTGCTGCTGATATACAGCGGCCTGTCTATTTCAGATATTCAGATTCCGGGCCTGTTGATTGAGCTACCTGTATATATTTCATATCTGATTACAGGGCTTTTTATCGTCTGGATGACCAATCTGTATAATTTTATGGATGGAATGGATGGATTTGCTGGCGGTATGACTGTAATTGGATTCGGGTCGTTCGCCCTGGTCGGTTGGTTTTCCGGTAACACTGAGTTTATGCTGATAAATCTTGTAACCGCAGCATCGGCAGCCGGTTTTCTGGTATTTAACTTTCCTCCAGCCAAGATCTTCATGGGTGATGTCGGGTCGTCTTTTCTGGGCTTTATGGCAGCTGGATGTGCGATCTGGGCATCAAAACTGGAAATATTGCCGCTATGGTTTTCCATCCTGATTTTTTCACCCTTCATCGTCGATGCAACGGTCACCTTGTTGCGACGTTTGGTCACCGGTGAAAGGATATGGGAAGCCCATAAAACGCATTATTATCAAAAGCTTGCGCAATCAGGATGGGGTCACAAGAGAACCGTGTTATGGGAATACTGTCTCATGCTTTGTTGTGCGGCATCTGCCATTTTTGCGATCGGGCAGCCGTCTATGGTGCACTGGTCAATCATCATGTTCTGGATAGTGGCTTATATCCTCCTTATGATAGCGGTATCATTGCAATTTAAACGACATAAAAGCCAGTAGACCCAATGCGTATTTCATCAAAAATCCGGTCCCGTACAACAGCTTTTCTACATGATTTGATTACCATTCCGATTGCCTGGTTTGGCGCATATTTTTTTCGTTTCAATCTTGAGGGGATACCGGACCCATACTTTGGCATGGCCATTACTATTTTGCCTTTACTGCTGGTAATACAGGGAAGTGTGTACTGGTACTTTGGATTATATCGGGGAATCTGGCGTTATGCCTCGATACCAGATCTGATTCGTATAACCAAAGCTGTGATTACTGGTGTTGCATTATCGGCAATAACCATCTTCCTGTTAACGCGACTCGAATCGATTCCAAGAAGCGTATTTATTCTGTATGCGATTCTGTTAATGCTTTTGCTTGGTGGGCCACGATTAATATACCGGTTTTACAAAGATCATCGTATGTTTGCTGTAACAGGGCAGAAAGTGCTTGTTATTGGAGGAGGTGCAGCGGGTGAGATGCTGGTCAGGGATCTGTTACGTGATAGTACCCATGCCTACACACCAGTGGCCATCGTGGATGATGACAGAAAGAAACAGGGAAAGGATATCCATGGTGTGCCAGTGGCGGGATCTGTCAATGAGATTGATAGAATTGTAGATAAGTTTGAAGCCGATACAATAATAATTGCTATCCCGACAGCTAGTACTGCTGAGATGAGAAGAATAATCGAGGCGTGCGAAAAGACCAGTTTAAGCTTGCGCACCTTGCCCAGGATGGAAGACTTGCTGACGGGCCGGATAGGCATACAACAACTGCGAGATATCGCTATTGATGATTTGCTTGGACGTGATCCGGTGCAGCTGGACTGGGAGGCCATCAAGAATGGTCTTACTGGCAGATGCATCCTGATTAGCGGGGCTGGCGGTTCGATAGGATCTGAACTCTGCCGGCAGATTGCGCGTCTGCAACCGGCGGCACTGGTATTACTTGATAATAGTGAATTTAACCTGTTCACGATAGAGCAGGAACTGATCAGTCATTTTCCAGATGTGAAAATCAGGTCATGCCTGGTTGATGTGACAGATGCAGTGGCTGTCAACAGATTGATGCATGACTATGAACCAAAAACTGTTTTTCATGCTGCAGCATATAAACATGTTCCATTATTACAGCATCAGATACGTGAGGCTGCCTTTAATAACATTATTGGAACCAAAGTGATTGCCAATGCTGCTGCTTCTGCAGGCGTTGACAGCTTTGTGCTGATTTCCACAGACAAGGCTGTTAACCCGACCAATGTAATGGGAGTGAGTAAACGGGTTTCCGAAATATATTGTCAGAATATGAATAATGCATCATCAACCAGTTTCATAACGGTCCGTTTTGGGAATGTGCTGGGTTCTGCAGGAAGTGTTGTGCCTATTTTCAGGCAGCAAATAGAGGCGGGAGGGCCTGTGACAGTAACGCATCCTGATATTACACGTTATTTTATGACCATCCCCGAGGCGTGTCAGTTAATTATGCAGTCTGCTGTGATAGGTGAGGGAGGGGAGATCTATGTGCTGGATATGGGAGAGCCGGTGAAGATCAGCTATCTGGCGGAGCAGATGATACGTTTGTCCGGGTTTGAGCCGGGGGCTGATATTAAAATCAGTTATACTGGCCTGCGACCTGGCGAGAAGATGTATGAGGAACTGTTTCACGAAGCTGAGGATTTGCAACATACCTGTCACGATAAGATATTATTATCAAAACATCGTGCGGTAATATGGGATGATCTTGATACGAAAATCGATCATATCGATCAAGCTTGCAAGAATTACGATGAGCATGAGATACGTACTGTTTTGCACATGCTGGTGCCAGAATGGCATGAGGCATCTGAGAAAACCGAATCAGGTGTTATAAGAAAAGCAGAGCATGCATAATGATTTTAATCTGACGTACAAGATTAGCCCGAGAAAACAATAAGGACTGGTAATGAGTAAAATTACAATCAAGAAAGCCGTTTTTCCTGTAGCAGGTCTGGGTACAAGATTTCTTCCGGCGACCAAGGCCAATCCCAAGGAAATGCTGCCTATCGTAGACAAACCATTGATTCAGTATGCTGCAGAAGAGGCGATCGCAGCGGGTGTGGATGAACTGATATTTGTGACCAGCAGCAGCAAACGGGCCATTGAGGATCATTTCGATAAAAACTATGAAATGGAAACCGAGCTTGAGCGCAAAGGAAAAAAGGAATTACTTGAGATAGTGCGCAGTGTCGTTCCACCAGATGTGGCATGCGTTTATGTGCGTCAGCCGGAGGCCCTGGGCCTGGGGCATGCCGTGTTATGCGCAAAATCCATTGTCGGGAACGAACCATTTGCCGTGATTCTGGCAGACGACCTGATCGATGGTGGTAATGCCTCCTGTATGGAGCAGATGGTCTCTACATTTGAATACAACCGTTGTAGTGTGTTGGGCGTCGAAGAGGTGCCCAGGGAGGAAACGGCGAAATACGGGATTGTTGCATCCGACCCAATCACAGACGGTTTGAACCGGGTCAGTGCAATCGTCGAGAAACCGGCTCCTGAGGATGCGCCATCCAACCTGGCGGTGGTTGGGCGCTATATACTGACGCCACGGATATTCTCCCTGCTTGAGAAAACACAGGGAGGTGCGGGCGGTGAGATCCAGCTGACGGACGCGATCGCGGCCCTGCTAAGGGAGGAACAGGTGCTGGCCTATCAGTTCCAGGGCCATCGTTATGATTGTGGCAGCAAGCTGGGTTACCTGAAGGCGACCGTCGAATATGCGCTGAAACATCCGGAACTAGCAGAAAAGTTTTCAGCCTATCTGCGTGAGAGGTCTGAAAATCTGGATTAAAAACAAGGGCTAAGGAAGAAAATGGCTCCCCGGGACGGGCTCGAACCGCCGACCCGATGATTAACAGTCATCTGCTCTACCAACTGAGCTACCGGGGAACAACAAAGCAGGCGGTATGGTACTGTCTGACAGGTTCCCGGTCAATACTATGCCGCCCTGATTGACGATATTTCCCTGGCTATCAGGGTCATCAATTCTGTCCCTATGGTTATGTTGCATGATCCAGGCAGGGCTATTATCAGCATAGGGATGTTGCCAAACTGACCTTGCGTTCGATACGGATCCGGCCGGTCTGGCTTTGTACGATTTGATCAGGCGGCAGGTTGGACAGTGGACGACAGAAAGTCATGGTCAGGTTACTGTTTCCGGTGACCGTACCATCCGGTTCATAGATCACTTTGCGGCGTCCGCTTGTCGTCATGATCTGGATACTGATTTCGGTGTTATGGTAAACAATCTGCGCATTGGCCGTATCAGGCAGACCGTTACTATCCGGGTCATGAAACAGCATCCAGCCATCCTGCCAGTAATAGGTGTTCTTGCAATTTACCCCGTCATCCGTCGGACACAGGCCTACCCGATATCCGCGTTTGATTGATTCGCTTCTGGCCAGCGCCAGGGTTGAAAACATTTCAAAGATCGCGGCATTGGCACGACTGTTCTGGATCTGGGCTGACATACCGGGAATTGCGAGTGTGACCAGGATGATCAGCATCGCAACAGCAATCAGCAGTTCTAACAGTGTAAAGCCGGAATAATCCGGACGGCCGCACTGGACGGCCGATATGTATCGATATCGCATGATCACCATCCATGGCAACTAGACTAATGCACGCGATTTTACCTGAGTTGTGGCAGGAAGAAAGGGCCAGCAGGTCAGCTTGTTCTGATATTTTTGTAGGACTTTCCTGATACAGCGGTGGCTAGCCGGTCAGGCAGCTACGCAGGCGATCCACCGCTGTTTTTAATGTTTCCATGTCAGTCGCATAGGAAAGGCGCATGTAACCGGGTGCGCCAAATGCAGAGCCAGGTACCAGCGCAACACCGGCCTTAGCCAGGAAATGCTCAGCCAGTTCCACATCATTACTGACGCCACCGGTTTGTTCGATGGCACCACTGACATCCGGGAAGCTGTAAAAGGTGCCATCTCCGGGCAGGCAAGAGAATCCAGGCAAGTCATTCAGGGCGCTAACCACAAAATCATGGCGCTCCCTGAAGGCCTTTAACATGACCTGCAGATCCGACTGGTCCCCGTTCAGTGCTTCCATGGCTGCGGCCTGGGATATCGACGCGGGGTTGGACGTACTTTGCGACTGGACCTTTTTCATTGCCCGAATCAGGTCAACCGGGCCGCCGGCATAGCCGATACGCCAGCCTGTCATTGCATAGGCCTTGGAGACACCATTCAGCACGATTGCCCGATCGTACAGATCCGGGCAGGCATTGACGATATTACAGAACGGTTCCTCGCTCCAGAGTATGTGCTCGTACATATCATCAGTCGCAATCAGGATATCCGGATACTGGCGCAGTACCTCGCCCAGTGCCTCCAGTTCAGCGCATTGGTAGGCAACCCCGGTCGGGTTGGACGGGCTGTTGATGACCAGCAGCCGTGTCCGGTCAGTAATTGCTGCCTTGAGCTGTTCGGGCTCGATCTTGAATCCCTGTTCCTTGCCAGCGGCTACAATCACCGGTTTGCCATCGGCAAGCAGCACCATGTCCGGATAGGATACCCAGTAAGGCGCTGGAATAATGACCTCGTCTCCCGGATTCAGCAGAGCCTGGGCCAGATTATAGAAACTCTGTTTGCCACCACAGGATACCAGTATCTGGTCCGGTGTATATTGCAGGCTGTTATCACGTTCAAACTTGTCGATGATGGCCTGTTTCAGACCGGCTGTACCATCAACGGCCGTGTAACGGGTCATACCCTGGTCAATCGCCTGCTTGGCCGCGGCCTTGATATGGTCCGGTGTATCAAAATCCGGTTCGCCTGCACCCAGACCGATGATATCCTGTCCAGCGGCCCTTAGTTCCGCAGCACGGGCAGTCACAGCCAGGGTAGGGGACGGTTTTACGCGTTGAACTCGATCAGAGAGTGTTATTGTCACTGTTATTTTCCAGTCTGGTCAGGGCATTATATGATCAGGAGCCATTGGATTCATTCTGTGTCAAGTGGATGGTAAGATCAAATTGTTCAGCTCAAGGCACTCATTGCAGGTAATAGCAGGGCTATTGCCAAACTGAGTAACGCAGAGATGGACAATTTTGACTATCAGACACTGATCCAAGAATTAATTCAGTGACTCCTCGTGTAATAATACTTGAATATGAGTTCAGACAAAATCCCCATGACAGCATCATTTGAACTGAAGTCACCGTTCGAGCCTGCCGGCGACCAGCCCTTGGCAATCCGGGAAATGGTAGAGGGTTTGCAGCATGGCCTGGCCAGGCAAATCCTGCTGGGAGTCACCGGTTCGGGAAAAACCTTTTCGATGGCGCATGTAATTCAGACGGTACAGCGCCCCGCGTTGATCCTGGCCCATAACAAGACCCTGGCTGCACAGTTATATGGTGAGATGAAGTCCTTTTTCCCGAATAACTCGGTGGAATACTTTGTTTCCTATTATGATTACTACCAGCCAGAGGCCTATGTGCCTTCCTCGGATACGTTTATTGAGAAAGATGCCTCGATCAACGAACATATCGAGCAGATGCGTCTGTCCGCAACCAAGGCCTTGCTGGAAAGGCCGGATGCAATCATCGTCGCCACGGTATCTTCCATTTATGGTCTGGGTGACCCGGAGGCCTATCTGAGCATGGTGCTGCACCTGGTCAAGGGTGACCGGATCAACCAGCGCCAGTTACTGCGCAGGCTGGCCGAACTTCAATACACGCGCAACGAGGTGGACCTGCAACGAGCCACCTACCGGGTCCGTGGTGAAATTATCGATATCTACCCGGCGGAATCCGATAGTGAAGCCGTGCGTATCGAGATGTTTGATGACGAGATAGAGACCCTGGCCTGGTTTGATCCGCTGACCGGTGAAATCCTGCGTCGGGTTGCCAGGCTGACCGTCTATCCGAAGTCTCACTACGTTACACCCCGTGAGCGTCTGCTCCAGGCGGCTGAGCAGATCAAGGTTGAACTGAAACAGCGTCTGGCGGAATTGCGCGAGCAGGACAAGTTGGTCGAGGCACAACGCCTGGAACAGCGTACCCTGTATGACCTGGAAATGATTCACGAACTGGGGTACTGCTCCGGGATAGAAAACTACTCCCGTTACCTGTCCGGCAGGGCGGCGGGTGAACCACCGCCGACCCTGTATGACTACCTGCCGGAAAATGCGCTGCTTTTTATTGATGAGAGTCATGTCACCGTCCCGCAACTGGGCGCGATGTACAAGGGAGACCGTTCACGCAAGGAGAACCTGGTCACCTACGGATTCCGTCTGCCCTCGGCGCTGGATAACCGGCCCTTGCGTTTTGACGAGTTTGAGGCGCGTGCTCCCCAGACCATCTATGTATCAGCGACCCCGGGCAAATATGAACAGGAAAACACGGACCAGGTGGTAGAACAGGTGGTCAGGCCGACCGGCCTGACGGATCCGCCTATCGAAATTCGCCCGGCGGGTTCCCAGGTCGAGGATGTGTTGTCGGAAATATCGATTCGTACTGAACGAAATGAGCGGGTGCTGATTACAACCCTGACCAAGCGCATGGCCGAAGATCTGACCGACTACCTGCAGGAACACGGGGTGCGCGTACGCTATCTGCATTCCGATATCGATACGGTCGAACGCGTCGAGATCATTCGCGATCTAAGGCTGGGGGAATTTGATGTGTTGGTTGGTATCAACCTGTTGCGTGAAGGCCTGGATATGCCTGAAGTCTCGCTAGTAGCGGTATTCGATGCCGATAAGGAGGGCTTTCTGCGTTCCGAAGGCTCCTTGATCCAGACTATGGGGCGTGCAGCCCGCAACCTGAATGGCATGGCGATCCTGTACGCCGACCGTATTACCGGTTCGATGGAACGCGCAATCAACGAGACCAACCGGCGACGTGATATCCAGCTGGCCTACAACGAAAAGCACGGAATTACCCCCAGCGGTGTGCAGAAAAAGGTCCTCGATATTATGGATACCGGGTATCCCGGTGCGCCGGCCCCGGCTCGTGAATATGCGAAAGTGGCGGAAGAGGTGATCGAGTATGCGGGTATGTCTGCCCGGGATCTGAACCGGCGTGTTAATGAATTACAGGAGACCATGCTCGAGCACGCACGCAACCTGGAATTTGAGGAGGCCGCAAAACTGCGTGACCAGATCAGGAAAATCGAGCAGGAAAACCTCGGTATCGTCTGAGAACAGCGTAAATTTGTACTGATACCCGGATTTCTGTAGAAAACCCTGCCTGAATCCTGTACATTGCTAGCGCATATCGTGGCGTTGATATCCCGAATAAAAACATAGGGATAGTAATTGGTAACCGAAAAATATGTCTAAGCAAGCAAGCAAGACCTTCCTGGTCACTGGTGGAGCAGGTTTTATCGGCTCGGCGGTGATCAGATACCTGATCAATGAAACCGATGCACAGGTCGTCAATGTCGACAAATTGACCTATGCCGGCAACCTGGAATCCCTGGCTGAAGTGGCAGATTCAGACCGCTATCACTTCGAACAGGTCGATATCTGCAACCAGGACCACATCGAGCGCCTGTACAGGCAATACACACCGGATTGCGTTATGCATCTGGCCGCGGAGTCACATGTCGACCGTTCGATCAGCGGTCCGGCCGAATTCATTCATACCAACATCTATGGTACCTATGTGATGCTGAATACGGCCTACCAGTACTGGAGCCGGCTGGAAGAGGCGAACAGGTCCCGGTTCCGGTTTCACCACATCTCGACCGATGAGGTCTACGGCAGTCTCGGGGAAACCGGTCTGTTTACCGAAACCACGAATTATGACCCCAGTTCCCCGTACTCGGCCAGCAAGGCCTCGTCTGATCACCTGGTCAGGGCCTGGCATCGTACCTATGGCTTGCCGGTCGTATTGACCAACTGCTCCAACAACTATGGACCATACCAGTTTCCGGAGAAGCTGATTCCGTTGATGATACTCAAGGCACTGGATGGCAAGCCCTTGCCTGTCTATGGCAAAGGTGACCAGGTCCGTGACTGGTTGCATGTAGAGGATCATGCCCAGGCTCTGTATCGAGTGGTAACGGAAGGCAAGGTCGGTGAGACCTACAATATCGGTGGCAATAATGAAAAAACCAATCTCGAAGTTGTAAAGACCCTGTGTGCCATTCTTGATGAACTGGTACCCGATCACCCGAACGGTATCGAAAACTATGAACAACTGATCACCTATGTTGAAGACAGGCCGGGTCACGACCAGCGTTATGCGATCGACGCCAGTAAAATCAATAACGACCTGGGCTGGTCACCAGCTGAAACCTTCGAGAGTGGCATACGCAAAACCGTCCACTGGTATCTTGACAACAGGGAGTGGTGGCAGCACGTACTGGATGGCAGTTATCAGGGTGAACGTCTTGGACTGGGACAGGGAAAATAAAATGAAGGCAATCATACTGGCTGGTGGTTCCGGAACCAGGCTGCATCCGGTAACGCATGCAGTATCCAAACAACTGCTACCCGTTTACGACAAACCCATGATTTATTACTCCATGAGCATCATGATGCTGGCGGGTATACGTGAAATATTGGTGATTTCGACACCTCAGGACACGCCACTGTATAAACGGCTTCTGAACGATGGCAGTCAGTGGGGCATGGAACTGTCCTATGCGGTACAGCCCAGTCCGGACGGACTGGCACAGGCATTCCTGATCGGGGATTCGTTTATTGGCGATGATGCCTGTGCGCTGATACTGGGCGATAACCTGTTTTATGGCCATGAGCTGGAGACCATGCTCAGGCGTGCTGCCAAAAAAACAGAAGGCGCAACCGTGTTTGCATATCCAGTGCACGACCCTGAGCGCTATGGGGTGGTCGAGTTCGACCAGCAGGGGAATGCGCTGAGCCTGGAAGAAAAGCCGGCACAGCCCAGATCCCGCTATGCGGTAACCGGTCTGTATTTTTATGACAACCAGGTAGTGGATATCGCAAAATCGGTCCGGCCTTCAGCCCGCGGTGAACTGGAGATCACCGACGTGAACCGGACCTACCTGGATCAACAGCAACTTGCTGTCGAACGTATCGGCCGTGGTATGGCCTGGCTGGATACCGGCACGCACGAATCCTTGCTTGAGGCGTCCCAGTATATCCAGACCATTGAAAAACGGCAGGGCCTGAAGGTGGCCTGCCCGGAGGAAATCGCCTGGCGTAACAAGTGGATTTCTGATCAGGAGCTTGAAGCACTGGCCCAGCCTCTGGTTAAAAATGAATATGGCAAGTACCTGATGGAAATGCTGCAGGAAAAAGTTTACTGATGAATGTAGTTAAAACAAAAATCCCCGACCTGCTGATTATCGAACCCAGGGTGTTTGGTGATAGTCGCGGTTTCTTCATGGAAAGCTATAACCAAAACGTATTCAGGGAACAGACAGGACTTGATGTCGAATTTGTCCAGGACAATCATTCCCGTTCGGCCAAAAACGTGCTTAGGGGCTTGCATTACCAGGTAAAACAGGCGCAGGGTAAACTGGTTCGTTGCGTCGTTGGTGAAGTGTATGATGTCGCGGTGGACATCAGGCCCGGCTCGCCGACCTTCGGCCAATGGGAAGGTGCATACTTGTCTGCGGAAAACAAAAAACAGTTCTGGGTGCCGGCGGGATTTGCACACGGATTCGTTGTGCTCAGTGACAATGCCGAGTTTCTGTACAAAACCACCGATTACTATGCGCCAGAGCACGAACGTTGCATACTCTGGAACGATCCGGTACTGAATATTACATGGCCGATCGATGGTGAGCCCGAGTTGTCGGAAAAAGACAGGAACGGGAAGAAGTTTGAAGAGGCTTTTGCATAACGCCCCTATGACCTGGCTGTTCTGCAACAAGAACCAATCATATGTATGATGTGTGTATGTATATGCAGATTAGCTATCGGCTATGAAAATCGCAGCAGTTGTCGTTCTCTATTACCCGGATCATACCTTACTGCAAAAATTGATTGAGGCAGTCAAGCCATCAGCCGATACCATCATACTCGTTGATAACACACCGGCATCAAATGTTGCTACCGGAGATCAGGCAGATCTCGATGAGAAAATCATCAGGATAAGCAACGGCGAGAACCTGGGGGTGGCCGAGGCACATAACCAGGGTATCAGGACCGCATTGGATCAGGGCTGTGACTATCTGCTGATCCTGGACCAGGACAGTATCCCGTCAACAGATCTGGTTGCGAGACAACTGGCGGCGCTTGATCAGATCGATACGGCCAAACGGGACAGGGTTGCGGCGATCGCGCCCTGCTTCTATGACAGGCGTTACGACTACGCTGGTTCTTTCATGCTGATAGACAGGCTGATACCCAGAAAGCTGGTATGTGATGGTTCCGCTACGGTACATTTTGTTGATTACGCGATTTCATCGGGCCTGTTACTGAATCTTACGGTCATTGAAAAGATCGGCTACATGAACAGCGACCTGTTCATCGACTATGTCGACATCGAATGGTGTTTGCGGGCACGTGCCAGGGGCTATTACGTACTCGCAGCCTTCGAGGCAACAATCAGGCATGAGTTGGGAGACACCATCAAAACCTTTTTGGGTGGTAAGGTGCAGATACCACTCAGATCCCCTGAAAGGACCTACTACATGGTCCGCAACGCCATTCTGCTTTACCGGATGAAACATATTCCACTGAAGTGGAAACTGTACGACTGCATGCGCCTGAATATGCGTATCAACGGCTATTTGATGTTAAACTCCGCTCGAGGACGGCATTTGCAGGCCGTTATTGCCGGGATCCGTGACGGGCTGGAATAAGCCGGATCGGGCCACTCCGGGCAGGCTGTGAACCACCGGTTTTGTCAGGGTTGACAGGTGCTGGTTGACCGGGAAACATCATGCGGCTATTCCGGGATGCTTAAGGCTTGCAATTTTCCTAATAAATCCGTAAATTACGCTACCTCGGCAGGCGCGTAGCTCAGTTGGTTAGAGCACCACCTTGACATGGTGGGGGTCGTTGGTTCGAATCCAATCGCGCCTACCAATTACACCTAATAGATGTGTGTAGCCACACATCAGTATGAACAATGTATGATCAAGTGATCTCTCGTATGGATCACCACTGAAGAAGGATAGACAATATGCCTGTTATTACCCTCCCGGATGGATCCAGCCGCAGTTTCGATCAGCCCGTCTCCGTTTATGACGTCGCCCTGGACATCGGTCCAGGCCTTGCCAAGGCCGCATTGGCCGGTAAGATCGATGACAAGCTGGTCGACACCTCCTATGTGATTGATCAGGACGTCGCGCTCAGCCTGGTTACCGACCGCGACGAAGAAGGCCTGGATATTATCCGGCATTCCACTGCCCATCTGCTGGCCCAGGCGGTCAAGGAACTGTTTCCGGACGCCCAGGTGACCATCGGCCCGGTGATCGAGAACGGCTTCTATTACGACTTTGCCTATGAGCGGCAGTTTACGCCCGATGACCTGAAGGCCATTGAAAAGAAGATGAGCGAGCTGGCCAAGGGCAATGACACAGTTACGCGCAAGGTCATGCCTCGGGACGAGGCAATCGATTTTTTTCGCGGCATGGGTGAGGAGTACAAGGCCGAGATCATCGAATCTATCCCGCAGGGCGAGGATCTGTCGCTGTACCAGCAGGGCAATTTTATCGATTTGTGTCGTGGCCCGCATGTCCCCAGTACCGGCAAACTCAAGGCGTTCAAGCTGATGAAGCTGGCCGGGGCCTACTGGCGAGGCGATTCTAGCAATGAAATGCTGCAACGTGTGTACGGCACCGCCTGGCAGGACAAGAAGGCGCTCAAGGCTTACCTGAATCGTCTCGAAGAGGCCGAAAAACGCGATCATCGCCGTCTGGGCAAGCGCATGGATCTGTTTCATGCCCAGGAAGAGGCACCAGGCATGATTTTCTGGCATGACCGCGGCTGGACCCTGTACCGCCAGGTCGAGGAGTATGTGCGCGAGCGCATGCGCGAGCATGGCTATCAGGAGGTGCATACCCCTCAGGTAGTTGACCGAAGCTTGTGGGAAAAATCCGGGCATTGGGAAAAGTTTCGCGAGGATATGTTCACGACCAATTCGGAGCATCGCGAGTATGCGGTTAAGCCGATGAACTGCCCATGCCATATTATGATTTATAATCAAGGACTTAAGAGTTACCGTGACCTGCCGCTGCGGCTCGCTGAATTCGGTTCCTGCCACCGCAACGAACCGTCCGGTACGCTGCATGGGCTGATGCGCCTGCGCAATTTCACCCAGGATGACGCACATATCTTCTGTACCGAAGACCAGATCCAGGACGAGGTGTCCCGTTTTATGGACCTGCTGTTCAGTGTCTACAAGGATTTCGGTTTCGAGGACATAATCGTCAAGCTGTCGACCCGTCCGGAAAAGCGGGTCGGCTCGGATGAAGACTGGGACAAGGCCGAACACGCACTGGAACGCGCACTGAATACCAGGGGCCTGCCCTGGGACCTGCAGCCGGGTGAAGGCGCCTTTTATGGCCCCAAGATCGAATTTTCGCTGCGTGACTGCCTGGAGCGTGTGTGGCAATGCGGCACCATACAGGTCGATTTCTCCATGCCGGGGCGGCTGGATGCCCAGTATGTCGCCGAGGACGGCAGTCGGCAGACACCGGTCATGCTGCACCGTGCGGTACTGGGTTCATTGGAGCGATTTATCGGTATCCTGATCGAACATCATGCCGGCGCTATGCCGCTTTGGCTGGCCCCGGTACAGGCGGTCGCGATGAATATTACCGACCGTCAGACCGATGCTGTGAAAGAAGTCGAAGAATTCTTGAAAAATAAGGGTTTTAGGGCCATTTCGGACTTGAGAAATGAGAAAATAGGCTTTAAAATCCGCGAACACACAATTCAGCGTGTTCCGTACCTGCTGGTAATAGGGGATCGTGAAGCTGAATCGGGTACTGTGGCCGTGCGCACGCGCAGTGGAGAAGACCTGGGTAGCAAGTCACTCGAAGAGCTGGCTGACCTGTTCTCCGCAGAGATCGCGAGCCGCGGCCTAACTGTTTAGTAAATGGGAGACTGATAAAATCGCTGCTGGAAAAACCAAGACTCGCCTGAACCAGGCAATAACGTCGCCGGAAGTACGACTGATTGATGACCAGGGCAACCAGTTGGGTGTCGTCCCGATCAGCAAGGCGCTGGATGTCGCTAGCGAAGCCAATCTGGACCTGGTGGAAGTATCACCGAATGCAGAGCCGCCGGTATGCCGCATCATGGATTATGGCAAGTTCAAGTTCGATCAGAACAAGAAAAATCAGTCTGCCAGAAAGAAACAGAAACAGATTCATGTAAAGGAAATCAAATTTCGTCCCGGGACGGACGTTGGAGACTATCAGGTCAAACTACGCAACCTGATCCGTTTCCTTGATGATGGTGATAAGGCCAAGGTCACGGTGCGATTCCGTGGTCGTGAGATGGCCCATCAGGAGCTGGGGGTTCAGCTTTTGGATCGCGTGGAAAAGGACCTTGAAGAATATGGTGTGGTCGAACAGCGTCCGAAGCTGGAAGGCCGCCAGATGGTCATGGTCTTTGCTCCGCGAGCCAAAACAAAGAAACACTCATAGAGTGTACCTGCCAGTATCGTTTAACCATAAATGCGAAGTGGTGAAGTAAAATGCCGAAAATTAAATCGAACAGTGGTGCAGCGAAACGATTCGCACGTACCGCATCGGGTGGTTTCAAAAGAAACCAGTCGCATCGTCGACACATCCTGACCAAGAAAAGTACCAAGCGTAAACGTCAGTTGCGCAGTGCTTCCATGATCAACGAAGCGGATACACGTAGTATACGCCGCATGTTGCCATATACTTAAAGGGGTGTTGAGATGCCAAGAGTAAAACGCGGTGTACAGGCGCACGCATCACACAAAAAAGTCCTGAAAAAGGCCAAGGGTTACTACGGTGCCCGCAGAAAGGTTTTCCGGGTTGCCAAGCAGGCTGTTACCAAGGCGGGTCAGTATGCTTATCGTGACCGTCGTCAGCGCAAGCGTCAGTTTCGTGCATTGTGGATTGCACGTATTAACGCCGCTGCGCGTGAACATGGGCTGTCGTACAGTCGCTTCATCAATGGCCTGTCCAAGGCAGGGGTTGAAGTAGACCGCAAGGTGCTGGCTGATATTGCAGTATTTGACGAAGCCGGTTTTGCCGCTCTGGTAGAGCAGGCCAAGGCCAGCCTCGCAGCTTGAGTCGATTACTGATATAAGCGACGTATAGAGAGGGGCAAGGCTATCGGGTCTTGCCCCTCTTTTGTTTCTGTAGTGAATATAAACAATAACACTGGTAACAAGCTGGTAATATGAACCTGGAAGAGCTGACAAAAGCCGCTCGGCAAGCGATTTCTACGGCCGAAGATATGGCAGCACTGGATGCGGTACGTGTCGACTACCTTGGCAAGAAAGGCAAGCTGACCGAGCTGTTGAAGGGCCTGGGTAAATTATCTGCTGAGGAACGTCCGAAGGCCGGACAGGAAATTAACAAGGCCAAGCAGGCCCTGCAAGCCGATATTGAAGCGCGTAAATCGGCACTGAAGCAGGCCGAGTTGGATGCCCGCTTGCAGTCCGAGGCCATAGATGTGACCTTGCCGGGACGTGGCAAGCATTCCGGTGGTGCTCACCCGGTCAGTCGCACGCTGAAACGCATCGAGGACCTATTCGCACAACTGGGGTTTGATGTCGCCACCGGTCCGGAAATCGAAGACGACTATCATAATTTCGAAGCCCTGAATATTCCGGCACACCACCCGGCCAGGGCGATGCATGATACGTTTTACTTCGATCCGCATACGCTATTACGTACCCATACCTCACCGGTACAGGTCAGGGTAATGGAAAACACCGAACCACCCTTGCGCGTAATCGCGCCGGGTCGGGTCTATCGCTGCGATTCTGACGTCACCCATACGCCGATGTTCCATCAGGTCGAAGGCCTGCTGGTGGATGAGCAGGTGAGCTTTGCCGAACTCAAGGGTACCGTTGAGGATTTTTTACGACACTTTTTTGAACGCGAAGTCGGGGTACGTTTCAGACCTTCCTACTTCCCATTTACCGAACCCTCGGCTGAAGTGGATATCGAGTGTGTGATGTGTGAGGGTGCAGGATGCCGTGTTTGCAGTCATACCGGATGGCTGGAAGTCATGGGTTGCGGTATGGTGCATCCACATGTCTTTGATTCGGTCGGTATTGATAACGAGAAATTTACCGGTTATGCATTTGGGCTGGGTGTCGAGCGACTGGCTATGTTGCGCTATGGTGTCAACGACCTGCGCCTGTTTTTTGAAAATGACTTGCGTTTCTTAAAACAGTTTTCATAAGAATCTCAATGCTTCGATCTGTATGCGAGAGAAGACTAATCACATGTTGGCCAGCCAGGGTATACCTTGGGATGTGTAACATTAAATATGATGTTGAACTAGACAAATTATGATTATTAGTGAGAGCTGGTTACGGGAACTGGTTAATCCCGATATCGACGCCGATACCCTGGCCCACAAGCTGACCATGGCCGGACTGGAAGTCGATTCCGTGCGTTCGGCTGCGCCTGAGTTCAGCGGGGTAAAGGTCGGCCGGGTGATTTCAGTCGAAGCACATCCGGATGCCGACCGATTACGTGTGTGCCAGGTCGACGTCGATGCTGGCGAGGCGCTGAATATCGTTTGCGGAGCCAGCAATGTGCGCAAGGACTTGCATGTCGCGGTGGCGACAGTCGGTGCAGTGCTGCCCGGTAATTTCAAGATCAAGAAATCAAAACTGCGCGGTGTGCCTTCCTCGGGCATGCTGTGTTCCGAAAAGGAACTGGGTCTGGCAGAGTCGGCCGAAGGCCTGATGGAATTGCCGGATGACGCCCCGATCGGACAGGATATTCGCGACTATCTGCAACTGGACGACACCCTGATCGAGGTTGATCTGACCCCCAATCGAGGTGACTGCCTGGGCATGAAGGGTATTGCCAGGGAAGTCGGGGTGCTGACCCGTACCGAGCTGGAAGCACATGTGATTCCGACGGTCAGCGTGGATAATGACGATAGCTTTCCGGTCAAGGTATCCGCGACCCGCGCCTGCCCGCGTTATCTCGGTCGGGTCATCCGTGGCGTCGATGCCGGCGCCAACTCGCCGTTGTGGTTACAGGAACGCCTGCGCCGCAATGGCATACGCAGTCTGAATGCGATTGTTGATATCACCAATTATGTACTGCTGGCCTATGGCCAACCGATGCATGCCTTCGACCTGGGTAAGCTGAACGGAGGCATCGACGTACGTTTAGCCGCCAGGGGTGAAAAGCTGACGTTGCTTGATGGCCGTACCGCTGAGCCGGATACGAACACCCTGTTGATTGCCGATCAGAACGGGCCGTTGGCACTGGCCGGTATCATGGGTGGTCAGGACAGCGCTGTAACCGACACCACGGCAGATATCTTCCTGGAATGTGCCCATTTTGCACCCACCGCGATTGCCGGACGGGCGCGCAGCCTGAATATGCAGACCGACTCATCGTTCCGGTTTGAACGCGGTGTCGACCCGGATATCTGTGCTGATGTGATGGAAGCGGCCACACAGCTGATTTTAAGGCTATGTGGGGGGCAGGCTGGACCGGTCACGGAAGCTGGCGACAGGAAGGCACTGGCGGAGCCTGAGGCGATCACCCTACGTAAGCAGCGCCTGGGCCAGGTACTTGGCGTCTCCATTGCTGACAGGGAGGTGACAGATATCCTGCAGCGACTGGGTATGGCGCTGACCGAGACTGAATCGGCCTGGCAGATCATTTCCCCCCGTTTCCGGTTCGATATCAGTATCGAGGCGGATCTGATCGAGGAAGTCGGCCGTATCTATGGCTACGATCAATTACCCAGCGAACCGGGTCGCAGATCCTTGGAAATGAAACCTCGCCCGGAGGGCCAGTTACAGCTGGATAGCTTGCACGAGCTGTTGATCCAGCGAGATTTCCAGGAAGTGATTACCTACAGTTTTGTCGATCCGCAGATTCAGGAGACATTGCAACCGGACCTGCAGGCCGTAGCACTGGCCAATCCGCTGTCCAGCGAATTGTCAGTCATGCGTACCAGTCTGTGGCCGGGCCTGTTATCAACCCTGACTTATAACCTTAAAAGACAGCACGAACGGGTCCGCTTGTTCGAGTCAGGTCTGAAGTTTATATCACAAGACAATGAAATTAAACAGGAAATGTCCATTGCCGGGCTGATATACGGTAGCCGTGAACAGGAAAACTGGACGGGGCAGGCGTCAGAGGCCGTTGATTTTTTTGATCTAAAATCAGACCTGGAGTCAATATTACATTTGACGGGAAGGGGAGAAGACTTTATCTTTATTGACAAGGGACATCCGGCATTACATCCCGGACAATCTGCCTGTATTCAAATAGATAAAAAGCAGGTCGGGTGGATTGGGGCGCTGCATCCTCGGATACAGCAAAATCATCAAATACCAGCTAATGTATTTGTTTTCGAACTAAACATATCGGCGCTAGGCCAGGCCCGGATACCGGTGTTTTCACCATTATCGAAGTATCCGTCTGTACGTCGTGATCTGGCCATTGTGGTCGATGAAAACGTCGCAGCGGGACAAATACTGGCAGACATACGTGCATTGGATAACGATAAATTGATAAATATCACATTATTTGATGTTTATCAGGGAAAAAACATAGAATCAGGTCGAAAAAGTTTAGCTTTGGGCTTGATTTTACAGGAAACTTCAAGAACACTTACGGATGAAGATTGCGATGAAGTGGTGCAAGCCGTTCTCGCACTTTTAGAAAAACGTTACAACGCGACACTGAGAATATAAGCATGGCACTAACAAAAGCCGATATGGCAGAACGCCTGTTTGAAGAGCTTGGTCTGAACAAACGCGAAGCCAAGGAACTGGTCGAAATGTTCTTCGAGGAAATACGCGGAGCTCTGGAAACGGGAAGACAGGTCAAGCTGTCAGGTTTTGGTAATTTCGATTTGCGTGATAAAAATCAGCGACCTGGTCGAAACCCTAAAACAGGTGAGGAAATACCCATCACCGCCCGTCGCGTGGTTACATTCAGGCCTGGTCAAAAATTAAAAGCAAGAGTAGAGGCTTATGCTGGAGGCAGGGAACAATAACGAACTGCCCTCTATACCGGGAAAGCGTTATTTTACAATTGGTGAAGTCAGCGATCTTTGTAACGTAAAGCCTCACGTCTTACGTTATTGGGAGCAGGAATTTCCGCAGCTGAAGCCCATCAAGCGTCGTGGTAATCGTCGTTATTATCAGCGTCATGACGTCATCATGATCCGCCAGATACGGGGCCTGCTGTACGAGCAAGGCTTTACCATCGGTGGCGCACGCCAGAAACTGACCAGTTCAGGCGCCAAGGATGACTCAAACCAGAGTCAGCAGATTATCCGCCAGATCCGTACCGAACTGGAAGATATCCTGTCGTTGCTGAAAAACTAGTCACTAACTCCTGATTATCCTTCTTTCCGGTTTACATCTGGGCTAGAATACGCAGCCTGAGATTTCATCTGTATCAGGAATCCTGTTTCACACGGGGCGTAGCGCAGTCTGGTAGCGCACCACACTGGGGGTGTGGTGGTCACAGGTTCAAATCCTGTCGTCCCGACCAATTTATCTCTATATCCGCTGCACGGATATGCATACACGCTAAATAAAGAAAAGCCCGCAGGTGCGGGCTTTAATGCGTAGATTATAAAGTAATGGCTGACTAATCGGTCTGAAAGGCCATCAATATGCCGTTCAGGTTGATAATGTCTTCCGGCTTCAGCCGGATTGCCTGGGCGCTCAGCGGCTCCTCATTCAACAGAATGGTACTGTCCGCCGGGGCATTGGCATCGCGCTTGATATTGAAGCCATTTTCGCTCCGTTCAACATGCGCATAGGTAATACCGCTGCGGCTTAAGCGGGTGCGGCGCCGGTTCAGTGGCATTTCCCGGCCGCTATGCTCGCCGGCCATGACTCTGAGGCAGGCATTGCCGAGACTGGGTTCAGCAGGTACCGGTGTTTCCTGTTCGCTCAGACTGTGTATCGATGCCGATTTGGGCGGCACATTGCCGGCCTTTTGCTGCTTTTCTTCCTGGATAAACTCGGACAACGCCCTGTTCATCTCGTCACGGCTCATGACCGTGGTTTTGTCGCCCCCAGTCGCTGACTGTTCGCTGTCTTTTTCGAACAGGATGCGGTAGCGTTTCCCGACTGTAACGACATCGCCGTCATGCAGGGTATGTTCCTTGGTCTGTTTGCCGTTGACAAAGGTGCCGTTGGTACTGCCCAGGTCCTTGACATAGGTGGCATTAAACAGGGTAATAATCTTGGCATGGCGGTTGCTGATCGAGTGGTCATTCAGTGTCAGGTCGCAATCATCATCACGACCGATGATCAACTCGCCCTGTTTCAGTTCGAGTTCCTTTACCATGATGTCTTCACGTGTCACGACTATTGTAGGCATTTTAGTTAAGAATTTTCCTGGAATTGTTGATACGATGTTTTGCGATTGCATCATTTTGTCTGACCCTCAAATCACGGTGGTATTTACTGATGATTAGCATAATATGATTATGTGAATCAGTTGTTAAAATTCTGTTAAATATCACCATTTTTTGTAAACAAATGTTACTGAAATCGGGGTCCACAAAAAAGTTGCTGATGCAGCGTTACTTCAGGGTAGGGTGGTCGATAAAATCCGGTAGGTATTCGACAGCAAGTCATCCTTGATGACCCAGCCTGGTTGGGAATCATTCTAGCACTATTTATGCCATGGAAACATATCGAAAATGAAGGGTGACAGCCCCAAAGCCATTTATCTGAAAGACTACAAGGCCCCGGCTTATACGGTTGATACCGTGGACCTGGTTTTTGACCTGAAGCCCGATGCCACCCGGGTCAGCGCGACAATGCAGCTACGCAGGCTCGCACCTGAACCGGTACCACTTCAACTGGATGGTCAGGACATGACATTGCTGGCGGTACAGATCGATGAGCGTGAGCTGTCTGAGGATCAGTATGTACTCAGTACAGACAGTCTGATCATTGCCGATGTGCCGGAGAGGTTCAGCCTGACCATCGAATCCGGCCTGAACCCTGACCAGAATACCGCGCTGGAAGGCCTGTACCTGTCTGACGGGATATTTTCTACCCAGTGCGAGGCCGAGGGTTTTCGCAAGATTACCTGGTGCCTGGACCGGCCTGATGTGATGGCGACCTATACCACCACGATTATCGCAGACCGGGATGCCTGCCCGGTACTGCTTTCCAACGGTAACCCGGTCGAGTCAGGCGAGCTGGACAACAATCGCCACTGGGTCAAATGGCAGGACCCGTTCCCGAAGCCCTGTTATCTGTTTGCACTGGTGGCCGGTGATCTGCACTGTGAGTCGGACAGCTATGTCACCGCCTCAGGCCGGCAGATCGACCTACGCGTCTATGTCGAGCATGAAAATGCGGCCTTGTGTGGGCATGCGCTAGATTCATTGCAGAAATCCATGCAGTGGGACGAGCAGGTATTTGGCCTGGAGTATGACCTGGATATCTACATGATTGTCGCGGTCAATGCATTCAATATGGGTGCGATGGAGAACAAGGGTCTGAACGTGTTCAATTCCCGCTATGTACTGGCCAGTCCGGAAACTGCAACCGACCAGGACTACATCGGCATCGAGAATGTGATTGCGCACGAGTATTTCCATAACTGGACCGGCAACCGGGTGACCTGCCGTGACTGGTTTCAGCTGAGCCTGAAAGAGGGTCTGACCGTGTACCGCGACCAGGAATTCAGTGCCGATATGACCTCGCGCCCGGTCAGACGCATCCAGGATGTACGTGCACTGCGCAGCGCCCAGTTTCCGGAGGATGCCGGACCGATGGCGCACCCGGTCAGGCCTGCGTCCTACGTTGAAATCAATAATTTCTATACCACCACGGTCTATAACAAGGGTGCCGAAGTGGTGCGTATGTACCAGACGTTACTGGGCAGGGATGGCTTTCGGCGTGGCATGGACCTGTATTTCCAGCGACACGATGGCCAGGCGGTGACCACGGACGACTTTTTCGCGGCCATGCGCGATGCGAACCAGGTCGGGTTGTCCGGTTTCGAGCGCTGGTACGTACAGGCCGGTACACCGGTGCTACGGGCGCAGGGTGAGTATCATGCCGACGCGTCAGAATACCATTTGACGCTTGAGCAACATTGCCCGGCCACCCCGGGGCAGGCGAGCAAGGCGCCGTTTACAATACCGGTGCGCATGGGTCTGCTCGATCGGCAGGGCCGGGCCATGAGCCTCAGGCTGGATCAGGAAAGTCCGGCTGATGCGGATACTGAAATGGTTCTGGTGCTGAATGAACAAAGCCAGGTGTTTCGCTTCAGGGACATCAAGGAGCCACCATTGCCATCCCTGCTCAGGGGGTTCTCTGCCCCGGTCAAGCTGGAGTACGACTATAGCGATGATCAACTGGCCTTTCTGCTGGCTCATGATACGGATGCGTTCAATCGCTGGGAGGCAGCTCAGCAGCTCTGTATACGCCTGATTCTGCAGGGGCTGGACCAGGCTGACCAGGCTGAGATACCGGCACAGGTGTTGACCAATGCCTTGCACCAGATGCTGGCCAGTGAAGAACTGGACGATGCGTTCAAGGCCGAGGTACTGGCGCTGCCATCGGAAAGTTACCTCGGCGAATTCCAGCAAACCATCGCAGTTGATCAAACCCATCAATTACGTGAGGCCTTGAGAAAAACGCTGGCAGCTGAGTTACAGGACAGCCTGTTACCGATTTACAGAGCCGCACAGGGCGAAACCTACGGCATCAGTGCCGCGCAGATGGGCAGACGGGCGTTATGTAATACGGCCCTGTCATGTCTGATGACGCTGGATGATGAAGAAATTGCCGAATTATGCATACAGCAGTTTCAGCACGCGGATAATATGACCGACGTGGTGGCGGCCTTGACGGCCCTGGTTCACCACAACCGTCCAGAGCAGCAGGAGGTCTTGTCCCGGTTTGCACACAAGTGGCAGCAACAGCCACTGGTGATGGATAAATGGTTTACGATTCAGGCCAGCGCGCCGCTGGCCGGTACCCTGGATACAGTACGACAACTGATGTCACACCCGGCCTTCAGTCTCAGGAACCCGAACAAGGTGCGGGCGCTGATCGGCAGTTTCTGTATGCGCAATCCGGTCTGTTTCCATGAGTCGGGTGGTAGTGGTTACCGTTTTCTGGCAGAGCAGGTGATCGAACTGGACAGGCTCAATCCACAGATCGCGGCACGCCTGCTCGGCAGCCTGAGCCGTTGGCGGCGTTACGATCAGCAACGACAGGGTAAAATGCGCGAGGCGCTGGAGCAGGTCAGTCAGAACAGGGGACTGTCGAGCGACTGTTTCGAGGTGGTGGAGAAAAGTCTCGCCGATCCGGGTTGATACCCGGCAGGCCGGGTCAACGCCAGGACAGGTTACAGCTCGTCCGGATTAAAGCCTGCCTGCTCAAACAGCTGACGCGCCTTTTCCTCGTCCTTTTCGACGCCGTTGCCCTGTTGATACATCATCGCCAGGGTGGTAATCGACCCCATCATGCCCTGTTCGGCGGCCTTCTCGAACCACTGTACTGCCTTGGCCGGGTCTTTTTCGGTACATTCGCCTTCCATGTACATAAAACCCAGGCCGTGCTGGGCCAGCGGATAGCCCTGTTCCGCGGCTGCCTTCATAAACTTGAAGGCGCGGTCCTCATTGGCCACCATGCCCAGGCCGTTCTGGCACATTATGGCCATACGGAACTGGGCCTCTTCATTGCCGTCTTCGGCCAGCGGGCCGAGCAGGCTGCTGGCGGTGCTGAAATGCTTGGCCTCGAAGGCTGAAATGCCACTCATCAGGTCGGTATCGATATCAGACATGCTGTTTCCTGTACATCAAATTGCTAAAATTGGTCGGGAAGCGGATTATAGGTTGTTTTTTATAGCTAATACACCCCCGAACGTGCCGGGATTAGGAAGACGTAAGCCCTGAAAAACGTTATCATTGGTTGTTCTGGTGCTATCCCGGGTGGGCCAGAACCGAATCGCAATCCCGGCACAAACAGATCAAACACGCTTGCAAACGAAGATGGACGAACAACAGCTGATCAATGTAAATGTTTTGTCGCAGGAACTGTTGCCGACACCGGCGCAGGTCAAGGAGAAATATCCACTGACCGAATCTGCCATGAAACAGGTCTTCAAGGGTCGCCAGACGGTACGCGACATTCTCAATCGTGAGGATCACCGGCTGTTTGTGGTACTCGGCCCGTGTTCTATCCATGACCCGGAAGCGGCCCTGGAGTATGCCGGCAGGCTGAAAAAACTGGCCGCCGAGGTACAGGACACCCTGTACCTGATCATGCGTGTGTATTTTGAAAAACCGCGTACCACAGTCGGCTGGAAGGGGCTGATCAACGACCCGGGTATGGATGACTCGTTCCATATCGAAAAGGGTTTGTACATGGCGCGCAAGTTGTTGTCCGACCTGGTGGATATGGGTCTGCCCACCGCAACCGAAGCGCTGGATCCGATTACACCGCAATACCTGTCTGATCTGATCAGCTGGACCGCAATCGGCGCACGCACGACCGAGTCCCAGACCCATCGTGAGATGGCCAGTGGACTGTCGACACCGGTGGGCTTCAAGAATGGCACCGATGGCAGTTTGCAGGTGGCGATTAACGCACTGCACTCGGTATCACGACCCCATCATTTTCTCGGCATTAACCAGAACGGCCAGAGCGCGGTTTATCACACACGCGGTAACCCGTGGGGGCATGTGGTGCTGCGTGGCGGTGGCGGCACACCCAATTACGACTCGGATAGTATCGCCATGTGTCGCAAGGAACTGGAAAATGCCGGTTTGTCGGGCAATATCGTGGTTGATTGCAGTCACGGTAACTCGATGAAGGATTTCAGCCTGCAACCACTGGTACTGGATAACTGCTGTAACCAGATCCTGGAAGGCGATCAGTCGATCATCGGCATGATGCTGGAAAGTAACCTGCATGAAGGTAACCAGCCGGTACCGAAGGACCTGTCGCAACTCAAACACGGGGTCTCGGTGACCGATGCCTGTATCAGCTGGGAGACAACCGAAGAGATCATCCTCCAGGCCCGTAACAAGCTGAAAAACATATTACCGGATCGCCTGGAGCAAATGAAGGCGTCTCTGACCGGTTAACCGTCAGTCGATGACGCGCACGCCAGGCTGCGATTCAATACTGCCTACCCAGTTTGCGCGATAACCCAGGTCCTGTACGGATTGTTCAAACAGCGCCTGCTGTTCAGCGGCTATGATCATTGCCAATGTGCAGGGTTGTGGGGACTCCAGCAGCAGGGTGTAATCGCCGGCCATGTCCAGATACGGGACAAGCTGTTCGGGGCAGGGTAGTTGTGCCGGGTAGAGACTGGCGCCAATGCGAAAATGCTCGACGGCCTTGCCCAGTGATGCTGACAGGCCATCGGCCAAGGTAAACGCATGCACCGGCACCAGTTGGTGGAGTTGTTCCAGTCCGAGTGGCGGGTCAGGATAGTGCAGCCTGGCCAGCGCCGCCTGTTTCTCTTTAATCGGCAGGTGGATTTCACCCCTGAGATCGAGAATCGCCAGCCCGGCTTCGCCGAGGTTGCCAATCACATAAATCAGGTCGCCCGATACGGGCCGATATGGCTGTTTTGCGATACCCTGTTGCAGAATGCCATGACAGTTCAGCGAAAGACGTATAGCGGGGCTGCGCGTGGTATCACCACCTACCAGTTGAACCCCGGCCTGTGTCGTGAGTTGCATCAGTCCGAGGCTGAATGCCTTTAACCAGGGGGCGTCGGCTTGTGGCATGCTCAAAGAAAGCAGGGCCCAGGCAGGTTCAGCACCCCTGGCGATGAGTTGCGCCAGGGTTCTGGCCAGCAGACTGTGTCCTATACTGTCGGCGGCATCATCAGGCTGGAAATCTTTTTCGGCCTGCAGGGTCAGATTACGGGTGACAATGGTATGTTCACACGACACCCGTGCGGCATCGTCACCAATACCGGTCAGTACATCATTCCGCCGGGTATGCATCGGGTCGGAAAAATACTGTTTGATTATTTCAAACTCATTCATGACGGTATTGCAGGTATAATGACCAGTTAGCGGAAGTAATAACAAGACTGCGGGACACCGATACAGTTTAACACGCGTGTACGGTTACGCGTATTTGTACGGAATGACTTTTTGATACTATTTTCCTCACTACGCAATCGGGATTACAGGCTTTACTATCTGAGTCAGCTGGTTTCTCTGAATGGCACCTGGATGCAGACAGTGGCCCAGTCCTGGCTGGTCTATCGTCTGACCGAATCCAGTACCATGCTGGGTATTGTTGCCTTCTGTGCATTGTTTCCGGTGTTGATCCTGACCCTGGCCGGCGGGGCCCTGGCTGACCGGATAGATCGGCGCAAGCTGTTGATCACTGCGCACAGCCTGGCCGCCCTGCAAGCGATTATCCTGGCAGTGCTGACACTGAGTGGGCAGATCCAGGTCTGGCACATCATTGTGCTGGCGCTGGTGCTGGGTGTGATTCACGCATTGGAAATCCCGGCCCGGCACGCCTTTATTGCACACAGTGTACCGCGTGAACACCTGGCCAACGCGATTGCACTGAATTCCAGCGCATTCAACGTGGCGCGCTTTGTTGGCCCGGCGCTGGCTGGATGGCTGGTCGCGCTGACCGGCGAAGGTTGGGTGTTTGTGCTGAACGCGGTCACCTACCTGGTTGTACTGTCTGGTTTCCTGCTGATGAGCGGAAATTACCAGCCAGAAGCAGTCAGTGATGACGGAATTCCGGGGCGTATCGGTTATGCACTGACCTACGCCCGTCGTCATCGCACCATACGCGATCTGTTAATACTGGTAGCGGTAACCAGCGTTGTGCTCGCTACCGTAACGGTGTTAATGCCGGTGTTTGCGTCCACTACCTATCAGGGCGACTCCAGGACCCTGGGCCTGTTACTGGGTTCACTGGGTGCAGGGGCGCTGGCGGGTGCGATACGGCTGGCCATGCGCTCCGGACGTAAAGACCATGGTCGCATGATAATCCTGCCGGCAATAATCATGGGTGGCAGTCTGGTCGTGTTCTCGCAAATGGAGCAATTAGTAATTGGTATGGCGGTATTGTTTGTTATCGGCTTCTGTCAATCCACACAGGTTGCCAGCAGTAATATCGCTATCCAGCACAGTATTCCGGATTCGATACGTGGACGCATCATGGGTTTGTTCAGCATGGTGTTTATTGGCTTGATGCCACTGGGGAGTCTGTTGTCCGGTCTGCTGGCAGACTGGTTGCAGCCAGCGCAGGTGACCATTTTATTTGGCCTTGCTATGATGACTACGGCAATCTGGTTTGCCCGTGTATATCGAAATGCTGTAACAAACCCGGTTGACGACAGTTTTAACGCCGCAGAGGATAAGCGTGCCAATAAGTAACGACCAGCTTGAAACCTTTGAATCAGCTATCCAGCGTGTTGAAATGCGTTCACAGCGTATTATCAGTGCCTTGCTGATCGTAACGCTGATATTTATCAATATTATTTTTCATACGCAGTTACAGGACCTGAGTCTGGCTTTTCGTTACGCAGTCATCGGTTTGAGCCTGTTCCTGGGATTATGGCTCGCTTTACTGGTGATGGTAATCAGGTTTGGTCATTATCATCACTTCGTCAAATACGTAAATGTCATTATACAGGTTTCAACGGTCACCCTGTTTTTACTGGTCAGTTCCAACCTCGTTGGCGTGACGTTTGCATTGACTTCAGCGGCTCCGTTTTTCTATCTGCTGATTATCGGTGTCAGCAGCCTGACCTTCAATCCCAAGGTCGCGATCATTGCGGCAGGATTTGCAGCAGGACAATACGTTGGTGTCTATGCATTCTGGTTGCAGGATCTGGTCAAGCCTGAGGACTATGTTATTTACAATACCGGCTGGCCTGCGATCCTGATGCGCTCGCTGATCTTTATCGCGATGGGGGCCGCATCCATGCTGATCGCGATGCAGGCGCGCCGCCTGTTGAATAGGGCGGTAGAGCAGGCCAGGCAGGAGGTTCACATTCAGCATATGGAAGAAGACATGATGCTGGCCGCCGAGATACAGAGCAGGCTGATACCTGAACAATTGGTTGGTAATGAGTATTTTGAAATGACCTCCTTCTACCGGCCGGCAAACAAGGTGGGTGGCGACTATTTCGATATGATAGCCGCACCGGATGGTAGTCAGTATGCGTTTATGGCCGATGTCTCGGGCAAAGGCTATGCTGCGGCGATGATGATGGCCAATTTGCAGTCTATTATCAGTCTGATGGTGCAGGAAGGCAGGGATCTGCGTGACATGATGCGCGTGCTGAACCAGGCGGTGTTTCATGCCAGTGCGCGAGGGCGCTTTGTGACCCTGATTGCGATGTATCTGGACAAGCCTCAAAACGAGTTGCATTATGTGAATTGCGGACATAATCCGCCGCTGTTATGTGAAACCGCTACAGGCAATGTAATCGAACTTAGCCAGGCAGACCCGGTACTGGGCGTGATCGAAAATTACCAGTTCCAGATGCATTCCATGCCATTTGAACCGGGTTCGTCACTGTTTGCCTATACCGATGGTCTGAGTGAGGCAAATGGCATGGATGGTACGCAATTCAAGCCGGTGCTGGACCAGATACTGTGTGACTATTGTGGCAAGTCACCACGTGAGTTGAAACAGCATATTCTGGATGCGCTGGGTGCCCATATAGGAGAGAAAAGCATGCGTGATGATATGAGTTTTTTTTGCGTATGCAGGAAAAAACCCTGAAAGCAGCGCCAGTAGGGAGGGAATCGTTATGAAGCAGTCGGAAAGATTGTTAAGCAGGTGTTATCGATATGCAACCGGTATGTCGCTGGCTGCAGCTCTGCTGTATACCCCACTTGCTATCGCCAGTTCTGAATATTATGTAGACCAGAATATCGGAGCCGAAGTCTGTAACAAATACGACCCGGTCAAACGGGAATGTAGTCAAGGCAATGCCGTTGCTTATAGCCGTTTCTCCACGGTAGCGGCGATCATCAAACCGGCAGAAACGGTTTTCATCCGTGCCGGCACCTACCATGAGCAGCTGGCGCCACAGACCTCCGGTAAAAAAGGGAAATATATTACCTACAGAAATTATGACAAGGAAAAGGTCGTTATTACAGGGCCACATCGTCCCGCGATCGATTTGTCCAACCGGGAGTATATCGTCATAGAAGGTCTGGAAGTAAACGACGTCGACCGTTGGCTGTACCTGGTGGATGCCAGATATAACATCATTCGTAATAATACCTTTCGCAAGGCGACCAATGGAGGGGGTGGTTCCAAGACCGGAATCTTCTTCAGAAACGCCAGTTATAACCGGGTAGCCGGAAATACGATACAGGGTAATGCCAGTGACGCCATGTCGATAGTCGGTTCTGATTACAATGTGGTTGAGAACAATACTTTTCGTTATGCCAGACATGCACTATGGGATATACGTTGCGGTAATTTTAATGTAATCAGGAATAACTACTTCCATAATGAAAGGCAGAAGATCGGGGAAGTCTATGATTGTCACAAGGTTGCCGGATTTAAAAGATACAATGCCACCAAACACAACTTGATTGAAGGCAATGATTTCGCATTTGTACCATCCAGCGGCAATGCCTCACCCTTTTCAGGCATACAATATGCGGGCCAGAACGGCATTATCAGGCATAACCAATTTCATGACCTGACCGGGCCGGGTATTCGTTTTGCCATTTACGGTCATGAGGCCCGTAACAATACCGGTAATCGCACTTATCATAATGTGTTTTATGCGACGAAATTTGCCGGTATCAATATCGCCCCCGGCCAGGTCCTGAAGGACAACCGTTTTATTAACAATGTGTTCGCCAAAAATGTCTTCGTTGCGAATGACCGGCGTTCAAGATGGTGGGTGTTCAGGGTTGATGGGCAACCGGTGCAGATCAAGACCGCGCGCCTGGACGGATTCCAGCTGCTGAATAATGCTATTTATGGTAACGAGGTGGGCGAGTCCTGGTTGCTGACCTATGGCGGGCGTGAACCCGGATTCAAATTTGGTGCCCAGCCTGAAATTGAATGGTGGGAGTCGGAATATCCGGAACTGATCAAAAACACGGTCGAGAAGGCCCCTGGCTTTGTCAATGCAATACAGCGCGATTTCCACCTGGCAGCTGACAGTCCGCTGATCGATAAGGGTGCGTTTTTGACACAAACAACAGATGCCGGGCAAGGCACCGTGATCAGAGTAAAGGATGTCAGCTACTTCTATGACGGTTACGGTATTCCCGGGGAAAAGGGCGATGTTATTCAGTTTCAGGGGCAGGAGCAGACCGCCAGGATTGTTTCCATAGACTATGAAAAGAATACCCTGACGGTTGATCAGGCACTGTCATGGGCGCAAAACCAGGGTCTGAGCCTGGCATATAACGGTTTTGCGCCTGATATCGGTATGTATGAGTCTGAATATCGATCGGCCGTAGCAGATACAGCAGCAAGCAAACCCGCATCCCGGACTGATACGGACAACCAGGTGGATCAGGAAGATGATGAGGAAGAGTATATCGGTGACTAGCCAGATGCCGCTATTATTCATCACCGGTTAAAAATACCTTAGCAACTCCAGCTGGATAAAGTCATCTTTCGCAAGCGCGTGGAATGGGTTGAGCGGGTCCTGGAGTGAGAGTACTCTCGCCTCGATATTCAGTTTCCATCTGTCTCCAAGTCGGCGGCTGGCTTCAATAAACCAGGATCGTTCACTGCTGTCATCCAGATCGGTGATCAGGCCCAGCAGAAACTCGGTCGACTGTTCGTCGTTGAGCGTCAATCGGGTTCCCAGCATCAGATCGTTCTGAAACAGGCTCAGGGCCTGTTCATCACGATCATCGTACAGGTATTCCGAGATCAGGCCGAGGTCAGCCTGGGTACTGGCTATGCCAACGACTGTATATTCGAAACCGCCCGTCAGGGCGTTGTAGGTTTCCCCCATGCCTCGCCGGTTAATGGCTTCCAGTTTCCATAGCCAGCCTTCCTTTGTGGCCTGTATGTCCAGTCCTGCCTGCTGTATCTGGTCATAAAAAGGAACGAGTACGGATTCACCATCCGGCTTGATCGTCGGTATAAAGCGTGGTTCACGCGAGGTCCCATCGAACCAGGACAGGCCGATATCCCAGTCACCCAGGGTATGACTCCATCGTAATGCCCAGTCGACATGGCGATTTTTTCTTGAAGATTCATACAGGGCGTCATCTGCGTCGATTCGCGGTACGGATCGCAGCCTGCCCTTGATGCCCGGAAAGGTCCGTTCCCTGAAACCGGGCAGCACAAACAGATCAAAGATGCCAAGGTCGCGAATCAGGCTCAGGTTGATCATGGGTTGACCGAGTTTTTCCTCGCCATCCGGACTTTCGACCAGGTCGGTCTGATTGATAATATCGACCAGGTGTTGTGATTCAGTCACGCCCCAGTAAACCTTACCGATGCCAATATGCACTTCCCAGGTGTCAGCTGCCTTGAGCCAGACCAGTTCACGGATATCGGCATGACTGCGTTCGGTATCATGCTGATCTATCCTCGCAAACGGGATGAATAACAGGCTTTGATTGCCATCATCCCATTCGGTGTAATACTCCGGCTGAGCGACAAATGACAGCGTGTTGCCTTGTTGACGGGGATCCGTAGGGTCATCCAGAAAGATACGGGCCTCGGCTCCCAGGTAGCCGCTCCATTCACCTGCCATAACGGCGTTGTGTGCCGTCAGTATGGAAAGCAACAGCAGCTGGCTCCAAAGCGCCTTGTTGCAAGCAATCTTCAAGGTTAGCGGGTACGCTTCAGGGTATTGCGATTGAAATCGCTATCCTTCAACCCGGTGTTGAACTCATAGCCCTTGTATTCAAGGTCAGTGCTCTTGCCATTCTGTTTGTTGACCATAGTCATTTTTGAGGGGCGCCAGTATTTTCCCAGGTACTGCTTGTAATCATTGAGTACCAGTTCTTTCAACAGGCTGTCTTTGCGGTCATAGAATACAGTTTTCAATGCCTGATACATTTCCTTGTCTACCCATACTACAGTACGTGTGTATCCAGAATGTTTGTAAACCGGGTAGCGCTCGATGACGAATGCATCGCGCCCATTAACTTTGTCGTCTTTTATAAATTTATAGGTGTATTTCTCGACTTCCTGTGAAGAGATGTCTTCATAGGCGAACTCACTACCCATGAATGGTCCGGACTTGTTGTTTGATGATATGCGTTTTACCCGTTTCAGGGCGGGCAGGTACAGCCACTGGTCATCTGCCTTCAGTGCATGGGTGTAGCTCAGGAATGCAGTGTTCTTGATATCACGCGGGTGATCGAAAACGATCAGGCTCTTGTCGCCATCGCCATCCACCTCTAGAATTTTGCTGCGCATCCTGCGTTTGCTTTCCTGGCCCTGACGATTACGCAGGACCATGAACAGTTCGGTCTTGATGTCGCCCCAGCCGGTATCGCGCTTGTCGGCCTCCATGGCGATGGCCAGGCCTTTCTCTTCAGGTGTCTGTGCAGGCAACTCAAGCGGAAGCAGGGTCAGACTGGCCAGTAACGGTGTCCATATCTTCATTTCGTTTTTCCTCGATTTTCATCAGTAATGACGGTAGTAACAAGAAGTCGGCAATCAGTGCCAGTGAGATAATGATGGAGGTCAGTATTCCCATGCCGGAATTCATCTTGAAATCCGACAGGGCCAGGACCATAAACCCGGCAACCAGCACGATCGAGGTGATCAGTAGTGCACGGCCTACGGTGTTGAACGCATACTTGACCGCTTCACTCGGTGCGTGCTTGCCTTCGCGCCTGGCGCGCAGGTATTTGCTCAGGAAATGGACCGTGTCATCAACCACGATACCGAGCGTCATACCACTAACGACAGACAGTCCCAGGCCCACCTCACCAACGAGGATGCCCCAAAGGCCAAAGCCCATCGCGGCCGGTACCAGGTTCGGGACCATGCTGATCATACCCATCTTGATCGAGCGGAACGCCAGCACCAGGATGAACGAAATCGTCACCAGCGCCAGCGTGGTGCCGCCGAGCATGCTGATGATATTGCGCTTGCCGATATTCGCAAACATCATCGTGGTTCCTGAGCCCATGCCTTCGACGATATTGGGCGCATTGGCCTTCAGCCAGGCATCGGCGCGCTGGCCGAGATCGATAATATGATTGCTTGACAGTATTTCGGTTGTCACCAGCATGCGGGTAGAGGATTTCTCGATATCGATCTGGTTATTCAGGTCCAGGCCATAGGGCAGACTCATTTCATACAGCAACAGATACTGTGCAGACAGGTCGCGTTCCTCCGGCACCTTGTAATAGGAGGGATCGTCATTGTGCATGTTTTTATTCAGGCGTTTCATGGTATCGGACAGCGTGTTGACGTGTTCGACCTCTGGCTGCTGCCGGTACCAGTTGCTGAACGCCTCAACCTCGGCCATAAAGTCAGGTTTGCTGATCCCGCCTGACTCGCCGGATTTGAGGGAGTATTCGATTACATAGGTGCTGCTCAGATGTTCGGATGCATAATCGACATCGCGCCTGAATTCCACGTTCTCGTTGAAATACTCGACGAACACATCGTTCAGTTCATTACGGGGCAGGAAGGAAACCAGGGTGGCGACAACCACAACCATCCCCCATAACAGAAAATGGCGTTTGGCGACCACAAAATTACCCAGCCTGGCCATCATATGGTAGTCATCCTGCTCCTGCACCTTGACGCGTACCGGCAGATAGGAAATGACGGCGGGCAGAAAGGTTGTGCTGTAGACGAAAGATGCCAGCACACCGAATGCAACGGTGTTGCCGAGATGCTGGAAGGGTGGTACCTCCGAGAAATTCATGCTCAGGAAGCCAATCGCGGTGGTCACGCTGGCCAGGAATACCGGTTGCAGATTGATGCGCAGGCTCTCACTCATCGCGTCCAGCTTGGCTACACCGCGTCGCATTTCATGCAGGAAGGTGACCAGGATATGTACCGAGTTGGCGATCGCCACGGTCAGGATGATGGTTGGCGCAGACACCAATGGTGGGGTCACCGGGAAACCGATATAACCACTGATACCCAGGGCTGTGATGATGGATAAAGTAATGACCAGGAAGGTGCTGATAGTCGGTGTAATACTGCGCAGCAGAAAGCCCAGAAACACAAACATGACGATATAGCTTAGCGGGATCAATGACTGCATATCGTTCATCGAGGCCTCGTTGAACGCAGCATTCATCATGATCATGCCGGTCAGGCGAACTTCCATGTCCGGATTGGCTTCACGAACCTGTGCGGCCAGGTCTCGCGCAAACGCAACCACCTCCGGGTTTTCGGTGGCCAGATTCTTGCCAGGCAGGTGTATCGTGATGTTGACACCGGTGGTTTTACCATCAGGCGAAATCAGGCGGTGTTTCAGCAGGGGTTCATTCAGTGCGACCCGCCTGATCTTGTCGAGATCGGCCTGTGTCAGACTGGCCGGGTCCTCGACCAGGTCGCCGACCTTCAGGTCGTCCTCGAGCATGGCCTCGGTGTGCTGGTAATTGGTAATCGAGTCAACCCGGGTGGAATAGGGTATCTGCCAGGCCTTGTCAGTCAGGTCCTTGATGACGGTAAGGATCTCACGTGTGAACACCTTACCGTCCTTCGGCGTGATCACAAACAGGACATTATCGTTCTTGCTATAGGTCTTCTCCAGCGCCTCGAATGCCAGTAACTCCGGGTTATCCTGGCTGAAAAATACACGGTAGTTGTTGGTGAACTCCAGGTTACCCATGCCCCTGGCAACCAGTGCCACCAGGACCAGGGTGCTGACGATAATCAGCAGGCGATGGTTCATCACCCAGCGGCTGTATGCCTGTTCTAGTCTGTGCATTCTGGTTGCCCTCCTGGCAAGTTGTAACTTCTGAATAATTTATTAAATATTCACATTTATAGTGAGTAATTTAGTCATTGACCATAACTGTTTCGTTGATTACTTCAGTCCGTTAATGATAAGCCGGGCAGTGCGTGCCGCCAGACTTTCCAGGGTCTCGAGCTCATACAAACTCATGAATAACGGCGTCTGGTATAGTGCCAGACTGGCATGGATGACTTCTGCCGTATCAATCACATCGCTGATATTGAATTCCCCGGAAATGTTGCCCTGAGCCAGAATCTCGGCGATATAGGCCTGTTCCCGTTTGTTTTTCAAGCGTACGATATCCTTACGTTCTGCAATAATTTGTCCTACTAACTCATTGATTTTATAGTTATCATGAGTTTCCTGGTAGGTGTAGCGGGCGATTGTCAGAAAGTACTGTTCGAGCTTGTCCGCGGCGCTGATATTGTCCAGGTTGACGATTGCCCTGAGTTGCTCGGCGCGCTTACCCAGACAGCGTTGGGCACAGTCGGCGGCAATTTCCAGCTTATTGGTGAAGTAGCGATACAGGTTCGCGGTCGACATGCAGACATCGTTTGCGATTTCCGCCATGGTCGTCTTGTTATAACCATAGGTTCTGAAGCGCTGTTCGGCCGCATCCAGAATCTGGCTGGCGGTATCACTTTCCTCATGTTTTGCGACGGTCGTGCTCATGTCATCCAGTAAAGCACAGATCTGTGAATATTCAAGATAATATTCATTATTCATAGCCAGCCTGGCTGCCTTCGGTTCAGGATGAAGCGTTTCAGGTTGTTGCGAGCCGTTGTCTATGCCTGCAACGTAAGGTATGTACGCATGCGTTGCGCCACCATCCGGCTTCAGGTAGGGTGGTCTGCGCCTGAGTCGAGCGGCATTAACAGTACCCAGGCAGGCTGACAGATACTAACAAGTAACATGAAGAATATAATGTATACCTTTGATTTACATAAAATGAAAACTGAGCTGGGTTCGCCGGTTCGCTACAAGTTAATAGCCGGTGAAGCGCCGATCGATCTGAATACATTGATTGGCCATCGCCTGTCGATGCGTCATACCGGCGAGATTCACTGTATCGCCTGTGGACGACGCACCAACAAGAGTTTTAGCCAGGGCTACTGCTACCCCTGCTTCAGGAAGTTGCCTGAGTGCGACAGTTGTATCGTCAGTCCGGAAAAGTGTCATTTTGACCAGGGTACCTGCCGTGATGAGGACTGGGGACGGCAGCACTGCATGCAGCCCCATATCATCTATTTATCCAACACCTCGGGTGTCAAGATTGGCATCACCCGGCAGTCACAGATACCGACGCGCTGGATAGACCAGGGTGCAGTACAGGCCTTGCCGATACTCCGGGTCAAATCACGTTTTCAGTCCGGTTTGCTGGAAGTTGCTTTTAAGCAGCATGTCGCGGACAAGACCAACTGGCGGCGTATGCTGAAAAACGACACTGAGGAGCTCGACCTGGCCGCGATGCGCGATCGCCTGCTGGAGCTGTGTGATGATGAAATCAGTCAAAGCCAGCAGCGTTTCGGAGAGGACTCGGTAGAGTTCCTTGATCACGAGGTGGTGATGCTGGACTATCCGGTCGAGCATTACCCGGAGAAGGTTACCTCCCTGAACCTGGATAAAAGCCCGGAGATACAGGGTCGACTGGAAGGTATCAAGGGGCAATATCTATTACTGGATGGCGGTGTGATCAATATACGTCGACATGGCGGTTATCAGGTCGAACTTGAAGTTGATGCCTAGGGAAACCTGATTCATTCTTCCTTCGATCGTGATATCCGCGTACTGTCAACGTCGCAAATCACCGGTGGCAAAAAGCAGAGCGAAGAACGAGCGGCGTTTTTATTGCCGTCTCCAATAATTCATCGAATGTTCTTCGATTGTACAACAGTGTCAGCGGGTCTATTGTCGCTAATTGTTCAAGCTCATTTTCTGCTTTTTTTCTTTCAATTATCTCTTCTTGTTTTCTTGTACCGGTGTCCCGGTATGTTGTTGATCATTTTGATTCAACCCAGTTCCTGTGGCAACCCGCTTAACCAGGCTGCCCACTGCGAGTGCATGGATACATCGACGCCGTCATGTTTTGCCTTTTGTTGTAGTATGGTCTGCAGGTCATGTAGCAGTTCGCTGTCCATCAGCTCCGGATTGCTGGCCAGTCCATCATGCAGCAGTCGGTAAATCAGTTTCAGATCATTGTCAGCGTAGCTATCCAGGTTGCGCATTACTCATCTCCCGGTTTCCATACGCCAAAGGCTTCATTTTCACCGGGTTCCGCCCCCGGTTCTTCTTCCGGCTCGATATTGTCGAGCATGACGTGCTCGGAGAACTGTGTCAGATGGTGCATGATTTCCTTTTTCTGGGTATTGGTAGACGGGTAGCGGGCGATCATGTAGCCAACCAGTGCGGACATATACTGCGCACCAATGCCGGCATCAATGGCCTCCTCGTCGTGTTTGATAATGACGTCCATGATGTCGTTCATTAGCTTGTCGGTAATCTGGATAGTAGCCATATAAAAAACCCTGGTGAGAACTTGTGTGTAGTCGGTTATTATAACGCAGTTGCTTTCTGGTTGATATTCAAGGGGAGGAGGCGTTCATGCCATCATTCGACGTGGTTTCAGAGGTTGACCAGCACGAACTGACCAATGCCGTGGATCAGGCCAACAGGGAAATAGGCAATCGTTTTGATTTCAAGGGTACCAATTCAAAAATCAAGCAGATGGATGAAAACCTGCTGATTGAATCGGAAAGTGATTTCCAGGTGAAACAGATTGATGAAATCCTGCGTGGTAAACTGGCAAAACGGGGTATTGATGTCGGCTGCCTGGAGACGGGCGAGGTGACGATTGCCAACAATCGTGCACAACAGCAGGTCAAGGTTTTGCAGGGTGTCGACAAGGACCTGGCGCGCAAGATCGTTAAAATGGTCAAGGATAAAAAAATGAAGGTGCAGGCGGCGATACAGGGCGACCAGGTCAGGGTGACCGGGAAAAAGCGCGATGACCTGCAGCAGGTCATCTCCATGTTAAAGGAAGCCGAGCTCGGCCTGCCGTTGCAGTTCCAGAACTTTCGGGATTAGTGGGCCGACCAGTCATGACGGTGATGGGTCATTGCTGTCCTATCAATTCCCTCTCCCTTAGGGAGAGGGTTGGGGTGAGGGGGTCAAAAGTTGTACACACGGTATTTCGATTATATTTTTGGGAAAGCAATGGCGACGGGCCAGATGGTGCTAGCCCGGGTAGGTTTCCTGGAAACGTTTTACAAAATTATCGAAATCTGCGTCAGGCAGGTGATTGATACCGGCCGCGGCCGCGCGACCACCTCCGGTATCAAACTGTCGACACAGGGTGTCGGCGCCATTGCGATTTGACAGCGGCGCCCTGACACTGACCAGGTAACCGCCGTCGGGCTTGTGTGTGAGCAGGGCATGCGCCCGTTGCTGGTGTGTTCGAGCCAGTTCATTGCCATATACCCCGCTGACACGCCTGGCCCAGGACGCATCGGGCAACACAAACACGGCATTGGCTGTATTTTCAAGTTCCGCTTTCAGTTCCTCGGCCAGACGCATATCTTCCTGGTAACCTGTTTGCAGTTGTTGGAAGCTGGGGTCGGACGCAATAAAGTCCAGTGGATCTGCGTAAGGCAGCATCAATTGATAAAGCCGGTCCGGGTCGAAATGCAGATCACTGATATCGCTGCCATAGCCGTTGTAGTTGATGTAGGTGCCGAGTTCCTGTAATCGGGAAAGCTGTTGTGCTGATAGCGCAAGCGGTTTAGCAGCCTCGATTGCGCTGTCATGAAAATTATCACCAAATGCGGCGGTCACAGCCCAGGCGCGATAGGCGCCGTGCAGATACTGATCGACCAGCAGGCTGGTACAGGTGGTCGGGCTGGTGTCGATATGTGTTGTCAGTGACGGGTGCTCGGGAATGTCACCGGCAAAATGGTGATCGAAATACAGTACTTCAGCGCCTTGATCCAGGACCTTCAGCAGGGCGTCACGGTTCTTGTCCAGTGAAACATCGAGCACGGTGACCTGATCACCGGCGCTGGCGTCAACCCGTTTTAACAGGTTGATATCGCGCTTTACCCCGGTAACCCGGGTACTCTGCAGCGGTTGGTGCTGGCGTAGCTGAATCAGGGCGCATATACCGTCGGCGTCACCGTTAAAAACATCAAAATTTGACATAAAAACAGACTCTTTTATTGTTATCGGCATGGCGACTTTACAAGTGCTGTGGCAGAATAGCAGCATGCTGAATCACATACCAGTCCACAACATTTATTAAGAACAGATGACATCACATCCCTTGCCTGAACTCAGGCCGGTTCCCGAAACAACCCTTGCTGCGTGCGGACTGTTTATGTCGCGCGACGACCGGCCCTTGTTTGAAGACCTGTCTTTTACGCTGAAATCGGGCCGGGTACTGCAAATAGAGGGTCCGAATGGATCAGGGAAAACCACCCTGTTACGCATTATGTGCGGCCTGATCCTGGCCGATCAGGGCGATGTTGAATTCAACGGCCAGAATATCCGCAGCGCCCGGCTGGAGTTTCAGGAACAACTGGCCTACCTTGGTCATCTGCATGGTATTAAAGACGAGCTGACCGTACAGGAAAACCTGACTTTTATGCAGAAACTGTTCGCTAATCATGACTCGAACCACGACCTTTCGACCCTGCTGGAGACCGTGGGACTGGCGGGTTTCGAATTTTCACCGGCCAGAACCCTGTCTGCCGGCCAGCGTCGCCGCCTCGGTATCGCGCGGATATTGCTCAGTGACGCGGCAATCTGGGTGCTGGACGAACCCTATACTGCTATGGATCGTATGGGTATAAAGGTGGTGGAATCCCTGATTACCGCGCATTGTGAACGTGGCGGTATCGCGCTGCTGACCTCTCACCAGAGTATGGCTCTGTCACATCTGTCTGAACCTTCTGTCCATTTGGGGGGTCAATAGCCATGTTTCGCGCATTTGTTGCGATGTTTAACCGGGATATCCTGTTGGCCTACCGGCACCGCAGTGAATTGATTAATCCGTTGCTGTTTTTCGTGATTATTATCAGCCTGTTTCCACTGGCATTGGGGCCGGAGAGCAGGGTACTGAGTACCATCGCCTCAGGCGTGGTGTGGGTGGCGGCCCTGCTGGCAGCGTTGTTATCGCTGGATGCCGTATTCCGTTCCGATTTTGCTGATGGTGCGCTGGAACAGATCGTGCTGAGCCCGCAGCCGCTCACCATGCTGGTTTTTGCGAAGGTGCTGGCGCACTGGTGTGTGACCGGTGTCCCACTTATTTTAATGTCCCCATTATTGGCGTCTATGCTCCACATCAAGGATGCCGCATTGGGTACACTGATGCTGACGTTATTATTGGGTACACCGGTGCTGAGCCTGGTCGGATCGGTCGGAGTTGCGCTAACAGTGGGACTACGTCGCGGCGGGATGTTATTATCCATCCTGGTTTTACCGTTATATATCCCGGTGCTGATTTTTGCTGCCGGTGCGGTTAATGACGCTGCTGCCGGACTGGCAGTTACGGCGCAACTGACGTTTCTGGGTTCGATGCTGATGTTGGCTATCACCCTGACGCCACTGGCGATTGCAGCAGCCTTGAGAGTGAGTTTGAATTAAGTATGTATACCTGGATACACAAGTTTGGATCTCCGAAACATTTTTATCGGATCGCGGGAAAGGTCATTCCGTGGACCGCTGCGATTACGGTGATCCTGTTTCTATACGGTTTATATGGAGCCCTGATCACCTCGCCACCGGATTACCAGCAGGGTGAAAGTGCGCGCATCATGTATATCCATGTGCCGGCTGCGTGGATGTCCATGTTCGTTTACATGATCCTTGCGGTAGCCGGTGCGATAGGCCTGATCTGGCGCATCAAGATCGCGGATGTAATGGCCCAGGCCTCGGCACCACTAGGGGCATCGTTTACTGTTTTGGCGCTGGCCACAGGTTCACTCTGGGGCAAGCCGATGTGGGGCACCTGGTGGGCCTGGGATGCACGCCTGACATCCGAGCTGATACTGCTGTTTCTGTACCTGGGCTATATGGGTCTGACTACGGCGATCGAAGACAAGCGTACCGCGGCACGCGCGGGTGCGATCCTGGCACTGGTCGGCGTGGTGAATATCCCGATCATCCACTACTCGGTAGATTGGTGGAATACACTGCATCAGGGTGCAACGGTTACGAAATTCGATAAGCCATCCATCCATATCGATATGTTAATTCCATTACTGGTTATGGCGGTAGCATTCAAGCTGTATTACTTCACGGTAGTACTGGTACGTGCGCGTGCCGATGTGTTGTTTAATGAACGTCGTTCCGCATGGGCGCGTGATATTGTTGCAAAGGTGAAATTGTGAAAGCGTTTTTCGATATGGGCGGTTATGGCCTGTACGTGTGGAGTTCCTATGCGCTCGCGCTGGTATTGTTACTGGGTAACCTTGTCGCAGCCCGGGTACATCGTAAAAAGATTCTGCAGGATTTAATCAGCCGACTAAGGCGGGAGAAAAGTTCATGACACCCACAAGACGCAGACGAATGATCATGGTGGTTATGCTGATCGTCGGTATCGGTATCGCGGTTGGTCTTGCGGTAACGGCATTCCAGTCGAACCTGTTGTATTTCATCGATCCATCAGAGGTGGTACAGGGTAAGGCACCCGAGAACCGGAACTTTCGTCTAGGTGGAATGGTCAAGGAAGGCAGTGTACAACGGGAACAGGATGGCCTGACGGTACGCTTTGATGTGACCGATTATGCGGAAAGTGTGACCATACAGTATACCGGTATCCTGCCAGACCTGTTTCGTGAAGGGCAGGGCATTATCGCCAACGGTAAACTGAATACACAGGGTGTGTTTGTCGCATCCGAGGTGCTCGCCAAGCACGATGAGGAATATATGCCTCCCGAGGTGGCTGCGAGTATGAAGAAACCGGTTATGAATAACCCTGGACTGGAAACGAAAAAATGATACCTGAACTGGGACATTTCGCGCTGATGCTGGCCCTGTGCCTGGCATTGCTGCAAACGGTACTACCGATAGCCGGTGCGGCTCGCGGTATTCCTTCCTGGATAGCCGTGGCCAAGCCACTGGCGATGACCCAGGTCCTGTTTGTGACACTGGCCTATGCGAGCCTGACCTATTCTTTCATCGTGAATGACTTTTCGGTATTGTATGTCTCTCAACATTCCAATACCTCACTGCCGCTGATGTACCGGATTTCCGGTGTATGGGGCGGACACGAAGGCTCGATGCTGCTGTGGGCGATGATACTCGCGGTCTGGACCATTGCTGTGAGCGTGTTCAGTCGCAGCGTGCCGGACCACATCATAGCCCGTGTGCTCGGCGTGATGGGCTTTGTCAGTTTTGGCATCTTGCTGTTTATTGTCATGACCTCTACCCCGTTTGAGCGCCTGTTGCCGGCACCGATCGACGGTCGTGACCTGAATCCGCTGTTGCAGGATATCGGCATGGCCATACACCCGCCTATCCTGTACATGGGCTATGTCGGATTCTCGGTCGCATTCGCGTTTGCAGTTGCAGCCATGCTCAGTGGGCGCATGGATACGGCCTGGGCACGCTGGTCACGTCCATGGACGACAGTCGCCTGGGCGTTTCTGACCGCAGGCATTGCGCTCGGCAGCTGGTGGGCCTATTACGAACTCGGCTGGGGTGGCTGGTGGTTCTGGGACCCGGTTGAAAATGCATCGTTCATGCCCTGGTTGGTCGGCACCGCGCTGATCCATTCACTGGCAGTTACGGAAAAACGCAGTGTATTCAAGGCCTGGACCATATTACTGGCCGTGTTTACCTTCTCACTCAGTCTGCTGGGCACCTTCCTGGTGCGTTCCGGTGTACTGACCTCGGTGCATGCGTTCGCATCTGATCCGACCCGTGGTGTGTTTATCCTGATCTTCCTGGTGCTGGTAGTCAGTATTTCCCTGGCCCTGTATGCGTGGCGTGCGCCGTCTATACGCAGTGTCGGCATGTTCAGCCTGTTTTCACGCGAGACCCTCATGTTGATGAATAACATCCTGCTGGTCGTGACCGCAGCCAGTATTTTACTGGGCACACTGTATCCGCTGTTTATGGATGCATTGGATCAGGGCAAGATTTCGGTCGGTCCGCCTTACTTCAATGCCGTGTTCATCCCGTTGATGGCGCCTCTGGCAATCCTGGTCGGTATCGGTGCATTAACACGCTGGAAAAGCGATGATCCAAAACGACTGATCGGAAAAACCGGCCTGTTGTTCATTATCAGTATCGTAGCCGGGCTGGTGACACCGGCGCTGTTTTTGCCTGAATTTACCTGGGGTGCGGCTCTGGGTGTCGGGCTGGCTGTCTGGGTCACGCTCACTACCTTGCAGATGTTTGCCGGTCACGCCTTCAGCCGTGGCTTTGATCTGTCCAGACTGAAAACAGTACCATTGCATATCTATGGTATGACCATTGCCCACCTCGGTATCGCGGTGTTTGCAACCGGTATTGCACTGACCACGGCCTATAGTGTCGAAAAAGATCTGCGTATGCTGGTCGGCGACAGTTTCAACCTGGCCGGGTATGAGTTCAAATTCTCGGGGATCCGGGATGTAACCGGACCGAACTATCGCGCCACCCAGGGCGATATCCAGGTCTTCCGTGATGGCGAGCAGGTCGCACAGCTGTCGCCACAGAAAAGAATCTATTTCGTCCAGCAGAATCCGATGACCGAGGCGGGGATTGACGCCGGCCTGACCCGTGACCTGTTTGTAGCAATGGGCGAGCCCTTGCCTGACAATGCCTGGACTATCCGGCTCTACGTTAAGCCGTTCCTGCGCTGGATCTGGCTAGGGGCGATATTCATGACACTTGGTGGCTTGCTCGCGGCCAGTGACAGGCGCTACCGCAAGGCCCCGGCCATCGCGCCGTCTCGAGTCCAAGCAGCTGTGGACGCCAAGGCGGCAGAAGGTGCGTCGGCATGACACGCGCATGGTTGCCAATGGTCGTTTTCGCGATATTGGTCGCGTTTTTATATAAAGGTCTGAGCCTGAATCCACGCGAGATTCCGTCACCACTAATCGATAAACCGGCGCCGGAGTTCAAGCTACCGCGTTTGTTTCAGATGAACGAAACACTGGGCAAGCAGGACCTGCTGGGTCGTGTATGGCTGATGAACGTTTGGGCTTCGTGGTGTGTCGCCTGCAAACAGGAACACCCGGTGCTGAATGCACTCGCAAAAAGCAATGCGGTGCCGATCGTCGGGCTGAATTACAAGGATGATAACCAGAAAGGCAAGGACTGGCTGAAAAACTTCGGCGATCCGTATAATGTCGTCATCGTTGACCAGGATGGGCGTGCCGGTATCGACTGGGGAGTCTATGGCGTGCCTGAGTCCTTTGTGGTCGATAAAAAAGGCATGATCAGGAAAAAATTCACCGGTCCGTTGACACCGGAATCCGTCAAGCAGGAGTTACTGCCGCTGGTCAGGCAGCTCAATCAGGAATCATCATGAAACATTTACTTCTGACCTTGCTGATGTCATTCGCATCAGCGCAGCTGTATGCGGGCATCGAGGTACACGATTTTACCAACCCCCAGCAAGAGGAAGCTTACAAGCAGCTGATCAATGAATTGCGTTGCCTGGTCTGCCAGAACCAGAACATCGCGGATTCCGATGCTGATCTGGCCAAGGACCTGCGTCGGGAGATTTACGGTATGTTGAAGAGTGGCCAGAGTCGGGATGAAATTGTAAGTTTCATGACTGACCGTTATGGTGATTTTGTGATGTATCGCCCGCCATTCAGGTCGTCTACCGCGGTACTCTGGATAGGCCCGTTTGTGTTAATGGGTTTTGGTTTGCTGGGGCTGCTGCTGTTTATACGCAAGCGCAAGCATGTGCCGGTCAGTGATATGAGTGAATCTGATCATGCCAGGGCCAGTGAGCTGCTGGAAAAAGACAAGAAGAGTGACGAATCATGACCACGTTTGTAATACTGGCTGCCTTAATGGTCATCGCAGCATTGGCAATTATCGCCCCCAGCCTGGCCGGACGATTCAAAATACGTTATTCACAGGTCGATGACCAGAATATTCGCATCGCCAGGGAAAACCTGATTGAGCTGAGGGTCGAACTGGAACAGGGAAGACTCGACGAGCAGGAGTACGAGCAGGCTAGAAAGGAACTGGAGAGTGTCCTGATCCAGGACATTTCGTCAGATGGAGCTGATGACATGAAGTTGCACAAGACCGAACAGGGTCGAATGACACTGACCGCGTTGTTTATCCTAGTCCCGCTGCTTGTTACCGGTAGTTACTACCTGTACGGCACGCCAGTCGCGCTAGACGCGCAGGGTACACCGGCACACACCCAGGTACAGCCCGGGCAACAGCATTCGCTGGATCAATTAATCACCAGACTGGCCGAACGTATGAAGTCCGAGCCGAATAACATCGACGGCTGGCTGATGCTGGGTCGTTCCTATATGTCGGTCAAGCGCTTCGGCCAGGCCACCAGCGCCTATGCACAGGCCTATCGATTGAATAACAAAAACCCGGAAATCATGCTGTTCTATGCCGATGCAATGGCCATGAACCAGGGGGGGCGTATCACCGGCCGGCCACTGGAGTTGATCAATGAGGCCCTGGCGATACAGCCGAATAATCTGAAGGCCTTGTGGTTACTGGGTATGTCACAGGCTGAATCCGGAAATTATCAAGGTGCGATACAAAGCTGGCAGACGCTGTTACCCCTGTTGAAAGGCGATGACAGGTCTACCAACGAGGTGAAACGCCTGATTGCGCTCGCACACCAGAAGTTGGGCACATCGGCGCCAGCGACTACCACTACCAGTGCAGTACCGGCGCAGCCCGCACAGACGGCGACTGCAGCCAAGGCCAGTATCAAGGTCCGTGTCGAAATGGACCCGGCGCTGGCGGGGACATACAAGCCGACCGACACCCTGTTTATCTACGCACGTGCGTTACAGGGGCCGCCGATGCCATTGGCTGCGGTGCGCAAGCAGGCCTCCGAACTGCCACTGGAGGTCACGCTGGATGAGAGTATGGCGATGATGCCGGCGATGAGCCTGTCGCAATTCCCGCAGGTACGGGTCAGTGCGCGTATCTCATCTTCGGGCAATGCGGCACGTCAGCCCGGTGACCTGATTGGCGAGGTTAAGCCGGTACAGGTGAATCAGGCTGAACAGGTGGTAGTCCGGATCAACAGCAAGATCGAGTAATCAACACACCCGTCCGGGTGCTGCATGGACACCTGATCATGGAACAGACAAACTATCAAGGTGGATGCCTGTGTGGCAGGGTGCGGTTTGAGATCACCGGCGAGATCAGGGATATCATCTATTGTCACTGCTCCCGATGTCGCAAGGCCCAGGGCAGTGCGTTTGCAACCAATGGCAATGTCGATGCCGCGCATTTTCGCTTTTTGTCAGGCGAGCATGAGCTGACCACCTATTCGTCTGATCACGTACAGTCCAAATACTTTTGCAATCACTGCGGTTCACCGATCATAAGCCGGCGTACTGATCAACCGGATACGGTCAGGGTGCGGCTGGGCACGATCGACTCCGATATCACCGAACGGCCTGAGGCGCATATATTTGTCGGTTCAAAGGCGAACTGGGAAGAGATATCTGGTCGTCTGCCGCAATTTGACAACTTTCATTCAGATGGATGATCGACGAAGTATCTATACGTATGTTCTGAATACTTTGCAGATGCTAGTCATATGACGCAGCTCCAATCGATGAAATCATACCAACCACATTTAGAGTTGTTCTTGTGATCAAAATGTTTTACGTAAGGCTTTATATCCAATAAGGGTGTTCCATCAAGAACATCAATGTCTCCCGTTTCTATCCATGAGTAAGCATCCTTTAGCATAGACGTCGGTAGTGCTAGAGACTGAGCTATCGACAGGCATGCTTACTTAAATACTGTGACTAAATTAAACAACAAGTAAAAAACGAGTTGTAACAAAAGTATTCTATTTTTATCACAACATATGAATTACAAAATAAAATCTATTACGGGGATTGTGTTAATCATGTGGTAACTACTATGAGAGCAAGACCATAAATTGTAACTTTTCCCCCAATAATTATTTTTGAAGAAATTATATAATAATATTCACGTAGTAATCTCAGGTATATCTAATCATGTCGAGATCTTAGCCCCATATTTTTTTAACGGTTTATTTTGATTAAATTGTGAACCTTCCGTGATAGTTACGTGACACTGCATGATTAGCATATCGTCTCGTACAAATAGGTATATCAATCGGAGGATATCATGAAAGCACGCCTGCGCAGTTTTGAAATGGATTTATTGGTCGCGTTATTGATAGTGCTTTTTGCCATGGTAAGTGTCGTAAAGGCCGATACAGACCAAGAATCAGCTGGATCAGATTCACCTGACTTCTATACATATGAGAATAATAAAGATAATAATGATGAAGACGGGCCTGATGATGTAGAAATAGGTGAATGGCCTTTATATTCATTTGATTATAATAACTCAAATTACAATCCTGATGAGCGGCTCCTGAACCGGCGCAATGTGAAATATTTACGCAGGGCATGGGAAACTTTTAACGATGATAGCCAGGTCACAGAAGGTCCGCCAACGGGGTTTGTGCTTGAGTCGGTACTGGGTCTTGTGTTTCCTGGCGCAGTTGTCGGTGTGGTTGCGTCACCGATTATTCGTGATGATACGATTTATTACGTAGATGCTCTCGGTACGGTTTTCGCGCGGGATGCGCGTACTGGTTTGATATCTGATTCCACAACGCATTGGACAACATCTCTGGTCGATCCGGATTTTAATAACGCGATTACACCCGTGCTACCGGAGCTAGTCTATACCGCACCCATTGTAACTGATAAATACGTGCTGGTATTGGGATCTTCATACGGTCAGTTGCATCTGATAGAGCGTGAGGGTGGACAGGAAATAGATTTTGATTCGAGCACTGCCGAGATCGATCCCTTCAGGCTCGTTCAGGATCTGCCTTTCTCTTCTATATTAGGTGATGCGGTAGTCATCGATGATGACGAACAGCAACTATTGGTTGTTGGTATTAATGTGATTCTGAATGATGCGTTAGTCCAGGGTGAGGAAGGTGGATTACAGATTGCTTTTGATATTTCAGAGCCTACGCAACCGATAGAGGTTTGGCGCACGAGTACATTAGAAACTGATCCTGCAACCGGACTCAAATTTGGTAGTGGGGTGTCCGCCGGTTCAGGCCTGGCCGTAGATTTTGATCGAAAACTTATATTTGGCGGCACAGGGCAAAATACGACTGATCCTTATCCGGGTTACCCAGATCTGAATCTTGTGCCATCTGGCTTTATTGACCGCAGTGACTCACTCTATGCGATAGATTATACAACTGGAAATTTTGTGTGGACCAATCAGTTCCACCAAGGTGATGTTTTTAATCTAAGCGCTCCAGTTTCAACTTCTCCAAATCAGCCAACAGGACCACGCGATGCAGATGTCCTTTCTCCACCAATACTATTTACCGTTGAACATAATGGTAAAAAACGCGATTTGGCAGCAAATGGAAGTAAAGGTGGGCTGTTTCGTGCAGTTGACCGTGATACCGGTGAGACGGTATGGGAGCGTCAAATCAGTAAAGCAAGCGGAATCGGTGGTATACAAGCCGGGGCCGCAGTTGCCGGTGATGTTGTTTATGTAGCGGGTTTTGAAGGTATTGATGATGGTTTTTCGGATGCGCAGTTCGGAGTCTCACTGGAAACCGGGCTTTTTGCAAATGCCTTTTTTGCAACTTTCAGTCCCGCATTTTGGGCCGATGTGGAAGATGTTACCGACGATGCAAACCCGGCAACAGGCATGCGTATCAAGGTATTTGCACTTGATGCAGCAACAGGTAATTCGCTATGGCAATTCCCAGGTAGTAAGGACTTCGTTGAGCTCCTTGCTGGTTCGGCATTAAGGCATGTATCTGTAGCTAATAAACTGTTATTCGTCACTTCATCATCTGGTCGGCTTTTTGTTTTAGATGCGGCTAAGGGTAGTGTTTTGTTTTCTGATCAGACTGTCGATTTAAATCAGGAGCTTAATCTGGGTTTGGGTAAGCCACATCATGCAAGCATGAACAGCGGTACCATTATTAGCCATGGTATGGTTTATGTCCCGTATGGAGCGCAGAATAATCCATCCGGAGGGTTGATTGCGTATGCGCTTAATCAGGCTCCTTTCGCATCACGTGATGTGGTAACGGTGAAACAGGGTAGAAGCGTTATTATTAATGCACTTGAAAATGATGGCGATCCAGATGGCGATGAGCTGCAGTTTGTTAAAGTAGCCGGAAGTATGATTGATCTTGATGATGGTGTGGCTGATGTTGTTGAACTTGATTATGGTATTGTAGAAGTTTTCAATCGAGGTGACGACCAGATTCAGCCAGAAGCGGCATATTTGAAATTTACTCCTAGTGCATCTTTCCACAAACGACATCAATTCAGCTATCAGATAGGCGATGCCGCACCAATGCGGATTGTGAATGGTGTCGAGCTTGAGGAAGCAGAACCCACGCACACATCGCGGCATGCCAGTTCACGTGTCAGGCTGCAAATGAATAAAGATAAAGATGACTGATATGAAACAGATTGTCTTTAATCATACTGTTGTGACAATTTACAGCGTTTTAGATAGGCCTCGCGTGCAATCTGCACATCCTCGAGGAAGTAGGGCAGTTCTTTCAGTAATAATGCCTGTGGCCCGTCGACCAGCGCCGTTGGCGGGTCCGGGTGGAAGTCGACCAGCACCATGTTCGCTCCACTGATAACGCCCTGTGCAGTGACATGACTGACGTCCAGGATGCCGTCCGGTGCGCGGTCGCGACTGCCGACCGAATGGGACGGGTCGACACAGACCGGCATGCGGGTCAGGCGTTTTACCACCGGTACCTGGGCGAAGTCGACAAAGTTACGGTGCGGATCACCCATGTTGGTCTTCATGCCACGCAATGCAAAAATCACATGACGGGTTCCTTCACTGGCCAGGTACTCGGCCGCGTTCAAGGATTCCTCCAGCGTAATACCAAAGCCGCGTTTCAACAGTACCGGAAAGCGACGCTGTCGACCGACGAATTTGAGCAACTCGAAATTCTGGGTATTGCGTGTACCGATCTGTAACATGACACCGGTCGGATCGCCGGTCTGGTGCAAGGCCTCGGTAATTTCATCGATGTGTGACTCATGGGTGATTTCCATCGCAATCACCTTGATGCCATACTTGCCGGCCAGTTCAAACACCCAGGGCAGACAGTCTTTGCCGTGTCCCTGGAAGGAATACGGATTGGTGCGTGGTTTGTAGGCACCCATGCGCGTACAGGTCTGGCCTTGTTCCTGCAAGGCGCGCATCATCTGTTCGACATGCTCCGGGGTATCGACCGCGCAAAGCCCGGCAAACACATTCAGTGTGTCCTGTCCGAAACGCACACCATTGTAATCAAAATGAGTCGGGCGTTGATCGTCCTTGTGACGTCCGAGGATACGATATTCTTCCGATACACGAACGGCACGTTCGACGCAGGGGAGGCTGCTCATGTCATCCAGACTCAATGATGCCGTATCACCAACCAGGTAGACCTCGGTCAGCACCTGCTGGGTCCCGACTTCCTCATGTAACCTGACCTGAACATTGGCCAGGTTGTTCAGATGCGCCATCAGCGCTGCGAATTCTTCGCCATTGCGGTCAGTGTCAGGTTCGAGTATCAGTATCATGGCATCCTCTGCGATATTCATTATCAGTTGGTTTCAGCATAGCGTTTGAGCAGGTCCTGGTAAGCATCTATACGGCGGTCGCGCAGGTAGGGCCAGTCGCGTCTGAGCTGTTCGGTCCTGGACAGGTCCAGCTCGCCTAGCAGTACACTGTCCTGATCTGCCGGTGCCTGGGCCAGGATTTCACCCTGTTGCCCGGCGATAAAACTGCTACCCCAGAAATCGATCTGACCGGTTCCCTGTTCGGCCAGCTCCAGGCCGGTGCGGTTGCAAACCACCAGGGGCAGGTTGTTGGCAATCGCATGGGCACGCTGTATGGTCTGCCAGGCGTCCAGTTGGCGCTGTTTTTCATCCTCCGGGTCACCGGGTTCCCAGCCGATTGCGGTTGGGTATAACAGGATCTCTGCGCCGGCCAGTGCCATTAGACGGGCGGCTTCCGGAAACCACTGGTCCCAGCACACCAGCACTCCCAGTTTACCCAGGCTGGTGGCTACCGGGGTGAACCCGAGATCACCGGGTGTAAAGTAATATTTCTCATAATAGCCCGGATCATCGGGTATATGCATCTTGCGATAACGACCCGCGATCGAGCCATCACGGTCGAGTACCACAGCGGTGTTGTGATACAGGCCTGCTGCGCGGCGTTCAAACAGTGAGCAGACAATGACCACACCCAGTTCGGCAGCCAGTTCCGCTAGCTTGTCAGTGCTTGGGCCGGGTATCGACTCGGCAAGATCGAACGCCGTTGAGGTCTCGGTCTGGCAGAAGTACAGGCTGGTATGCAACTCCTGTAACAGGATCAGCTTCGCTCCCTGCCCAGCGGCGTTACGTATCCCATCCATGCTTTTTTGCAGATTTATGGATGGCTCGGCGTTACAACTGTGCTGTATCACCGCGCAGCGTATTTTCCTGTCAGATGGGTCATTGGGGGTGATCATTTATCCAGTATATCAGTTTGTTATGGAACCATTAATACACTGGTGTTGAGGCAATAACGGAGCACACGTGGCTGGTAGTTTGGCATAGCGATATCTGGAAAAATCCCTTCTCCCCCAGGGAGAAGGACAGGATTTTGTACAGGATGTACTTATTTCGCGGAGCACAGGTATGTGCGGGAGCGTGAGGGGATAAATATATTATTACCCTCTCCCTGAGGGAGAGGGAGTATAGGGCATCACGTCGCTATTGTAGGCATAGCATATCACTCAGGCTAAAGTCCTACCGGCCAGTTGCATGGATGCACAATGAATACTGCCATATTGCTGGATCAGTGGCAGCGCGTTTACGGGTATGATCTCCCGATCCGGAAA
>CAMYJU010000014.1:0-976 GCA_947258795.1 uncultured Gammaproteobacteria bacterium | reverse complement strand
CGTTGCTGGCACTCGCTATCGAGATCTGCCTGCTGATAAGTGGGTAGTAAAACGGCGCCATTGATGATTAGAAAATTGGCATAGGTGGCCGGTAGTCGTTCGCCATCTTCATTCAGGATGGTCTCGGGCAATGGTAATGGAATCAGGTTGTAAACCTTGCCATTCGGCTGACGCAGTTCAAGCAGCTCCTGCTGCATGTTGTGCAGGGATTCGTAATGCGGGTCTGCAGCCTGATCACAGCTCACATAGGCGATCGTGTCTTCGCAGCAGAAGCGCGCCAGGGTATCGATATGGCCATCAGTATCATCCCCACGTAATTGACCGTGTTGTCGAAAGTAACCATTCGGTAAGTTTTTTAAAGTAAGACTATCAAAGCCAATATCAAATATTGTTAGCAATTAACCAAAGCTGTATTTCTACAGAAAGTTATTCCATACATAACAACCTGTAGGTTATATATGAATTATATGTAAGAAATATCTTACAAACTGTGAGAATTAGAATTTAAAAACCTCTATAACTTAATGATATAAATAGATAATAAATTACCATCCATACTTGCATTTATGTTTATGTAATGAATATCGAAATAACACTAGTTAACAGATGGTAATGCATGTGTTATTTTCAGTGCTGAAAAAAGCAGATAAATAGTGTGTGTTTTAGCTTTGAGCAAGTAATAATAAAGCAAATGTAATTCAGAATAGGTCTCTGAATTATCTCAAGTCACAACGGCATTCATATTGCCTGTGGGTGAGAACATGGAAGGAAAAAGTACATGATTGCGATTGTTTTCGCGACAAATAGCTAGTGCCACCGGCTGTAATTATTATTTATAACCTCAATGATACACAGGATTAGAAATTTAACATGATTTGCGAAAAATTATTCACCATTTTCAAAAGAACTTTAAGCAGTATTTATCTGAAAATTTGGTGCATGCGGTACCATCATGTCATCCTGATATGCGCCTGAA
>CAMYJU010000013.1 GCA_947258795.1 uncultured Gammaproteobacteria bacterium | reverse complement strand
CACCCTGTTACGGGTTATTTCAGGTGTGATTCGTCCTGATCAGGGGCAGGTAATCAATCGTGGGGCATCGGTTTCCTTGCTGGCACTGCAAGCAGGTTTTGATCCGAATCTGAGCGGCTATGACAATGCGATTCTTGGCGGCATGCTCCAGGGCTATTCCCGTCGAGAGGTTGAAAAACACCTGGATGAGATACAGGCCTATTCCGAGCTGGGAGATTTCTTCCATGAGCCGGTCAGAACCTATTCGACCGGTATGCGCGCTCGCCTGGGTTTTTCGATTACCACGATCATCAGCCCGGATGTGCTGCTGATCGATGAGGTATTGGGTGTCGGTGACCAGCATTTTCGGGAAAAGGCTGAACGCACGATGGTCGCAAAAATTCAGTCGCAACAGACGGTTGTGCTGGTAACCCATTCCTTGCCACAAATCGCACGCTTGTGTGACAGGGTGGTGTTGATCGACGAAGGCACCAGTTATGCCACCGGGGAGCCGGGCGAGGTGCTGGAGCTTTACAAGGAAAGACTGCAGGCGTCCTGATATCCGTTAACGGCGGGGCAGCTCCACGCGTGCCTGCCGGATGTTTTGTTTGCCACCAGGCCTGACCGGCCTGTGATTGCCCGGTTTTTGCGGGATAGTCACCGGATGTGCCTCATGCTGATGACCGTGACCGGGTTTGAACGGGTGTGGCCTGTGCGGATGCGGCTTGTGATGAAAGGGTTTGTGTGGTCGGTGCGGCCGTTGGATAACGGGTAAATAATAGACCGGCCCTCGTTCAGCCTGGCGTTGTTCCCTTGCGGCCTGCTCGGCCAGCAGTTTCTGTTTTTCGAGATGGGCCTTTCTTCGTTCCAGCCGCAGGCGTTCGCGTTCCAGTCTACTGACCTCAAGCTGTTTGGCCACTTCCAGTGTGGTCTGCAAGCCGGTTGCTTCAACGGCCTCAGGTGTATGAACAGAAATGCTTAGTTTTTCGATCGAGGCCGGCCGGGTGACTGGCGGCGTCTGACTGTAATGGGTGCTACCATCCGCTCCGGTCCATTTGTACACTTCAGCCGCGTGGGTAGTGTATCCAGTGATACACAACATGCTGACTAGCAGCATTTGTATTGGTAACCGGTATGCCATGGCTGATGTCCCGATCATACTGTGATAGACCAAGTATATGTCACAAAATTCCTCTGCGTGCATGATGGACTGGCAGACAGACCCCGATTTTTGTTAGACTTGGCCGTCGTTATATCCATTAGAAACCTGTAACTTGTTGAAATTTCATTATTTCGACAGAATCCAGGCTCAGATCACGGTATAACACTCATTATGGTGGCCTGTATTGGTCCCCTCGCGACGAAAAACTGTGAACCCCGCCAGGCCCGGAAGGGAGCAACGGCAGCAGTGGACTCGGGCGCCGGGGTGTGGCTGGTATGGGTCACCACCATTTATGCTTTTGCAATGATACTCATCTCCTTCTTGCTCATGGCTGATCTTTAAAAAGACTATAAAAGACTTCTCTTGCAAGTGGTTGTCACATATGTGTTTTCGCTCCTTCTCCCTTAGGGAGAAGGTTGGGATGAGGGAATATAAAACATTTAAAATACATATTTTATCCCCTCACCCTAACCCTCTCCCTGGGGGAGAGGGGACTCTGTGTGTCAACACTATATGCCATCGTGCATTAGCTGGTTTAAGCCGGTAGAATGGGGCTATTTCCGTTATGGCACTATCCAGATGACATACGAGGTCCTGGCGCGTAAGTGGCGTCCGAAAACATTTGCCGAGATGGTCGGCCAGGCGCATGTACTGCGCGCACTGACCAATGCCCTGGACCAGAACCGCGTCCACCATGCCTTGCTGTTTACCGGCACGCGCGGGGTCGGTAAGACCACGTTGGCACGCATTCTGGCCAAGTCGTTGAATTGTGAGCAGGGCGTCAGTTCCACCCCCTGTGGTCAGTGTGCAGCCTGTACCGAGGTGGATGAAGGGCGTTTTATCGATCTGATCGAGGTGGATGCGGCCTCGCGCACCAAGGTCGAGGATACCCGCGACCTGCTCGAAAATGTGCAGTACGCACCCAGCCGCGGGCGCTACAAGGTGTACCTGATCGACGAGGTGCACATGCTGTCGGAAAAGAGTTTTAATGCGCTGCTTAAAACCCTGGAAGAGCCGCCGCCACACGTCAAGTTCCTGCTTGCAACCACCGACCCGCAGAAACTGCCGGTGACCATCCTGTCGCGCTGTCTGCAATTCAATCTGAAGCGTATCCCGGAACACTGGATTGCCGAGCATCTGCAGAACATCCTCGACAAGGAAGAAATTACCTATGAGAAACCGGCTTTGCAGGCGCTGGCGCGGGCCGGTGATGGCAGCATGCGTGATGCGCTGAGCCTGCTGGACCAGGCCATCGCCCACTGTGACGGCAAGCTGGTGGCCGACCAGGTCAGCGATATGCTCGGCACCATCGATCAGCAATACGTGCAGGACCTGGCTCGTGCGTTGGCCAGTGGTGACGGTGGCCAGGTTATGCAGGTGGTGGCGCAGTTGTCTGAAAAAGCACCTGACTATGCGTCGGTGCTGGATGCACTGAACAGCCTGTTTCACCGTATCGCGATGGCGCAGTGGGTGCCGGATGCACTGGGTGACGAAGACCTCGATAGTGGCACGGTACGGGAACTGGCAGGCAGCCTGCTGCCGGAAGACGTACAGCTGTTCTACCAGATCGGCCTGGTCGGCCGGCGTGACTTGCCCCTGGCACCGGAGCCGCGCGGTGGTTTCGAGATGGTGTTACTGCGTATGCTGGCGTTCCAGCCGGACCAGGCGCTGCCGGTCAGCGAAACGGTCACTCCGACCGCTGCAGCTAAGACATCAGCGGCAACCCCGGCTTCGGCTGCAAAACCGGCCGCCGGGCAATCTGCCAGCCTTGCAGAGCAGAAGGGTGCCGCCACCAGTCCGGTAAACCCGTCTGAGCCAGGCGCTACCCCCGAGGTGAATGAGCCCGGGCATGCTGAAGTCGACACCGCCAGCGCACCGATAGAGATGAGTGAATGGGACCAGATTATCAGCAAGCTGCCGATCAAGGGGCCGTCCAGGGAACTGGCCATGCAGTGTGTGCTGACCGAAAAGAGTGCAGACAAAATCGTGCTGACCATCGACGCAAACCATGCCCAGCTTAATCGCAAGAGCGTTGTAGACCGACTGCAGCAGGCCTTGCGGACCAGCCTGGGCGCCGACCTGCACCTGGTCATCAATGTTGGAGATACCGGTGGTGAAACGCCGACCGACAAGCGCATACGCCAGAAGGACCAGGCCCATCAGGCCTCGGTCAAGGCGATTGAGCAGGATCCGCTGGTGCAGGATTTACAGAAGGTATTTGATGCGGAGGTAGATGCGTCACGCATTACGCCGCGTGATGAGTAACAGCCTGAATTGGAAGTCCCTTCTCCCTTCGGGAGAAGGCTAGGATGAGGGGATAAATAAATTATCCGGTTTATCGACCCCCTCACCCCAACCCTCTTCCTGGGGGAGAGGGGGATAATATGTAGCAAATGACTTAGTTACAAATACAAATGAGGTAACACAATGAAAGGTGGAATGGGTAACCTGATGAAACAGGCCCAGAAGATGCAGGAAAACATGCAGAAAATGCAGGAAGAGATTGCCAACATGGAAGTACAGGGGCAGTCAGGCGGTGGCATGGTGTCCGTGCAGATGAATGGCCAGAACGAGGTCAAACGTATCCAGATCGATGACTCACTGCTGGGTGAGGACCGCGATATGCTGGAGGATATGATCGCCGCAGCGGTCAATGACGCGGTACACAAGGTCAAGCAGGTCAGCCAGGAAAAAATGGCCTCGGTGACCTCCGGTATCCCGCTGCCGCCCGGGTTCAAGATGCCGTTCTGATGCCGGCAACACCGTTACTCGAACAACTGATGGAGGCACTGCGTTGCCTGCCAGGTGTCGGGCCGAAGAGTGCCCAGCGTATGGCCTTCCATTTACTGGAGCGCGACCGGCAGGGGGCCACACAACTGGCCGAGGTATTGAAACAGGCAGTTGAACAAATCGGACATTGTGAGTCCTGCCGTACCCTGAGCGAAACACCGGTTTGCCCAATCTGCGCGAACGACCAGCGTGACCGCAGCCTGTTATGTGTGGTCGAGACACCGGCGGATGTGATGGTGATGGAGGCGGCAACCGGTTTTCGCGGGCTGTATTACGTGCTGATGGGTCATTTGTCGCCACTCGACGGTATCGGCCCGGAAGAACTCGGTCTGCCGCTGCTGGCAGTACGCCTGGACCAGGGCGAGGTCCGGGAAATGATCATTGCCACCAATCCAACCGTCGAAGGTGAGGCCACCGCCCATTATCTCGGTGAAATGGCGCGCAAGCGCGATATCCAGGCGACCCGGCTGGCGCATGGCGTACCCATGGGCAGCGAGCTGGAATTCATCGACAGCTCAACATTGTCACAAGCGTTTGCAGACCGGCGCGACTTGTAGCCTGGAAGCTGCGTAGCGGCACCCGGACTGCGGATATACCATAAAAATAATAAGTATATATTTATCCCCTTAATATAAGGCGAATTTAGTGTGATTATGCTACTCTTAGGCAGCTAGCAAGCAGTTGTATTGATCAAATCCGCTGTCAGGGTCCCTGGAAACCGATGGAACTAGCCTTATCCCCCAGTTCAGCCAACCGACGTGAGCTCGCAACGCTGCACGACAACCCTGCAGTGGCTGCACAGGCGCGCGCGTTAGTCGCGGCGGACACGTCTTCCCGGGCAGCCGATGAATATGTTCTGCAGGGCGAGGTGCTCAGTGGTCGCGGGCAGTCCGCGCGGGATCCTTATGCTGAAACCTATGGTCCGGCCAAACAATCCTCACAACAGACCAGCTACCAGCCGCCGCAGACCTCTGTCGGTCAGATCAGGAATGCGATCGAAGCCTATATGGAGCAGCCACGGGCTGCAAATGGCGCCTTGCTGGACCCGCAGCGCCAGATCGATTATTACGTTTGAGTTGTTCCGGCTGGATCAGAACTTAAACTATCCCAAAACCCGAGACACCAATCAATTGCAAGTCAGTCATTGCGAGCTGCGTTAGCAGCGCGGCAATCCCTTAAACGGGCTAATAAATGAGGAGATTGCTTCGTTGCGCTCGCAATGACAGAATATTCGTCTAAAGCCTGATATCTAACAATGGAGCTGAATCATGTCGGACTGTTTGTTTTGCAAAATGGCCAGTGGCGAGATCGAACCGGATATCGTTTACCAGGACGATGACGTTGTTGCGTTCAGGGATGTCAACCCGCAGGCGCCCACCCATGTCCTGGTGATTCCGCGCAGGCATATTTCCACGATCAATGATCTGCAGCCCGCAGACGCGGAACTGGTAGGCAAGCTGTTCCTGGCCGCGCAAAAAGTGGCGGAACAGGATGGTATCGCCGGACCGGGTTATCGCACCGTGATGAACTGTAATGCCGAAGCGGGCCAGACAGTGTTTCATGTGCACCTGCATGTACTGGGTGGCAGGGCCATGGGCTGGCCACCCGGATAGTATAAGAGTTAGCCTTAAAGCTGGTTATGCCTTCTCTCTTAGGTAGAAGGCCAGAGCCTGTCCCGTACTTGATGCGGGAATGAGGGGATAAAATAGAAGCCAGGCGTTATTTTCATGATCCCCTCACCCCAACCCTCTCCCTGGGGGAGAGGGAGTTAATGGGGCAGAAAATCAGTCTTATCATGCTGAATTCAGCTCTTCATACATAGCCAGATAACGCTGATATCTGTGCGGGTTAATCGCACCGCTATGCGCAGCGCTACTGACCGCGCAATCGGGTTCATGTGTGTGGCTGCAGTTACTGAACCGGCATTGTCCGGACCAGTCCGCAAACTCGCGATAGCCACGCACCAGCTGATTCGCCTCCAGGTGCCATACACCGAAGTCCCTGACCCCGGGTGAATCGATCAAATCACCACTGCCCGGCAGATGGTAGAGGATGCTGGTGCTGGTGGTATGACGGCCATGCATCGCGTCACTGAGCGCACCAATGCGGATATCGATGTCCGGTAACAGGGCTTTGACCAGCGATGATTTGCCAACACCGGACTGGCCCACCAGGATGCTGGTATGGGATTGCAGTTGTTGAGCCAGTGCATCAAGGCCGTGTTCTTTTTTGACGCTGGTTTCGATTACGGTATAGCCGAGCTCGGCATAGCAGGATAGTTGTGCCTGGATGGTGGTATGGTTTTGCGGGTCGAGCAGGTCCGTTTTGTTCAGTACGATAAGCGGTTGTATGCCGGTCAGCTCCGCAATCACCAGGTAGCGATCAACCAGCGCTTCGCTGAATGCCGGCTTTACCGCCATGACGATTACGATCTGGTCGATATTCGCCGCGACCAGGCGTGAATTGCCATTACTGAGCGGGCGTTCCAGTATCGAACTGCGTGGGTCCAGGCCGGTGACGACACCGTTGCTGTCATCTTCCTGTTCGAACTGTACGCGGTCACCACAAACCAGTCGGCCCAGGTTGCGCCGTATCTTGCAGTGATACAGGTTGCCCTTAGCGTTTTCAATTATAGCGGTTGCGCCATGTTGGGTGATGACCAGCCCGGATAAAGATGATTTCACTGTAGTCCCGTTAACATAAGCGTAATACAAGGTATATCTCTGTAACTATGTGTCAGCAGGCAGATTGAATATACTGATAACAAGAAATTACACCTAAACTAGCAAGATAATTATCCCTTCTCCCTGAGGGAGAAGGTTAGGATGAGGGGATATATACTGCAACGAGATACCTGTCATGATCCCCTCACCCCAACCCTCTCCCTGGGGGAGAGGGGGCTAACAAAGAGGCAGTAAGGCGATTTTCCACGCGTCAAAACAGGGCTTCAATACGGGCGGCGCAGATAAAGTCGTTTTCAGACAGGCCGCCGATCGCATGCGTACTGTATCGAACCAGGCAATGCTTGTAGCCGATTTCCATATCCGGATGGTGGTCCTGCTGGTGGGCAACCCAGGCAACGGCGTTGACGAAGGCCATGGTTTCGTGAAAGTTTCTGAATATAAAATCACGTTCCATGCTGAGCCGGTCGGCTGCCAACAGCCAGTCCTCGTGCAGTTGAGCAACATAATCATCCAGTTGCTGACCGGCCAGTGGCGGGCTGCCTTTCACCGGAGGGGTACATTGTCTGTGTGCCAGTTCAGTCATCCCGGTCAGGCGTGTTGCAGTTTTTGTAAATGATCCACGCGCACCGGGGCCGGCGGATGCGAGTCATAAAAACTCGAATATAGCGGGTCCGGGGTCAATGTGCTGGCATTTTCCTGATACATCTTCACCAGCGCCTTGATCAGGTCATGCGCATTCCGCTGCTTTGCCGCATAGGCATCGGCCTCGAACTCATGCTTGCGTGAAAACCACGACATCAGCGGAGTGGTAAAGAAACCGAACACCGGCGACAACAACATAAACAGGGTCAGGCCCATATAGGTACTGGCATGCTCAACGCCCAGTCCCTGATAGAACCAGGGCTGGGTAATCAGCCAGCCGAGCAGGGCCAGGCCACCCAGGCCAATGATCGCCATGCTGACCAGGCGCTTGCGGATATGATGCATGCGGAAATGGCCGAGCTCATGTGCGAGCACCGCCTCGATCTCATCACCGTTGAGCTGCTCGATCAGGGTGTCGTAAAACACAATACGCTTGTTATTGCCAATCCCGCTGAAGTAGGCATTACCGTGCGCCGAACGGCGCGAACCATCCATCACGTAGATGCCCTTGCTGATAAATCCGCACTGGGTCAGCAGGGTCTCGATGCGGTCCTTCAGTTCCTTGTCTTCCAGGTCCTCGAACTTGTTGAACAGGGGTGCGATAAACGCCGGGTAGGCCCACATCATGAACAGGCTGAAACCGAACCACACCATCCACGCATATAGCCACCACAATGCGCCGCTGTTATCCATCAGCCACAGGATCACCCACAGTAACGGGCCACCGAGCAGGATACCGAGCAATGCGCCCTTGAGCAGGTCCATCACAAACACCGCCGGGGTGGTGCGGTTGAAGCCGAAGCGTTGTTCGGTCACAAAGGTGCGGTAGATCGTGAACGGCAGATCTAACAGGGAACCGGCCATCGTGATGGTGATGATGACCGCGACACCAGTCAGGGTGGTCGACCAGTCAAACTGTAACCAGAAATCATTAATCAGGTTCATCAGGCCGCCGAGCGTAAACCACAACAGGATCAGTGCACCGTAAACGGTTTCGTAACGGCCGAGGGCGACCTTACTGATGGTGTAATCAGCGGCCTTTTGATGGTCGGCCAGCGGGATATGGGCGCTGAATTCAGCCGGGACTTGTGCCCGGTTTTTGCTAATGTGGCCGATATGACGATTGGCCAGCCACCATTGCATAATCAGGCTGGCGGCCAGGGTGATCAGAAAAATGCTTGTAAACAGGTTAACAGCGGTCATGGTTTCCATTCTGGTAGTTGATGAATACAGTCTGATTATACCTGTTACAGCAGATGATGTTGTTTGCAATACCCCTGATTTTGGTTAAGCTAGTCAAAAATCAAGCAGATACGAAGGATGAGCCGTGCAAAATGCCGACAATCTGATCTGGATCGACCTGGAAATGACCGGTCTGGATACCCAAAATGATGTCATTATCGAAATCGCCACCCTGGTCACCGATTCTGAGCTGAATACCCTAGCCGAAGGGCCGGTGCTGGCGATACATCAGCCCGATGAAATCATGAATAGTATGGATGAATGGAACACCAATCAGCATCGCAAGTCCGGTCTGACGGAACGGGTACGCAAGAGCACGATCACCGAGGCCGAGGCGGAGCGCCAGACCATCGAATTTCTGCAACAGTATGTTCCCGAACGCGCTTCGCCGATGTGTGGTAACAGCATCTGTCAGGATCGTCGCTTCCTGGCACGCTGTATGCCCGAACTGGAAAACTACTTTCACTATCGCAATCTCGATGTCAGTACGCTGAAGGAACTGGTCAGACGCTGGTCACCAGACCTGCAGACCGGTCTGACCAAGCAGTCCACCCATCTGGCCATGGACGACATCAAGGATTCGATTATGGAGTTACTGTATTACCGCGAGCATTTTATAAAAGCCTGACAGTGTCCGGCGCAATTGCCCCGACCCGGTACGGGTGGGGTATCCATAAAATATGATAGTGCGATTTCAGGTCTCTACCGGCGTATCACTCGAGTTGCCCCATTCCGACCAAGCACCCGGATAACCCAGCACCTTTTCAAAACCCAGGTGTTTCAGCACAAAATAGGTATGTGATGAGCGATGATGGCTCTGGCAGTAAACGATGACTTCCTGGTCGCGATGGATGCCGCGTTCATTCAGCATGGCCAGCAGGCTTTCGTCATCCCTGAGTCGTAAATGATTGTTCTGGTCCATGGCCAGTAGCCAGTCCATATTGACCGCGCCGGGTATATGTCCACCCCGTTGCGCAAACCGCTTGCTGCCGTTGAATTCCTCGATGCTGCGACAATCCAGCAGTCTAACATTCGGGTCATCCAGGTGATCCAGGATGTATTGCTTGTCGCAGATTCCCTGATCGGTATGTTTGTAGATATATTGACTGGTACCTGGCTGCTCCTGGCCGCTCGCTAAAGGGTTGCCTTCAGTGGCCCAGGCAACCAGTCCGCCATTCAGAAGTGAATAATGCTGATGGCCACCGACATCCAGGGTCCACAGCAGGCGACCTGCCTTGCCACCGCCTTCATCATCATAGGCAACGACGTGGGTATCCGGTGTCAGACCGATCTGGCTGAAAACACGACTGAGGATTTCATCCGCGGGCAACAGACCCATCACCGGCTTTTGGATTTCGATCATCTGGCTATATTCCAGATGCACGGCACCCGGGATATGGTATTTCAGCCAGGTCTCGGCCTTGCTCAGGTCGACGATCAAGATATCCGCACGTTCCCGGACGGCCTCAAGATGATCTGGCTCCAGGATAAGGGGTAATGGGGTCTGGTTCATGTCTAGTCTCTCAAAGGTCAGGCTGCGCGCGAGTATAGCTTTCCAGCATCGATAGCTCAAAACCCGATGTAGTTCACAAAAATTATAGGCATCAGCCTTGACGAGCCCAAAAAAATGGGAAATAATTCCCAACATAAACATTACGGGGAATTTATTCCCAATTTACCGTACCCTGGTACAAAGGATATTTATATGAAAAAGCTAAACAGAACAGTAATTTGGGCGTCTTTCATGGCTTTGGGCCTGGGTGCTTGCGGTGGTGGCGGCGGCGGTGGTGATACTGCTCCGGTTACCAGTTCCAGCAGCAGTGTAGGGGTGCTGACCGGTTTCGGCAGCGTGTTTGTCAATGGCGTTGAATACGAGACGGACAATGCCTCAATCAGTGTCGACGGCAAATCGGCAACAGAAGATGACCTGGAAGTCGGTATGGTCGTTAATGTGACCGGTAGTTCCAACGGCGCATCAGGTAACGCGCAGTCAATCAGTACCTCAGACGAACTGGAAGGCTGGGTGGACAGTAATAGCATTGCTGCCGGTCAGACCACCGGCACCATGATGATCATGGGGCAACAGGTGCAGGTTATCGATACCACCGTGTTCGAGAGCGAGGTTGCAGGTATTACGACATTCAGTGATGTCGTTGCCGGCAATATCGTCGAAGTACATGGCTACAGCGATGGTAATGGAAACATCGTCGCGACCCGTATCGAGGTCAAGGCAGCCGATTTGGCAACTTACCTGCAATCACATCCTGAAGGTGTCGAGTTTAAAGGCACAATCACCAATCATAATCCGAACCAGTTCCTGTTCGATATTGGTGGTATGACGGTCGATTACACAAATGCCGATCTGTCGGACATGCCGAATGGTGCGATTAGTGAAGGCCTGTTTGTTGAGGTCAAGAGTAGTCAGGGTCTCGATCCGAACACCGGCTTCCTGCTCGCAGACAAGGTCGAGCTCGAAGATGACGACTCTTCCAGTGATTCGAGTGATGATGGAGACGAGTTTGAAATCGAGGGTGCAATCACAACCGACTATGACAGTAATACCGGTCTGTTCGCGATCGGTATGCAGCAGGTACTGGTTACCAATGAAACCGAACTGGAAGACCTGGATCTGAGTGATCTGGTCAGCGGCACCATCGTTGAAGTCGAGGGCACCATCAATGCGAATGGCGAACTGGTTGCCGAAGAAATTGAGGCCGAAGATGGCGAAGACATGGCTAAGTTCGAAATCAAGTCAACCATTGCGACAGTCACACCGGATGGCGTCAGCGCCAACAGCGGTACCGTAACCCTGAGTGATGCGAATAGTACCGTGATCCATCTGACTAATGACACCATTATGGAAGATGACTATGACGGCAATGGTTCAGTCATGCCGGTACATAATTTCAATATCAGTCATCTGGCTCCGGGTGATTATGTTGAAATCAAATACTATGTCGACAGCCAGAGCGGTAACAATATCGCCATCAAGCTGGAGCGCGACGACAACAGCTAGAACGGATGGTCTAACAGATCGTTTTCAGCCACGGGTACAAGGATGTACCCGTTTTTTTTATACAGGGATGTACTTAATACATCTGACATCTGAGGTCTGAAATCTGCTGTCTGATATCTGAATTTCAGGGTATGATTAGCTTATGCCCTCAGACAAAGCCAGACAACTTGAAAGACTTGTATACCGTCGCAGTTTTCGGGGTCTGATGGCGGTATATGAGCATAACTATGCGATGATAAACAGATTGATACCACGTCTGCGTATTGCCCAGGGCTGCCTGAAGGCGACTGTCAGGGAACTGCCCTCATTGTATTGTCTGATCGAGGAGCAGAACCGTTATACGACCACCCTGCGTCTGACCTATTTTCTGGATATCCCGGAGCAGGGCCGGGTGGCTGACCCGGATTTACTCATACGCATTTACCACGATACCCGCCAATGTGAAGTCATGTCATGCCGACTGAACGGCTTCATGCCGATCGCTCAATATGATGAAAGTCCAAAGCCCATGATTGACTGTAAATGGGATAGTAATCTGTTCCTGGAAAAATGGCTGGATTACACCCTGTCACAGAACTATTCATTTGCAGATGGTCAAACCAGTAAATGGCCGGTTGATCTGATCGATCTTGAAGCTGTTTGAAATCCGGAGCCATATAAGCAGGGAGTTGTTATGTCAGTTATTAATGGAATCACCAGAATGTCAGACTCTGTCACAGGCTATCTGAAGCTTATCCTGTTTACCGGATTACTGCTATCCGGATTGACGTTTACTCAGTTGTCATATGCCGAACCGATCATGGTAGATACCGAATGGCTGGCAGAAAACCTGACGGACAAGCAGCTGGTGGTTGTGGATATGAGCGGTGATCCACTGCAGTACACGCGTTTTCATATTCCAGGTGCGGTGCGCCTGTCTTATGAGGAACTGCTGCGGGTACGCAAGCCGGACCGGGTCAAGTTACAGATTCCTAACGAGCACTTTTACCGGATACTGGGAAAACTGGGTATCACGCGCAATACCTATGTCGTGATCTATGATGACATGGGCGGATTGAATGCCGGCAGGCTATTCTGGCAACTGGAGCAGATCGGTCATCCGCGTGTATCGGTGCTTAATGGCGGACTGGTGGCCTGGATACAGGAAGGCCGGCAGATTTCCGGTAAACCGGTCAAACCGGTGGCAATGAAATACGAACCGTCGAACACATTCCGTGAAAACAGTATTGCCTATCCGGCAGTGCGTGAACAGATCAAGACAGACCAGTCCGTATTTCTGGATGTACGTACTCGAGAGGAGTATCAGGGTTCGGTCAAGATCAAGCGCAGCGGACATATCCCGGGGGCGATATGGTGGCCCTGGGAAAACAGTATCAGCCTGGATAAGGGATTCAAACACAGATCGGTCGATGAGCTCCAGGCCGAACTGAGCCGGGTCGGGGTGACGCCGAAAAAGCCGCTGGTGCTGTATTGCCGCACCGGGCATCGAGCGAGCCAAACCTATCTGACCCTGCGTGCATTGGGGTTTACCCGTTTACAGATTTACGATGGCTCGATGGCCGAATATACCCAGCATCGTGATGCACCCATGATGAAGGGTGCCCACTAGTGCTCAGGAATTGCCGGGTGGGATTTAAACCGGTGCAATTTGCAATTTTACATAGGTGAATATAACTAGATTTCTGTGATATATATGACAGAATTTTTTCCCAAAAACTGATATAAATCAATATAACTGGTTGTTTTATTGATAATTTACAATAAACCTATTAAAATAAGGTTTAACATTTTATTACAATTGTATTGTTGTTAATATTTGTAGGGTATCTATTATAGTAATCAACTCCTGGGAAGGAGGGATACTTCAATAATATTGTCACAGATATCATAAGGAAGGAGTCGGAAATGAAATTATCAACTAAGGCGCGCTATGCAATTACTGCAATGATGGACCTGGCGCTGCACGAACAGACTCGCCCCGTCACACTGGCGGATATTTCACAGAATCAAGGCATATCCCTGTCATACCTGGAACAGTTATTTGCAAGACTACGCAGTTATGGTCTGGTACGTGGTGTCAGAGGACCCGGTGGCGGTTACCGGCTTGCCAAGGCATCAGGTGAAATCAGTATTGCTGAAATCGTCGCTGCGATCAATGATAAGAACAATATGCCGCAGATGGCTGAGCCGGAAGGTCCCGATGCCAATGAGTTAACTGACAAGGCCATGATGGACCTGATGTGGAATGAGCTGAGCTGCCGGATTTACAACTTTCTGGAAGGCCAGACACTGGATCAGTTTATTAACCTGATACAGGGAGCCAGAACCGAGGAAGTTGCGGAGGTCATCAAACCGGTTGCCGCAGGTGGTCCGGCTGTCGCCTGATAAAGTCTGTTGAATCGACAAAGAAAAAAGGCAGGTCTATGACCTGCCTTTTTTCTTTTGGTCTTTGCCTCAGCATCGTGCTGCCCTCAAGAAGCAAAACGCCGTTTCAGCATGTATCCCCATTGATAACTCAGTAGTCCTGAACTGATCAGGGCTGTACCGATGATCATTTCATTGCTGATGTTTTCATCGTTAAACAGATAGCCGATCAGGATCGCGGTGACCGGTGTTATCATCGGGATCAGGCCGACGCGGTGCGCTTCGAGATGGTGGATCAGGTAAAAATACAGGCTGAAACCGATCACCGTCGCGACCACACCCAGGTACAGGATCGAGTAACTGACCCGCACGGGTATCTGTTCTGGCAAACTACCATCCAGTATCAGCCAGGTCAGCAGGTACAGTACCGAGGCGATCAATAATCCGCCGCCATTGACGACCATGGCCGGCAGACCTGCCTGAATACGTTTCAGCAATACCGCACTGAAGCTGTGTACCAGGGTGGACGCGGTGACCAGAATAATACCCAGCTGCGCATGGCTACCGAGCTGTATACGGTCTGAAAAAATCACCAGCAGGCCGCCTATCCCCATCAGGATACCGAGCAGGCGCGCAGGCGTCAGGCTGTTCTCACCCAGCATCAGCGATGCCATGATACCGACGGTCAGCGGACTCAGGCCAAACAGGATCGCAATCATTGATGACGGGATGTACTGGGCACCGGCATACACCAGCATCATTGCGCCATAAATCCCGAGGCTGGCAGCCAGATAGGCATGAATGGCCTTGCGGTGCCATACCAGGCGCAGACGCATAGCGCGCAGCAGCACCAGGGTCAGCACGGTGCCAATTAGCATACGCGCGGTCACACCAAACAGGAATCCGACCTCTTCACCACTCCATTTCACACCCAGTGGTGTCGTGGACCAGATCAGGATAACACCCAGGTAGGCGGCTGCAATTGTCATTGTTGTTTTCCCGTTTTTTGTTGGTGAAATAAAAAAGGCCCGGATCTTTCGATACCGGGCCTGGTGAATTCGGATTTGATACGGATCAAGCTGTGTCGAATATTCTCCAGGCACGGTATAACGCCACAACGGCGCACCAGTTGCGAATCATTGGCAGAGTATGTTTGAACAGATTGAACATGGACTGATCCTGACACAGGCCTACAAGCCGCGTCAAGAAATAGTTTCAGCGGCTTTTCGTGTGGATTATACCGCAGTAGTACGTTTCAGTCTGGTCTGGCGCATACGCCTGATCAGGTCTTGGCGACTGCTTGAGTCGCTGTCGGCAGTTTGATAACGCAACACCTGGTAGTCATGCAGTATCGGGCCTAGCTCCGCAAACAGGTCAGGCCTTTGCCGTTGTATACGCCGGGCATAGTTTGCCGGCCCTTCCCATAACGGCCTTTTGATGCCTAGCTTCGCTAGCCGTTGACAAAGACGGGTATAGGCCTTGACCACCGGATCATCAATTACTTCACGTTCGCTCTTCCACCAGAAAAACAGGTACAGGAATACGATCAATGAACATAGCACGGTCATCCACATGGCCATTTGCGTCCAGTTGATAATACCCAGCTGTCGCAACACCTTGTTCTGCAGATCGGGGCCATAACTGAGTACCCAGAGATTCCACAGGTTATTGATACCATCCCAGGCCAGTACCAGGTCGCGCAGAAATCCGATATCGGTGCGCAGCAGGCCGCTAACCGGTGCGGCATCCGGCAAGGCGGCCTCGATGCCGGATTCGATGCGTTCCGGTGCAATTGCCGCGGTTGGGTCGATGCGTACCCAGCCCTGTTGATCCAGCCATACTTCGGTCCAGGCGTGGGCATCAGACTGTCGAACAATCAGGTAGTCACCAAGCTGGTTGTACTCACCGCCCTGGTAACCAGTGACCACGCGTGCCGGGATGCCACTGGCCCGCATCAGGAATACAAAGGCTGAGGCATAATGTTCGCAGAATCCGCGCCGGGTGTTGAACATAAAGTCATCAACACTGTTACGGCCGAGTAATGGCGGAGTCAGGGTGTATGTAAACGGGTCTTGTCCGAAATGCTGCAGCAGTTGTCTGATTCGATGCTGCGGGTCCGGATAGTCCCGGTGCAGTTGTTCGGCCAGTTCACGACTGCGGGGGTTGCCGTATCCGGGCAATTTTAATGCGCGCTGCAGCTGCGCCGCCGGCAGCTGCGCCGGCCAGTGCGCCACCGGCCTTGAAATCAGTTCATATCGGATGCGTTTCGTGATTTTGGTATGTGCAAGCAGTTGTCCGTCACCGCTGATACTCATATTGATACCGGGGTCAATTATATAATCCAGGCCAAACAGCCAGTGCCGGTTGTGCGGTTCGAGTATGACCTGGTAGGTGATGGGTCGACCCGAGGTCTCAACCCAGTGTTCGACAGCCTGGCCCCGATAACGATCGCGCCAGCTGCGGCCATCGAAATCCCACAACACCGGACCGCGCCAGTATAATGTGGCATGGTCAGGTGTACCCTGGTCGAACTCAACCCTGAACGCGACCTCGTTGGACTGGCTTAACTTGCTGATGCTGCCCGGAGACATGTGGTCACTGATCCCGGTGCGCGAGACCTCACTGTCACCGGGCAGTTTCCACAATGGCCCCTGTATACGCGGGAACAGCAGAAACAGCACCAGCATGACCGGGACACTTTGCAGTAACAGTATGGCAGACTGCCTCAGTGCACGCCGGGAGGACACGACGCTTTGCTGTGACAACATCCAGGTGCTGGTAACCAGCCAGCTGGCCAGGGCCAGGTAAACCAGCATGAGCACCGACTGTTCGAACAGGAACTGCGACAGGATCAGGAAATACGCCAGAAACAGTGTGATAATGATATCGCGCTGTTGACGGACTTCGAGTAGCTTCAGGGCCAGCATCACAATCAGTAATGACACCCCGGCATCACGTCCAAGCACGGTGCCATACTGCGCAACCACCGCGGTAATCGCGGCCAGCACCAGTGCGAAGCGGACCAGTGCCGGCGGCAGGCCGGAACGGCGGCGTGCAATAAGGTAGCGCCATAGTGCCACAGCGATCCATACCGCGGTAATCCAGACGGGTAAATGCAGGGTATGCGGTAGCAACACCACGCTGAGCGTTGCCAGTAACCAACCGATGACTGTGACAGAAACCGCCATCAGTTTCGCTGCGCCTGCGGGCTACGGTAAAGGGCCAGTGCCTGCAGGCACTGATGCCGGTGTTCGCTACCACTGGCCGGTTCAATCTGCTCGCCGGGCAGGACCAGACCATAACGCTCATTTCGTGCGTCACATTCCAGTACCCACTGGCATAGTCGTGACAGGCATCGTTCAGTATCACCCAGATGGCTGACGGACTCCCAGGTCAGCCACAGGCCGCTGTCGACCTGGTCGTGAAACTGTTTCAGGCTGGGCATGCCCTGTGCGTTCTGCCGGCGCCAGGTCAGCCGGGAGATCGGGTCACCGGGGGTGTATTCACGCAAACCGGCAAACTCATCGCCTTGCGCGGGCCGGGAGGCGGTGGTCTGGCCGCTGCCGGCAAGGCCGCTTTTGACCGGTGGTGGCGCAGTGGTTTCGGGTCTGGGGTAAACACAGACCTTGCATTCCGGCTTCCACCATGACCAGGCGCGGGTCAGGCTTAGTGGATAAGCTGTCGACACCCGGACCCGGCCGGGAGATATATATCCACGCTGATGTGTCTGCACCGGCAACAGCACCCGGCCGGTGCTGTCGGCTGCGAGTATCGGCAGAACCGTATCATCACCTGCGATGATGTCATAACGCTCGCGTTTACCCGGGTTGTGCAGATTGATTTCAAACATCGCTGTCTGACCGGCAAAAACCGGTCTGGAAGGGCCGCAACGCAATACCAGTCCGAGCAGATTATGGTGAGTCTTGATCAGGGACAGTAAAAACAGGCTTCCAAGCAGGAAGGTGAGTATGAACGCGAGGCTGTTGCTGTAATTAATCGCGCTGAGCAACATGACCAGCAGCGCCAGTCCGAAGAACAGGCCATGGACCGTGGGTAAAATGTAGATGCGGCGCCGATGCAGACGGACTGCCCCCGGCTCCAGTGCAGCCAGGTGACGTGCAGACAGTCTGTCGGCCCACTGTTGCAGCATAGGATAGTCAGGCGACAGGCACAGCGTGCATCAACAGCATTGCCAGATCGGTGCCGGCCTGAGTCTCATGACTGGCGCGCAGACGGTGACCGGCAACCGAGGGTAATACCTGCTGGACATCCTCTGGCAATACCGCATCCCGGCCATCGAGCAGGGTCCATGCCTGTGCGCTGCGTAATAAGGCCAGCGCAGCACGCGGTGACAGGCCATTGCGGAAGTTGATCGGGTCACGGCTGAAGCGCACCAGGTCCTGGATATAGTCTAGTAAGGCATCCGAGCTGTGAATTTTTTCCACCAACGCCTGCAGTTCGGTCAGCGTCGATGTATCCAGCGTGGTGTCCAGTTCCTGGATCATGTCCTGTCGGTTACGGCCGCTCAACAACAGGCGTTCGGCGGCCGGATCCGGATAACCGAGGGTGATACGCATCATGAAACGGTCCAGTTGTGATTCCGGCAGCGGATAGGTGCCGATATAGTCTTCCGGATTCTGGGTTGCGATCACAAAGAACGGACGTGGCAGCTTGCGGGTTTCCCCGTCGACCGTGACCTGGTGTTCCTCCATGGCCTCAAGCAAGGCACTCTGGATCTTAGGCGAGGCACGATTGATTTCATCGGCGAGCAGGATACTGGTAAATATCGGGCCGGGATGAAACGAAAAGCGCGCCTGTTCCCGGTCATAAATGGATGTACCGAGGATATCGGCCGGCAATAGATCAGTGGTGAACTGGATACGCGAGAACGGCAGACCCAGTAACTGAGCCAGCAAGTGCGCCAGGGTGGTCTTGCCGACACCGGGATGGTCTTCAATCAGCAAATGACCGCGCGCGAGCAGGCAGGTGAGCGCAAGACGGATTTGTCTGTCCTTGCCAACGATAACTTCATTGGCAACTTCCAGGGTGGTGGATATTTTTGGATGCATCATTATTCAAATTGTAGCTGGATACCGGTTTATCGGCGCGCTTTGTCATAACTGCACCCCGATTGCCGATCAGCGTAACGCAGATATGCGGGTGCGGTCATGTGTACAGGCTAAGGATACGCAAATAATGTAACTCAGTACTTGACATCATGGATTTAGGGAATAAATTCACATAAATCAGGCTTGCGATAAGGTTATAATCTGAATAATAATATACATAACTAAAATTATGGTAATAGGTTGTAAAAGCACTATGGCTGAATCACTAAATCAAACAGCACAACCACTTGAAAGGCGTTCCAGTCAGCGTGTAGACGCCTCGATCCGGGTTTATATCCCGGGCCGATCAATCAAAAGCTACAAGTCTGCCAATCTCAGTGCGAGTGGGCTGTTTCTGCATAGTCACACGCATGATTTCAGGTTAAACCAGGTGTTCAACCTGGTCATCGCACTGGAAAAAAATGGTGTGACGCGTATCTTCTGGCGCATAGCCAAAGTGGTACGTGTGCATACCGATGGCTATGGACTGCGCATCTGGCGCGACCGTGGTGCGCATCGCTGAACCATTTTTAGCCTTCACCAGCCTGTGGAACATCGTATTCTACAGGTTTCACTTTTAGATGCTTTCTAACTTAAATTTTCTAACTGGTTGAAATTCCTGAATACCCTGATTTCCGTCACCGGATTGACAGATTCCACTACATCCAGTGATAGCAAAGCCTGTTTATTCACAACGAGGCGGGCTCGTCACAATCTAACAACAAAAAATTGACATACAAACGATCAGTATTCATAACTTAATGATTTAACTAGTAAAATTAAATTGTATAAAAAGTTGCCAAGGTAATAAAAATGCAACATTTTAACTATTTTTTCGTATTAATATGATTCGATCCACAGACTTATCCACAGGATTTGTGGATAAGCAAAGAACATGAATAACTGGCAATGTCTTAGCAATTTTTATATAGAATTTACCTTAACTAAAAACGCTAAGTATAAATCAGAAATATCTAATATATTAATCATGGCATAGTCATGAACAGAGCTGGTATAGGTGCTTGATTTTAGCTTCACATCAGCGATTAAACAGGTCGAAATTAGCAATTATTAGGAAATGCTAATATAATAGTCGTTTTTACCTATCCACATCAGGAGAACATTATGAGTATCGACCGGATTGTTTTAGCCTTTGCAGGTATCGTTATCCTGGCCAGTGCCGCGTTGTCACAGTTTCATTCATTCAACTGGCTATGGCTGACCGCTTTTGTGGGTCTGAATCTGCTGCAGAGTGCCTTCACCGGTTTTTGTCCACTGGCCATTATCGTCAGGAAGCTGGGCGCCAGCCCTGGCGTCGCGTTCAAATAATCTATCCTGAAACAGGTACAGTTGATGGATTGGGATCAGCGCTACAGTGAACCAGGCTATGCGTATGGTACGACGCCAAACGATTTCCTGGTATCGGCTGAACAGTACCTGCCTAGAGGTGGGGAGGTGCTGTGCCTGGCCGAAGGAGAAGGTCGTAACGCGGTCTATCTTGCTGCTCAAGGGCACCAGGTTACAGCAGTAGACGCGTCATCAGTTGGCCTGAACAAGGCGCAGAAACTGGCAGCGGAGTACGGGGTTACGATTGATACACAGTGTGCCGATCTGTCTGTATATGAACCGGGCCAGGCGTGCTGGGCCGGTGTGGTCTCGGTTTTCTGCCACTTGCCTGCCCCGGCACGCCGGACCTTGCATCAGAAAATTGTTCACTGCCTGCGACCCGGTGGCGTATTGCTGCTCGAGGCCTATGCACCCGAGCAGCTTGCCTATGGCACCGGTGGACCGCCTGTGATCGAGCTACTGGCCGATATGGCCCACCTGCAGGAAGAGCTGACCGGACTGCGCTGGCAACGTGCCTGGTCCGGCGTGCGCGAGGTCGTCGAGGGTTGTTACCATACCGGCAAGGCGGCGGTTATCCAGATGATCGGGGTAAAGCCAGCCTGAACAGCGAGGCTATTAAGTTGGTACTTGCTATACCATTGATTTTACGGTATTAATGTATAAGGGTATAGCTGGTCATAGGATACACAAACTGTATATCCGACCTGGCATCTTAAAGTATTGTCAGAAGATGCCAATATAATAAGAATTACTATAAAAATAGTGACTATATGGAAATTTCGCATAGGGGTCAGTTAATCAGGCAATTACTGATACTGAGCTGCCTGGTATTGAGTCATACCGCCACCGCCAAACCGCAGGTGGTCTACAACTTTGGTGTTGTTCCACAGTTTGAATCCAGGGTGCTGTTCAGTATCTGGCAACCGGTGCTCAAGGAACTGGAAAAACGCACGGGTCTGGGCTTCAGGCTGGTTGGCAGTCCGAAGATACCGGTGTTTGAAAAATCCTTTCTGGCCGGAAAATTCGATTTTGCCTATACCAATCCATTTCATTTGACACTGACCGAAGATAGCCAGGGTTATATCCCGCTGGTTAGGGATGGCAGCAGAATGTTGCAGGGTGTTATTGTTGTCCGGGATGATAGTCCCTACCAGCAACTGGCCGATTTACAGAACAGTGTCATTGCCTTTCCGTCTCCGAATGCGCTGGGCGCCTCATTGGCGACGCGTGCTTCGTTCAACAAGTCAGGTCTGACGTCCTATACCCCGAAATATGTCCAGACCCACAGTTCGGTATATCTGCATGTTGCGACCGGACTGGCGGATGCCGGTGGCGGGGTGTTGTCTACTCTGCAGGCCCGGCCTGAATCAGTCCAGCAGCGTATTCGGGTGATCCATAGTGCAACCGGTATACCAACTCACCCCGTATGCGTACATCCGCGCATTCCGCCCGCACATCGGCAAAAGGTGCAACAGGCCTTGCTGGAGATGTCCCGTAGCGCAGAGGGCAAGAAGCTGCTAGCCAGGATCCCGCTATATGACGCAGTGCAGACCGATATGACGACCTACCGCATGATTCGCGAACAGGGCTATGCCAGGTACTACATCAAGCGCTCCAATGAAAGGGACAGCAGGTAACCATCATGTCGTTACGCTGGAAGATTATCCTCCCGTTTGTACTGTTTAGTACCTTGCTGGGTGGATACCTGCATGCGGTCTGGCTTCCCGGAATGATCCAGCGAGTTGATGAACAGATGCTGCAATATCGGCAGGAACACCTCAAGAGTGTGGCTGAAGGACTGGTTCCCCTGTTACTGGAAAACCAGCTGGCCAATGTTTACAGCACCCTGGATTCCCTGCTGAACAGTAACCAGGACTGGTTGGGAATAGAACTGAGCGATGATCAGGGCAGGCTGATATACCCGCTCGACCAGACCGGTAACAGGCTGGTCGCCATTGACAGCAGTAATTTACTGTCACAGCCTTTGAAATACATGGGGGCCGGGCTTGGTAACCTGAGCATCAGGATCGACATGCGCCGTTCTGATGAACGTCTGGCTGAGATGCGTTCGACACTCAGGCAGGTCTTTATACTGGTTATGTTGGCGGTTATTGCGGTGATCATTGCGATACTTGAGTGGGTGGTCAAGGCGCCACTTACCGAGCTTGCCAGGGCCTCCGACTCACTTTCCCATGGTGACTTTGCTGCCCGTCTGCCGACCATTCGGAATGATGAGGTGGGCCTGATGGTCAGAAGTTTCACCAGTATGCGCGACGCGATGAAAAGCTATCAGAACAAACTCGAACGTTCGGTCGATATGCACCGGCGTACTGCCGAGGCACTGTATACGGAAAAGGAACGGGTCAGTTTTCAGGCCAGTCACGATGCCCTGACCGGGCTGATTAACCGCTTTGAATTTGAAAGACAGCTAAAGGACGTGATCAATTCCAACGTGCGTGATGCCGCCTTGCTGTATATCGACCTGGATCAGTTCAAGATAGTGAATGACACCAGCGGTCACCTGGCCGGAGACGAGTTGCTCAAGCGCATTGCCATTGTGCTGAAAGAGTGTGTGCCGGAACCGGCGACTGTGGCGAGGCTGGGTGGTGATGAATTCGGCCTGATCCTGCATATGCCGAGCAAGGAAGACGTAGAGGCCATCGCCAGGAAAGTCTGTGATGAACTGGAAATACTGCGTTTTAACTGGGAAGGGCATACCTATCGTGCAACGGCCAGCATTGGCATCGTCTATCTGGATGATGATAACGCCAGCATGACTGAAGTCATGAAGCAGGTGGACAGCGCCTGCTATTCCGCCAAGGAACTGGGGCGCAACCGTGTCTATGTGTATCGCCGGGATGACCAGGAAATCAGTCATCGCATGAGCAATATGCGCTGGGTGGCACGCATCAACGAAGCGCTGGAAACTGATCGGCTGTCGCTGTACTTCCAACCCATTGTGCCGATACATGACAGGCTCGTACATAATCGCCTGCATTATGAACTGTTACTGCGTATGCAGGGCCGTGAAAACGAGTTGATCCTGCCCGGGGCATTTCTGTCTGCAGCCGAGCAGTATGGTCTTGCGCCCAAACTGGATCGTTGGGTCATTGAAAACATGTTTTCATGGCTGGGTAAGCATCCTGATCATCTTGATAAACTGCATTTGTGTTCGATTAACCTGTCCGGTCAGTCACTCAGTGATGAGCAGTTTCTGGACTTTATACGTTCAGCCTTTTCCGATCATGAGGTGCCTGCTGAAAAAATCTGTTTTGAAATCACCGAAACCGCTGCGATGACTGACCTGGCCAGTGCACACAGACTGATCGATGAATTGAAGGATACCGGTGTCAGGTTTGCACTGGATGACTTTGGTACTGGTTTGTCTTCTTTCGCCTACCTGAAATCCCTGCCGGTGGACTATCTGAAAATCGATGGCGTATTTGTACGCGATATCCTGTGTGATCCGATAGACCGTGAGATGGTGCGTTCGATCAACGAGGTTGCCCATATTATGGGTATCAAGACCATTGCCGAATTTGTCGAGGACCTGGACATTCTGGCTGAGCTTGAAGAACTCGGTGTAGACAAGGCTCAAGGCTATGGTATCAGTAAACCGGTACCGCTGGAGAGCCTGGAAAACCAGCAGCCGGTTTTATCCAGCGGACAATCATATTAGGGGCTGTCCGGCCTGTAAAAAAACCGCTCCGTGACCCGACGGCGGCTTGTTGTTGTGTATAATCACCGGGCCAGACCAATCAAAATACAGGAAACCGTCAATGGACTTTATCACTGTTGAACATAATCCATCGCCGATGAAGCTGGAAGTGCTGAATGTGGACGCGTGGCCGATATGGACCCATGATGTCGCAGTCTTCGACTGGCATTACGATAGCAAGGAGATGTGTTATATCCTGGAAGGTGAGGTGGTGGTCACACCGGTTGATGGAGAGCCGGTGACGCTCAAGGCGCGTGACCTGGTGAATTTTCCAAAGGGTATGGACTGCAGCTGGGATATCCGCTCACCGATACGCAAGCATTATTTGCTGGGAGACTGACACCAGCCATTTGTTATATCGTCACATGGGTGACGTACTTTTCCAGTCCTTCCGTGTGCAGGCTTGCCTGATCGCCGGTAATCTCCAGTTTCAGACTACTATCCTCCAGTGTAAATTGCAGACTAATCTCGCCCTGTATCGAAATCGGTATCGGTACTTCGTCACGATAGACAAAAGCGTTATGGCTTAATTGACCACTGGCGATAGTGCCGCTGAGATCCTGATCAAAATTTGTCTTCGCGTTTGTTATCAAAAGCTGACCTTGCTGTTTCCAGCGTGTCTGTTCGGCAGAGCCGGCCAGAGATTTCAGAATGTAAAACGGTTGCAAATGCAGGACCAGGTCATTGCCGCTGTGCTCGGCGCTGACGATCTGGCTGCCCTGAAATTCCCAGACGGTAGTCGACATATTAATAACCTTTTAAAAAGTGTCGGAATATTTTACACAAATTATGACAAAAAATCGCCATTATAATAAATATGTAAATAACTTATTGATTTTAAACTATGTCAGATTTTTGTGCATGAATCCTGCATTTATTGCAGTGCTTTTACCGACTCGGTATGATGTTTTAATGTTTGATGAAAATAAAAAGCTGGATTTCGATTCAGCCATGCGCTTGGCAAAAGACAACCCGGATGCGTTCGAACAATATCGACGCGAGGCAATCGATGGTCTTATCCAGAGGGTCCCGGCTCGCAGTCAGGAACGCTTGCGTCGCTTGCAGTGGCGGATAGACCAGGAACGCAATCTCTCCGGCAATGCCATGACCGCCTGTGTCCGCCTGTATGAGATGATGTGGGATTCCTTTGCCGGAGAGCGGGGCCTGGTCGGTCATCTCGGTCATGCCCGGACCCTGTGTCATACCGGCAATCGGGTCGCTGCGGCCAAGGCCAGCGTATTGCAGTTCGAACGGCACTGATACAGCTATCAGCCTTCAGATGACAGATATCAGATGCCTGATGTCTGACTACCGCCTCATTCACAATAATCATTTCCCAAATGTATTATCATCTGCTCATCGTAGTCAGATGTGGGAATGTTATGAAGTATAAAAAACTGCTTACTGGTTTTCTTGTCGCCGCTTTGATGCAACCCTTGATGAGTCTGGCAGCCGGGAATGATGAAGAGGCTACCTATGATAAAGATGAAATCTACAGGGAAGTCAGTGCGTTTTTTGGCAAGGGTGCGGAAGGCCTGGCGGATGTGCTGAACAAGGTGTTTAGCGAGAAAGGCAGACCGAACGGCTATATCAAGGGTGAAGAGGCCGGTGGCGCGCTGGTGGTCGGTGTGCGTTATGGTAATGGAACCCTGGTCATGAAAAACGGTGCCCAGCGACGGGTCTATTGGCAGGGGCCATCGGTCGGATTCGATATCGGGGCCAATGCCTCCAAGTCCTTTGTTCTGGTTTATGACCTGGACAGAGTCGATGATATCTTTCAGCGCTTTCCGGGTGTCGAGGGCAGTTTGTACTTCGTTGCCGGTGTAGGTGTTAATTACGCCTCTGCAGACAATATCGACCTGGCACCGATACGTTTCGGGGTAGGCTGGCGCCAGGGCGCCAGCGTGGGTTATATGCATATCACCAGAAAAGACACCTGGGTGCCATTCTAGGGCATGGGCCGTGCCGGTTTTACTGGCAGGGATAATCAGGCAGGTTTGATATAAACAGTGTGTGAAGTTACCATGCCGCCAGACAGCCTCCAGGTGGAGGCCCGGAAGCTGTTTGACGTATCAATGTTGTCTATTTGTTTCTTAAGGTGCTTGCAGACGATCAGTCAGGTGAGTCTCCGGCCATCGCCTGAGGATTATCCAGATTGGTTGTAAAATCCTCTCCCGGGTGTTCGACTGCAATATCCAGATAGGCCTGTTTGTTTTCCTCGTTTTCAAAAAAGATTTTAATGGCTGCATCACCTTCGCCTTCGATCACAAAAGGATGTGCTTCCGGATTGGGTACATCATTCATTGTGATGGGGTCTGTGGTTGTGACTCTCATGATATTGGCCTCCTCAAGTGTTCTGACTAATGCCTGGTGTTAATAAATCATGTCGATTGCAAGCCCTTTTTTCAGACTGATCGCCTTATTCCGGTGGCTTGCAATCTGCACTTAAAATATAGCAGAAGAAGTCAAATTTGCATGTTGATGGAGATCAGTATTTGTTCGATTTGGCCGGTTCAACAGGGATCAGTCCGGGCGATTGATTGAAAAAAATACGCCTGCCCGATACTATGTACGGTTCAAGAAAACCCGCTAAAACGGCCCGGGAACAAGCCAGGATATATAGGGATCCGGTTGTATAAAATAATTCAACAAAAGCTGGAGGACCTGGACCAGGCAGGGATTAGCGTCAGGCTCAGGGAGAGACGGATAGGCCTCGAACGCGAGGCCTTGCGTGTCAACCAGGCCGGCAGCATTTCACAGACCGCTCACCCGGCCGGACTGGGTTCACCGTTGACCCATCCTGCGATCACAACGGACTACTCGGAGGCCTTGCTGGAGCTGATCACGCCGCCGATGGACAGTATTGAACGGGCAATCGGCTACTTTGATGATCTCCATCGCTTTGTCTATACCCAGATGCCGGAGGAACTGCTGTGGGCCGCTAGTATGCCCTGTGTGATCACCGGTGACAGGGGGATCCCGATAGCCAGCTATGGTCAATCTAACCCGGGTATGATGAAGACCATTTACCGGCGTGGCCTGGCGCACCGCTATGGCCGGGTGATGCAGGTGATCGCCGGGGTGCATTATAACTATTCACTGAACGATACTTTCTGGGAGGCATATCGTTCCCGCTGCATGAGCCAGAAATCCCTGCAGGATTTCAAATCGGAGCAGTATCTGGCCCTGATCAGAAATCTGCAACGCATGGGCTGGCTGGTTATCTACTTGTTTGGCGCATCGCCCGCCGTATGCAAGTCATTCCTGCAAGGTAAGGATACCGATCTGGAGCCCTATGACGAGACAAGCTACTATGGACCTGACGCCACCTCGTTGCGTATGGGGGATATTGGCTATCAGAATAACAAGGAGAATGAAACCGGTATCAAGGCATGTTATTACAATCTGGAGGCCTATGTAAGCAGTCTGGAGAGCGCCATCAGAACGCCATGTCCCGATTATGAAAAGATCGGGGTGCGGGTGGACGGTGAATACAGGCAGTTAAATACCAATATCCTGCAGATTGAAAACGAGTATTACAGTACCGTGCGACCCAAGCAGGTACCTGAAGGGGATGAACGGCCGTCCAGGGCACTGAGCCGGCGCGGTGTTGAATATATTGAACTGCGTTCGCTGGACCTGAATATCCAGAGCCCGCTGGGTATTGATCGTGAACAATTGCTGTTCCTGGATCTGTTTATGCTTTGTTGTCTGCTACTGGACTCTCCGGGCATATCGGTTCAGGAGCAACGCGAGATTGATGCAAATGAGATGCGTGTCGCGCATCAGGGAAGAAAACACGGCCTGGAGTTGCTCAGGCAGAACCGGGAGGTACTGCTAAAGGACTGGGCAGCAGAGATTTGCCAGACTCTGGAGCCGATTGCCATGAGGCTGGATGAGTTGTCCGGCAAGAAGGAATACGCCCGGGCGCTGGAGTCACAAAAAGCCAAGGTGGCCGATACGATACAAACACCCTCGGCACAGATACTGGAGGAAATGCGGCAGCACGAGCAGGGCTTTTTTGTCTATGCCCGTGAAATATCGGAAGAATACAAGGCATTGTTGACCAATGATGCCCTGCCTGCGGATAAATTGGCACAATTTGTGGCTCAGGCTGAGGCCTCGATACTTAAACAGAAACAGATTGAGCAGAATGATCGCCTGTCATTTGAAGAATATCTACAGCTCTATTATGCTTGATATCAAAATAACAAAAATAGAAATATGTTTACCGTAACGCCGTGCAGGAGGGTTTATGTTTGATGTTCTGTTCAAGGGCGAATGTCAGCCGCAGCAGGATGTGGAAACAGTCAAACAGAACATGGCGCGTCTGTTCAAGATTCCTGTGGAAAAGGCCGAGGGGCTGTTTAGTGGTCAGACGCTGACGCTCAAGCGCGGCCTGGATAAGGAAACGGCCAGCAAGTATATCAAGGCGATAGCCAGTGCAGGGGCGATTGCCTATGTGGTGGAAAGTCCCGATGCTCCCCGGCCCGCTGATGCTGCGCCTGCTGCAGCTGAACCCGCGGATGATACCGGACCTTCGGACACCGCCGAGCCGGCTGAGACTGCGCAGCCTGCACCGGCAGCAGAACCGGTCTCGTCCGAACAGGCACCGGCCAGCGCTGTGGCGTCAGGTCAGGGGTCTATTCTGGACGCAAAGGTGGACCCTCCCGGCACCACCATACTGGAACATGAAGTCATTCCGGAGCCGGATATCGATACCGGGCACATGACGCTTTCTGAGCCAGGTACCGTCCTGGTTGAGGCCGAAAAAGTACCCGATGCGGACATCGATACCGGGAATATGTCGCTCTCTGAACTGGGTAGTAACCATAAGGACCAGTGATTCAGGTTTCAGATCTCAGCTATACCCACGATTGTCATTCCGGAAAGGGCGTAGCACTTGTCCGGAATCCATTGCCAAGCCTTCCCGGATTACATTCCACTTCAACCGGGCTACGTGTCTGGGACAGGATTCAGATATCAGTTTTATAAAACCTGGAGTCTGAAGTCTGACACGAGACACCACGGTGTAACCTACTCCTGGTATTCACTGAACATTTGCCGGCTGTTGTGGTCTGATAGCTTGTAACAGACTATCCACGGTAGATCGATGAACAAGCACAAATACATATTGCCGTTATTCCTGCTGGGGCTGCTTTTCAGTTCGACAGGACTGGCCCTTGATGAACAGGGCAAGGTGATCATCAGCGACACCGTCCTGCAGGATATGGATGGTAAGCGCAAGCTGTTGAGTGACTATACTGGAAAAGGAAAATGGACGGTGGTGATGTTATGGGCTTCAGACTGCCATGTCTGTAATCAGGAAGCCAGTGAATACGATGACTTTCATCATTCACACCGTGACAGGGATGCAGTCATGCTGGGCATTTCGATGGATGGTATAGAAGGGCGTAGGGATGCGATGTCATTTATCGAACGGAATGACGTCGGTTTTCCAAACCTGATCGGCGATCCCGAAGCAGTCGCATCCTTGTATATCGGATTGACCGGATCAGACTGGATCGGCACACCCAGCTTTCTGATTTTTGCACCCGATGGTGAGCTCAAGGCTGCGCAGGCAGGAGCGGTACCGGTCAGTATCATCAATGAGTTTATACAGCAAAACACCCAGAATAACTGATAACGGATGTATTTAATCCGGCCAGTGCATTAAAATCGATGTATGCGATCTGTTACAAGTCTGAAAACAGTATCATTCCTGATTGTTTTTTTACTATCTGCCTGTGAGGGCGAACGGCCTCTGGACCTGCGTGGTGGCGATAATACGCTACTGGTTCTGAGTCGCAATTCACCGACCAGCTATTACCTGGATCGTGATCAAGCTGCCGGACTCGAGCATGACCTGGTCCAGGCCTTTGCCAGTGCCCGCGGTTACCAGATCCGTTTTGTACTGGCGGACACCACAGCCGAAGTATTGCAGCGCTTGCGTGAAGGCAGTGTAGACCTGGCCGCGGCCGGTCTGAGCTATACCCCGGGCAGGGCCAGGCAACTGCTTGCCGGCCCTGAGTATCAGCAGGTCACCCAGCAACTGGTGTGCAGACGGGGCGGGCCGCGCCCCGGGCGTATCGCAGACCTGGTTGGCCTGGATATACAGGTACCCAGTGACAGCAGCTATGTACAACGGTTACAGGCCTTGAAAACCGAACACCCACAGCTTACCTGGCAACAGATCGAAGGCGCATCAAGCGAAGACCTGCTCTGGCGGGTGTGGAAGAAACAAACGGATTGTACGGTTGCCGACTCGAACATTGTTGCGATCAACCGTCGCTATTATCCCGAGTTACTGGTTCATTTTGATATCAATGAGCCCGAATCACTGGTCTGGTATCTGCCTTCCGGTCACCAGCGCTTAAGGAAGGAGCTGGATAACTGGCTGAACGATTTTCTGGAGACCGAGGATTATGATCGCCTGGTTGAACGATATACTGGTTTTATCGATCCCTATGACTATGTCGATAACCGGAAATTTATTCGCGGGATCAAATCCGCGTTACCGAAGTACCGGCAGATGTTTGAGACGGCCGCAAAAAAATACCGCTTTGTCTGGCAGTTACTGGCAGCCCAGGCATACCAGGAATCCCGCTGGAACCCAAAGGCGCGGAGTCCGACCGGTGTGCGTGGTATGATGATGCTGACCCTGACCACCGCACGTGAGCTGGGTGTATCCAGTCGACTGGACCCGCAACAGAGTATCGATGGCGGAGCAGACTATCTGTCACGTTTGTACAAACGCCTGCCGGAAGCGGTGCAGGAGCCGGACCGGACCTGGTTCGCTCTGGCGGCCTATAATGTTGGCATGGGGCATTTGTGGGATGCGCGTAAACTGGCAACGGAGCAAGGCCTGAACCCGAATTTGTGGAAGGACGTCAAGACCGTGTTCCCATTGTTGACCAGAAAACGGTACTACCGCAGGCTGAAGTATGGTTATGCCCGGGGGCATGAGCCGGTTCGCTATGTGCAGCGCATCCGGGATTTTCACGATATCCTGACCCGTTATCAGGAGTAGGTAATGCTATCCATCCAGTGTCATACACGCTTTCACAGAATGCCGGGGCTGTCTGTTTGCCTGGTCCTGCTGTTGTCCTGGTCAGTGAGGATACAGGCGGATCAGTTTATCGAAATGACACAGCAGCAGTCTGACGGCAGTGGTATCACGGCATACTATTTCCAGGGCGACATGCAGAATGCCCAAACCTATGAGATTGTCAGTCATGACAACGTAGTCTGGGTTGGTACCAACAAGGGGCTGGTCAGGCATGATATCGTCAGTCAGCAATGGCAGTTGGTCTCACCCCCGGCCGGTGTAGATCAGGGTGTGGCTTACCAGCTGGCTGTTAATGCGGCGGGGCAGGTGGCGGTAGAATATCTGGTCTGGACCGAGCCGGAACGTCTGAACAGCGCCGGGATCTATCTGTACGACGACCAGAAAAAACAATGGCTGCAAATACAGCAGCTCGGATCCAGTGACATCCAGTGGCGGGGACTCGAACTCTGGGTGATGAGTCGTGCGGGCATCAGCGTCTATGACCTGGAGCATGGCAAGGCCTGGGATATACACAAGGACTTGCCGGTACTGTACCGTCGTTCACGTCTGGGCAAATTGATCACCGGTGATTATGATAGCTGGATTGCGGTAGCCGGGCGGCCTGTTGCGCAGACGGGTCATTTTGAGAAAGGCGGTGTGTTGCACCTGCAGTTACCGGAGATCAAATGGCAGAGCTATACTACCGGGGCCGGCCTGGCCCAGGAGGCGGTGGCAGACATTGCCGGAGACTACCGGCAGCTTGTCGCTGTGCATGGGCAGGCCGGGTCAGGCCTGAGTCTGTTTGATGTGCGACAGGGGGTATGGCGCAAGCTGATGATTTCGGCCAATGGCTTGCCGCTGGGTGGGCGACTGGTGGAGCAGGATGAGACCCATATCTGGCTGGCGCATTCCACTGGTCTGACGCGTCTGCTCAGAAAGGACGAGCAGGCAAGGCAATATGGGTCTGAACACGGATTGCCTGGGAATGTGATCAGTGGTATGACAGCGACAGCTGCGGGCCTGTGGCTAGCCGCGTTTGATTACTCGAAAGATACGCGTGGTATCAGTAACCCGGGTATCGCAAGGCTGGTGGTGCCTGACGAGGCGCCCTGGGCAGATCCCCTGGTACAGAAATACTGGCCAGTGATATTGCTGTTCCTGGTGCTGTCGTCCGCAATGTTGTTGCTGCGAAAGCGCAAACACGACCGACAGGGAAGATAGCGTTTAAGCAAAAAAACCACGGAAGACGACGCGACCGTGGCTATACCACACATGATCAGCTGTTCCGTTGATCAGTTCTCCGTTACCATGCCCAATTATGCTTGAACAGGATGTCGTGTATCTTGTCCAGGCTGATGCGGTAACTGCTCGGCGGCAGACAGGCGGCTATGGTGACACCGTCTTTCTTGCGAAAGCGTTTCTTTTTGGCAATGTCCAGCATCTTCATTCTTTTCATGGGCTGCTTGTTCGCATCCAGCATGACCATGACCTTGGGACTCAGTTTCATGGTTGCGTTCTGTTCGATGATGATGCCGATCTCATGGGTGCTGAGTTCAACCAGTGAACCGGCCGGATAGATGCCGATGGCCTGGATGAATTCATCTACCAGTTCTGCCTGGTAGGCTACGTCGCGAAGCTGATACAGCTTGTTCATGGTCTCGGCAGGGGAGATGCCCCTGTCCGTCTGTCGAGGATGTCTGAGTTCATCATAGGCATACGCAATACCGGCAATCTTGCCCAGATAGGGGATATCATCGCCACCGATCCCTTTTGGATAACCGCTGCCATCGAGCCGTTCATGATGGGTAGCAACAATCGCACGGGCAAATGGAGAGATGCCGTCCATTTCGCTGACAATATCGATGCTGTGCTGCACATGCTGTTTGATAAGCGCCTCTTCTTCAGGCGTATGGGCTTCGGTCTTCTGCAGTATTTCCGCTGGTACACGTGACATGCCGACTTCGCATAACATGGTTCCCAGTGCCAGTGCACGCATGCCGTCGCGATTCAGTCCCGCGTGACGGCCGAAGATGGTTGCCCAGATCGTGGCGCGGATGGAGTGATGATAACTGTAGTTATCCCATTTCCTGACCCGGGCCAGCCAGATCATCGCGTCCGGGTTACGGGTGACACTGTCTACCAGTTGGTCTATCGCCTCGCTGGGTTCCTGGATGGTGGCGTGGATGCCTTCACGTATTTTATGCATGAAGTCGCCATACGCCTCGGCGAGCCGGTGATGTAGCTTCTCGGCCTTCAGGATTTCCTTTTTGACCGGGATTTTGGTGTGATATACGCCGCGGCTGATGCGTAACGGTGCAACCTTCGGAATCTTGCGTGGTTTGCCGCTTTCATCCTTTATGACCGCCTTTTTCATCTCCGATACCGTGACCGGAACCAGCAGCTCGGCCTGGTAATTATCGGGGCATTTGCCGAGGTCTACGTCAATGTAGACTTCCTGGCAGTATAGGCGTAATTCGTTGATATCTTCATAATTTATTACGAAAAAGCCCTGTAACGGAAACGGGGTGTCAACCCATGGACGATCCAGGCTGGAGACAAACATGCCTACTTCTACCTGGTCTACACCAATTTGTACGGTTTTGACTGCCATTTTCTTGTACCCCCCAGTCTCTAAACTGGTTGTTGCTCTCTCACGTTATGTACATTACGTACGGTCTATTTATCGGTAGTACTATTGCTATTCTTCAGTCCTGTACGCCTTGATATGAACTATAGGTACAATTTAGTCCTGAAAACGGATATTACGTCACGTAATTGACAGAATCGAGTGTGAACTGCGTCACAAAAATATTGACAATTTGGGTAATAAATCGACAAATTAGGTCAATCTGACAAAATATTATCACTATTTTTGGGTTTTTTTATATAACCCGGTCATCAATGATAGAATGCTGCTGAAGTGACCGGCGTTCGGGGGATTTAGCAAGAAAATGTACCAGTTATTAGTAACTTATATACGTGGACTGCAACCAATGCGAGTCGTGTTGGCGCTGCTGGCGATTTTTTCCATCATTCTGGCTCCACCGGCGGGCAACAAGATCGTGCTAGAAGGCTGGCAACTGGCCACGACGCTGATTATCCCGAGCATCACGCCGTTGATTTTTTTTGGCTTGCTACTTGATGCCCTGATGGGCCGGGTCCGTCTGAGTGACAGTAGCGGGGCCGAGGCCAGCCGCTATCGCAGTATCATCTGGACAGATCTGGTGTTGACCGTGGGTCTGATTGTGGCCTGGTATCCGCTGGTATCGTCCCTGGCAGGTTAAATGACATCAGAAACCGGGCTCAGGGCTGTAAATCGGTTACTACGGTGAGGAGCCGGGGTTTGACGCTGATGTTCCCCGCCCTTTGCAGCCATTTATCCAGGGTGTAGATATCGGCATTGCCTTCACGCCACGGGTCCATCACATAGGCCAGGTGGTGCCGTTCAGGCCTGGACAGGTCCTGATCCCGGAACCGGGCCGGGTCATAGACCAGGACAGCATGATGTTCGGAGCTCGTGCCTTCATTGACCGCAATGCCGCTCACTCGCCAGCCAACCCGCGCGGCGGTTTCGGAAATACCGGCATAGACGATTTTCTTCCAGTGATAGCAAAGTCCATAGGTGTTCTCTGCGTTGATATTGACATACAGGTTTCCTGACCATCCGCTGAGCCAGGTGTGATCCTTGCTTTCGTAGGCCTGTCGCACCGTTGCCTGGTAGGCATGGGCAATTTCCCTCAATGCTGTTTCCTGTATCGACTGATACGGGACGGGTCTGGCCACGCAGCCTGCCAGTAATACAGCCAGTAGCGTAACGCAGTATATATAGAGTGAGGAATGTGAGGCCCGGCAAACAGGCCAGGTAAATCTGTTCATGGTTTGGTCTGGCTAATAATGATGGAATGTAGTGATTATAAGGTATTTTTCGGCGCGCCGAATAGACGCGGGCAAGACAGATCGTATATGCTAAACCGGTCTGGGTTTCAGGCCTAACCTGGTATTAATAATTATGGATGCGATAGACAGTATTGCCCTATCGATGGGTGCCGCGTGGGGCAGTGGCATCAACCTGTATGCGACGATACTGGTGCTTGGCTATATGGGCATGACCGGTCAGGTGCAGCTGCCACAGGAACTGATGGTGCTGACTGACCCGTTAGTGATCGGCGCTGCAGGATTGATGTATGCAGTCGAATTCTTTGCCGACAAGACCCCTGGCGTTGATACTGCCTGGGATGCAATCCACAGTTTTATCCGTATTCCGGCCGGTGCCTTGCTGGCTTCTGCGGCGCTGGCTGATGTCGGTCCGGCTGCCGAACTGGCCGGGATGCTGGTCGGCGGTGGTCTGGCCGCAGGGACGCATGCCACCAAGGCGGGTAGCCGGGTGGTGATCAATACCTCTCCGGAGCCGTTTACCAACTGGGCAGCCTCGATTACCGAGGATGTCGCGGTGATTGTCGGGGTCTGGGCGTCATTGCAGCACCCCTGGTGGTTCCTGGCTGCGCTGGTGCTATTTATTCTGTTTATGGTGTGGTTGCTACCGAAAATATGGCGCGCACTGAAATGGGTATTCTACAAGCTGGGTAAGCTGTTCGGCAGAGAACCGCCGGAACCACCGCCGGTTACCACACTGCAACTACCGGGGCTGGGCAAGCCTGACAAGCCGGATGCGAAGTGAATCCTGCTGGTGTCTGCCGGTCTGGCCCAGGCGGGAGCCAGACCGGCGTGAGTGTCTAGTGATGATGACCACCCGGGCCATGAACATGACCGTGTGCAAGCTCTTCTTCGGTGGCATCGCGTACATCGATGACTGAAACATCGAATACCAGTTGCACACCCGCCAGCGGGTGATTGCCATCTATGGTAATCTGGTCGTCGTTGATTTCCATTACGGTGATGGTTAACATCTCCCCCGACGGGCTTTGCGCTTGAAACTGTTGTCCGACAGCAATCTGGTCGACCGATTCAAACATGTCTTTTGAAACGACCTGCATTAACGACTCGTCGCGTTCTCCATAACCATCAGCCGGTGCAATCGATACGTTCAGTTCAGTACCCGTCTTGTTACCGGTTAATGCACTCTCCAGACCGGGAATAATATTCCTGGCACCATGGAGATAGGCGAACTGGCCATCCTCGGATTGGTCAATGATATTGCCAGTGTCGTCTTTCAGCGTATAGTTGAGCGTGACAACCTTGTTGTCGGAAATTTCCATTACAGTGTCCTTATGTGCTTGTATATTAAAAAGTATTTATTTAGCGAGTCCGGGTTGGAAGTGCCTATTCTATCACATCGTCCTGCCTGGCACACGCCACGATAAACTGAACGACCAGGCCTGTCACTGCCGCTGATCGCAGGATGCGTCTGTGTCCCAGTCCGCTGGTCAGGACAAAGCCGGCTCCGGGTATCGATCCGGCAATGTGCTGGCCAATACTCGCCGGTATATCCAGATCATCGTTGTCATGAATAATCAGGGCCCTGGTCGAGGCATCAAGTTGTCCGGCCATATGGGTGATATCAAGTCGCTGCTCCCAGTCATCACCGAATTCACGCTGCAAACGTACCAGGAATTGACCTGTCACCGCCGCCGGAATGCGCATGGTGTCGGCATATTTGTTGATCAGATAGGGCAGGCTGCCCGGTGAGCCGATACCGACCAGGGCGTGCAAACGCAGATTTTCATGGGTCGCGGCATATAGAGCGGCCGGAACGCCCAGGGAATGTGCAATCACAGCCTCGAATGGACCATATTCCCGGTCCAGCCGGGCGATCAGACGCGCGATCTGTACGGCACTGGTTGAACGGCCGCTGGATTGACCATGACCGGGCGCATCAAAGCCCAGCACGGCAAAGCCTTGTGCCAGTAACGGTTCAACAAAGCCGCCCAGCTGTGTAGCGCGCCCGTTCCAGCCATGGGCCAGCAGGATCGTTTTTCCTCGTCCCCACTGGTACAGGCAAATATCATGCTGGTCGAACTCGATATGTGACTGCCGGGCGGATTTCAGCCAATGCTGCTCACGTATCGGCATCGGGTAGCGATAGGTTCTGAACCAGAAAAAGTACATCATGCGGCTGACCGGTCCGGGCAGGACCGGGCCCAGCCAGCGAAATAGCAGGCTCACCAGGCGCATCCGCAACGGTGTGCGTCTGTGTCGTTGACGGCGCGCAAGCCTGTTGCGGCGTTGTGTTTCTGACTGATCGTTAGTTGATGACATGGATTTTCGTTAATCACTTAAAGCGACGGCCTGAGGTTCTTTGCAAGACCCTCTGACTGCCGCCCTGATAATTCAGGTGTCATTGCGAGATACGAAGTAGAGATCATTCTCATGCGCTTGTTTGCCTGTGACTGTGTTCCGTTTTACAACGCAGAGCATTGCTATGACACGACAATGCATGCAATGACAAACTAATCAGAACGTTCATATAACATGATAAACTGAATAAAAGTAAATGGAATAGTGATAATGCGTGGTATCTACATTGACCCTGAAAGCAAGGTAGTCGAGGAGCATTTCGCCGTGGTCTATGCGCCACGCCGGAGTCGCAACCGTTTTCCGGAAAACTGTGTTGAACTCATGCCTGGCGAATATGAGGCACTCGATGCGTCCCGGCCCGGGGAAAAGAAATATGCGGCACGGGTGATGGGGCCGTCGCGCTCGTCCGAAGGTCTGCGTCTGTATTATCTGGTGCAGTGGCTGAATGAACCGGATTGATACACAGCAGGAAAACCATGATTCAAATCGGTCTAAACTGTGAATAACCGCTGCTCTGTACGATACTGGCCTATGCCATAGGATTACTGTTTCTGGTTCTGCTGGCTGTCTTTGTCTGGCAATTGATCAAGGGGCTCAGCTCAGGACCGGGCCATAAATGACAACTCCTGTGTACCGTTACGCATCAGGACAGTACGGAGTGTTTTGAAGTTTGGCAGATACTTCTCCAGCGTGGTTTGTGTAACGGTATCGTTATAGTGCTGTTCAGCGTCACCGCTACTGACCAGCATCTGGTCCTGGCTGAGAATCTGGAAGCTGCCTGGTTGTACCGGCCGATTGGCGGTGGTGTATATAAAGGCATGGCAACGGCAGATTCCGTCCAGTACTGGTAACAGGCACTCAACCAGCATCGGCAACTGTTTGTTGTCCAGGTAGTTGAACAGGTCCCAGCACAGGATCAGGTCATAGTGCCTGTCATGCTGTCGCTTGATATCCTGCTGGATCAGTTTTTGCAGTTGCTGCAGGCTGTGTTTGTCCAGTCCCTTGTTGACCTGAAAATCGTCGCACAAACCAGTTGCCAGTATGTGACACTGGTAGGCTGAGAAAAAATCGATAGTTGTCTGGCAAACACCACCCAGGTCCAGAACCCGGAGTTCGCGATCCGGCGGTGGTTTGGCTACCAGATCGGCAAACACCATAGTGTTTAGCGTGGTCGGTTCGTGCCTGTCCCGGTTGCTGGATTGCATCAGGGCCGGCATCAAAGACTGCCTTTATAATTGTGCTTTATGCCATGCGCCGGGTGTTGCATTCCGCGCATACAGAAGAATATCAAAACCGGAACAGGGCAGGGCGGCATACGGGTATTGATACGAGTCAAGACCTTCTGCACTTCCCCTGTTACCCTGTTCATAAGTTCTGGCTTGTTAGCGCATACAAGCGTTCAGGCGCTTTTCAGATTGTTATCGCCAGGCTTTTTATCTGGTTTAGTGCTGTCCTTGCCGGCAAGATCAGCGGCCGGCTTGGCGGTAGACTCGTTTTTACCTGCCGGACTGCCTGTGTTACTACCCTGCATATCAATACTACCCTTGAAACGGGCGCCATCCTCAAGCACAACGCGAGGACTGATGATATTTCCCTGGACATCACCGGAAACCCGGATCATGACCTTTTCCTTGCCGTTCAGGTCGCCCTGCAGTTTGCCTTCTATGGTAATGGTTTTTGCGTAGACATCGGCCTTGATCTGGCCATTCCGTGCAATGATCAGGTCGTTGTCTTTCAGGTTGATGGTGCCTTCAACCTGACCATCAATAATCAGGCCTTCTTCACCGGTCAGTTCACCCTTGATATGAATAGACGGGCCGATCGTGGCCAGTTGTCGAGACTGGGAAGTCGAGGATGTTGCCGGTTTATGCCTCGGGGTGGACGTGCTGTCCTGTGGCTGGGTTTCATCCTCGTTGCCGGACCATTTGGTGACATTCTTCTTTACGCTGTTGATATCAAACATGTTGCAAACCTCCAGTGTTGCAATAACGATGCGTTATTGGAGCGCATGGGATAAAAAAATGGTGAGAACTGCATCACAAATCTGTTTGTGACGATTGGGAATAAAGCTGCGGTGAGGAATCAGGCGTTCATATGTGATTTTGGATACAGTCAAGACGATTGCAGTCAACTGAAAGCCAGCAATATTTCAGGGGTAATTATTACCAGGGTTTCAATAAGGAGTGCCCCTCATAAGAGGGGCACCAAGACATCCTGAGTTGTCAGATACGTCTAGGTATCATTCATTATCAGGGAGTCTGGGGAGGAGGCTGTACCGCGTTTCGGTCAACCACAGTCTGTGCAACATAGTCATCCGGCGCACTGCCAAACGGGGTCGGGAAACCTCGTACTGCAACAGCGGCCTGATCAACCAGGTTGGACAGATCCAGGGCACCGATGTTGACTTCGTAATTGGCCGGATCAGCATCGTTAGCAGCATCGATACCGGTGCCGGTGAAATCAAACAGGCTGACATTGCGGCCATTGACCAGGTCCAGAGTCACAACCAGTGGCAGGGTGTTATCGTTCTGGAAGTCAATTCCGTTCACGCTGCCTGCAAGTGAACTAATGGCCATACGGGCATAGCCATTGCTCGCATCCATACTGATCACGCCATTGGCATCAGTCGTTGCAATACCGAATGCTGTCAGGCGCTGACCAACCGATATTTCATCGATGGTATGGTCCAGACTATCCAGTTGTTTGCTGACGATGGTGCTGTCAGCAATCGTGACGGTAATGGATTCCTGGAAGCTGGTTGTACCGTCCGCACGGATCAGGGTGTTGCCACGCATGTCCAGTGTATTTCCTGAACGACTGATCACGCTGCCGTGTACCACATCCATGTCACCGCCCGGCACACTGCTGCCGGCATAAACTACCGTGGCCCTGAAGTTAGCCAGTCTGATCTGCACCTTGCCGCGGGCAATGACCGCCGAGTTAAGGGGTAACAGTGCCATTGCATCAATCCCGGCAGAGCCCTGGTACTTGACACCATCAACCTCGAACAGGGTTTGGTCATCTGTCTTGACGGTCAGTACGCCGAAGTTTTTTGCATTCGGGTTATCCAGCAGGTGTCTGAACGGACGCACGCGAAGCTGGAATTTTTCACTTTGGGTATCGACCTGCTTTAACGGTCCGCGCACACGAACGGTTTTCTGTCTGTCGATATCAATAGCAGCTACCAGGGTAGGCTGGACGCTGACTGAGGGTACGTCCTGCTGATCGAAGCTGACGGTATTGGATGCCTTCAGGTCAAAGTCCAGGGTCATGTGAGTCGGAAGAGCAGGTGCGACGCGTAACTTCTTGTCCAGAGTCACATCCATGACTATCTGTCCGACTGGATCACCGTTTACATCAACGATATTGTTGTTGTCCACCTTGATCGCGTCACCATTGGCGTCTTCGACCCAGATATCGGCATTGCTGTAATCCAGGGTCATGCTGACTTCTTCATAAACGCCTTTTGGCACAGTCGCAATAGTCAGGAACTCGGTCAGATCGGTGTACTGGGCAAAGTCTACGCGTGTGTTCAGCGGCAGGGTGTCAACCACGGTACCGTTAGACTTGGTTAGTGTTAGCGAAACGACATCCACGGTATAGGAGGCAAAATCCCCCTGGGCATCAGTCAGTGAGAAAAATACGTCACCGCTATCACCTCCGGTACCGCCATCAGTAGCGCCGCCACCGCCACCACAGGCGCTAAGCCCCAGGGCCGTTGCCAGGATAAAGGCGAGCAAGGTGCTCATTTTTGATATGCGTCCGGGATGCAGGGACCGGACGGCAGTCAGAATATTCATAACTATCCCCTTCTTGGTATGTTTCTGATAGACGCCTGTTGCTCAATGTAACAGGTGTTGTAATGTAAAACGCCTAAGTCGGGAACTGGTTGACAGGAATTTCCCGCCATTCGCCGAGCTTCAGATCACCCAGGGTGATATTGGCGATGGCATAGCGGATCAGGCGCAGCGTAGGAAAGCCGATTGCAGCGGTCATGCGGCGTATCTGGCGGTTGCGGCCCTCGCGGATACTGATTTCCAGCCAAGTGGTCGGAATGTGACGGCGTTCACGTATTGGCGGGTCACGTGGCCACAGGGATTCCGGCTCATCGATCACCTTTACGCGTGCTGGTCGGGCCTTGCCATCCTTGAGTACGATCCCGTCCCGCAGTGCCTGCAGATCTGAATCCTTACATGTGCCTTCAACCTGCACCCGGTAGGTTTTCCAGAGCTTTTTCTTCGGGTGGCTGATGCGGTGTTGCAAGGCGCCGTCATCGGTCAGCAGTACCAGGCCTTCGCTGTCGCGATCGAGTCTGCCGGCCGGGTAGATGTCAGTGATATCGATGTAATCGGCCAGGGTTGCGCGGCCTTCCTTGTCACGAAACTGGCACAGCACGTTATAGGGTTTGTTCAGTGCAATCAGTCGACTCATGGTTTGCTCAGTCGGCCGGGCGCTTGTATAACAGGGTAAGGCCGTCTCCTACGGCAATCATACTCAGGTCGACACGATTGTCATGTGTCAGGCTTTCGTTAAACTGGCGAATCGCGACCGTGTCCTCGTCATTGATCGTATTGTCCGCGACGTCTCCGCTCCAGAGTGTATTGTCAACAACGATCAGGCCACCCGGTCGTACCAGTTTCAGACAGAGCTCGTAGTACTCAGGATACGAGGTCTTGTCGGCATCGATAAACGCAAAATCAAAACTGTTATGTCTGCCGGTATCCAGTAGTTTGTTCAGGGTCTGGGTTGCTGGCGCCAGTTGCAGATCGATCTTGTGGTCAATACCGGCCCGGTCCCAGTAGCGCCGCGCGACGCTTGTCCATTCATCACTGATGTCACAGGCAACAAGGCGACCGTCATCCGGCATGGCCAGTGCAACGACCAGTGAGCTGTAACCGGTGTAGACACCAATCTCCAGGCAGTTGCGTGCACCCAGTAGCCTGACCAGTAATTGCATAAACTGGCCCTGGTCCGGGCTGATCTGCATGACCGACATGTCCATGGTTGCCGTTTCCTTGCGTAGTTCCTTCAGGATATCGGGTTCACGCAAGGAATGACTCAGCAGGTAGTTATAAAGAGAGTCGGTAAGCTGTATGGTGTTTTTTGACATGGTAATGGCAGGATAACAGGCGCTATGGTCAGAATCATAAATTCCTGGCCTATTGTACGACGAGCAGCGGTGGCATCGGACAATCAAGCGCATCGGCGATCGCGCGAAACAGTTCCTGCTCGCGAATGCTGATCTTGTTATCAGATGTGATGCAATGCGCAATAGCCTTCAGTAGTCGTGGTTTGAGCAATGGCTTGAGCCGGTTAAGCGTGTCGACTGCCTGGTCAAGTTTTTTCGGGCTGAGTTCCCTGGCCGGGACAAGGTGTATCGGGATTCCATCCAGCATGCCGCTGACCTGATCAATCAATTGCGGGTCATTCTGATCAGGTTTGCGGCTGTTGATGAGCGTCGAAACCAGAATACTGCATGCCCCGGTCAGTGGCCGGAAGGATCCATAGTTATGCCGGACAGGCCGTGCCTTGCCGAACAGCGTATCCAGTTGGGAAAACAGTATATGTCCCAGGCTCCATTCAAACAGGCTGATTTTCGCATCGGCCTGGCCAAGCCGAACCACGTTTCCACGGAAGCGTTCATATTGTCGGTTGGTCAGCTGGCGCAGTGAGGGTTGTGCCATATCGACCAGTGTCAGGCGGTGTTCCGGATGCAGGTTTTCGCGGTGTACAAGCAGCCTGACCAGTTCTTCATAGACACCGTCGTCGGACTCCTGTTCGAGCATCTGTAGTTGGCCGGACCGGACCAGTTCCATGTCATCGAGTAGCAATAAATAGATAACGGCACGTGCACCATGAGGTTCGTGCGCAGCCTGTTTCATGGGCAAAGGTAGTTGATTGAGTAGACGATGTGCATAAGCCAGGTGTGCGTCTGTCGGGTTGCCGACCAGATCGGCGGCATCCAGCGCATCGGCCAGTACGGTACCGGTAACCACGGTCTGTTTGAACAGTGTTTCCCTGTCCGGCTGTGCTGCGGTCTGCGATTCTGTTTCCGCTTGTTCGGGCCGGGCCGGGCCGCTGTCAAATTGCCCGTCCCATTGTGGATCAATGCTGCTGATGCGTTTGCCCAGCGGAGGGTGAGTGGCAAACAGCGCAGAGAACATGCTGGTTGCGCTCTCGCCGAAAAAGGCGTGGCTGATCTGTGCGCTGGATGGGTTTTCCACGATTGAACCCATCGCGTCACCACCGATCCTTTTCAGGGCGCCGGCGATACCGCCCGGGTTACGGGTGTACTGGACGGCCGAGGCGTCAGCCAGGAATTCGCGCTGGCGGCTGACAGCGGCCTTGATCAGATTGCCGAAAAAGGTGCCGGCATAGCCTATTACCATCAGCCCGACTCCGAGCAGCAGAATGCCGCCGCCTCCCTTGTTACTCGAGCTACGGCGGTATCTTGAGCGTGAACTGCCGCGCAGGATGAAATAGCCGATCAGTCCAATCAGCAGAATGCCATGCAGGATACCGATCAGACGGATGTTCAGGCGCATGTCACCATTGAGTATATGGCTGAACTCATGTGCGATGACTCCCTGCAACTGTTCACGGTTCAGTTTTTCGATACAGCCACGTGTCACGCCGATAACCGCATCACCGGGTTTAAAACCGGCGGCAAAGGCATTGATGCCGTTTTCTCCCTCAAGCAGGTATACAGATGGCACCGGCGTACCGGAAGCAATAGCCATTTCCTCGACCACGTTTAGCGCCTTCTGCACATTGATGTCACCGCTGCCGTCGACCAGCAGTTTTCCGCCCATCATTTCGGCTACCGTCGCACCGCCACCTGACAGCGAATAGATTTTATACAGACTGCCCAGGGAAATCAGTAAAATTACACCGGCGGATATGGTCCAGAAAATCTTCCAGTCGAACGCAGTTTGCAGGTAGGCCATGCTGATGGTTTCCTGTTCGAGATAACCAAACGTAAACATGACCAGCAGGTTGGTCAGGATAATCAGTGACACCACTGCAAGTATGAAAAACATGACCAGTCTGCTGGTGTTTTTGCGTGCCTGGTCCTGTGACTGAAAGAAATTCATTCAGATCGCTGGGTTCAGAATGATACTTTGGGCGCTTCCTGAATGGCCTCACTGTCTTCAAATTCCAGTAAGGTGGCATCCGCTCCGTGGCCGAATGTCGTTGCAAAGAAGACCGGCGGGAAAGTCTGCTTGTAGGTATTGTATGCCATGACTGCGTCGTTAAAGGCCTGGCGTGCAAAGGCTACCTTGTTTTCGGTGGTGGTCAGCTCCTCGCTCATTTGCATCATGTTCTGGTTGGCCTTCAGGTCAGGGTAGGCCTCCATGACCACGTTCAGTTTCCCCAGTGCGCCACTCAGTGCGCCCTCGGAACCGATTAATTGTTTTATCGCATCGGCGTTGCCCGGGTCGGCAGCGGCAGCGGCCAGATTGTTGGCGGCAGCATTACGGGCTTCGATCACCGCCTCCAGGGTTTCGCGCTCATGCTTCATATAGGCCTTGGCCGTTTCAATCAGGTTGGGTATCAGGTCATAGCGTCGTTTCAGCTGTACTTCTATCTGTGCAAAGCTGTTCTTGTAGCGGTTCTTCAGTGTCACCAGGGTATTGAATATGCCGATGATGTAAAAAACCAGCGCCACGATAATAACCAGAAAAACAATAGTTGAAATTTCCATGGAGTTGGACCTCTCAGTCAGGAGCGTTATGCCGAACTTGGATTGTGAGACAGGTTCTAACTTGTCATATTATAAGGAATATGTCCATATTTCATGGTCGGCGATGACGCTATCGGCGTCGTCTGGTGTTACTTTGAAGCACTACAGTAGTGGTCTACACTTGATATATAGGAACCCGGTTTGTCCACCGGCCGGGGAAACGAAATTGAACCATAAACCGGCAGTTGGCAGCCGGTTTATATTGCTGGAGGCCATCATTGGCCAACAAGATTGAGGCCCATTCCGAGCAGGAGGAAGACAGGCTGTCTGGTCTGAACGGAGGGGACTTGTCTGCTGCAGATATCGATAGCAAGCAATTAGTCAACCTCAAGACTATCGAGCAGTATTTATACCAGTACTGGGGGCTGGGTAAAAACCTGGCGCTGGGCTGGTGCCCTGTGGACCAGGGTATATTGATGCTGATGATCCCGCATTACGCGATAGCATCCTATGCTGTCGAGAATTCACAATATCACGATAAAGCGATGGAGAATATCGCCCAGCAGCTGGTAACCGGTGCCCGGCAGAGAAGTGAAGAGGACATCGGGGAGATAGCCCGGTTGTTTGAAGTGGGTATCGATACCATACCCCTGCCTTATCCATTAATACTGAATGAAACCCTGCTGGTTATTATTGAAGAACTGGTGAAGCGGCATGGTATTACCTTTGTGGAAAGTCGCGCAGTTGCATTGTTTGATATCGTCGGCTTTTCCCTGTACAAACCACTAGAGCAGGTTACTCAGATTAACAGTCTGGCATACTCACTGAATGCTGCGCATAACAAAATGCTCAGCAAGGAAATCGATGTCAATTTTGCCAGGCTGACCACTGGTGACGGTTTCTATATCTGGAACCGGGATACAAGCCTGCAGGCCAGTACCAATCTATATCATTTTATGCACCTGGTACTGGCCGATAACGCGATTGCACGCAACAAATCCAAGGGTAATTCCACACCGCTGCTGAGAACCGGGTTTCATGTTGGCAGTCATTATGAGTTTTATCCTGCCGAGGATCTGAATCCGGCGGTTTATAGTTATATCGTTGGTGATGTAACGGTTGAGCTTGCGCGTATCGTAGACCAGATTCAGCCGGGACAGGTGTCGGTGGCTGAATTCAAGGCCCGTTTCCCGGATCCTGACGGCAAACCGGGTGATTGTATCAGCCTGAATACCATTGATTTTATCAGGCGTGCACAACAGGACCTGACCGATCTGCATGGTGTCGAACTGTCCGGTGAACATATTACCTCTATCCAGTGTTACCTGACCGGGCATTTGCAGGATGATGGTCAGTATGACATCAGGAAATTCAAGGTGACCGACAAACACGGTCTGACGCGCAATACCTATAATGCAAAGATCAATATCTATTGTGATCAGGCATCACCTATCTATCTTGGTATCCAGGATCGAGAGGTTGTGCATTAGTTTAACTATGCAGCCCTACCCACAAATCTGATTCAACTATTGTTTTATATAACAGGTTCCTGCTTTTTATATATACTATTTTTGATGATTTTATCAATACTGCAAACTGTTTAACCTGGATATTGTAACATCAAGCTATCATTGAACTGGCTGGTTTATTGTCGAACGACATTGGTTTGATAATTCTGCATATTACGCCATCAAGATCCAAGATTAATCTTTCAACAGCCTTATAATCTTTATTTGCAAGCTGGAATTCAATTTTACTTGCTAGTTCTGTTAGAATTGGAAAGCCGTAGCCGCCACCATTTCCTTTTAGTATGTGAAATTCATTTTTTAGTTCAGGCCAATTACTATTTTTATGTAGCTGTTTGATATTTCCAATAATGCCAGGTAATTGGGCGCAATACATTTCAACAAGATCCACCAGGTCTGGCTCGTTTTCCAATAAGGTTGATGTTATGGCTGCATCGGTATCCTTTGAAAAAATATCTTTGTGCAAATATAGTGCAGCAACCCGGTGCAACTCATTCTGATCAATTGGTTTAGTAAGGAAATCATCGCATCCCGCAATTCTGCTGGCTTCCTTATCCTTTTGCATGGCATTGGCAGTTAGCGCAACAACCGGTTTTTGGTAGCCATCTTTTCTTAGCTGCTTAACAGCATCTAGGCCGCTAAGGACAGGCATTTGCATGTCCATGAATATTAAGTCATAGTCATTCACGGCTGCCATGTCTAGTGCAACCTTTCCATTGTCGGCGAGATCTAATGTTACGCCTAGCTTCTCGATTATCTTGGTTAAAAGAAGTTGATTAATATTGTCATCTTCAGCCAATAAAACATTTCCGGTGTATTTTTCAGTTAAAGCACTATATTCATCTTGTTGTTGTGATATCGGAATTTCATTTTCATTGTTTATATGTTCAAAATTATTATTATCTAGATTAATTTCTAATTTAAACTGGCTGCCGATATTTTTTAAGCTCTTTACCTCTATATCGCCATTCAATTGCCGGGCTAATTTTTTAGAGAGTGATAAACCGAGGCCGGTCCCGCCATATTCTCGCGTAATAGTAGAATCGGCTTGTGTAAATGCGTCAAATATATTCTCCAATTGCTTATCAGTCATTCCTATTCCAGAATCTATCACATTGAATGTTATACGCTTAATCTCTCTATTGTATTCCACATTAATCAGCACATGGCCGGTATTTGTGAATTTGATTGCATTACAGGCCAGGTTAATTATTATTTGTTTTAGTCGCAGAGGATCACTTACAATAAATTTTGGTATAGGAAATTCATATTCAATTTTGAAAGTGATTTCTTTTGCATCTGCGAGCGGCTTTACAATTGCATCAATATCAGATAGCAGCTCGAACGGCGATATTTCCAGCATTTCCAATTCGAGTTTATCTGCTTCAATTTTAGATAAATCTAAAATATCATTTATTATTTGTAGCAAATGCTTCCCGCTCCTTATTATTGTTTTTATAGCGCTTATACGATCTTCTTTTGTATGTTCGCTGTCTAATAACATTTCTGCGAAACCAATAATCGCGGTTAATGGAGTTCTTATTTCGTGACTCATCGTGGCCAAAAAAGCTGATTTCGTTTTGTTCGCCGACAGGGCTGCTTCGGAAGCAACAAGTTCCTGGCTTCTGTTCGCAGCAAATTTTGAAACTATTCTAACAATGATCAAGGCGCCAAGGATTATAATGGCACCAAACATCAATACGAGATACATTGACCGGTCGTATTTCTTCGCGCCGGTGATAACAGTATCATGAGCGCGGTCATGTTGGAGTTTTACGAGGTCATCAAGAAATTTCAATAGTAATTTTTGTTCGCGAGATGCAGCTTTTACCGCTGCCATTATTTCCTCGGGTGTACGGTCAGTATAAATTAACTCTGCTGCTTTTCGATTTAAAGGTTGTGCAATACGTATTACTTGCGTCAATTCATCATGAATTTGCTTCTCCTTGGCATCCATGGGCATTTCCTTTAATCTGGCTCTGGCTCGACGATATATCCCTGCATGGTCATAGAACTGCATTAATTCTGCGTCACGCTCGAAAGGATCTTCAATAGCTAGCATTTTATTCAGGCCTATTTCGCGCAAGCGAATAGAATCACGCATCTCATGTGCAAGTTTTACCTTTAACTGATTGATATGCACCAGATTAGACATGTCCTGATTGGCTTCTCGAATCTGATACATGCCGTATATGCCAAGTAAAAATAATATGATTAGAATTACACCGAGGCCTGCTTGAACAATGAACTCTATATTCTGCTTTTTCTGCATCTCATAAACCTTGAAATGGAAGATGTAATCTATGAAATCACTATTTATAAGACCTTATAACCGTATCGGCTGTTCCAGGATCTAGCTTTAGGAATTACCGCTTGTCGTGTATGAAACTGTGATCGGTCAGACAGTGATTAAGTAGCGGCGAGTAGGGTGTTGCTGAAACTGATACAACTAACAATAATATTGTAGGCCATTGTTTTATATATTAAAAACATTGTATATCAGGTGTTGTTTTTGTTAGCATGTCATGAAAACTAAACATATTAACCTATCCTAATGTAAGTCTTTAGCCATCCATACACGTAATACCTATAATGCCAAGATCAATATTTACTGTGACCAGGCATCCCCTATCTATCTGGGTATCCAGGATCGAGAGGTTGTGCATTAGCCATCTGCTTGTTGTTTTTTACCGGCTCAATAAAAAAGGGGTCTCCTAAGCGACCCCAACGACCTGATGAAGCTAAAGCATCAAGGGCAGGGATTGCTTATTTCTGCCCCCAGTAACGGTCGTTATCAGAGTCAGCACGCGAAATGGCCCAGGTACCATCGCCTTCATCAGCAACGACAGCGCCGGTACATCCTCTGGACATGGTAACCGCACAGGCGATCAAGGCTTTACGAATCATGTTGCTACGACCTCCGATATATAAAATTTTGTACCGAATAAGCCTTGTTTCATGCTTACCTGATGAGTCTTGTTAAACCCACAACCAGATTAGTCCAGTCAGATGACAGAAAAATGAAGTACCTATGACAAAAAGATTACAGAGTTGACTGTTTTGTTAATGTGCGGATGGAGGTTTTGGTGTGGTTCTTAACAGGTAGTTGATATGTTGCTCACAACGGGAAGAAGTTTTGATGGGTATGGATAAGGCAGCACGTCCCTGTGCTTTTATTGTTCTTATCCGTGGTTCCGATCAGAACTTGTACTCGATTCCCAGAGAGATTGACTGTGGATTGCCACCGTTGGCAGTTTTAACTTCGTCACCGTGGCCGCCATCTACACCCTGGAATTTGGCATTGCTGTCGTTATCGGTAGAACCGTAAGCGACGTATACCTTGCCCTTCTTGTCGAGCTTGTGATAAACGCCCAGGCCGATCTTGGAGGCGCCGGTATCGTCGGTATCATCAGCTTCGTCGGCAACCAGATACTGAACACGCAGGTCGGTCTTCTTCGCGAATTTCCATTTCCAGTTCACGCCATAGGCGCTGCGCTTGAAGGCGAGGGCATTGGCTGAAGTGCCGTCAGTGTCGATGTCTTCATAGATCGCGCCAATACGGTGATCACCCATCTTGTAGACAGCGGCCAGACGATAGGCAGAACCATCCTCGATTGTGCCGTGACCTTCCCAGTTTTCATAACCGGCTGACAGGGACAGTCCAGCGATCTTGTACCACAGACCCAGGCCGTACATATCAGAGTCGTTATCATCGACGCTGCCGCCACTACCTTCGCCATCAACCGCGTATTGGGCCTGGAATTTCAGGCTCTTGTCCTTGTACTGGTACATGATCATGTTCTTGACGCGTTCGTTCAGCTGGTTGCCCTTGTTAAAGCTGGCGCCAAGGATGGCACGACGTTCACCAACGCTGTCACCGAAGATTCCCCATTTGGAACCAACCGACTTGAACGGGGTGTCATGGATGCCGGCCAGGAAACGATGGCTGCCAGTACCCAGGCCTATGTATGAGTTACGGTTAGCAAAGTTGCCTGAAGAGGAGTCATCAAAGCGGACTTCCTGTTCGAACTGCCACAGGATATCCAGGTTGTCGGTAGGCAGTTTGCCTTTCAGGCCAACACGGGATGAGTTACTGGATACGCTCATACCATCATTGGATACATTTGGATCATCCTGGTCAGAACTATCTACGGAGACGTGGATTTTACCGTAGATCTCCAGTTTTTTACCGATCACCTCTAGCGCACTCGCGCTGACAGGCACCAGGGCTGCGCCTGCCAGAACTAGTATCTTAATATTTGTATTCATTAAATTATTTCCCCAATTGAAGATTGTTGTTCACATGTTGTGAGTGGCTCACACATGTTGTAAGAAACGCCGGGGATTATTTCAGTTACAGGTTACTGTTTTGTTAAGGGGAGGTTACGGTTGTATGACAACACGGATTTATAGATTGCCAGGAGGGCCTGTTTCACTGTTTGTAAATGTTTATTTTTAATCGGTAATCTGAACCAGAGGGTTGAGCCCAGATCGATATTGTTCTGCGCGCCAATTTCTCCATCCAACTGTGATACCAGTTCCTTGCTCAGTGCCAGGCCCATGCCAGTAACTTCCTCAGGCATCAGGTACATGATTACGTTAATGTTCAGCTGTCAATAAAAGCCGTATCGCTTTGATTTGTAATAAGGTGGTCTAAGGTTTTATTGATATATTATGAGATACCTGAATTGTCATACACGATTGTGGTAACACATACTCAATCTGCATACTGATAGAACTGATATCGCCATATGGTATACGTTTTGTTAAGTAATTATTAGCAAACCTCTTGGGTATTAGTACCCAGAAAGTTCAACTCGGCGTGAGTAATATACACTTTATAATATCGGGTATTGAGTAACTTGATTTATGGATAGACTGTCTTAGTATTAGAACAAGAGCATCAACACAATATTGTTCAGAATAGGTGTTTGACTGCAAATGGAAGGACCATGGACAGGCATTGATATGGATAGACCTAGGACAACGAAAGTTGGCCATTCTTTTCGTATGCGGCAGATACAATATCCCAATCCCAAACCTAAACATAATTGGTTCCTGTCCAAGACAGATGTATTAGTCCGTTCGGGGTCCCGTGTGAGGGTGATACTATTAATATTAAGCTGTCAATCAGGCCATTGCCTAGAATCTTTCGTCATTGTTGCAAACACTCTGATATCTGAGTTTATCCGTTACTTATCACAATTCGTATTACTTAGACGCATACCACTGCGTTGTTTTATAACAATCATGTGATTGTTATATCAATATTTTGCTGAATTCCATCGACAGGAGGGAATGACAATGCCAGTTACACCTACTTATCCAGGCGTTTATGTAGAAGAGGTGCCGAGTGGTGTGCGTACTATCACCGGTGTGGCGACATCAATTACTGCTTTTATCGGGCGCGCCAAACGTGGACCAGTTAATGAAGCGAAGATCATAAACAGTTACGCTGATTATGAACGGAATTTTGGTGGTTTGGACCTGAATAGTACGATGAGTTATGCAGTCAGGGACTTCTATACCAATGGTGGTTCCCAGGCTGTGATTGTCAGGTTATATCACGAGGATACCAGTGAGGGCGCACCATCGAAGAAATCCGCCTTAGATGCTGATGGCGTAGAGCTGGAAGCAGCCTACGAGGGATCATGGGGCGCCAACCTGCGTGCTGAGGTTGATCTAGACGTTTCCGAGGAAGTAGCAACCAGCCTTGGACTGACAAAAGCGGATCTGTTTAATCTGACCGTCCGGGATACTAGCCCAGGAGGGGATACAGAAAAGTATCTGAATTTATCCTTTAAGGATAGCCTGCGCAGAGTGGATAAGATTCTGGCAGAGGAGTCCAAACTGGTACGCTGGGAGGGAACCTATCCAGACCCAGGCAGCCTGCCTACGCCAAGTGCTGATAAGGATGCTGTAACCAAAGCGGAAAAGGCGTTGAATGATGCCAAGGAAGCAGACCCAGATGCAGACCACTCAACGGAAGAAGCTGCTTTGACAGCAGCAAAAGAAGCGATGAAAGCGTCCGATGGTACGAATCTGGTTCAGAATGACTTTACTGGTTCTTTATTTAAAGACCAGAAGAAGGGGCTGTATGCACTTGAACAGGTCGATCTGTTTAACCTATTGTGCCTTCCGCCGTATCTGGGTGTTGATGAATTCGGTAATCCAAAAGACGTTGATAAGTCCTTAATTGCGATGGCAAATACTTATTGTATCAATCGTCGTGCGATGCTATTGGTTGATTCTCATAGCAGTTGGACCGATAAAGACAAGGCAAAATCAGGGATTGCAACCGGTGTCGGTGCGGTCAGTAAAAATGCAGCAATCTTTTTTCCACGGCTTAAACAACCTAATTCATTGCGTGGTAACCGCATGGAAACCTTCGTTCCGAGTGGTGCGGTTGCCGGCATCATGGCCCGCACCGATACCCAGCGTGGTGTGTGGAAGGCCCCGGCCGGTATTGATGCGACATTGAGAGGCGTACCTGAGCTTTCAGTCAAATTGACAGACAATGAGAACGGTGAGCTGAACCCCCTGGGTGTGAATTGTCTGCGCAGTTTTCCGATTATTGGCAGGATTGTATGGGGGTCACGTACCTTGCGTGGCGCGGATATGCTGGCCGATGAATACAAATACATCCCGGTACGACGTCTGGCCCTGTTTATCGAAGAGAGTCTGTTCAGGGGTACGCATTGGGTCGTGTTTGAACCCAATGATGAACCACTGTGGTCACAGATCAGACTCAATGTCGGCGCATTTATGAACAACCTGTTCCGACAAGGCGCATTCCAGGGTACGACACCACGTGAGGCCTATTTCGTCAAATGTGACAAGGAAACGACTACTCAAAACGATATAGACCGTGGCATCGTCAATATCGTAGTAGGCTTCGCGCCTCTGAAACCGGCTGAATTTGTCATCCTCAAAATCCAGCAGATTGCTGGCGAACTTGAAGTGTAACAAGGAGTAAGTTATGGCTCAGTTTAGTGTTAATCCACAACGATTCGATCCCTACAAAAACTTCAAGTTCCGTGTTAAATGGGACGGCAAGTATGTCGCAGGTGTTAGCAAGGTAGGGGCGCTGAAACGAACGACCGAAATGGTAGAGCACCGTGAGGGAGGTGACCCCAGTACGGTACGCAAGTCGCCGGGCCAGAGTAAATATGAAGCCATTACACTGGAACGTGGCGTTACACACGACACGGAATTCGAGAAATGGGCGAACAAGGTCTGGAATTTTGGTTCTGGTCTGGGCTCAGAAGTCTCGCTCAAGGATTTTCGCAAGGATGTGATTATCGAGATGTATAACGAGGCAGGTCAGCTGGCGATAGCGTACAAGGTATTCCGTTGCTGGGTATCGGAATATCAGGCTTTGCCTGAACTGGATGCCAGTGCCAATGCCGTCGCAATCCAGACCCTGAAACTCGAAAACGAAGGCTGGGAACGTGATTATGAAGTAGCAGAGCCGACTGAACCAGAGTTTACTGAACCTGAAGGGTAACCGGATGAAACCCTTAGGTGCGGCAGAGTTGCTTGATGTCTGGGAGCGCGGACTAGACATGCCGTTATTACAGAGAGTATTGATATTGCTAACAGCGGCCTGTCCCGAATTGTCCCCTGATGATATAGCTGAACTTCACATTGGTGAGCGTGATGAGCGCCTGTTGCAATTAAGGGAATGGATGTTCGGCTCGCGACTGGTGAATACAGCAACATGTCCAAAATGTGCAGAGCAGGTAGAGTGGGATAGTGAGATATCAGACCTGTGTATTCATGTTCCAACTGACCCGATCACGAAAGATAGCTTAAGTATAATCTCTGGGAAGTATCAGATACGATTCCGTCTGCCAAATAGTGCGGATATTGCAGTGGTACTGGATACTGATCAGAGAAAAGACAAGTCATCTGAATTGCTTAAACGCTGCGTAATCTCAGTCGAACGTGACGGGGCTGAATTTGACAAAAGGCGGTTGCCAAAACGGGCGTTAGATAATCTGGGGCGTCAAATAGAAAAGCTGGACCCATTGGCTGATATCCGTATCAAGCTAACCTGTCCTGAATGTTCAACCCAATGGGATTCTTTGTTTGATATCGCCAGTTTTCTCTGGAGCGAAATCAATAGCTGGGCAGAACGGACCTTGCTGGCTATTCATACCCTGGCTGGTGCTTACGGCTGGACAGAGCAGGAAATCCTCAGTCTGAACCCGATACGCAGGCAGCTTTATCTCAGTATGGTGAGTCGATGAGTGATTACTTCTCCAGTCTGATAGACAGGCATCTTGGTGTCATGGATATTATCAAACCCCGTAGCTCCGGCCGATTTGAAGCCAACCAGTCTGTTGTCGATCATGATGGGGCCAGAACAATGGGGGTTTCGGATTTTGAGTATGAAACGCGCATACCGGCCAGTACTGCAAGCGATGCCTATACGGATACAGACAATAAGCCGGGTTCGATAGAGAATAGTCATCACATGCAGTCGGGCCCGCAAGCAGATCGGTATACGCCTGTAGTCAAACCAGAATCAAAAAACGACTCCCTTAATCAGCCTGATCATTTGGATTCATCGATGGGTAAACAGATAACCCGGGAGTCCAGGCCTGGAATATCATCTATACAAGATATAGATGAATCCCTGCAGTTGGATGCCGGGAGGGCAAAAGTCGATAACCTGGATGTTGTGCAGACCCGGAAAGGCGAGCCTACTGCGGCTGAAAATCCTGCCATGGATGAATCAGGCCGGTCTGCACCTGATGCAAACCCATCTGCGTTGGAATATGGACTCGATCAGAGGATTGGTCAGCTATTACAACGTCTTGATCGTGATTTCAGGATATCAAACAAGCAGGCGGCCGTTGATATAGATACTGACAGGAGTTCAGGACGAAGCCCTGTAAAGAGTCCAGATGTAACCCTGCGCAGCGATATCAATAAACGGTCACCTGATGCAATACAGGAAACCGGCCCTTTCGATACGAATGTTACTGAACACAGGTCCGGGCCTGAATATAACCATCAGCAGACGCCTTTCTGGCTAGATGAGGTCAGATCCAGGCTCGGAAAGATTCAACAGGATCAGGAATCATCTGCTGAGCCTGTCGTCAACGTCACCATAGGCAGGATAGAAGTCAGGGCAGTTAATGCTGACAAGAAAAGACAATCGCCTGACAGGAAAAGGCCAACCGGCGTGATGAGTCTCAATGACTACCTGAAGCGACGTGACCGGGGTGGTCGCTCATGAGTACACCTGCCGCACTCGCAACGGTGACTGCAACACTACAGAATATGCTGTCGAATATTGTGTCAGGTGCCTCCGTTACGACGCAGCCGCCCAGTGTGGCACGTAATATCGGAAATGTTGAACAAATCAATATTTTCCTTTATGGCGTCTATTACAATCCGGCGTTCAGAAACGAACCCATGCCCGGTGAAACCCGGAGCGGTGAGCATGCCTATCCACCAATACCATTGATATTAAAGTATCTGATTACCGCGTATGGTGCGAACGATGATGACATTTCCGGTCAGCAACTGATGGGTCAGGCCATGAGCCTGTTTCATGATCACCCGCTACTGGGTCCATTAGATATAGAAGGGATAGTACCGGATTCAGATTTGCATAATCAGATCGAACGTCTTCGTATCACACCGGATACCTTGACACTGGATGATATGTCAAAACTCTGGACCAGTTTTCAATCTGCCGAATACAGGCTATCAACAGGATATGAAGTATCTGTCGTATTAATAGAAAGCGATCGTGATGGCAGGGCGCCGTTACCGGTGCTCAAGCGTGGTGAAGATGACCAGGGGGCAGAAGTCGTAGCAGGTCCGTCTCCCGTCCTGTCAGGTTTGCGATTCCCGGATCAAAAGCCAGGGGCAGAACTGGGCGATACCGTTACCATTCTTGGTGAGAATTTATCAACGGATTATACCGTAGTTCAATTTCAACATCCCATGCTGGATATCCCGATTGATGTCCAGCCTGAGAAGGGGCAGAGCGAAGGTGAGTTGCTTGTGCAGTTGCCGTCTCTGCCTGATGATGCAGAACTAGGTTCAAAATTGCCGGCCGGTTTTTATACCTTGTCTTTGCAGGTGCAGAAACCCGATTTGCCAGTCTGGTCAAGTAATACGGTTTCGATGCCTTTGTCACCAACGTTGGAATCCATTGCGCCACCAAGTGTTCCAGCTGGTGATGTGGCATTGACGCTTGAATGCCTGCCGCAAATAAGGGAAGGGCAGCAAGTAACCCTCATATTTAGTGACAGATCTATTGAACCGGATTCGATCTCGACACCTGTTGATCCGACGGCCAGATCGACACTGGCCTTTACTGTACAGAATGCAATAGCCAGAACAGAGCCATATGTATTACGTCTGAGAGTGGATGGTGTAGACAGTATCCCGGTCGACTTCACAGGTGATACACCCGGGTTTGCTGATAACCAGAAGGTGACGATTACATGAACGATCAGCTAGCCTGGCAGAAAAACAATGAAAAACATCTCGCAGCAATGTTGAGGTGGTTAAGGCTGAAGTTGCTCCAGCTTGTTCCGTCACAACCGGCCGGCGAATTGTCGCAGAAAAAACTGGCGGACGGGCCGACAGGCAGCTGGTTCAGACGTGGCAAGACACAAGACAAGCCCGACCTGTTGCCGTCACCACCTCAACGAAATGACGAGATTGATCTTGATCAGGCATTTGAAGAGATCAAGGAGGCAGAGCGCAGTGATCCACCACCGGCCTTGCTGATACTGGCCAAGCGACTGGGTCTGTCGTGGTTTGAGCAGCACATATTGACACTTTGCGTTGCAATGGAGCTGGACACGCAGATTGCAACGCTTTGTGCGCAGGCGCATGATGACCTTAATAAATCCTATCCTACATTCGCACTGGCCTTCGCATTATTTGATCACCCAGACTGGAATGCGCTTTCACCTCATGGTCCTTTGCGTTACTGGCGGTTACTGGAAATCAATCAGCCCGGAACGAAACCCCTGACCATTGCATCATTGGGTGCAGATGAGCGGATTGTCAATTATGTCAAAGGCCTGAACTATCTGGATGACCGTCTGACGCCTCTGCTCGATCCGATTACAGCTGTATCGGATTCTGAAGACCTGCCACCATCGCAGCAACTGGCAGTCGACAACATTGTCAAACGCCTGA